>NZ_WYEW01000039.1:0-560 GCF_015143665.1 Salegentibacter sp. BLCTC | reverse complement strand
GTTAAACCTGAATTGGTATTGTCATAACCGGAAGCACTTGCATTGGTATCGATAGTCGTAATTACATCACCATTACCATTTGTAAAAGTATACACCCCATCGGTTACACTTACTGAAGTAGTGTTGGCATCAATAATTACCGCTGTACCGTCTACTGCGGTATGCGTATAGGTGCCGTTACCATTATCAACTAAAACATCGGTAGTATTATCCAGGTTAGACTGAATTTCATCTAAAGCATCCTGTACATTGGTAGAGGTTAAACCTGAATTGGTATTGTCATAACCGGAAGCACTTGCATTGGTATCGATAGTCGTAATTACATCACCATTACCATTTGTAAAAGTATACACCCCATCGGTTACACTTACTGAAGTAGTGTTGGCATCAATAATTACCTCCGTACCATCTACTGCGGTATGCGTATAGGTGCCGTTACCATTATCAACTAAAACATCGGTAGTATTATCCAGGTTAGACTGAATTTCATCTAAAGCATCCTGTACATTAGTAGAGGTTAAACCTGAATTGGTATTGTCATAACCGGAAGCACTTGCATT
>NZ_WYEW01000038.1:0-569 GCF_015143665.1 Salegentibacter sp. BLCTC | reverse complement strand
AGGATCACATTTTTTAGCAAGTGGACAGATTTATTTAACCAATCATAGTGATGCTGGTGGCACTCTGGAAGTGACCACAAATAGGATGCTGAGCAGGTTATTTTTGCATTGAATTCTTATTGAAGCAAAGCTTCATTAAAAATTCAACGCCTTAAAAATTAAATGATTATGAAATAATAGAGTTTAAAATATTATTTTTGAGAGACAAGATTATTGCTTTTCATAGGATACATTGTTAGGCGCTGGTATTCTATGGTAAATCATTATAATCCCCTTCGATTTCTTTTATTAATTCTCTTTTTATTGTCAATATCTTGGTAGTTTTGTCCAGTTTGAATTCATTAGCGTAAACATAAATCATATCATGCAATCCCCAATCTCCATAAACCGTTCTAAGCGACTGGATTTTATGTTGAAAATTATCTTCGTTGTCTTTAATTGATGATTCTACTGTAGCCTTACCCAATTTAAGACACAGCTAAATTCAATAAATTTTCATTAATATCATTCGATTCGGGGAAGAATTCTTCCCCGAATCGAGGTTTGTATTCTCTAGGTGATTTATTGCC
>NZ_WYEW01000037.1:0-641 GCF_015143665.1 Salegentibacter sp. BLCTC | reverse complement strand
TGTACGGTGGTTACCGAAATAGTCCCGGTGGTATCTTCACAAGTTGGTTGCTGCGCAATACTTGCTTGCGGCTGCGCCGGAGTTCCCAGGTTTTCTATGATTACCAAAGCTTCAGAAACTGACTCACAATCGCCATTGTCTGCCTGTATAAAATAAGTACCAGCACCTAATCCGCTGAATTCACCGTTTGCAATCGAATTGCTTAATGGGTTTTGGTTTTCGTCTAAAAGAGTATAAGTAATTCCCTGTACGGTGGTTACCGAAATAGTCCCGGTGGTATCTTCACAAGTTGGTTGCTGCGCAATACTTGCTTGCGGCTGCGCCGGAGTTCCCAGGTTTTCTATGATTACCAAAGCTTCAGAAACAGACTCACAATCGCCATTGTTTGCCTGTATAAAATAAGTACCAGCACCTAATCCGCTGAATTCACCGTTTGCAATCGAATTGCTTAATGGGTTTTGGTTTTCGTCTAAAAGAGTATAAGTAATTCCCTGTACGGTGGTTACCGAAATAGTCCCGGTGGTATCTTCACAACCTGGTTGTTGCGAAATACTTGCTTGCGGCTGCGCCGGAGTTCCTAAATTTTCTATGATTACCAAAGCTTCAGAAACTGACTCACAATCACCATTGTCTGCCTGTAC
>NZ_WYEW01000036.1:0-795 GCF_015143665.1 Salegentibacter sp. BLCTC | reverse complement strand
GTATTCTTACACTTATGAATCTGAAAATCCGGCGGCTACCGTTGGCCCAAGAGGTTTTGTGAGAATTCTTGGCGGTGGAGTAATCACAATTACTGCTACCCAGGAGGGGAACCAAAACTACGAGGCAGCCACTCCTGTGGTAAGAACCCTAACTATAAACGGTAGTGAAGCCAGATTAGTTAGCGCCACTATTAATGGTACTACTTTTAACAATCCTAATGTTGATATTTACTACCTAATTGGTTGTGGAAGTTCAGAAAATGAGGTTCAAATTGAACTTGAACCAAATCAAGGTTCAACCATAGATAGCCAAAATATCTTTACTGTAAACACGCCAACTCCCGGGATTTATAGAAGAACGCTTGTAGTTACATCAGGAGATGGAAATGTGAGTACTACTTACAATATAATAATAGAAAAGAATTTCAATTTTGAGGATATTGTAATTCAGAAATTTAATAATGTACTACTGGTTAACAACAACCCTGAAACCAACGGCGGATACAAATTTGTGAGTTTCCGTTGGTACAAAAATGGTTCTGTAATTGGTAATGACCAATACTACTCTGTAGGGAATAATACCAGTGATCAGTTAGATGCTGATGCTTCCTACTACGTGGTTTTGGAAACGGAAGATGGCGAAGTTTTAAGGACTTGTATTTCTTCAGTTCAGTTGAAAAGCTCTTTAAATGTTTCATTAGCACCAAACCCGGTTAATTCTGGAGGAACTATGGAACTATTAACCGATTTCCCGGAAGAGGAGCTTGAGACCATGCACCTATCAATACATAACCT
>NZ_WYEW01000035.1:0-864 GCF_015143665.1 Salegentibacter sp. BLCTC | reverse complement strand
AACGGTCTTGTATAACAATCAGTTGCGGATTGTTTAAAAACTAAGATAGCTGAAATTCCCGACTTTTATGTTTGCGCGGTTGTGTCCGCAGGACACAAAGCCGCAATTGTTGTTATACGGTGTTAGCATACGTTTTTATTGACCTAACATTAGTTTTTTTGTCAATTCAACTGTTACACTTACAAATACTTCTTTTATTACTTGCAATCCAGTTTTTTGAGCTCTTCCCCAAAATTTTGAAAGCCTTATCATTATTTTCTTTTTTGATTCTTTTGTCAAAGCTGACTTGATTTCATCGGTTTCTTTTTTTAAAATATCAATTTCTTTAATTTTTTCTTCTGATTGGTTTCTTTTTAAATTTTCAAGTTTCTTTTTAGATTTATTTAAATACTCTTCCAAAAATAATTGTTGTTCTAGATCAAAAGTTTCTTTATCAGAATTTTCATCTATTATTTCAAATTTTTGAAGAAATCTCTCCGCATTTGATCTAATTATTGGATCATCAAAAAATGATGCAGTTAACTCATATTGGTTTAATAAATTTAACCAACTTTGAAATTGTGATTCAAGATTTTTAATTTCTATCCATCCTCTAAATTTTCCACTATCATTTTGATTTTTAGGTTTTCTATCCATCAAGAATTGAAATGTGCCATTTTGCATTTTTCTGAATTCTACAATTTTAAAATAGAAATCAGAAGTATTATCTATATCCAGTATTGATAATAAATTATTTTCGGGATCAATTATTTTAAATTTTTCACCATTTAAATTCACAAATGATTCTAATGCTTTTAATATTGTAAGTGGTAATTTTTTCTTTTTATTCATTAGATATTTTATGTTTAAATGTATGCTAACGGT
>NZ_WYEW01000034.1:0-909 GCF_015143665.1 Salegentibacter sp. BLCTC | reverse complement strand
AAAATAAGTACCTGCATCTAATCCGTTGAATTCACCATTTGCAATCGAATTATTTAATGGATTTTGATTTTCATCTAAAAGGCTATAGGTAATTCCCTGTACCGTAGTTACCGAAATAGTCCCGGTAGTATCTTCACAAGTTGGTTGCTGCGCAATACTTGCTTGCGGCTGCGCCGGAGTTCCTAAATTTTCTATGATAACCAAAGCTTCAGAAATCGACTCACAATCACCATTGTCTGCCTGTATAAAATAAGTACCTGCATCTAATCCGTTGAATTCACCATTTGCAATCGAATTATTTAATGGATTTTGATTTTCATCTAAAAGGCTATAGGTAATTCCCTGTACCGTAGTTACCGAAATAGTCCCGGTAGTATCTTCACAAGTTGGTTGCTGCGCAATACTTGCTTGCGGCTGCGCCGGAGTTCCTAAATTTTCTATGATAACCAAAGCTTCAGAAATCGACTCACAATCACCATTGTCTGCCTGTATAAAATAAGTACCTGCATCTAATCCGTTGAATTCACCATTTGCAATCGAATTATTTAATGGATTTTGATTTTCATCTAAAAGGCTATAGGTAATTCCCTGTACTGTAGTTACCGAAATAGTCCCGGTAGTATCTCCACAACTTGGTTGTTGCGAAATACTTGCCTGTGGCTGCGCCGGGGTTCCTAAATTTTCTATGATTATAAGTTCTTCAGAAACTGACTCACAATCACCATTGTCTGCCTGTACAAAATAAGTACCTGCACCTAATCCGCTGAATTCTCCATTTGCAATCGAATTATTTAATGGATTTTGATTTTCATCTAAAAGGGTGTAGGTAATTCCCTGTACGGTTGTTACCGAAATGGTCCCGGTAGTATCTTCACAAGTTGGTTGTTGCGAAATACTTGCCTGTGGCTG
>NZ_WYEW01000033.1:0-967 GCF_015143665.1 Salegentibacter sp. BLCTC | reverse complement strand
AACGGTCTCGGTTATCGCCAGTTGGCGGAGTAAGGGACGCGGCTTTGTCGGCTTAGTATTGGTTTGTTGGTCAAGTTAATTATTTTCTTTCTAACGGTGCCGCTTATTGGCGATGAACCGTTGTTAGCCCTAGTATGAGCCAGGTTTTCTAATATTAATTATTGAATCCGAATTTACTTCTATTAATATTCCGGCTCTATATTTAACCGGTTTTTTCAAGTCTAAAAAATAGTATTCTTCCCAAGTTTTAATCTTATTTGCGATTTCTACAGCTATTTTTTCAAATTTGTTTTTCGGTTTCTGTTGTTCATTTTTGAATTTATTCATTTCGAAAATCGTATCAATTACTTCAAATTTTCTTTCATCTTTTGGAATCAAATTAGCTCTTTCTAATCTCCCTTCTTCATTTACATCTACCCAGATAAAAGCAAAATATGAAGGATCAAATTTGTATTTTTTATACAATTTTTCAAGAGAATCAATATTTGTAATTGGCCTGCCGGGGTAGTTGTATCGGTAATTCGTAAGATCTAATTCATTTCCATTATTCAACACTTTTTGTTCTGTAGCAGACATTTTTAATCTACCTAAGGGTTTACTATTAGAACAATAAAATTGAAAATTTAACTCTCCATCAACTTCCTTTGCATAGACTAACCATTTTTCACCTTTTTTAGCTGTCCAGTAACAAGAAGAATACATTCCTGTCACTTCCGCTTCTGAATTCAGTTGAAATTTTAATTGTTTCGGATTATCTCCCTTTTTATAGTGCTTACTTATTTTGAAAGTTATTGTATTTGTTAATGAATCTGACGCATATTCTTTATTAATAACTTCTCCTTCAAATACATAAGTGGATTCGTAAAATTCAATTGCTGGTTTTGGAGTATCGCAACTGCAAGCAAAACCTTTAATTGAAAATAATAATATTAGTAGTAAGTATTTTGTTCTCATATTAGGGCTAACG
>NZ_WYEW01000032.1:0-1067 GCF_015143665.1 Salegentibacter sp. BLCTC | reverse complement strand
ATTATTTTAAATTTTTCACCATTTAAATTCACAAATGATTCTAATGCTTTTAATATTGTAAGTGGTAATTTTTTCTTTTTATTCATTAGATATTTTATGTTTAAATGTATGCTAACGGTCTCGGTTATCGCCAGTTGGCGGAGTACGAGGCGCGGATTTGTCGGTTTAGTATTGGTTTGTTGGTCAAGTTAATTATTTTCTTTCTAACGGTGCCGCTTATTGGCGATGAACCGTTGTTGTGTGCTGTTGTTTTGTTACTTCACACGAATCGCCTCAAATGAATCAGCAATGATGTACGGTTGTTTTAAATAAAAAGTATGAGGACTTACAATCTCATTTCCGAAAATTAGCAATCGCAAATCTTTCTTATTATTAGCTCTTTCTTGCATCGAAATTTCTTTCTTGATATCAAATCTTAGATCGTAATCTTCACAAACTTTTTTTATTACATCTAATAAAGGCTCTGGAATTTCTTTGTATTTCTTCTTTTCATTTTTGAAAAAATTCTCAAAATTCCAAAAAAGATCAGTTAGTTTAATCCAATTGCCTGAAACCTTTTCAAGTTCTACCAATAGATTTCCATAAAATCCTCTAAGATCAGCAGGAATACCAGTTATATAACATTCAAATTTCTTTTCTGTAAAACTCCAAAGTGATGGATGCTTATCTAAAATTGCCATTTTTATATATGGCATAAAAAATCTATTATCTAGGTTTTCACTTTTTACATATCCGTCGCAAGTTATTTTCCATTCTTCATATTCGATAGGAATATCATAACTGTTTTGATTAATTGAATAAATAACTTCTAATCTATTTTCGGAGGTTATTAGCTCTTTAGATTCAAGATAAAAATTACAGTCATTGTAAAATTCATTTGTATTTGTTCTTTCAATTAGACTATTTATCATAAAATGAAATGAGAATTTTTGTAAACAATAGCATCACAACGGTCTCGGTTATCGCCAGTTGGCGGAGTAAGGGACGCGGCTTTGTCGGCTTAGTATTGGTTTGTTGGTCAAGTTAATTATTTTCTTTCTAACGGTGCCGCTTATTGGCGATGAACC
>NZ_WYEW01000031.1:0-1085 GCF_015143665.1 Salegentibacter sp. BLCTC | reverse complement strand
ATGAAAAATAACAGACGTTCCTTTATTAAGAATTTAGGAATAGTGGGCGCAACTGCGGCCGTAATCCCGTCCAGTTTTGCTGCAGAAGCGAAAGAAGTAAATTTATTGAATAGAGCTGCAAAATCTTCAACAAACAAAGTTCTTAAAATCGCTTTAATTGGCGCCGGGGGAATGGGTGTTGCCGATACCAATACGGCATTAAAGCACGAGAATATAGAACTTGTGGCCGTATGTGATTTATACGATGGGCGTTTAGAAGATGCTAAAAAACGTTGGGGCAGCAGTTTGTTCCTTACCAAAGATTATAAAGAAGTACTAAACCGCAGCGATATTGATGCGGTAATAATTGGCACCCCCGATTTTTGGCACAAAAAAATGAGTGTTGATGCGCTTAATGCAGGTAAACACGTGTACTGTGAAAAACCAATGGTACATAGTGTAGAAGAAGGAAACGATATCATAAAAGCCTGGAAGAAATCTGGAAAAATCTACATGGTAGGTAGCCAGGGAATGTCTTCTTTGGGGAATGAAAAGGCCAGAGAACTATTGGCAGCCGGTGCTATAGGAACGCTTAATTATGCAGAAGGCTTTTGGGCCAGGAATTCGGCCTTGGGTGCCTGGCAGTATCCAATCCCCAAAGATGCCTCTACCCAAACCGTAGATTGGGAGAAGTATACTTCTATAAGTAAAGACATGCCTTTTGACCCTTTAAGGTTCTTTAGATGGAGAAATTACCTTGACTACGGTACGGGTATGGCCGGCGACCTATTTGTGCATTTATTCTCCAGTCTTCATTTTATTACCAATTCGTATGGCCCCAATAAAATTGCGGCAACCGGTGGATTGCGCCACTGGGATGACGGGCGTGAAGTACCGGATGTACTTTTAGGAATGTTTGATTACCCCGATACAAAACAACACCCGGCATTTAACCTTTCCTTACGTTGTAATTTTGTTGACGGTACCAGCGGAAGTACGTTCTTAAAACTGGTAGGAAGTAAAGGTTCTATGGATATAGCCTGGGACAGCCTTACATTAAAGCGCAATGCCGGTGGAGGAAGTGATGATCCTTTCCTGGCAGAAAA
>NZ_WYEW01000030.1:0-1103 GCF_015143665.1 Salegentibacter sp. BLCTC | reverse complement strand
GTTTCTGAAGCTTTGGTAATCATAGAAAACCTGGGAACTCCGGCGCAGCCGCAAGCAAGTATTGCGCAGCAACCAACTTGTGAAGATACCACCGGGACTATTTCGGTAACCACCGTACAGGGAATTACTTATACTCTTTTAGATGAAAACCAAAATCCATTAAATAATTCGATTACTAACAGTCAATTCAGCGGATTAGATGCTGGTACTTATTTTGTAAAGGCAGACAATGGTGATTGTGAGTCCGTTTCTGAAGCTTTGGTTATCATAGAAAATTTAGGAACCCCGGCGCAGCCACAGGCAAATATTTCACAACAACCAGGTTGCGAAGACACTACCGGGACTATTTCGGTAACTACGGTACAGGGAATTACTTATACGCTTTTAGATGAAAATCAAAACCCGGTAAGCAATTCGATTGCAAATGGTGAATTCAGCGGATTAGGTGCAGGTACTTATTTTGTACAGGCAGACAATGGCGATTGTGAGTCCGTTTCTGAAGCTTTGGTTATCATAGAAAATTTAGGAACCCCGGCGCAGCCACAGGCAAATATTTCACAACAACCAACGTGTGAGGATACCACCGGGACTATTTCGGTAACTACGGTACAGGGAATTACCTATAGCCTTTTAGATGAAAATCAAAATCCATTAAATAATTCAATTACTAACGGGGAATTCAGCGGATTAGATGCTGGAACTTATTTTGTACAGGGAAACAATGGCGATTGTGAGTCTGTTTCTGAAGCTTTGGTTATCATAGAAAATTTAGGAACTCCGGCGCAGCCACAGGCAAATATTTCACAACAACCAACGTGTGAGGATACCACCGGAACTATTTCGATAACGACCGTACAGGGAATTACTTACACGCTTTTAGATGAAAACCAAAATCCATTAAATAATTCGATTGCAAATGGAGAATTCAACGGATTAGGTGCAGGTACTTATTTTGTACAGGCAAACAATGGCGATTGTGAGTCTGTTTCTGAAGCTTTGGTAATCATAGAAAACCTGGGAACTCCGGCGCAGCCGCAAGCAAGTATTGCGCAGCAACCAACTTGTGAAGATACCACCGGGACTATTTCGGTAACCACCGTACA
>NZ_WYEW01000029.1:0-1162 GCF_015143665.1 Salegentibacter sp. BLCTC | reverse complement strand
CGTATAACAACAATTGCGGCTTTGTGTCCTGCGGACACAACCGCGCAAACATAAAAGTCGGGAATTTCAGCTATCTTAGTTTTTAAACAATCCGCAACTGATTGTTATACAAGACCGTTGTAGCCAATGCGGACATTGAGCATTCAGGTTAAAAACCAAATTTCTAAACAAGAAAGTTCTCAAGTATAAATTCATAATTTATCTTGCAAAAGCTAGATAAATTTAAACCTCAATGAATAAGTCAATTTTCGAAATTTCAAAAATGGATTGTCCTTCAGAAGAAAATCTGATAAGGATGAAATTAGATGAAATCCCTAGTATTAAAAATCTTGATTTCGATATTCCGAATAGAAAATTAACAGTATTTCACGAAGGTGAAATTCAATCTATAGAAGAATCATTAAACGGACTAAAATTAGGAACCAAAAAAATTAAGACGGAACAAACCGACCAAACTGAATTCAAAGAAAATTCTCAACAAAAGAAATTACTTTGGTCTGTACTAGTAATAAATTTTGCATTTTTTATAATAGAAATGACAACTGGCTTAATCTCAAAATCTATGGGGTTAGTTGCAGATAGTTTAGATATGCTAGCAGATTCTTTTGTTTATGGAATTAGTCTTTTTGCTGTAGGAGGTTCAATCGTAAAAAAGAAAAAAATTGCCAATTTAGCTGGTTATTTTCAAATTTTATTAGCGCTAATTGGATTTGCAGAAGTTCTAAGAAGGTTCTTTGGAAATGAAAAACTGCCTGATTTTTCAACAATGATAATTGTTTCAATTTTAGCATTAATTGCAAATGGAATTTGTTTATACCTGCTTCAAAAATCTAAAAGTAAAAAGGAAGCTCATATGAAAGCGAGTATGATTTTCACCTCAAATGATATAATAATTAATGTAGGTGTTATAATTGCTGCTTTACTAGTCAATTGGTTAAATTCAAGTAAACCAGATTTAATTATTGGAACAATCGTATTCATTCTCGTAATTCAAGGTGCTATAAGAATTTTAAAAATTGGTAGGTAGCCGCACTGGCAACAACAACGTATCCTATGAAAAGCAATAATCTTGTCTCTCAAAAATAATATTTTAAACTCTATTATCTCATAATCATTTAATTTTTAAGGCGTTGAATTTTTAATGAAGCTTTGCTTCAGTAAG
>NZ_WYEW01000028.1:0-1226 GCF_015143665.1 Salegentibacter sp. BLCTC | reverse complement strand
TGTAGCCTTCCCTAAAAATAAGACAGTTTAAAATTCGAAATTGTTAATTTTAAAACCGATAAACTGTCCGATGAAAAAAAGTAGATTTACAGAAAGTCAGATCATCAAGATCTTGAAAGAAAACGAACAAGGCCGATCTGTTGTCGATATCGCTCGAGAACTAGGTATTGATAAAAGCACTATCTATTATTGGCGCAAGAAATATGGCGGAATGGAAACTAGTGAGCTAAAACGGCTTAAGGAGCTGGAAGAAGAAAACCGCAAGCTCAAGCAGATGTATGCAGATGCCAGTCTTGATAACCAAATGCTGAAAGATATATTGTCAAAAAAGTTCTAAGGCCTTCCGACAAGAAGCATAGAGCGGTTTATTTGATCAAGGAGTACCAGGTCTCCATAAAACGAGCCTGTAATGTAGTAGGTTTAACCCGTTCGATGTGGTATTATCAAACGAAGCGAGACGATTGTGAGGTAATCGATAAACTTTCTGAATTGGCCACTGAGTTGCCCACCAGAGGTTTTGATGAATACTATAAACGAATACGTCGCGAAGGCCATAAGTGGAACCGGAAACGGGTATTACGAGTATACCGGCAGATGAAGCTTAAGTTAAGGCGCAAACATAAAAAGCGTATTACAGGTAGGGTAAAACATCCTTTAGAGACCCCTGAACATTTGAATCAGGTTTGGAGTATGGATTTTATGTCAGATGTCCTTTCTGATGGCAGAAAGGTACGTGTTTTAAATATAATTGATGATTGCAACCGAGAAGTACTGGCTGTAGATCCAGGGTTGAACTATCCTGCTAGAAAGCTAGTGGAGACTTTAGAACAATTAGAAGAAGAAATTGGATTACCACAAACTATCCGTTGTGATAATGGCCCTGAGTTTATCTCTAAAACATTCAGCCAATGGTGCAATGGAAAACGTGTTGAAATACGGTATACCCAGCCAGGTAAGCCAATGCAAAATGGGTATATAGAACGTTTAAATAGATTTTATAGAGAAGATATATTAGATGCTTACTGGTTTAATGATTTACATCAATTACGTTCTTTAAGCAATAAATGGATGGAAGATTACAACAATAACCATCCGCATCAATCCCTGGGCAATAAATCACCTAGAGAATACAAACCTCGATTCGGGGAAGAATTCTTCCCCGAATCGAATGATATTAATGAAAATTTATTGAATTTAGCTGTGTCTTAAATTGGGTAAGGCTACAG
>NZ_WYEW01000027.1:0-1267 GCF_015143665.1 Salegentibacter sp. BLCTC | reverse complement strand
CTGGACTTGCAAGAAAAAGTCGGACATTTTTTCTAAGACCTATGCTACATTTTTAAATTGATAAAATTTTTGTTCTACTTCATAAGGAGTTTTATACCCTAAAAAAGAGTGTAAACGTTTTCTATTATACCATATTTCTATGTATTCAAAAACAGCGGTTTTAGCCTGCTCTATAGTTTTAAAATTATCATCATAAATAAGTTCTACCTTTATTGTTTTAAAAAAGGATTCAGCAACTGAATTATCCCAACAATTTCCCTTTCTACTCATAGATTGGGTCACCAACGGGTTGGATTTAATAAATGTTCTAAATGTTTTTGAGGCGTATTGTATCCCTCGGTCTGAGTGGAATATTAAATCCATGTTTATATTGCGCTTGCTTACAGCCATTTTCCATGCAGGAACAATAGTTTGATTGGTATGTAAACTTGTACTTAATGACCAACCTATTACCTGCCTGTCAAACAAATCAATAATAGTGGTCAGGTACAGCCAGCCTTGATTGGTATGGATGTAAGTGATATCACTGACCCAAGCTTCATTTAACCTGCTGGGATTAAAGTTTCTGTTCAATAAATTTCTGCAAACCGGGTATTTATGGTTGGAATTAGTGGTAGCCTTAAACTTCCTTTTGTGTTTGCTTGCCCAATTGTTCGCCCTCATAATTTTAGCCACTCTACACCTGGATATACAGTAGCCTTTACGTTTTAGTTGCTCCGCTATTCTTGTGGAGCCATAACGTCTTTGACTCAGGTGAAATTCCTTTTTTATCAAATCCGTGAACAGGCTATGTTCCAGTGCCCGTTTTGATGGGCCGGCACTGTACCACCTATAAAAACTGCTCCTACTTACTTTAAAAACTTTGCACATCCTCTCGATGGGGTATAAGTGCCTATAACTGGCTATAAATCCATAGATTTCCCATCGCTCTTGGAGAAGATGTGCACGGCCTTTTTTAATATCTCAAGTTCAAGTTCCTTTTCTTTAAGCGCCTTGCGCAGTCTTTTAACTTCTAATGTATCATCAGGTATTGATCTTTCTGGCTTGGGGGATGTCGTTGTTTTGGCTGCCTTCCGCCATTTATAAATCCTTTGGACTTCTATACCTAATTCGTCTGCCAGTTCTTTTATGTTTTCTCGTTGGTAACTTAACCGAACTGCTTGCTCCTTTAATTCAGGACTGTAATAGCGTTTTTTCATGTTTCTAAGATATTTGTTTTGTAACAAACAGTCTTAAATTTTATGTCCGAATAAAGGTAGCAACTCCA
>NZ_WYEW01000026.1:0-1303 GCF_015143665.1 Salegentibacter sp. BLCTC | reverse complement strand
TTTAGCATCAATGAAAAAGCAGTAATCGAGTATCTTTAATATTCACCATAAAAACTAAAGATATGGAATCCCGAGTTACTGCCCAACCAAAGTTATTCATAGGAATCGACATCCACAAGAGGAGCTGGAAAATACACTGCAGCACCGATCTATTTGCCGGTAAATCTTTTACTATGCCACCGGAACCTGATAAATTACATGCATACGTTCAAAAATATTTTCCAGATTACCAGGTAACCACTGCGTATGAAGCTGGTTGCTGTGGTTATTCTGCCCATCGCAGCTTTGAGAGCTACGGCTGGAAATCCCTGGTAGTGAATCCTGCTGATATACACCGCAAAGGAAAGGAGCGATACACCAAAACTGACAGGATCGACGCTCAACTTATTAGTCGGGAACTTAAAGACGGGCGTCTAGATAGTATCATTATACCCAATATAGAACGTGAAGAGTTGCGAAGTCTTTTCCGTCGAAGGAATGAACTGGTTAAAGACTTTAGGCGTATCAAATGTATGATCAAGATGCAATTGTTATATTTTGGCATCAAAGTCCCAGAGGAGTTCGATAATGACCATTGGAGCCACGCTTTTCGGCATTGGATAGATAATCAGCAATTTAATTATCCAACAGCCCGTGAAACTATGGCCAGTAAAATGCGTAATTTTAGATTTATAGATAAAGAGCTTCGGGATGTTTCCAGTCAGCTTCGGGCCTATTGCCGTAAACATTTTAAGAAGGATTACTACCTACTAAGGAGTGTTCCGGGAATCGGCGGAATTGTAGCGGTAGGAATACTATCTGAACTCGGTGACCTAAGACGGTTTAACAATTTAAAGCACCTAGCCGGTTATGTTGGGCTTGCTCCTGGTCTCTATGAAAGTGGCACTACTTCTAAATCCCTTGGAATGAACCCGAGATGCCACAGGCTGATCCGATCTTATTTTGTGGAAGCAGCCTGGCAAGCCATACGAACCGATCCTGTTATTCAGGGGTACTACCGAAAACATCTGGGAAAGGACGTTAAGAAAATAATAGTTAAAGTAGCACATAAATTATTGAGTCGCACTTTGGCGGTAATTAAAACAGAAACCCCTTATGAAATTGGGGTAATATCATAGTATTAATCAATAGCTAAGCTCAAAATAGTAAAAGTCTGTACCACAAAACAACGTAGGTGGCCAATTAGGATCACATTTTTTAGCAAGTGGACAGATTTATTTAACCAATCATAGTGATGCTGGTGGCACTCTGGAAGTGACCACAAATAGGATGCTGAGCAGGTTATTTTTGCATTGAATTCTTA
>NZ_WYEW01000025.1:0-1468 GCF_015143665.1 Salegentibacter sp. BLCTC | reverse complement strand
GGATCAAGACCATTTTCTGGGTTTTTGAGTTTTTAAGCAAATAATTTTTCAAGTCGAAATAAGAAGAACTCGGTATTTCTTACTCCTCTTAATTGTGCTCTAAAGGCTTTTATTTTTGCATTAAAAGATTCAGCTGAAGCATTGGTGCTTCGGTTTGTAAAGTAGTTTAATATAGAATGGTAGTTTACGTAAATGCTATTGGCTACCGTTTTGAAGCTTTTAAAACCAGATTCTTCTACTTCTTTATACCAGTGAGCTAGTTTTGTAAAGGCTATACCTTTGTTTTTTGTTTGGTTGAAGATATTCCTGAGGTTGTTTACTAGCTTGTAAGCTTTTTCTATTTCAGGATATTCGGTAAATAAGATAGCTGCCCTTTCTTTTTGATTATTAGTCCACTTCTCTGTTGATTTGTAGAGTAAATACCTGCTTCTTGCCAGAAGTTGCTTTTGGCTATCTCCGTTGGGAAGTAGTTTTGGCAGGAAGGCTTTACCGGGGGTGGTCTTTGCCTGCTTTATCTGCTCATTCTCCTGGTCAATGGCTTCCCATCGGTATTTTATGCGAAGTTCTTGTAATGCTTCTATGGCAAGTTTTTGAACGTGGAACCTATCAGTTACCTGGATAGCTTTAGGGAAACAAACTTTTGCAATATGCTTCATCGAGTGCGCCATATCAAGGGTTATCTCCTTAACTTTATTGCGGATGGATGATGGGAGTTTAAGAAGCCTATCAATGATTGGCTCTGCCCGTGTTCCTTTGAAGATGCTTACCAAAGCTCCTTTCTTACCCTTAGCCTCTTTATTGGTGATTATGGTATAGAGTTCTCCCTGAGATAAGGCAGTCTCATCAATAGAGAGAAAAGCTCCAATGTTTTGAGGATATAAGAGCCATTTCCCGGCGTGAGATTTTTGTTCCCAGTGTTGAAATTGACTTAGGTGGTTTTTATACTGGCGTTGAAATTTCTTACCTGAAATTCCGAAGAACCCTCCTACCTGATGACTGCTAAGAGCTGTATTATCGGTTGCCTTCTTTTAAAAAATCAGCGAACTCTTTTGAAAGACGAGTACCCTGTGCAATAAAATCTCCCCAACTCCGGTTTACTTTGATCCACTTCTGATCTACTAAAACATCCCAACGTCTTCGCTTCAGGCTTAAGCTTACCAGATTATCTCTGATTGGATAATCATCAATTATACGAGGTTCCATAAAGCCACTAGCTTTGTATTGGTGGTTTTTATAGGCTTCCGGGATTTCCTTTTTCTCTTCCAAATAAATGGTCAGTCGATTAACGTACAGTGGATCTTTAATGGCCTTTTTATCAAATCCAACAATATCAAAATACGTTAATAAACCTTCAGGAAGGATTAAGCTTAGCAGGGATAGGTCAGTCTCTTTATTCACTGGATAATATTTATCTACAAAGAAAACTATTTTTCACTCTAGACCCAACTTTTGAGATTGATCCGATATT
>NZ_WYEW01000024.1:0-1975 GCF_015143665.1 Salegentibacter sp. BLCTC | reverse complement strand
GGTTCATCGCCAATAAGCGGCACCGTTAGAAAGAAAATAATTAACTTGACCAACAAACCAATACTAAGCCGACAAAGCCGCGTCCCTTACTCCGCCAACTGGCGATAACCGAGACCGTTAGGGCGCATTTATAATAATGAAAAAAAGTTTAAAACGTACAGATCGAGGTATCTCTCATTATTTAAATTTAAAAAAAGATTTAGAGAATCAAGATGACAGAATTGTCATTTCATTACCACTTTTTTTCAGAATAATGTTCTTCGATAGTAATCCTTGGATAAAGCAAATTAATAGATTTGACTTTTTAAAGCTTGCTATTTTAAATGATGATTTTGAAAACTTAGATAGAAAGATTACACAAGACATCTATTGCTCAAAAAACTTAATTCCCGAAAATAAGAATAGAAAAGAAATGCCTATTGATGAGTTTTTCAATTCTATAATTTTAAAAATTAAATCTTATGATTGCTCAGTGAAAGATTTTGTATTCGCCTTAGCATACAATGGTGGAATTCATATGATTCCAGACAAAAAATTTGAAAAGGAATATGAAACAGTATATCACAATTTTTTCGAGAAATTTCCAATAATAGCTTTTGACTTATCTCAACAAATTTCTCAAATACTAGTGCAAATTTTTGATGAGTTTTATTCAATTTTAACTGGTTCAAATGATGCACACTCTTTAAATGATAAATTTGCTCCAAAGATTGCTGAAAATGGTAAAGTCTTAGAAGGAATTTTATTTGATCATTCTTATTTACAATTTCCAATAAGAGCAAAAAGTAAAAAAGGAATTAGATTTTGCACCGACATTAAAATAAGAAATCAGACTTCAAAAAATATAATTTTCGAATACGGTCATCGTGATAATGACTCTTTAAGAATTCAATTATTGGTTAGTAATTCTCATATTATTACAAAGATTAATACTTCGAATGAGAACAAGATTCTGAAATACGACTTGAAAGAAAAAATAAATGATTTTGTAAAAATAGAAATTGCCCTATATCCTAATGGAAATCTAATTTTGGCTATAAATAATTTTGTAGTAGAAACCGACAAATTAAACACTTCAATTTCAATCATAGATGGAAAAACAATAATTGGCAGTAATCTATCTGGAAGTATTTTTGGTGATTTTTTTGAAAGAACAATAATAGTACAGTCAATTGATCGCCATAACGAATTTCGTAGGTTGAATGCGTATTCGCTTAAGAGATTAAAACTTGAACCTCAGAATATTCCTTATAATCAATTAAAAAGAGAATTTATAGAATAAACGCGCCCTAACATCGGTTCACCGCAAATAACGGGTAGCCAAGTAAAATTTGTAATTTTAGAAACCAATCAAGAAAATAACTAGCCGACAAGTCCGCGTCCTAACTCCCGCAACTTGCGGTAACCGTAACCGTTGTAAACAATTAAGGGTTAATTCCGTAATGTTCCGCATACTTGTAATATAATCCCATAGCATCAAAGTATTCGTTATCAAAAAAGTATTCGTTATCTCTATCTGCTTCTAAATTAAACTTGTCTATAAATTCATCAAAGGTGGGTACTTGCTCACCCTTAACAGATTTACAACAACGTGTATAATTAATAGCTTCTAATTCCTTTTCTGCAAACATTACCATTATTTCCATAGTGCTAAATTGCATCATATCGGTTTCATCTATAAACTTACTTGCTCTTTTTTCAATTTCTGTTTTCATCTTATTGTTTATTTATTTAAGTTATTTCTATTTTTCCGCTACTAATCATACACAAATCAGTTATATGCAATGGAAGAAAATTTTCGAAATATACTAGCTGAGAATTCAGAAATATTGATTGATTCTTTAATTGATAATGAACTGTAGCCTTACCCAATTTAAGACACAGCTAAATTCAATAAATTTTCATTAATATCATTCGATTCGGGGAAGAATTCTTCCCCGAATCGAGGTTTGTATTCTCTAGGTGATTTATTGCC
>NZ_WYEW01000023.1:0-4373 GCF_015143665.1 Salegentibacter sp. BLCTC | reverse complement strand
CTTGTGGATGTCGATTCCTATGAATAACTTTGGTTGGGCAGTAACTCGGGATTCCATATCTTTAGTTTTTATGGTGAATATTAAAGATACTCGATTACTGCTTTTTCATTGATGCTAAAAACAATGCTCAAATTAGTCTCGAATCGAAGTTCCGTGCTCGCTTGCTCAGCGGATTGTCCTGCGGACAATCACGCGCGCCAGCTCGCACAGTTTTTATACGGGACGTTGTAAACAATACATTTTTAAAATTTCGCTTTAAATGCTAGAATTATTTGATGATATTCCAAGAAATAATGAGGAGCCATCTAAGCATAATGAAAATGATTATGATTATTTGAACAAAAGTTCAAGAGAGATAATTGCCCAGGCTAGAGAGAGATTGAATAATTGGTTTAAAAATTATCCAAATGAAGAGAAAAAAGAATTAAAAATTCGATTTGAAATTGATTTTGAATCAGCATTCTTCGAGCTATATCTTTATACATCATTTAAAAAGCTTGATTTTATTATACAAATACATCCAACCGTTCCAAATTCAAATAAAAGACCTGATTTTCTCATTTCAAAAGATGGCTTAGAAATTTATATAGAGGCTAAAACCGTTAGTAGTAAATCAGAGAAAGAAAAGGCAGAGCAGAGAAAACTTAATCAATTATTTGATGAAATAAGTAAAGATAATTTCAACAATAAAATACTTTTATTAGAAGACCTTAAACTAAAAAATAATACGCAACCAAGTGCAGCGAAAATTAAAGGAGAAATACATAGGCAAATTTCAACCTTTAATTTAGAAGGTTTATCCAGAAAATTTGAGTCTGGTGAAATCTCCAGTGCTCCAAAAATCATTATTGATAACGAAGATATATTTTTAGAAATAGGACTTTTCTCAATTAAAAATGAAAATAATAATCTAGAAAAAAATCGACCTATCGGATCCTATCCTTTCGAAACATTGGAAAGTGGGGAAGAAATATTAAAAAAATCAATAAGTAAAAAAGCAAAACGATATGGCGAATTAGACAAACCATTTATAGTATGCTTAAATGCATTAGACTATGAAACATCAAATACTTTTTCAATTTATAATGCAGTCTGGGGATCGGAAGCAATAACTTATTCAATGGATCCAAAAAATAGAAATCCCAGAAGAACTAGAAAACCAGATGGACTATTTTATAATAAAAGACCAAGATTAAAAAATTTAAGTGGTGTTTTAATTACTAAAGCAAATGCTTACTATTTAAATTCTGTTGAGCAATTTTTGTTTAAAAACCCGTTTTCGGAGAATGAACTTGATTTTGATAAATTCGGTTTACAATATGAGCACCTGAATAAAACTCAATTGGAACAAAAAGAAGGTGTAAAATTTAAAGATTTATTCAATTAAATAATTGCCGTAATGTACTGTTTACAACAACGGTTAATCGCCAATAAGCGGCACCGTTAGTAAGAACATAATTAACTTGACCAACAAACAAATACTAAGCCGACAAATCCGCATCCCTTACTCCGCCAACTGGCGATAACCGAGACCGTTAGGCACAATATTTTAAAAAATAATTCTTACTAATAATATATGAAGATTGATATCCATGTCCATACCAAAAAAACAAAACAAGGAGATTCACCTGATCGAAATATTGATGCTGACAGATTTGAAGAAATTATAAAAAATACAGAAGTAAAAATTCTAGCAATTACAAATCATAATCATTTTGATTTAGAGCAATATGCTGAATTCCAAAAAAGAGTCGAAGGAATTTGTCAAATCTGGCCTGGAATTGAATTAGATGTAGTCGAGAATGGTAACAGAGCTCATTTATTAGTAATTGTAAATCCAACTAATGCTCATGAGTTTGCTACTCGAATACAAAAATTACTAGAAGGTAAAACTGCTGATAATTTTACAATAAGTCTAGAGGATACTGTAGAGAATTTTGATGATTTAGATTGCATCTTCATACCTCATTACTTTATTAAGAAACCAAACTTAGATGATGAAGCAGTAGAAAAACTAGGAAATCTAACTTCAAATAAAAAAAGAATATTAAAGGAAGCAACTAATGCAATTTCCGCAGGAATTTATATAAGTCATGGTCATAATTCCATTTATGGATCAGATGTTCACAATTGGGAGAAGTATGAAGGAAATTCACAAAATTTACCGGAATTAAGATTACCAGTAACAAGCTTTGAACAATTCTGTCTGCTTTTAGAAAAAGATGACGTTACTATAAAAACTATGTTAGATTCCAAGAATCAAGAAAATATAGTTTTAAATCCATTTTCTGCTGCCGAGCTAATTGACCTAAACATTTATAATGACATTAATATAATCTTCGGTTCAAAAGGAACTGGCAAGACAGAAATTCTCCAACATTTATCAGATTATTACAATGCAAAAGGCCTTAAAACTGAGGTGTATAAGTCTACAGAAAAACAATTAAAAGATATCCATGATTTAAAAGGAAATGATTTAAAATTTGATGTTGGAGAATATGAAATTGATAAATGTGAAATAGAACTTGAAAGGATCAGAAATGCAACACAAGTCAATATTACAAGCTTATCAAAATATCGCCAGCATTTCTCAACCAAGGAAACAAATAGAATTTCTCAAAAAATCAAGATTAAAAATTTCGCAATTTTAGACGAATCTGAACTTCAAAGAAAATTTCGTGAAATAAAAGAAGTTCTAACTGAATTTTATGAATTCAATAGCTTTATTGAATCAGATGATAATTTACAAGCTCTTATAAGCGAAGATTTGTTTCAAGAATTAGTTTCTGTTCTTGATAGAATAATTAATGAATTAAAAGAAAAGTCTGAAGATAGATTTGTGGCTGAAAAGAGTGTAAAACTATTTAATAGCATAATAAACATTTTCAGTTCCGAAATATCCAAAAAAACTGGAGTTCCAGAAAAACCTACTAAAACTGGCTTTTTTGAATATGCGAGTAATAGAATAAATATTGAAAATGATATTAAAAAAATAAATAATAATATAAATAAAGAAATTGAGCCAAAGGAAGTGTATGTTGGTAGCTTAGGAGCCAAAGGCGAATTGTATTGCAAGACTAATTTCAAGATTCAAAACGGACATTTCAGTGATCCTGATTTTTCAACCATTGGGAAAGTAAATAAAACCCCTCAGAAAAAAGTTGCTAAACAATTAGAACTCATTGAAAAGAATGTATACACTAACAATTTATTTGAAAAAATCGCTTCACTTAACGCGATTGAGGGCCAAGAAATAGTTAATAGTGTAAATAACTTAATGTTATTTAATAAGCACTTCATCCTTAATGGCGAAATGTATAGTCCTTCAAGTGGAGAATCATCCATGATTCTACTGCATAATGAATTACAAGAGGATAAAGAAATTTATTTAATTGATGAACCTGAGAAAAGCTTAGGAAATGACTATATCAATGATGTAATTGTTCCTCTACTCAAGGATAGAGCAAAAATTGGAAAAATTGTAATTATTGCAACACATGATGCAAATATTGCTGTTAGAACCTTACCATATAATTCAATTTATCGATCACATGACCAAGGTAATTATTATACCTACACAGGCAATCCATTTAGTAATAGCTTGAAATGTACCTATGGTGATAAAGAAGATTTAGATTGGAAAGAAATTAGTATGAAAACATTAGAAGGCGGTAGAGACGCCTTTGGAGAAAGAGGAAAAATTTATGGAAACTTATAAGGCAGAATTAATTAGAGAAGAGGAAAATACAACTTTGAGCCTAGTATTTTCAGAAGACCAACGGCTAAATATCATATTAACTGATGATAATCCAAACCATGTAAAGGGCGTATTTAACTCACTATTGAAACGTTTGAAAAAAGGCACCTTCAAATTTGAACTTGAAGAAGAAAAAGAAGATTTATATTATCATGTTAGTAAGGAATATATCAGCCAATTAAACAATGAACTTTTAAGTGTTTATAAGGAACTAGAAGATTTTGAATTAATAGAAGAAATACCTGAAGACGAAGAAGAATAAAATACTGTGCCTAACAACGGCTCATCGCAAATAACGGGTATAGTCGAAAAAGTGTAATTTTAAAAACCAGGAAAGAAAACAAATAAACCGACAACTCCGCGTCCCTACTCCCGCAACTTGCGATAGCCGAGACCGTTAGGCGCAAGTGAGTGACGCAACCCAATAATCATAGCAAACATCTACAAAAGAAAACATTATGAGAAAATACTTTTTGATTTGTAGCCTTCCCTAAAAATGTAGCCTTCCCTAAAAATAAGACAGTTTAAAATTCGAAATTGTTAATTTTAAAACCGATAAACTGTCCGATGAAAAAAAGTAGATTTACAGAAAGTCAGATCATCAAGATCTTGAAAG
>NZ_WYEW01000022.1:0-3174 GCF_015143665.1 Salegentibacter sp. BLCTC | reverse complement strand
AAAAAAAAGGCGGTGACATACTCTCCCACAAATAGCAGTACCATCTGCGCTAACGGGCTTAACTTCTCTGTTCGGAATGGAAAGAGGTGAGCCCCGTTGCCATAACCACCTTAAGTCTTTAGTATGCAGTTTACAGTCTATAAATTCGCAGGTTTTCCTGCTTACTCTTTTACTTACAACTGCCTACTCTAATAAGTTGACATATTAAAAGAAACAAAAAATAAAATAAAACTGCGGCAAGCATTCAAGCTCCTGTTATCCCTTGCAGGATAACAGGAATCGCATCAAGCTTTACGGATTATTAGTACCACTCGGCTATGACATTGCTGCCTTTACACCTATGGCCTATCAACGTGGTCGTCTCCCACGGTCCTTTAAAGAAATCTCATCTTGTGGTGGGTTTCGCGCTTATATGCTTTCAGCGCTTATCCCTTCCCAACGTAGCTACCCAGCAGTGCTCCTGGCGGAACAACTGGTGCACCAGAGGTTGGTCCAACTCGGTCCTCTCGTACTAGAGTCAGGTCCACTCAAATTTCTAACGCCCACTACAGATAGAGACCGAACTGTCTCACGACGTTCTGAACCCAGCTCGCGTGCCACTTTAATGGGCGAACAGCCCAACCCTTGGGACCTTCTCCAGCCCCAGGATGTGACGAGCCGACATCGAGGTGCCAAACCCCCCCGTCGATGTGAGCTCTTGGGGGAGATCAGCCTGTTATCCCCGGCGTACCTTTTATCCTTTGAGCGATGACCCTTCCACGCGGTGTCACCGGATCACTATGCTCTACTTTCGTACCTGATCGACCTGTATGTCTCTCAGTCAAGCTCCCTTTTGCCATTGCACTCTACGCACGGTTACCAAGCGTGCTGAGGGAACCTTTAGAAGCCTCCGTTACTCTTTTGGAGGCGACCACCCCAGTCAAACTACCCACCAAGCACTGTCCCTCATAAAATGAGGTTAGGCTCCGAACAAGTAAAGGGTGGTATTTCAACAATGACTCCACACCGCCTGGCGACGGCGCTTCAAAGTCTCCCACCTATCCTACACATCACTTGTCCAAAGTCAATACTAAGCTATAGTAAAGGTGCACGGGGTCTTTTCGTCCCGTAGCGGGTAATCGGCATCTTCACCGATACTACAATTTCACCGAGCTCATGGCTGAGACAGTGTCCAGATCGTTGCACCATTCGTGCAGGTCGGAACTTACCCGACAAGGAATTTCGCTACCTTAGGACCGTTATAGTTACGGCCGCCGTTTACTGGGGCTTCAATTCAATGCTTCGCCAAAGCTAACATCTCCTCTTAACCTTCCAGCACCGGGCAGGTGTCAGGCCCTATACATCATCTTTCGATTTAGCAGAGCCCTGTGTTTTTGATAAACAGTCGCCTGGACCTCTTCACTGCGGCCCCGCTAAAAGCGGGGCGACCCTTCTCCCGAAGTTACGGGCCTATTTTGCCTAGTTCCTTAGCCATGAATCTCTCGAGCACCTTAGAATTCTCATCCCAACTACCTGTGTCGGTTTACGGTACGGGTTGCATCCACTCGCTTTTCTTGGAAGTCGATCCGCTGGATTATCACGCCGGCCGAAGCTTTTGTGTACTATCGGGGTGTTACCACTCCCTTCAACGTGCTATTCCGTCAGCACGCACCAACTTTTCGCCTCCGTCCGCTTTAACGTGGGGCAAGTACAGAAATATTAATCTGTTGTCCATCGACTACCCCCTTCGGGTTCGCCTTAGGTCCCGACTAACCCCCAGCTGATTAGCATAGCTGGGGAAACCTTAGTCTTTCGGTGTGCAGGTTTCTCGCCTGCATTATCGTTACTTATGCCTACATTTTCTTTTGTAACCAATCCAGAAAGCCTCACGACTCACCTTCATCTCTGTTACAATGCTCCCCTACCACTCCATATCTAAATATGGAATCCATAGCTTCGGTAGTATGTTTATGCCCGATTATTATCCATGCCGGACCGCTCGACTAGTGAGCTGTTACGCACTCTTTAAATGAATGGCTGCTTCCAAGCCAACATCCTAGCTGTCTGGGCAGTCCAACCGCGTTTATTCAACTTAACATACATTTGGGGACCTTAGCTGATGGTCTGGGTTCTTTCCCTCTCGGACACGGACCTTAGCACCCATGCCCTCACTGATATAAAACATTTTATAGCATTCGGAGTTTGTCAGGAATTGGTAGGCGGTGAAGCCCCCGCATCCAATCAGTAGCTCTACCTCTATAAAACTATTATACCGCTGCACCTAAATGCATTTCGGGGAGTACGAGCTATTTCCGAGTTTGATTGGCCTTTCACCCCTACCCTCAGGTCATCCCAAGACTTTTCAACGTCAACGGGTTCGGTCCTCCACTATGTGTTACCACAGCTTCAACCTGCCCAAGGGTAGATCACACGGTTTCGCGTCTACCATTACCAACTTAAATCGCCCTATTAAGACTCGCTTTCGCTACGGCTCCACAGCTGAACTGCTTAACCTTGCTGGCAACGGTAACTCGTAGGCTCATTATGCAAAAGGCACGCCGTCACCCCAAAGGGCTCCGACCGCTTGTAAGCGTATGGTTTCAGGATCTATTTCACTCCCTTGTTCAGGGTTCTTTTCACCTTTCCCTCACGGTACTGGTTCACTATCGGTCTCTCAGGAGTATTTAGCCTTGGCGGATGGTCCCGCCGGATTCATACAGGGTTTCACGTGCCCCGCACTACTCAGGATACCACTATCATTACATCCATTACCTATACCGGGCTGTCACCGTCTATGGCCAAGCTTTCCAACTTGTTCTAATTCTGTTTGTAACAAATATTGTGGTCCTACAACCCCATAAGGTCCGTAAACCTTATGGTTTGGGCTAATGCACGTTCGCTCGCCGCTACTAGCGCAATCACTATTGTTTTCTCTTCCTCCGGATACTTAGATGTTTCAGTTCTCCGGGTTTGCCTCCTTGCGGATACTATACCTTCAGTATAGTGGGTTGCCCCATTCGGATATCTGCGGATCAACTTGTATGTGCCAATCCCCGCAGCTTTTCGCAGCTTATCACGTCCTTCTTCGCCTCTGAGAGCCTAGGCATTCCCCATACGCCCTTATCTAGCTTGTATGCTTCTTGCTTATGCTCGAATTTCTCGTGACCTTAAATCACAATGTATTCTATTAATAAA
>NZ_WYEW01000021.1:0-2601 GCF_015143665.1 Salegentibacter sp. BLCTC | reverse complement strand
ATTTTTCAGTTGGCAGTTAATTAGTATTCAGTATTCAGTCGTAACTGTACTGCGTACTGCTCACTGCGTACTGTAAACTGGTTGCCCAACTTCTAAAATTTCCTTTCAATTTGTAATGAACGTTGTTGTCCCAAATTCAAATTACTTTGAACTTTTAACCTTTAACTGCGCTTTAGCGCGCTGTAGTCTCAGGCAGACTCGAACTGCCGACCTCTACATTATCAGTGTAGCGCTCTAACCAGCTGAGCTATGAGACTGTCCCTTGTTAAATATATATTGTAAATCGTATAATGAACAAGGTTTTTCAACAAAACCCCTTCAAAATACATTATACAGCATACACTATACAATTTTTTAAATTAAATCGACAGCTTAGAATCAAGACCAAAAAAGAGCTTTAAGAACTTCCCTTTAATTATTGCGCATTGCCTTAAAAGGCGTTGCTCTAGAAAGGAGGTGTTCCAGCCGCACCTTCCGGTACGGCTACCTTGTTACGACTTAGCCCCAGTTACCAGTTTTACCCTAGGCGGCTCCTTGCGGTGACCGACTTCAGGTACCCCCGGCTTCCATGGCTTGACGGGCGGTGTGTACAAGGCCCGGGAACGTATTCACCGCATCATGGCTGATATGCGATTACTAGCGATTCCAGCTTCACGCAGTCGAGTTGCAGACTGCGATCCGAACTGTGATAGGGTTTATAGATTCGCTCCTTCTCGCGAAGTGGCTGCTCTCTGTCCCTACCATTGTAGCACGTGTGTGGCCCAGGACGTAAGGGCCGTGATGATTTGACGTCATCCCCACCTTCCTCACGGTTTGCACCGGCAGTCTGGCTAGAGTTCCCGACATTACTCGCTGGCAACTAACCACAGGGGTTGCGCTCGTTATAGGACTTAACCTGACACCTCACGGCACGAGCTGACGACAACCATGCAGCACCTTGTAATCTGTCCGAAGAAAAAACTGTTTCCAGTCCTGTCAGACTACATTTAAGCCCTGGTAAGGTTCCTCGCGTATCATCGAATTAAACCACATGCTCCACCGCTTGTGCGGGCCCCCGTCAATTCCTTTGAGTTTCATTCTTGCGAACGTACTCCCCAGGTGGGTTACTTATCACTTTCGCTTAACCACTCAACCCTTAATCGGGCCGAACAGCTAGTAACCATCGTTTACGGCGTAGACTACCAGGGTATCTAATCCTGTTCGCTACCTACGCTTTCGTCCATCAGCGTCAGTGTATTATTAGTGATCTGCCTTCGCAATCGGTATTCTGAGTAATATCTATGCATTTCACCGCTACACTACTCATTCTAACCACTTCATAATAACTCAAGACAATCAGTATCAATGGCAGTTCTCCCGTTGAGCGGAAGACTTTCACCACTGACTTAATTGCCCGCCTACGGACCCTTTAAACCCAATGATTCCGGATAACGCTCGGATCCTCCGTATTACCGCGGCTGCTGGCACGGAGTTAGCCGATCCTTATTCGCAGAGTACCGTCAAACTCCCACACGTGGGAGTGGTTCTTCCTCTGTAAAAGCAGTTTACAACCCATAGGGCAGTCTTCCTGCACGCGGCATGGCTGGATCAGGCTCTCGCCCATTGTCCAATATTCCTCACTGCTGCCTCCCGTAGGAGTCTGGTCCGTGTCTCAGTACCAGTGTGGGGGATCTCCCTCTCAGGACCCCTACCTATCGCTGCCTTGGTAAGCCGTTACCTTACCAACTAACTAATAGGACGCATACCCATCTAATAGCCATAAATGTTTAATGATGATCTCAGGAGAGACCTCCATACTATGGGACATTAATCCAAGTTTCCCTGGGCTATTCCCCGCTAAAAGGTAGGTTGTATACGCGTTACTCACCCGTGCGCCGGTCGTCATCAGAAAAGCAAGCTTTTCTATGTTACCCCTCGACTTGCATGTGTTAGGCCTGCCGCTAGCGTTCATCCTGAGCCAGGATCAAACTCTTCATCGTTGTTTCTTAATTATAATTACAACAATCAAAATCTGTACTCAAAGACGACTTATCTAGTCTTAATTCTAAAATTATTTGTATCGTTTTTCTTGCGAAAAACGTACGCGCTGTCAATTCAATAAATCAATGAACTTCTTCTCAGTAAACAGTATTTAGTAGATAGTTGGCTGTTTAAAAACCAACCCTCCAGCACCATCACTGAAATTGTCTTGTAAAAACCAAAGGAATCGAACCTTTCTTATATAACGCCCCGTCCGGCAGTTTCTTTTTCAATATTTTTGGGAACTTGTTTCCGCTGTAAGCGGCTGCAAATATACAATGCTTTTTCTTTATCAACCAAATATTTTTTAGAAAAATTTTAAGTTTTTTTTGAAAGCTTTACCCGATTAAAAGAACTTAAAAACAACTACAATTTTTATTAAAATCCTTTGCTGTTTTTGCGGCTGCAAATATACAACCTCTTTTGAATCTGACAAGCAAAAAATAAAGTTTTTTTACTTTTATTTTTTTGAGCTTTCTTAGCCCTAAAAACATCGTAATCCCAGTATGTAATGAACTTCTTAACTTAGAACCCCAAACCTCTTGTGGCGCAAAGCGGGTGCAAATATACTGCTGTTTTTTA
>NZ_WYEW01000020.1:0-6991 GCF_015143665.1 Salegentibacter sp. BLCTC | reverse complement strand
AACGTTTACACTCTTTTTTAGGGTATAAAACTCCTTATGAAGTAGAACAAAAATTTTATCAATTTAAAAATGTAGCATAGGTCTTAGAAAAAATGTCCGACTTTTTCTTGCAAGTCCAGTTTACTATTGCAACAGAACCTGAACATTGTGGTGGGCTTTTAAAAAGCAACAAATTTCTTGACCTAATTAGTGACATTTATTTCAACCCAGAGTTATTTGCACCAAAATGTAATTGGATTTGGAAGCCTAAGTATTAATAATCCACTCAGCACATTCCCCTACATTCCACGCTCGCCTGCTGAAAAAGCAGGCAACCACTTCACTTCGTGAAAAGAGCTTCACTATACAAGTCTTGGACACAATTCCCAATTTCAGCTTTCCATTTCGCTAACCTTTCCCGCTGCGCTGGAAAGGAACACTTCATTCCAGAGCCAAAATCGTGGATTAAGTCCGCTTTTTTAATCGGAAAGCCATCGGCTTGATTTTCTTGACAGGATTTTCGGCGCGGTCTTCTTGAGCCCTCACTCGAAAATCCTTAAAAACCAAACCGCTGTCTTACACATTTTAAGGGGTTTATAATGGATAAAGCCTTTGTTGTTTTTCGGGTCGTCGAAAAACAGGCACGACATAACCAATTCTAATATAAACACAGCCACTTATTTCGCTTAACTGTCGGTACGCTCAAACGCAACTGCGTTTAAAAGAATTGCTAATGCCCTTATGGAACTTGTCAAGACTGTACGAGTTTTAGTGAAAAATAAGGTTTCTACTTCCTTGAATCCCGATAGCTATCGAGATTACTACGTCGCAAACACACCTGATTTATTCCCTAAAAGTCTTGACAAAACCCACTCTATCCATTGTGCGATGCACAGAAGAAAAGAACAAACACCCCTTAAAATTTAATCTGTTTTAAATCAATAGGGGAAATATAAATCACTTAAATATTTTATTATGAGTACTATTAGAAATCACGTACAATTGATTGGAAACGTTGGGCAAGAACCAACCATCACGAACCTTGAAAGCGGTAAGAAAGTAGCCCGCTTCTCACTCGCTACAAACGAGTATTACAAAGACAGCAAAGGCGAAAAGCAAACGGACACCAACTGGCATACCGTAGTAGCTTGGGGCAAGACTGCTGAAATCGTTGAGAAATTTGTCGAAAAAGGCAAAGAATTAGGAATTACAGGGAAACTAAAGACCCGAACCTACACCACCGATGATGGCAACCAACGTTATGTAACGGAAGTTGTAGCCGATGAAATCCTATTACTTGGAAGCAAAAACGACAAGTAAGCTTCAAAATTAAAGAGGGCGTTCCTCTGGAAAGTTGCGCCCTCTTTTTCATTATTCACTTTAAATAGATAAACAATGAAAGCACAAGTTAACGAAATAAAAATTAGTTATAAAGGGGGTTTAAAATCTTCTAAGTGGCAGAAAATAAGCAATTCACAAGATGCGGCAGAATTGCTCTTTGAGGATTGGGATAAAGATACAATCGGCATACAAGAAACTTTCAAAGTTGTGCTGTTGAACAACAGCAACAAAGTAAAAGGTGTCTATCAACTTTCACAAGGTGGAATTACAAGTACATTGATAGACCTACGGATTTTGTTCGCTGTCATATTGAAATCCCTATCTGTAGCTATAATTTTAACCCACAACCACCCAAGTGGAAAGTTACTACCAAGTGATGAGGACAAGAGGCTAACGAACAAGATTAAAAAGGCATCAAAATTATTTGATATCAAAATTCTTGACCATTTGATTTTTGCACCAAATGGGGATTATTATAGTTTTTCTGATAACGGAATTTTGTAAAATCAAAAGCTATGGTATATCTCAATTTTACAGACTTGAGCGAAGAAGCTCAAAACCGACTTTTGGAAACTTCCAAAGAAGATGTGAAACGAAAATTTGGGGATAGCATTCGCAAATACGTAAAAGAAAATTATGGTTGTTTTGAAACGATGATTGAGGAAGAAGCTCTTCGGAATTTATATTCCTATACATACGTTTTCAATATATAATTTTACCAATTTTTAAATCGAACACCTCTGAATTTTTAGAGGTGTTTTTGTATGCAATTAATATATAGTCAAGAAAAAAACGTATCTTTATATTGCTGAAATTCAGCATTCAATTTTACGTAGGGTTATCCACTTTTCGACTTTCGCCGATAACCGTACACATCGAAAATAACATATCGGAAAATCATTTTCCCTGAAAATGGCAATCGGCTCTTTAGCCGGATTGTATGGATTTTTGTCACGCTTTCGCGTGACGAAAAGGAATAGCAAGAGGGTAACACGCTGAGCGATGTTACGGATTCCATTTACGCTTTAATCATCTGATTATTAGTATTTTATAATCAGTCGATATTTTAAAGTTTCTACAATTTGCGTCAAACAGCTTGAAATAGCCTGTAAACAGGGGTGGATTTACGTCAAATCTTTAAAAAAGCGAAAGAAAATGGATTCATTCATTACAATTAGGTTTAAACGGAAAACTGCCAAACGTTTTCAAGAATTTTCGAAAACACACTTCAAGTCACATACTGAAGCAATGTCAACTATTCTCGATTTTTTCTTCTATAACGAAATATCGCCAAAGGAAAAATTAGGTCCAACGGGACGAACAATTGAAGCAAAACTTTTAAAAAGAATTAATGCAGTTATCGCCATAATGCGAGACGTGGAAAAGACACAAACGAAACCCACGGTAGCGATGATTCAATCCCTTTTTGAAACAGAAGAACCTACAAAAAAAACGCTGATTGTAGAAAAGAAATATGTCGAAGAAAAAAAGGAAGTACGCTTTCGCGAAAAGCAAAACCCAAGTAACCCACTTTAATTTTTTGAACTATGTACATCACAATAACACCTCAAAAGTTGGGTACTAATTATTCACAAAGTTCAGCTGATTTTGTGGGCTATTTAGAGAAAGAAAACGAGGGTCTGGAACAGCAAGATTTGGAACATTTTTTCAACCAATACGGCGATGAGATTTCCACTGAAGAAGTGGTAAAAGAAATCGATGGAAACACCGCAAAATTGAAAAAGAAAGAACCCAAGTTTTATTCGATTACGGTCAGTCCGTCAAAGTACGAATTGCGAAAACTTCAGAACAATAGCCAAGATTTAAAAACCTACACGCGTGAGCTGATGAAGGATTATGTTGCCAGTTTCAATCGAGAAATTCACGGAAGACCCATAACCATAGATGACATAAAATACTTCGCTAAAATTGAACATCAACGAACCTTTAAAGGAACAGATTTTCAGATTAAAGAGAATCAACCTTACGCTTCAAAAATTCTTCAGCTAAAAACTGAAATCCGAAATGTTCAAGAAGGAAAAGCTGAAGGTAATATTAAAAGTATGAAAAGGGAAGTAGCAAAATTGGAACGCCAAGCACCGCATCAACAAAACGGAAAACGGATTGTCCAGGGAATGCGAAAAGATGGAAACCAAAGTCATATCCATATCATCGTGAGCAGAAAAGATGCTTCTAATTCGGTCAGTCTATCTCCAGGAAGCAAACACAAAGCTTCGGAGGTTGAAATGCACGGTAAAATGGTAAAGCGCGGTTTTGATAGAGATACTTTTTTCGCGAAAGCGGAAAAAACGTTTGACAAGAATTTTGACTATAAACGCAACTTTGCAGAAACCTATAAAGCCCGAAAGGATTTTGTAAAGAACCCTAATCTATACTTCGCCGCCTTGATGAAGTTGCCAGCCAATGAAAAAGCATTGGCTTTCAAAATGATCACAAAAACGGGATTGCCCATAGTGCCAAGTATTCCAGTTAGTCAAGCACAAATTGCACTTCGGGTTTTCAAGCACTTAAGACGTGGCGTAGAAGTGGCCATTAAATCAAGTTCCATCGGAATCTAATTGATATGGAGATAGACAATCTTATATCGATACTTTCAATTCTTGGTTTATCCAGTATGGTTTTCTATGCGATGTTTCGGGTAAGCAAGTATGCGTTTCTTCTGAATATCGCAATACTTTCATTTCTCATTTTCTCTATTTCTGAATGGAACGAATTAGTATCAATATTGCTGTATCTGGTATGCCCGCTAATGCTAATTAATATAGGGTTTTATGTCTTTCTGCATAAAACTGAAAACGTACAGAATCGCGATAGAAAATATCTAGTCAATTTTGCTACGACCAAAGGAAATTTCAAATTGGATAATATCAAAAGGGGCGCATCCATAATAGGTTCTGCCGGAAGTGGAAAGACCGAAAGTGTGGTGTATGGCTTTTTAAAACATTTCCGGAAAAAACACTTTTGTGGAATCATTCACGACTACAAGGATTTTGAACTGACCGAAATGGCATTTCCACTTTTTAAGGATAGCGATATCCCGTTTAAGGTCATTTCCTTCGATAAAATCATCCACAGGGTAAATCCTATTGCACCACGTTATTTAGAGAATGAGGAAAGCGTAAATGAGGTGTCAAGGGTATTAATTGAAAATCTTCTGGAACAAAGAGAAAGTGGAACAACAGGAACAACAAAATTCTTTAACGATGCTGCCGAAGGTTTGATTGGTGGTTTGATTTGGAAGCTGAAAACCGACTATTCCAAATACTGTACGCTACCACATTTGATAGCGATTTATCAATTATTGGACACGGATAGCCTTATTCAGTTTTTGGAGACCAACACCACATCGAGGGCAATGGCAGATGCATTTATTAGTGGTAAGGATTCTGATAGGCAGACCGCTGGTGTAAAAAGCACCTTGGCCAATGCGCTGAAACGAATTAGTACACAGCGCATTTTTATGGCATTATCCGTAGACGAAGTACCATTAAATATTAATAGCGAGGATAATCCCGCAATCATTTCAGTAGTAAACAATCCAAAATATGAAACATCCTATTCGCCTGTTGTTGCAACCATTATTCACACAATTACCAAGCAAATGAGCGTACGCGGTCAGAGACCATCTTTTTTATTGATGGAAGAAGCACCTACCATCCGATTACTAAATATGCACCGCATTCCGGCAACGCTCAGAAGTTATGATATTGCTACTGTTTATGTCATGCAGGACAAAATTCAGAATGATATGATGTATGGCGATAAGGCAAGCAAAGCGATTTTGAGCAACCTATCCTACCAGTTCTTCGGAAAGGTCAATGACCCGGATACGGCTAAATATTACGAGCGTTTTTTTGAAATCATCAAAGATCCAACAAAAAGTATCAGTCGTGGCCATAATCTCGATTTTGATACTCGTATTACGACTGGCGAAAAAGAAATCCCAAAGATTAGAGCAGATGTTTTCTTTCGATTGAAGCAGGGCGAGTTTATAACTTATGCTGATGGTAGGGATAAAAAGGTGCAGTTTAAATTAGCCCGAATTCAAAGGCAACTTCCTGAAGAATCCAAGCAATATTCTCAGGCGGATTTAGCGGTTAATTTTGAGCGGGTTTATGATGAGGCGAGGTCGATATTTTTTAGCTGATACAACGAATCAGAAGAATAGTCTGAAACTTCCGATTTTTTGGAAATAATCCAAAGATTGGTCAAATTAGGATTATCAAAATCGTAAAATCATTTGTACCTTTGAGATTAATTTAGTATGTAACTAACAATCAGATATTTTGGACAACTTTAGATATGATTGATTATGATATAATTGAAAATTTAGGCTTGGACAAGGCCGTTTCTGTTACTTCAGAATCTAATCAGATTTCTGACAGTCAGTTAGTTGTAATCAATCAAGTAAAAGACTTTGGTATTGATGAAATTTATTTCAGTACTGATCAAAATCAAAACAGTTATCCAGCGGTTTTTTTAAAAAGGGTTCAAAAGTTTGATGACCTAGCTCTGCGGCAAGTTGCAATTGCTCAAAAAAAAATCTGGAACTTCAAAAAGGTAATTTTTCTATACGTTTATTCAGAAACTGAAATTCGTATTTACAATTGTGCGGAAAAACCTCTTTTGATTAAATCAGATGATTTTGATTATAAGAAAGAACTAAAAACACTCGAAATAGAGTCTTACAAGTTTTCAGATAAAACCAAGCTCAAACAACTTCAAAACCTTTTTTCCACCCTTGCCATTGATACAGGTGTCATATGGACATTGGAAGAAGCGTTTGAGATTAGAAAGAAAATAAGCCTTCAACGAAGGGTTGACAAATACCTCGTAGAAAGCCTTACTTATACTGCTAGGCAACTACAGGCAGAAGGATTAGAAATAAACCTTATCCATAAAATAATAATGCGTTCTCTATTTCTTCTTTATTTAGAAGATAGAGGCGCAACTGATGAAAAGTTTTATTCTGAAATAAAAAAAGGAGCAACGTCTTATTTTGAAATTCTGGACGATGCAGATAAAACATATTCTCTTTTTAAGAAACTAGAAGAATATTTTAATGGTAATGTTTTTACTGTAGATAACAATGAATCAATCTCTAGAGAACATCTAAAAATTATCCGAAAGTGTTTTATCAACGGCAATGATAATTCCTTACAGCAGAATCTTTTTGAAGATTTACGCCTGTTCGATTTTAGCATTATTCAAATAGAATTGCTGAGTGAAATTTATGAGAATTTCTTAGCTGAAATAAACCCTACTTTAAAGCAAGATACAGGTACTTATTACACACCACCTTCTCTAGTTGAACTTATATTGAATGAGAAATTACCAATCTCTAGGACGGAAAAAGATTTTAATGTTAAAGTATTAGACCCAACGTGTGGTTCGGGAATTTTTTTGGTTGAAAGTTTTAAACGCCTTGTCAAACGTCACGAAAATGCCACTTCAGAAAAGCTTACGGACTTTAATGAGCTGAAGAAACTGTTGACGGATAATATATTTGGTATAGAGATACACCCTCAGTCCTGGACTTGCAAGAAAAAGTCGGACATTTTTTCTAAGACCTATGCTACATTTTTAAATTGATAAAATTTTTGTTCTACTTCATAAGGAGTTTTATACCCTAAAAAAGAGTGTAAACGTT
>NZ_WYEW01000019.1:0-9466 GCF_015143665.1 Salegentibacter sp. BLCTC | reverse complement strand
ATTATTTTAAATTTTTCACCATTTAAATTCACAAATGATTCTAATGCTTTTAATATTGTAAGTGGTAATTTTTTCTTTTTATTCATTAGATATTTTATGTTTAAATGTATGCTAACGGTTACGGTTATCGCAAGTTGCGGGAGTAGGGACGCGGACTTGTCGGATTAACTATTTTCTTTCCTGGTTTCTAAAATTACACTTTTTCGACTAAACCCGTTATTTGCGATGAACCGATGTTGCCCACAGTTTTATTTTCTAATATAAAATGGTTTAGTGTTCTTTAAAAAGTACTCTGAGATACCACCATTTTTATGATCAATTTGAATGAAATCAACTGTTTTATTTTTATGGTATTTCTCAGCTATCGGTCCTGCTTCATTTGTTATTTCTTTTCTGTCTCCATCGATATCTAATGCTATCATAATGTGAGGAAGTTCTTCAGAATTATCCATTTTTACTGCTGCTAGATAAGCTGCTTTTACTGTTTCTTTTTCCGTAAATAGTTTTTTCAATGCATTTACTAGATCATTTGGATATTCTGCTGGTTGACCTATTTGTATTTTAGTTTCCTCTTCTATTTTCATTTCGTTTGATTGGTCAAAAATGGATCCGTTCAATAACCTTTCAATCTCATTAGGAATTAGTTCTTTTCCATAATCCGAATAAGGATTAAGTATAAGGGTTGCACCTTTTGTTATTTCGAATAAGTTTTGTCCTTTTAGAGCCATAAAAGGAACTTCTTCTTTTATAAATCCTTTATCGAAAATTCTATTTGTCGAAGTAAATATGGGAATTTTTCCATCTTCAAAAGTGACAAATTTGACTGATGTATTTTCCTCTAGAATTTGAGTTCCTTTTTTGTCAGTTTTATCGGTTAAAACTATTAAATCGTTCCACAATAATTTCATGTAAAATTCATCTCTCTTAGATGAATTTGTTGAAGCTTGATATAATGTTTTCTCCAATTCATTTTCGGGAAAACTATTTTCTATTTTTTTCTTTTTGAATATGTCAAATAATCCCATTTTTCATGTTTTAAAATTGTGGGCAACGGTCTTGGTTAAGGCAAGTAGCGTGGATTAGGGACTCGATCTTGTCGGCTTTGTTGTTTCTTGCTTGGTCTCTAAAATATCACTTTTCATTGGATTGCCCGCTATTTGCGCTTAACCGATGTTGGCAACAGTATTTATTGTTGCTCATACGTTTTTATGTTCCTATTCAGTTTACTGTAATTACTAATGACATAACTAATTATAAAAAGAATTAGAATTAGAAATGGGATTTTGAAGTTCCCCCAATATAAAAAGTCATCTTTATTAACTGACCTCATTAGAGCTCCGAAAAGAATAATAAAGGTTAGGACGATCATCAAAATTTTTGACTTATTATTTTTATTTAAATAATTAATTTGTTTTTCAAACTTTGTATTTAAGTCTTCATTATCACTTTGCTTTTTTTCCAAAATCACTTTTTTTAAATGATTCATGAGTATAATCTCAAGTAACAAATGGGGCGTAAATAAAATAAAACCAAGTCCAGACATTACAATCGAAGCTGATTCTGACCATTTGGTGTCAAGTCCGAAATAAAAGCCTAGGTCAAAAGAGTTAATTGCAATAATTGTCGAAAATAATACAATTGAAATATTAACTAACGAGATAAGCCAAAGAAAAGCAAGTCGGTTATTAATCGATTTTTTTCTTTCCCCAATCATCGATTTATATGTATTTATAATTCGGATTCTATCGTCCATCTTTTCTTAATTTAATTTGACCCGTAATTGTCCAAATTAAACCTGCTCCAATAAGAATACCTGAAATAAAATCTAAACCACTATTATTATAAATGTACATTATTATTAATCCAGTTAATAACAACAACAATCCTAAAATTCTTATTTTATTCATCAATTATAAATCTCTATTTATGAAAGGAAATTATAGAGTTCCTTCCCGTTTTATTTTTTAATATTATGTAAAAAGCATCTTCAAGGAAGACAATGGGGTTTGTTTTAAAGTTCTGAATATGCTCTTCTGTCCTTTTTAATTTGAGCATACAATCCACCCATAATTACGATAGCTGTAATAATCATAGTTGTTTTACCATTTTTCTCTTGGAATAATATGAAGCTTCCAATCATCCATAAGCTAATGGAAGCCAAACTTATGGCTAATGTCTTTTTTGATATTTTATTCATAATTAATTGTTTTCATTTTATAAATATTGTTGCCAACGGTTACGTATATTCGTCAGTTGTGGTAGTGAAAATACGGATTTGTCCGCTTTAGTTAGTTATTCATGATTTCTAAAAGCTCTCTTTTAGCTGAATGGCCGCAATTGCGAATATGCGATGTTGTGCCCAGTTAAATGCTGTATCTGGTTTTATTTTTATCACCTATTTTTTTAAATAATTTGAGTTCTACTCCTTTCTTCAAATCACGACTTGCTGTTGCTGCAGAAATATCTTTGAAAACCTCCATATAATCTTTTCTGGTAAATTCTCTTTTGTTGAGCGATAGGAAATATTCAAGGCGATCTCTCTCATTTAAAGTACGGCTATTGAAATCTAGTAATTCATCTAATGATTTATTGATTACGCCCAGCATATAATCTATAAAAGCTGTTGAATTTCCAGACTTATCACTATCTGATAACGCTTTATAGTACTTTTCCTGGTCTTTGCTTATCAAAGTTTCGAAAGGTAAATATTCAAAAATTGGATATTTTTCCATCAATATTAAAGTTTGCCATAATCTTCCCATTCTACCATTTCCATCTAAAAATGGATGAATAAATTCCATTTCATAATGAAAAACACAGCTTTTTATTAGCTCTATTTCATTTGACGTTTTCAAGTAATTAAATAAGTCTTTCATCAAATAAGGAACATTTTGGTAGGGCGGAGCAAAATGTTCTACTTGTGATCCTTTCATTATTCCAACCCCTTGTTTTCTATATTTTCCGGCATCTTCTATAAGATTATTCATCAAATGTTTATGGCATTCTAGAAATGATTTTTCATTTGATGGTTTATAATTTTCTAAATGTTCATAGATCTCAATTGCATTTAAAACTTCTTTTACATCCTTTTTTGGACCAATGATCCTCTTATTTTCAAGCAAAGCTGTAATCTGTTCTTCAGTTAATGTGTTACCCTCAATTTTTAGTGAAGAATGAATAGTTTTTATTCTATTTTCCTTTCTCAATTTGGGAGAAGGTTTGTATAAATAGTTTGCATTGATAGCTCCAACTTTTTCGGAAATAGAAGTTATTTCTTTTAATATATTGGGTGTTATATCGTAAGGTGGTTTCATTTGATACTATCATTTGATATTATCAAAAATAAGATCATTTGATTAATATTTGAAGGAAAAATCGTGATTTTAATTGGGCACAACGGTTTTGGTTAAAGGAAGTAGCGTGTAGGGAAGAGCTAACTTGTCGGTTTAACCAAGATTAATTTAGAACTCTAAAATATAGAATTTTAGCTAAACCTAAGCTATTTTTTTTAACCAGTGTTGGCAGCTGTAGCGACACGCCCGAGTAAGCACGAAAGATTTGCCGCTCACCTTTTTAATTTTTCTTCTTAGTCAGTCTTACTCTTGTGGATTTTTAGGGTTTGAGTGAACATTTATTTTTTCTAATTTTCTAGAGTAAGAGTGAGAAATTTATTATATCTTTTTTTAAGATCAACTTCTAAAAACTCTATTTAATTCCACAATTTTAGTCCGCTAGAGTGAGCTTTTGATTTATTTTTAGTTTTCTTTTTTACTAAAATCAATCTTATAGTTCCACTTTTATAAGTCCGCGTTCGAGTGAGTTTTTCTTATTAAAGTTCTCTTTTTCTGTCCGGAGCTATTGCCGCCAACGGTCTCGGTTATCGCCAGTTGGCGGAGTAGGGGACGCGGATTTGTCGGCTTAGTATTGGTTTGTTGGTCAAGTTAATTATTTTCTTACTAACGTTGCCGCTTATTGGCGATGAACCGTTGTTCTATGCTGTTTTTTCACTTCGTCAATTGGTAATTAGTTACTAATACAGATGCAGAAATATGTAGAATTCTCTCAAGTTCTCTAATCATATCTACCGTTAATCTTTTCTTTTTATTTAAAATTTCTGAAACTCTACTTTTCCCTCCAATGACACCAACTAAATCCTTCTGTTTAAGATTCATTTCTTCCATTCTAATTTTTATTGCCTCAATCGGATCTGGAGCCTCAATCGGATAATCCTCATTTTCATAATTATCAATCATCATAGAAAGAATTTCCGCCTCGTCGCCCTCTTTGGAATTAATTGGAGCGTCAAATATCACTTCTAGTCTTTCTAAAGCCTTCTCGTAGTCTTTATCGCTTTTAATAGGTTTAATTTTCATAGCTCTAATTTTTAAATTGTGTTCGCATCTATTTTATCATAATCAGTGTGTGTTCCGACAAAACGAATAAAAGCCCATTGTCTATCGTAGTTAAACTTAACGACTAATCGGTAAGAGTTTCCTTTAATGTTAAAAACAACTCTACTATCTTTTAAAATGCTAACATTTACATACGTCTTCTTGATATCACTTGGAGAAGCCCAATTTGAACTTTTTGCTGTTTCGTACCAAGTTTTTAAATACTGTTCTGAATCAGAATGTTTTTTCCAGAATTCTCGTAATGTACTTTTTGCAATTATTCTCTTCATTTGATAAAATCTAAAACAAAGGTAATTAAAGTTCTCATAAGTAGAACTTTTTAGTAAAAATCTTTCTGAGAAAATAGCATAGAACGGTCTTGGTTATCGCCAGTTGGCGAAGTAAGGGACGCGGATTTGTCGGCTTAGTATTGGTTCGTTGGTCAAGTTAATTATTTTCTTACTAACGGTGCCGCTTATTGGCGATTAACCGTTGTTATATGCAGTGGATTTAGCACTTATATTTTTTCCAGGCAGACCTTAATTTTTCTGCTGCATTAGATAATTTGTAATCAGGTTGAGTATTAGTCATATCAAAAGTTAAATCTCTGTAGGCAGCAATTGCTAGTCCGCTTTGCACATTATACATTAAAATATGTTCTGGAAGATTTTTATTTTCAACAATTTGAATTAATTCATCTATGTATGCAAGATTTATAGAATGACATATGAGTCTCAAATCAGCATCATCAATATCATTGTTTAAGAAAGCTTCAAAAGCTACTGCTAGATATTCTACTTTTGTCATCGAATCACTTTTTTCTAAAGTAGTAAACAGAGATTCTCCAAATTTTGCTCTTCTAGTTTTATCTTTTCTTGATTCTTCTATTAATTTTCTTTTTTGAGAATCATTAATTTCACCAACATTCTCTATAAAATATTTTACTTTATTTAGATATGCTTTATCCCTAATATTTTTTATTCCTTTAATTAGGTTAATAGATGTTCCAACTATGGGAATTTCTTTTAATAGTTCATTATCAATTAAAGAATCAATCAATATTTCTGAATTCTCAGCTAGTATATTTCGAAAATTTTCTTCCATTGCATATAACGGCCGCGCATAACACAAGTCGCGGAAAATAGGACTCGGATTTGTCGGCTTATTGATTTTTAATTGGTTTCTAAAATAACCATTTACCCCAAACTACCCGCTATTTGAGTTATGCGCTGTTACCTGCTGGCGTTTTGCACAATTATTCATTTAATTCCCAAAGGAAATATGAGTCATTAAATTTTCTAATTATAGTTAAAGAATAAATTGCATTTCCTATGGTTTGATCTTTTCTAGTCAAAGCATTATTTATGAGAATATAGCCATTTCTTTTCTCTAAGAAGTAGCAGAAATTCCAGTTCATTTTTTCACTTTCTGGATAAGTTTCTTCAAAATCATCTTTGAGAATTTGATCTATTTTTAAAATCAGATTATCAAATTTTTTAAATTCTAGACTCTCATTTTTCTTCAATGAATTGTCTATTTCTAAATTATTTGAATTCTTTAAATGCTTTCTTATGAAAGAGGAAATATCTATCAATTTCGCATCGTCTATTTCTTTAAATCGAACATCAAACTTTTTCAAATCGAAATCTTGAATTTCCACATATTCTTTCTTTCTAAAAAGCTCTTTTATTTTTTCGATTATTTTCATTTACGATTTTTTCTACGCTTGCAGGTAACGGGTTTGTATAACCGCCGTTGTGTTGGATTTGGCACTAAAGATAACAAAAAAGCACAAAAAATTGGATTGAGAGCAAATTATTCGATTGGAAGCCAAACTTAACAATGGCTGTTATGCAGTGTTAGGCGCTTTGTTTTTAATAAGTTTTTCGATTCAGTTCTCAATTTTTTTAAATCTATCAACGTTCTGTTTTTCCATTTCAGTTTTATGATTTTTCCGCCAATCAAATTATAAATTCAGTTTTTTTAAATCTCCGGGTAATGTTTCTTTCTGTTCAATTTTCAATTTAATTATTTACGTCAAGTTTTTAATTTACTTTTTACGAAACAATCTTTTTCGTTCTGCCAGTAAAATTTCTTCTAAAACGAAACATTGAGAAGAACGAATTTATTCGGTTAAAACAAAACGTTGAGGAGAGCGAAATCAGTCAGTTATTTTAAAAAGAGAAACCATTTAAAATTCTAAAAAAATGATTCATTTTTCGCCCCAAAATTCAGTCGGCCGAACCAATCAGAAAAAGGAAGAATATTTCTTAGAAACTTTTTTTATGATGGGCGCGAAGCTTTCGGCTAACATTGCGCCTAACGGTCTCGGCTATGAGTAGTTGCGTGGGTTAGCACTTAACTTTGCAAGTACACACCAAACTGAAAATCCGATAGGATTTTCAGAAGTATGAGAAAACAAGCAATTACTTATAGCCATTGTTAGGCAACGTTTTTATTTTCGTATTTTTTTATTTCGTCCAATTCCGCTTTTTTTTCATCACGTTCTTCCTCGATGTCATAATCATCTTGAAGTCCAAGCCAGAATTTTGCAGAATTCCCAAAGTATTTACTCAAACGTAGAGCAGTATCGGCTGTTATTCGACGTCTACCTTTTATTATTTCCGAAATCCTAGTTTGCGGTATTTTTAAATCTTTAGAAAGTCTATAAGCAGAAATTTCGAGTGGCTCAAGAAATTCAAAATTCAAAACTTCGCCAGGATGTACATTTGCTAATTTTTCCATTTCTTTTGTTTTTTTAATGATAGTCAATTATTTCAACTTCGCTTGCGTTTCCATTTCCCCATTGAAATATTATCCGCCATTGTTTGTTAATTCTAATACTATAAAATTCGTTTAGTTTTCCAGTCAGTTTTTCCAGTCGGTTGGAAGGTGGGATTCTTAAATCTGTAATATCTTGAGAGTTGTTAAGCATTCTTAATTTTCTCCGTCCAACATTCTGTATTTCAATCGGCATTTTTTTGACTCGGATACCATTCCATATTTTTTCGGTTTCTTTTGAACCAAACGATATTATCATAATAATTTTTTACGTTACTAACGTCAAAGGTAAGTAAAAAGTTTGTTTTGTGCAAATGTTGCCTAACGGTCTCGTATAACCGTCAGTTACGGGTTAAAGTACGCAAATTTTTCGGTTTAGCACAGACGTTAGCAATTCCGAGTGGATTCGGGCGTAGTCGAATCCGCCGTAATTGCGGTTATACATTGTTGTAACACGTTTTTTATCCATTTCTATCTTTCAGTCGTTTTAATAAATCCACTAAATGCTGTTCGGAATGTGTTCTCATAGAAAAGTCAAAATGCCAAAGTCCATCGTTCTTACTTGTATTTTCAATTCTCCATTTCACAGCAAGAAGGTCTTTTATTATGTCGGTCAAATCATCTAATTCATCTCCACATCCAGTTTCGATATTCGGCTCCATTTTATTAGAATCCAAAACCGTACTGTACCAATCAAAATCTGGAAAATTTGATTTCACATTCTCTCTTATTTTTTTGTAATCAAAATCAGGTTCTTCGTCATAATCGGTTTCGTCAAATTCAAATTCCACATTTAGGTATTCAGAGTAAATTCCGACTAATAGTTTTTTCAAAAGTTCGGTGTTGTTGATCGATTCCACATTTGGGTTAATTCCGAATTCCGTGATTTGGTCTATTAGTTTTCTTAATTTACTCAATTTTGATGATTTGGTTAAATGTGTTACAACGGTTTTGTATAACCGCCGTTGTGGCGGATTTGGCACTAAAGATAGCAAAAAAGCACAAAATATTAGATTTAGAGCAAATTATTCGATTGGAAGCCAAACTTAACAATGGCTGTTATGCAGTGTTAGGCGCTTTGTTTTTAATAAGTTTTTCGATTCAGTTGTCAATTTTTTTAACCTATCAACTTTCTATTTTTTCATTTCAGTTTTTATGATTTTCATTCAATCTTTTTTTTTAATGACTTTTATTTTTTTTGCGAAATAATTGATGAAATTATTTTGAAAAATTTTTAAGTTCTCATTTTTTTACAAACTATTTTTTCGTTCTACCATTAAAATTTTTTTTAAAACGAAACATTGAGAAGAACGAATTTATTCGGTTAAAACAAAACGTTGAGGGGAGCGAAATCAGTCAGTTATTTTAAAAAGAGAAACCATTTAAAATCTAAAAAAATTGATTCATTTTTCATCCCAAAATTCAGTCGGCCGAACCACTTAAAAAAAAGAAGAATATTTCTTAGAAACTTATTTTATGATGGGCGCGAAGCTTTCGGCTAACATTGCGCCTAACGGTCTTGGTTATCGCCAGTTGGCGAAGTAAGGGACGCGGATTTGTCGGCTTAGTATTGGTTCGTTGGTCAAGTTAATTATTTTCTTACTAACGGTGCCGCTTATTGGCGATTAACCGTTGTTATATGCAGTGGATTTAGCACTTATATTTTTTCCAGGCAGACCTTAATTTTTCTGCTGCATTAGATAATTTGTAATCAGGTTGAGTATTAGTCATATCAAAAGTTAAATCTCTGTAGGCAGCAATTGCTAGTCCGCTTTGCACATTATACATTAAAATATGTTCTGGAAGATTTTTATTTTCAACAATTTGAATTAATTCATCTATGTATGCAAGATTTATAGAATGACATATGAGTCTCAAATCAGCATCATCAATATCATTGTTTAAGAAAGCTTCAAAAGCTACTGCTAGATATTCTACTTTTGTCATCGAATCACTTTTTTCTAAAGTAGTAAACAGAGATTCTCCAAATTTTGCTCTTCTAGTTTTATCTTTTCTTGATTCTTCTATTAATTTTCTTTTTTGAGAATCATTAATTTCACCAACATTCTCTATAAAATATTTTACTTTATTTAGATATGCTTTATCCCTAATATTTTTTATTCCTTTAATTAGGTTAATAGATGTTCCAACTATGGGAATTTCTTTTAATAGTTCTGTAGCCTTCCCTAAAAATAAGACAGTTTAAAATTCGAAATTGTTAATTTTAAAACCGATAAACTGTCCGATGAAAAAAAGTAGATTTACAGAAAGTCAGATCATCAAGATCTTGAAAG
>NZ_WYEW01000018.1:0-14649 GCF_015143665.1 Salegentibacter sp. BLCTC | reverse complement strand
TAACCGAACTGCTTGCTCCTTTAATTCAGGACTGTAATAGCGTTTTTTCATGTTTCTAAGATATTTGTTTTGTAACAAACAGTCTTAAATTTTATGTCCGAATAAAGGTAGCAACTCCAAGAAATTCTGGCTTCGATTATGAACAAGATTAACCTTTCGGCATATCAACCCATCGTAGATATTCAGGACAATATCGTATTTGCCAATAATGGCAATGTTATTTTGTGCTACAAAGGAAATCTGCCGGAAATATACTCGTTGTCTGAAAAGGATTTTGAAGATATGCACGGTGCTTGGTTTCAGGCATTAAAGTCTTTGCCAGTTGGTACTGTGGTTCATAAACAGGATATCTACTTGAAGAAATCCTATTCTTCAGAACAACTTCCGAATTCCACCTTTTTGGAAAAAGCTACCCACGAGCATTTTAAAGGTCGTGGACATATCGAGCACAGCTGCTATTTGTTCTTCATATTGACCAAAAATAAGGCACTCAACAATCCGAAATACGTCAACCCTTTCAGAAAAGTTTCAAAAGGAATCGTACAGGAACTGGATGACAATATTAAAAGCTTTGTAAACTCGGTTAGCGATTCGGTTTCCTTCATCAATAATAGCCGAAAGATGGATTTTGTTTCGCTTAAAGCGGAAGAGATACAGCAACTAACAAGTGCCTATTTCAATGGCTTTAATGAAGGCTACGATACCGATATTTTACTGGACAAAAAAAGCGTCAATATTGGCGAAAACCATTTTGATGCCCTGGCCATCAACAGCGAACTGTGCTTTGGCGAAAGTGTACAGAGTAGCAAAACCAATGAGAAATTCACTTCAGACGATTTTGTATTTCATCAAGGGTTTATTGATGGCATAGGGCTTACGCTTAACGAAAATCACATTGTCAATCAAATTCTTTATTTGGATGACAAACAAAAATGGCGCAAGCAGCTCGATAAGAAGGTTGAGGAACTAAATAAAAGTTCAAACTTTGGTTCACAAAATAAAGTAGTGCTTGGTAAAATCCAACACATCCTTGATCAAATCAATGCTGATGATAATGCCCGAATTATTCGTGGTCATCTCAATATTGTCTATTGGGCAAAAGAAGCCAAAGAGCTCGACAAGATAACTTCAAAAATCAAGACTGAATTTAAGGAACTGGATATCATCCCGTATTACCCAAGAGGCGAAGAACGTAAAAACTATATTCTAAATAGTTACTGTTGTTTTTCGTCGAATTTTTCAAATAACGATTTATATGTAACTGACTTAAAACACGCGCTTTGTCTTTTTATCAATAACACTAATTACAAAAGTGATAACACCGGAATCATTTTCAATGACCGTGAGCATAACATTCCTGTTTTAAAGGATGTTTGGGACGAAAAGAAGAAAAGAATAAAGGCACGAAACTTTGCCATTTTTGCACCAACTGGTGAGGGCAAATCTTTTCTGGCAAATAACATTCTACGCCAATATTTTGAAAGTGGTGTTCGCCTGGTCATTATCGACTTGGGTGGCTCTTATACCAAGTTTGCAAAGCTCTATCCTGATAAATATACGGTGCTTCGCTACGAAAGTGGAAAGAACCTTGGTATCAATCCATTTTACATTAGCCACACTAATGACCTTACACCAGAACGTTTGGAAGATTTGTCCGTCTTCCTCTTTGAACTGTTTGCTTCAGACTTAAAGGTTACAAAGGCACAATCGGTATCGGTCAAAAAAATACTGCGTTATTATTACGATAGTACTTCAGAAAATCATTCACTGGATGGTTTGTACAGCTTTATAGAAAGAAATCAGGAAGATCTTCTGAGCACCCTAAAAATCCATCCCGATTATTTTAATGTGACGAGCTTCTTGCACGTAATGTCAGAATATGTCGGCGATGGTCTATATAGCTTCCTTTTTGAAGTGAGCGAAGACCAGACCTATAAAATTGAGGACAAGCGTTTGATTGTTTTTGAACTGGATGAAGTCAAGGACAATAAGGAAATACTGTCCGTAATGTTGAAACTGATTAAGTCAGCTATCCAAAGAACCATCTGGAAGAATAGAGCGGAAAAAGGCATTATCCTCTTTGATGAGTTTGCGAAACAATTAAAGTTTGAGAATGTACTGGAAAGTGTCGAATTCTACTACCAAGCAATACGAAAACAGAACGGAGCTATCGGTATCATTCTTCAATCCATTAATCAGCTTCCGAAAAATTCCACTTCAGCGAGTATTCTTGAAAACACGCAGGTCATTTATAGCCTGAACAATGAAAAAGGCTATGACGAATTGGTCAAACGTCTCAATCTATCCAGCCACGATTTGAACCAATTAAAATCAATTAAGAACAATCTTTCCGGTCCACGGAAGTACACCGAAATGTTTATCAAAATTGGCAGAGAAAGTAACATCTTCCGTCTGGAAGTTCCGAAGGAAGTATATGCAGCTTACTTGACCGATGGACAAGAAAATGAGGAAATAATGAAGCTCTTCAAAGAGCATCAGGATATGCAAAAAGCAATAATTCAATTCGCATCTAAAACATAATATTATGAAGACAAAAATCTTAATTATCGCAACGGCATTTATCTTTTTATTGCCCACACGCGCTGCGTGTCAGGGAATGCCCACTTATGACAATACCAATTTTATCAGCTTGGTAAAACAACTTGTAGAATCAGGTAAACAGACAGCTCAAATGATTAAGTCTGTAAAATTCTTAAAAGATGCAAAGGAGAGCATTGAGAAAGTATCCAGTGTGGTACAGCAGCTTAGAGCAGTTGAGGAAATTGGACAGAACAATCAGCGCCTTATCACCGTAATGCAGAACGATGTACAGGACATACTCAACTCGCCCTACATCAAACCAGAGGAAGTTTCAAGGGTTGTACAATCTTTTGATGCTATTGTTCAAAACTCATTGGACACGGTAGATTTTATTGATGAAGTCCTGTCCAGCGATTATCTCAAAATGAGCGATGCAGAACGTGCTGAAATTTTAAAAGCAAAGGAGCTGGAATCAAAGCAGATGGTTTCCAACATAACTACAAAAACAAAACGCTATCGAGACATTATTTCTTTCAGAAAGATGCAAGATAAAGTCAATAACCGAGAAACATTCTACTAAAATGACCGCGACCATTCTTTTAGGAATTGGTCTGGAATATATCGATACCGTTTTCCAGACCATACAGACCAGCAATTTTTCGCAATACACAATTGCGGGAATGAAAACGCTCGCTGTCTTGTTCTTTTTGGTCAACATCCTTAAAAAGTATAACGAAGGCGTTGCAGAGAAGGACGGTTACACTTGGGGATTGAGTCCTGGTGAATTGGTCAAGAATTTTACCATTGTCATCTTGGTCATATTCTCAACTCAGGTATTGGGATTTTTTGATGGCATTTTAGTTGCCATTGAAGAACAATATCGAGGAACAGCACCAGCATTACTGCCTTTGCAAATGCAGGATATTCCTTTAGAGGAAGACGTAAGTCTGTTTGATGCCGCAAGTTCAGCGATGACACTTTTATATGAAGCCCTGGTTACACCTTTATACGGTTTTAAAATATTGGCATTTATCTTAACTACCCTACTTTGGATATTGGATTTGTTCATCTACCCGCTATTCTTGGCAGAGCGCTTCTTCCTTTTAGGAATAATGCAAGCATTTTTTCCTTTGGTCATTAGCCTTGCAGTTTTTGAAAAGTTTCGTTCGCTCGCCTATACGTTCTTCAAACTATATGCAGCGGTGTTTATGCTCGTGCCAGCTTTCTTTCTGGTCAATATATTTATCAATGCCATATATACGGAAATCAACACCAATTTTTGGGTCAACCTTTTTGGGACAGAGGTTGGCCAGGGCTTTTTTGCACCTGTAGTTCAGTTGGGATCAGTAGGTTTTATTGTTTTCTTGAAATTCACCCTATATAAACGTGCCACGTCATTTACGCTAAGACTATTTACCAACTAAATATATTCAGAATGAAAACACCTTACAAGAACATTTACAGCGTCCTAAAATTGAATCGGTTTATCGTTTTGGCAGTGGTTGTCTGCGCCTTACTTTCCAGCACATTTTCGGTTTGGATGGTATTCAACACCAATCAAAAAGCCTTCAATAGTGCCTTTGCTATCAATACCGATGGCAGTATAATTCCGCTGAAGCTCGTAACCCAAAAGGAAAATTTTCGGGTTGAAGCTTTAGCACATTTGGATCTGTACCATAACTACTTCTATAACATAGATGCGAGTAATTATGAACGCAATTTGGAAAAGGCATTGTGGTTGGGCAATAGTTCCGTGGACAATCTCTACCGCCAGAAAAAAGCGGATGGTGTTTACAACAGGTTGCTTCAGTATTCCTTAGTTCAAAAAGTACTGAGCATCGATTCACGAATATCTGAAAGTAATGGCTCGTATAGTTTTACAACAACCACCATTTTTGAAATCAATAGAGGTTCAATCATCGACACCTATGAGTTGATTTCCACCGGAAACTTGATTACGGTTGATAGAAACTTCCCCAACAATCCGCACGGATTATTGATTACCAACTATTTCGAGAACACCTTAAAAAAACTAAACGATGAAAGTAGAAAAGAATAAAATAGTATTTGCAGCAGTATTGGCTGTGATTGTCATATTCATCATTTCTTATTCCGTAATGGTAATGGGCGATGATGAAAGCGAAACTCAAAACCTTAAGCAAACCTTAGTTCCAGATTTAGAAGAAGATCAAAAAGAGTATGATTCCAAACTGGATGCGATTAACGACTTGAAGAAAGTACGTGAAAATAATGCGCCCAGCATTTATGATGAAAAACTGATTGATTCCTTGGGATTTTACGCCCCAGATCTTCCAGATCGCGAAAAAGAGCGTATCGTAGATAGTATATATGAAGCTGGTAAGATCCAATATTCAGAAAAGCGATACCAAAAATTGGGACAGAAAAGAACTGTTCGCAAAGCGGTTTCAAAGATTGATTCTGTAGAAGTAAAACGAGAACAAAAAATCCAAGTGAAAGAATTGGGATTGGAACATCAATTGTTCTTTGCTGCTGCGCCTAAACCCAACGAAGTTTCAATCATCGGCAATACAGATGAAGCAATTTATGTGGTCGTTGATGGCGACCAAGTCGTAAAAGCGAATACCAGATTGCGAATGCGACTGATCAAAACTGCTTCAATCAATGGTAAGCTGATGCCCAAGAATACACCTGTGTTTGGATTTATCAGCTTTCAGCCCAACCGAGCGCTCATTGAAATTGAAAACATACAGCACCACCCTACTAAACTTAAGGCTTTTGATTTATCAGATGGTAGCGAGGGCATCTACGTACAGAACAATTTCAGGGCAGAAGCCACCACCGAAGTTTTGGACGATATTATTGGTGACATTAACATACCTACCATTCCGCAAGTAGGCGGTGTCACAAAAGTCCTAAGGCGAAACAATCGTAATGTTAAAGTAACCGTATTAAATAACTACAGATTAATTCTAAAGCCTAAATTATGAAAACTTTTATCTTAATATTAATTGGATTTGTTTACACTTTCGCACCTCGACTTTGCTCGGCACAGGCTACAGCACAACAACAACCCATACCACTTGACACTATTTATGCCAACGACACCAAGAATGTTGCGCTATTCTTCCCAGAGCCTATCCGCCAAGGTATAACCGGTTCTGACAATTTTGTATTTACTTACAATCGTGAAAAAGAACAGTATTTTGGCCTTCTTCAAGCGAAGCCGGGTAAGGAAAGTAATCTGCTGGTAGTCAATAGAAATGGTTCGATTTTTTCGTATATTGTCAAGTATAAAAATCAGCTTTCTAAGCTCAATTATTTCATTCCGTTATCCAATAGTATCGGTAATGAAAGACCGATTATAAAGGATTCGGTTCTTGTAAAATCATCTGAAGAACTTGTAGATAACAGCACCTATTATTACCAAAAATTCTGCTCATATCTTCTCAATAGAAAACAGCGCATAGGGCGAATCAAGAAACGAAGCGAAGGTATTATCTTGACCGTAGAGAGCATTGTTTTTGATAAGGATGAACTCTATTTCGTTATCGAGATTGAAAATAATTCTTCGTTAGATTACGATTTGAATTTCTTGAACCTGTCGATTGAAACTCGGCAAAAAGGGAAAAGAAAATCGTTGCAACGACTGTATCAAGAACCGATATATAAACATAATCTACCGTCTAAGATTAAGAAAAATAAAACGGCTCGCTTTGTTTATGTGTTGCCCAAATTTTCATTATCCGATGACCGTAGGGCAATTTGGGAATTGAATGAAAAGGATGGCGAACGAAACATAAAAATGAAACTATCGCATAGATATATTAATAACCCAAATTAATACTGTTATGAAAAAATTTGTTGTTTTCTCGCTCATAGTGCTGTTCCTTTCTTGTGCTGATTCCGAAACTAAAATCTCGGGACCAAGTGCCACAGCACAAATTGTTATTGAAAGTTTTTATGAAAAAGATGAAGAGACTTTAAAAGCAAATTCCACACCTGAAGGCTATGCAAATTATATGAACATCATAAATATGTTCAATGCGACCAAAAAGAAAGACTCTGAGTTTAAGGTCTTACAGGATACGATTATGGGTGACGTGGCTTGGGTAAAATATACCACAGCTTATGATAAAACGCCTGGTGTTTTTAAACTGGTCCAACAAAATGGCAAATGGTTGGCCACGGCAAGAGGTTCAAAGGATAAAGCACCTTTTTAATTACTTCGTGACAATTTGTATTTACCTATAGCACTAAAGTCTATCCTATTTACCACATCAGTCAGGTAATCTAATTTCTCGAATATTTTCATTATGGCCATTTGGTGTTCAGAACCAATTGTAAATTCGTCTGTAAAAAACTGAAGGAATTTCTCGTCCACTATTCCATTACGGTGGGCGTATAGATGTCTGATTTGCAAGATTTTTTCAATTGCGTTTTGCTCATCTTTGTCCAGAACTTGCAGGTCTCTTATCTGTTTAGTATCTTTTATAAAGCCTCTTACACTACCTTTTTGAAGTTTCCCTAATTTCTGTTTTGCCCAAAACTTCACAAAATCTTGTAAGTCAGAACAATTGAGCACTTCTTCAATTGTAACGGTTTGTTGTGATTTCAAGGTTTCAGGATAGGCTAGAAAAATTTCATATAATAAGTCTGAAAGATAGGTCTCAAAATTATCTACAACAGAAGAAAACAAAATTCTGCTAAGAATTTTACCCTCTTGATTGGTTGTTACATTTTCAGGACTTTCAGGATATAAAATATTCCCTAAATCATCCACAATCTTTAAAATGCTTTGATAATGTTCTATAAAACTAATTTTAGCATAGGTAGCATCGTTTTTCAGCTCTTCTAAATGAGAATTGATTTGCTTTATCCTTTCGTAACCACCCGTATTGAAGTTAACACTAACGGGGTCTGCTAGCTTGGTTCTATCCCCTTTACGGATGTATGCCTTACCTTCAACAGAAACAATTGAATCAGATTTATCTACTTTTATGGCATATAGTTTTTTGTCTTCAATGCTTACGTATTGGTATTCAATGTTCGGTTTAGGGGTTAATAAATCCAGAGCTTTATGAGTAATTGTATTGGCATGAAAGTCCTCGCTCAAACCATTAATTTTCGAATCATCCGTAACACCTAGAATGAGAAATCCACCTTCTGTATTAGCAAAAGAACAAAGTATTTGAGCTACATTTCTAGAAGGCGGTAATACTGCCTTGTATTCTAAGGTCTGGCTTTCTGGCTGGCCAACCATTTTTTTAATATCTTCAATCCAATCCATAATTATACTGGGATTTTATTAATACCTGTTGTTTTAAGAATAGTACCCAATGTTAAATGTTTTGGATTATCCTTACCATTATCAATCCACAGTTCTGCATTAGCGTAATCTAAGGTATCTTTCTCTGAAGAATAGAAGACGATCACTTGACCATTATCCGATGGCCTTATTACGATATGAACATCTACACCATTTTTCTTAATGCCACCCAAAACAGTAGTTGCCAATTCGTCAATATCTGTACAATCATAATCTTTGTGACTCCTCAAATACTCAATGATATTTTGTTTTGAGCGTTCTATCAATTGTTGAGCATATAGAAACATATTAGCATTTGGTCTAGAAGTGTGATTAAATAAAGCTGCCAAATCTCTATCTTTCAAAGCTTCTTCCAATTCGTCCATTGAGGTTACGCCAAGCCCTGCTAAATCTTCTTGGGTAATTTCTGCTTTTATATGGTGTGCTTTTGAGTTTTCCAAAGCGGATTTTAACGCATCCAAACTTGTTACATTGTATTGTTTTAATAACCCTGAAAGCTGCTCGGCCTGATTAAACGTTTGAAGTAGATTAGAGTCATCTTCAAGAGCCTTTGCCACTTTTGAAAGTTGAGACAAATCTGCTTTGCTACGCATAACTTTATATAAACTCTCTTTGTCTGGTATAGTATTCATAAAGAGTTGGGCTCTTTTACGATAAAGTTCCGGCATAATGTCTTTAGCCTCTTTTGGATTGGCTTCAAACCACTCGGATAACAAACTGATTGCAGAAATTACATTTTCATCATTATGTGATGGATTTTTTAGACGCTCCGAAATCTCATCTGCTATGTGCTTCTTCCTTTTAACTTGATATTTGCCAAAGTTCACATTATTATGCAACAATAATTTCCTCCAATCATTTCCTAAAAGACTTAATATTGAAATTAGCTCTTCATCCTCTATCTCATCGATATAAACATCCTTCTTCAATCTAAAATCTCCGTTTTGATTAGGCAGAATCTTTCTATTTTGAAAGAAAATAATATTGCTCTCAATTCCCAATAAGAATTTAGCAACTTCATTATACCATTTGAAAGTATCTGTTTCGTTCTTGCCAAGTTCTTCGCTTAGCTTTTCGATACTACTTTGCTTTTCTAAATCTTTTGCTAATTCTTCATAATCTAGCGTATTCCAATCTGACCAAGATACTTCTACCCATTCTTGAATATGCTTCTGTTTACAAACAGCATCGTTGTATAAATCATAAGTATATTGCCAAAATTTTTCTCTAATGTCTTTGGAAAAACTTCTTGAAGGAAACCAGACATCCTTTGACAACTTTTTTTCCTTCGAATCATTTTCAAGTTCAATAATAGGTTTCGTAAGTAAGTATTCTCTCAATGGCTTTTGGATGCTTTCCTTATACCAGTATTCATCAAAATATTTTTCAGTTGTATCGGGTAATTTTGAGTTCGTCATATTGAAAATATTATAAAAGTTTTCAGATGACACCTTATCCAAAAGCGATTTGTAAAGCTCTAGAGCTTCTTCTAACAAAGACTGATTTTCTACAACCTCAGAATCATCACTTCCCTTTAACCATATTCCGTCTCTTTCTATCTGTGGATTAAAATAAAAACTATTTACTATTACAGGAAAATGAAATGCTTCTGTTCCAATGAGTGGAAAATCACAAAACAACTTAGGAATATCTCTGTGACTCTTTATCTCATAGCCATTATCAACCTTTTCAACTTCATTAGCAATGGTAACTTTTGAATTCGAAGCATTTAGAATATAGATTTGGGAAATTACACCATTACAGTTCTTTTGGATAGTAAGTATAGAGTCGTTATTACTGAATTCAGCTTTAGAAAATGCTAAGACTTCATTTTGAACATTGTCCAAAATCTCAACTTTCTCAATGTTTGGTATAAAGGTCAATACATATGGAATCAGCTTCATAAACTCTTCTATACCAATCCTTGCTATTTCTTTTTGGTGTTCTGTGTGTAAATGATACTTAAACGAAGTATTATACTCCATTTGGTTATAGCCATTGTGTATTTTATTAGTTGAACTGTGAAATTCTTTCCAGGCGTTTTCGATTTTGGGAATTAACTGGGTTGTGGTGCTTCCGTCTCTATCCAAAGGAAAACGAAAACGAAACAACTCAAGGTCATTAGTCTCCACTATACCTGATACGTCTATAACTTTTGAAAGTAGGTGTGTAGTCAAAAAGCCTGTACCAAAACGACCAGTTCGCTTAGTTTCTTCGCCTTCTTCAACTTCTTTGGACGAGATTTGATTGATGATACCTCTGATATCTTTTTCAGTAAAAGGAATACCATTATGCCTAAAAACTACTTGGTTTTCATCCAACTCTATTTGCACAGATATTTTCCTGTCGGGATAATCGGCAATGCTGTCCTTGGCATTTTGCAATAGTTCCCAAGCCCATCGCCCCTGATTGTTCTCTACGGTTTTAACTAGATTGTGTAATCGTTTTTTAATTTTATCAGCAATAGACCTATTACCGTCTTCTTTTCTGCCTTCTTCTATTGATTGTATCATATTTATTAGCTGCCATTAAGCCATATTTCTTATAGTAATGATTTGGGGTTAATCAGTTAGTTTTAGGTAGCCGCTGCTTCCAAGTACCTTATATACATTTTGAAAAGATGCCACTAAAATCCTGGGCGACGTGTTCTTGTTTACCACAATGCGTATTTCGTCAATTTCAAAATGAATTGCGCCTTCAAATCCTGATATTTTTACAGTACACTTGGATAAATCGCTAGTAGAGTAATCCACATCGATTATATCTGGATTATCTATATCCTCGATATGATTAATCAAGTCTTCTATATCTATGTCTTTATCCATTCTTAAAGTTAATGTATCAAAATCTTCCTCAAAAGCCTTGTTGAACTTATCACTACCAATGGTATCACTATTTTTAAAGTTTTCTATACTTCTTGTAAGCACATACTCATCTGCTGAAGTTCTAGATTGGGTTACACCAATAATATAGTCGAAATAAACCGTTGAGAGCTGACCATACCCATTTTCGATTACAGTTTCCTGAAAGTCTTTGAGTTTCAATTTTAAAATTCTTCTCAACAATTCTGTAACATCATCTAATTCTTCGCGAATGAGTTCTTCAGCGATTTTTTGAATCCAGCTCTCGTGATAATCATCGATTTTTTTTTGGTGCCTTATTACCATCTTTAAAACCTGGAAGTTTTCGCACATAGTCTTCTTCGGAATAGGAAAACTTCGCTTCTTTAAACTTAAAACCCTTTGCTCTTGCTTCAATTTTTCTAGTTTCAAAAAGTTTGGTCAAATCTGCGACAATAAATTTTTCATCCGTTTCTTTACCGAATTTAACAGGTGTTTGATTCTTTTTTTCCGGTGTTATAAACTTTACTCTTTTCGCCGTATGATGTTTGAGGTATTTTTGCAATTGGTCACTAAACAAGAGGTTTTCAGTATAAATATCCTTTGCATTTCCTTGTAAAGCCTGAATTAAATAGTATGACCACACACCGTGATTGTGTTCCATATCAGCTTGTGATTTTTCATCACTCTTGCAAGAAGCAAATACAATTAAATGTTCTGCATCCCTATAAATATACTTTAGGTCGTCAGTTGAAAAATCACTTACAGGACTTCTTTCTATTTCACTAAATTCTATACCACTATGGCAACAATCTAAAAAGACAATAATTCTAGTTGAGTCACTTTTCTCAAGTTCTGAAATAATTGAGGTAATTGAAATAGTTGAAGTTTCGAGACTGTCCAGCTCGGTATCAACACAGGATATTTTATTAACACCGTCAATAAAAAACCCGTGGCCTGCGTAATATAAAACTATGGTATTATAGGACTTAGCCGTTCGAGAAAGTTTTTTTATTTTATTTTCAATGGTGGTTTTGGTAGTCTTTGTACCGTCCAACAATTCAAGGTTATTCTTTTCGCAGCCTAAATTTATTAGGCTTTCTCTGAATTGTTTGGCATCGTTATTAGCGAATTTTACTTTTGATATTTTCTTAGAATCATTGTATTCTTCTACAGCAATAATTAGCCCTAAATAATTTTTCATTGTACATTCTTAGTTGTTATAGGACTATGTAATAATCTGTTTCTTAAACAGTTTCAAATCCAAGTTTTACAAATATTTTATGCAATGCCCACCCTGTATATTTTATATATAAGCCTCAATATATCAAATTTTTAGGCACTATTTAAAGCCGTAAAATCAAACATAAAATGTTTTATTACCATATCGTCAGGGTGCTCTGATTCGTAATAGTTATCGTGAAAGTGATAGGGTTTGGGTTTCAAAAATTCAGGCTCTCTATCGTCTTTCTTTAGAAGCTTGTTTATACCGTACACAGTCTTATGTAAAGCTCCTTCTAGGACATACCCAAGTAGGCATCCGTTCTCATATTTCTTAGAAACAAAACTGTTAATTCCGGTATCAACATAACGTCGTTTTAAACCAGAATCTTTTTCCTTAAGATTTTTGGCTTCCATATGGTATTCATACTCTAAGGATGAATTTATGGTTACCAATCTTAGGTCTATTCTAGGCAGTTTCGCTGCATAACCCTTTTCCTTTTCTATATCATCTTTTGGCAAATGCTGCTCAACATTCGTGACTATACTCCACTTTAACCTTAGTGGATTTTCCTTAATGTGTTCGTGCAATTCCGAAGTAATGTCATTTTCATCCCAATTGAGTTTGATAACCTTGGTTTCCATAGCTGAAACATAAGATTCTGTTATCAGCTGAAAGCATTTTTCTTCAAAGCCTCTTTTGAAGCTAGCAACTATTACTTTGTTTAATCCCATCTATTATACTTCATCAAGGATTTCCAGTATTAATTCTGAAGCATCTTCAATCGCCATCGATTGAGTCCAGAATCGCCTCTGATTGGGACGAACAATAAAAATCTCGTTGCCTGTTTTATAATTTAATTTTTTTCTGAAATAGATATTGGTTGCTTTCTTTTGCCATAATTCTTTATCCAAGTCTCGTAATACGTCGTGTATATCAACACTAGATATTGAAACTTCCTTTTCAGAATCTCCAAATGCAACCTTAGTTATCATTAAAGGTGAAAAATGACTTATGTTTTCATAAACGGTACAATTAGCATAGAGATTCTGATTTTGTAAAAAGTCATTTAAATGTTGTGAAACCTTTATAGCATAATCTTGAATTTCATCTGTGTTAGTCGGACCAAGAACATAGTGATACCTCTTAATTAATAACGGAATTGTAAATTCTACAAAATTGTCTACAATTAAGCTTTCATCAATTGAAAAGTCAAAACATTTAGATATATAATTATCAATCTCCTGTTCAAACTTTTTTGTATTTATGTTGAAAATTTTAGATTCATCAATTATCATCCTATCATAAATATCAGCAAGATTATATAAGTTCTTTTTAGACAAAGAAAATGGTAGTCGATAAACTTCGTTAGGTTTGATTTCTTCTCTTTCTATTCCGATAGATGCTGAACATAAGAAAAGATAATAATAAGCAAGTTTTGAATTTATAAAACAGGTTAACCCTTTAAGTACTTTTGAATCAGGATGCCTAAGACCTAGAACTTTACTATTAAACGAACAGGCTTCATCTTCATACGAAGCACAAATTTTCCAATTGGAAAGACCTTCCTTAATTAGAATATGTGGTGCAAAATAAGTCTTTTTTGCTCCCACTCGTCTAAATACATTAATTTTAGGTAAGTCATCTATCTGCACACCATAATACTTAGCATATATTTCTTTTGAACGTTGAGTAAGCCCAGAATTCAAATCTGAAAATGAGTGTGAAACGTAGCGTCTAATATTCTTAGGGGTGATGTATCTATTTGGAATTTCGTTATCTACTTTAGGATTTTTAGTAGAATTATTCAAAAACTGTAATCCCGAGCCTCTGTCAATTTTTTCATCCGAAATGAACTGTTCGAGATTTTTTGAAGCATTTAGTTTTTGTATTAAATTTATATCTCCAATTCCACCCCACATTGCAATTTTCCAAATTTTTGAAGTTGGTTTTTTGCATTCTTCCCGTGGAAGATATTTCAAATCTGTGCCATCAATGCTAACACCTTCTATAACATTGGATTTAATGTAAGTCTTAGGGGCATAATAGATAATTGTGTCAGATTTTTTCTTCGGTTGACTTTTTCTATAAAATGCAATACTGATTGGTCCAGTTGCAGAACCAAACAACTGACCACCAAAATCTTTAGGTGCATTTCTTAAAATCGAGAAATTATATATTTTCTCTACATAGCACTCATTGAAAAGCCACTTCCTGAAATTCTGATATGTTATTTTGGTATTGGTAAGGATTTTGGTATTGAAAATCAAGGCAATTTCTCCATTATCAGAGAACTTTGTTGCTGCCTTATGAAGAAATGGAAGAACCATCTCCTTTGCGAACCCATATTTATCACTATAATCTCGAATAGATTGGGATAGGTTCTTAGTGCCAAAAGGCGGATTCCCTACAACTAAATCAAAATCAATTTTTTCTATTTCTGGATTCTCCTTTATAGTATCTGAACGAAACAAATTACTGCCTTGTTCAACTAGAGTATCATCTGAAGGGTCATTTATCAAATATGGCAAACGATAGTCTTTATTTTGCCAAATTGTCTTAGGATTTAAGTTATCAACCAAAGCCAAATAGAGACTAAAAGCAGCTACCTTGATGGACTGGAGTTGCTACCTTTATTCGGACATAAAATTTAAGACTGTTTGTTACAAAACAAATATCTTAGAAACATGAAAAAACGCTATTACAGTCCTGAATTAAAGGAGCAAGCAGTTCGGTTA
>NZ_WYEW01000017.1:0-16033 GCF_015143665.1 Salegentibacter sp. BLCTC | reverse complement strand
CTTGTGGATGTCGATTCCTATGAATAACTTTGGTTGGGCAGTAACTCGGGATTCCATATCTTTAGTTTTTATGGTGAATATTAAAGATACTCGATTACTGCTTTTTCATTGATGCTAAAAACAATTGCGTCTTTGTGTCCTGCGGACACAGCCGCGCAAGCATAAAAGTCGGTAATTTTAGCTATCTTAGTTTCCAACCAACCCGCAACTGATTGTTATACAAGACCGTTAGCTGTCAGGCAAAAAACACCCAATAAATAAGTGACAAATTTTGACTTCCATAATTTATTATTTCCTTCAGAATTTGAAGAATTATGCAGAGATATATTACAAATTAAAGAATCACCTTTAAAATTTAGAACCTTTGGAGAATGGAGAGATAATGGAATTGATATAGAATGTACAACTTCAAAAGAAAGAATAATAGGTCAATGTAAGCGCTATAACCCTTCTAATTATCCTGCTTTAAAATCTAGCCTAAAACAAGAGGTGTTGAAGTGCAAAAAATTAAATGCAGACAGATATATTCTTTGTGTTAGCTTATCTTTGGGAGTTGGACAGTTTGAAGATATTATTACACTTTTTGATGGACATTTAAAAAAAGATGACATAATTGATAGCAAAAAGCTTAATCAATATTTAGGAGAACAAGAATATCAACATCTTAAAAAATCCTACTCTAAATTACTTGTTCCTAATCTTTCATATGTAGAATCATTACTTGATACCATTATAAATAAAGAGGTTTATAGAAAATTTCATAAAACCACTGAATCATTTCTGAGAGATATAAATAAAAACACAAACTTTTTTATAATGTAAAAAATCTTAAAGATTGTATTTCTCTTTTAGAAGAGAAAAAGGTATTAATATTAACTGGAAATCCTGGAGTTGGAAAAACTACTACAGCAAAAATGATTGCGAACTACTTCATTAGTCAAAAAGTAGAAAGGTTTTTGTTTGTAACAGGAGACAATTTAGAGGAAGCAGTAGGAGTTTTTTCAAATGAACAAAACCAATTAATTGTTATAGACGATATTTGGGGACCAAATATAAGCTCAAACTATAAAAATGATGTCAAACTACGAGATTTTGCTAGAATTATTAATGACTTCAAAAATAGTTCAAATCATTATCTTATTCTCACTTCACGGGAATATATAATTAAGGATGTTCTCAATAATTCGAACTTTGAGTTCGATACCAAAGATATTTTAGAAACAGACACATTTATTATCAATTTAAATGAATATAGTAAAGAAGAAAAAGCACGAATACTTCTTAATCATCTTATATTTTATGGATTTGAAAAAGAATATATAACCTACCTAAAGTATGAAGATACTTTAGAAAATATTGTAAACCATAGAAACTACTCGCCTAGACATATAGAATACTTCATTAAAAAATATCTAAAAAAAGAAAGCCAATATCATTACTCATTTTACAAAGAGCTATACAAATATTTAGATAACCCAAAGGAGTTTTGGAATCATAATTTTAGAAAAAATACAAGCGACACTTCTCAATTAATCTTATTAATTATATTAATATCCAGTGACCCTGTTGATTTATTAGATTTAGAAGAAACTTTTAATTCAATTCAACAAAATGCAAGAATAACAGTAAACAAGGATATTAGACCTGAAGAGTTTAGTAATGAACTTAAGCTTCTTGAAGACTTTTATATTATATCTGAAAGAATGGAGTATTCTACTCAAATATTAGTACGGTTTCAAAGTCCTGGGATTAAGGATTATCTTCTTGAATATTTAAGGTCTGATGGGAAAAATTGGATTAAACCATTAATCGAAAATGCTCTTTTTTTTAATCAATTAAACTTCATATTTGATACAACAAATAGAGAAATTCAAGATTATGATTCAGATATTTCGCTTTTTGGTCAAAAAATTATTTTAAATGATATTTTACAAAACACTTTAAAAGTAAAAATACTTAAAGAGTTTGAAACGTTAAATTTTTCCACGCTAGAAGAGAGGGAATTTTCAGGAGAATTTGGCAAATATAATAAACCAGAAGAAACAAAATATTGGAAACTAATTCTAACTAATAATCTCTTTGATATTTCTAAATCACAAAATATTGATGTAAGAAATTTTATAATACAAAAAGTTCAAGAAGATATAGAAAATTACAATTCTGAAAAGCTAAAAATAGTGAACTGGCACTCAATGCCTGAATTCCCAAGAATCATAAAAATAATTAAACCATACACTAACCTAGATTCAGTAAAAATCATAGCTCAGTATTATGATAGTATTACTTTCACTCGTGAATTTGATAGTTTCTATAATTTCAAAGAAATATTTCCCGAGACATTTAATACCTTTTTAAATAGCAACATTAAAAAAATAAGGAAAGCCATTCGATATCAAGTGATTGATGATATTGATTACTATCGATGGTATGATATGGACAACGAACTAGATTCACATATGGATTACTACATCGAAGATGTATTCAAAAAATATGGCTTACGCTTTACATCAAAATTCATTAATGAAATTGAAGAAATGGCTGAACAGTCATTTAGGTATTCGATTAAAAAAACAAAATCTTCTAAGAAAAAAGCTTCAAAAAAAACTATTTCAAGAAATGAAAAAATTGAGCCTAAACCATTAGATACGATTGTAGATGAATATTTGCCAGATGAGTATTACGAAGAATTCAATACAGCTTCATATTTAAAAAATAGTTTGCTAGATAAAAAACTAGTGAATGAATTAAAGCTAGAGTTGAAAAACGAAGATTCCATATTAACTTCATTTAAAGAAAACAAATATATTTTTTCAGCATTTATTGAATTTCTCGTTAGTAAAAATATAGACTTAAATGATTTCAATAATTATTCAATTATAGATTCATATTTTGACTACTATTGTATTTCTAAAAAATTAAATTCAGAAATCTTAAAAGAATTTTTTTTTCAACTAGCAAATGATAGTTTTTCTTATCATAGTTCTATCACAGAAAAGAAGATAATACAGTTATTAGCCGAACATAAAATTGTTGAAATTTCAACAAAATCACTAAACCCCATTATAATAAGTGACAAGCATTGGTTTACTTTCTCTAGTTATGAATTTAAGCTTTATTTTATCATAGAATATTTAAAAAAAATTATTGATGATAAAAACTTTAAGGAAAAAGTTATAGATACATCTTGTGAGATTTATGAACTTAAATTATTGCAAATGTTGAGTAATGCTTGTCCACAGAGATTGAATTTCATTTTTTATTCTGAGCTTAATCGTTTTATTGACTCGTTAGATTTAACTTCTAAAAAAACAATTACAATTTCTATTATAAAATTCTTTAATTTAGAATTTGACTTAGAGTGGAATAAAAAAAGTAAGAAATTTGAGGAAAGTTCGTCCTCAAATTCTGAAACTTTTATTGAAATGGTTCTTCAATTTTTCAATATTAATTTTCATATAACTAGTTTGGATATTTTCTTCTTAAAAGATTATTACACAAAGGATAATATTCTCAATTATAAAATTAACAAAAAAGCATATAATGAGCTTTATCACAAAGTAATAAATACAGAAACGAAAAGAGAAGGGATTAGTATTCTAAACAATCGAAATGCAACATATTTTGATATTAAACTTTTCAATTTCGCTATTGAAGAGGATAATTATGTAGTTCTAAAGAAGATAGGTATGGAAGATTATTTACTTGAGATTTATGAAAATATTCTTAGCATAGTAAAACGTACAAGCCCGAACAGCTAACAATGTGTATAAGTAATAGCGGTTTAAGTGATAAAACGAAAGATAAAATATAGGACAAAGTTCAGTGCAAAACTGAAAGGTTTGTGAGTAGAAATCCGCTACTACTCATACACGAGACCGTTAGCAACAATATTTTCACACAAAAAATTTGCAATTGATTCTTTTCTGGTGCAATTTTACATCAAAAATAAATATCATGGCTAGACAAAGTATTTCATTTACAGAACCAAACGACGAGTGGTTAAAATCTCAAATTGAGAGTAAAGAATATTCAAGCAAAAGTGAATTGGTTAATGATCTAATAAGACAAGCTAGAAATCAGCAAATCCAAATTGATTGGATTAAAAGTAAATTAGAAAAAGCTGAAAAAAGCGGGTTTACAAATGACAGTAAAGAACAGATTTTAGCAAAATCAAAGTCTTTACTTAATGAGTAAATATAGATTAAGTAACGTAGCTAAAGAAGATTTAATTCGAATTCATCAATTTGGAGTAAAAAGATTTGGAGTAACTCAAGCAGATAAATATTTCGAAACATTTTTTGAATATTTCAACCTTATAGCCGAGCAACCTTTCACTTTTGAATCAGTTGATTTTATTAAACCTGGATATAGAAGATGTGTGTGCGGATCCGATAGCATTTATTATCGGGTAGAGAACGATATTGTCGAAATTATGACAATAATTGGAAAACAAGATTTAAGTAATATTTAATCAAAATCCAGCAAGAAAATACGGTTGCCAACAGCGGTTTATCTCGAATCACGGGTATTATCGTAAAAAATGTAATTTTAGAAACCTAGAAAGAAAATGGTAATCCGACAAGTCAGCGTGCCTTCTCCCCCAACTTGCGATGATCTCAAACCTTTATAAACAATTTTAAGACTTTAAATTTAACTTTTAAAACAATTGTTGTCTTTGGTAGAAATATGTAATGTAAAGACAAAATTGAGTTAACAACTGAAAATTCGAAAATGCTATTAGAAGATATAAAAAGAGAACCCACATTTAAAGAACTAAAATTTAAGAATTTAATTGTAAAAAAAGAGTATATCGAATTTTATAATGAAATAACTGCAGGAGATGAATTGTTTAAAAATAACAATAAAAAAGTTGGTAATGGAGAAAAAATCTTAATCCCTGGAAAGGTTCAAAAGAATGGAATTGTATGGCGGCACGACTATGGACATAATTTTTATACATATGAATTTGCCGTGAAGGAAGGCCGAATGTATTTAAATGGATTTATATATAAAAATGGGAAATGGAAAAGAACAATTTCATCAATAACTAATACTAAAAATTTTAACAGTAAAGCGTCAGCACTACTAACCGTTAGTGCACTTTTAGTAGGAGTTATCGTTGCTCCGGTATTAAGGATTGTCGATTTATTAAAAACCCCTTTTAAATCGAAAAAAATTAAATAGCATAAACCTTTATCTCACCTTACTATTTTTAGTTTGCGTGCCTACTAAAGGCAATAAAATGACGTATCCCTGTCCTTTTATAAAAATTTAATACACAATAATATCTTAGTATCTATATAAATTGCTTAGAAATATGTTTAAAACTTAAATCTAGGTCAATCAATCATATTTTTTGGTAAAATCACGGCAAAAATATGTAATTAACTAAAGAAGCCAATAGAACTAAGTAATGGCAATTTTAATAGCCATAATTATAAAAATGAATCCGCTAAATTTTGTGAGCCATAAACCTGCAGTGGGTTTAGCTTTAACTTTTTGAGAAAATATACTGGCAAATAACGTAATTATAGAAAACCAGGCCACTCCCAAAATGGCATATGTAACTCCCAGTAAAATAAAAGGAAGTGGGTCTTCAATTTGCGTCGGAGCTATAAATTGCGGAAAAAATGCTAAAAAGAATAATGCAACTTTTGGATTTAATGTATTTGTAAACAATCCAGAAAAAAAGTCATTTTTTTTGCTATTACTGCCTTCAGGTTTTGCTGCATCTGCAAATAAATCCTGCTTCTTCTTCAACTGTAAAAATCCCAAATAAATAAGATAAACAACTCCCGCATATTTCACGATTGCAAACATCAAAGCCGATTTGGCAATTAGAACAGCAAAGCCCAACGCAGCAAAAAAGGTATGAATAAGGATCCCGGTATTCACGCCTAAAGTGGCATAAATTCCAGATTTCTTTCCGTTGGCTATAGATTTATTTAAAACAAACATAGTGTCTATACCCGGTGTCATGATAAAAATCCCTGCGGTAACTATAAAGGCTGCAAAGTTATCTGGTAACATGTGTCTACTTCTTTTTAATATTTTAAAACAGGCCACAAAGCAACTGAATTAAAAATCATTAAAAAATACTTATTTTTGATTGAGTAATGCTAAAAACGCATTAATAATGACTTTACAACAAATACAATATTTTCTAGAATTAGCTAATGAATTACATTTTTGGCTTACATCAGAAAAGCTTAATATCTCACAGTCTTCTTTAAGCAGGAATATTCAATCTTTAGAAGAGGAAATAGGAATTAAACTATTTGAAAGAAACAAGAGAAATGTGGCTTTAACAGATGCCGGTTTGTTCCTCGAAAAGCATTGGAGCCTATTAATAGATGACTTCAACCGAATTCACAGGCAGGCGAAAAAAATTGACGAAGGTGTCTCCGGTGCCATTTCTATAGCATATCCTGGGTCTATTGCCTTTAAATTTCTACCCGATTTACTAAAAACAATAGACCATAACTTACCCGATTTAAAAATTGAACTTACAGAACCAACCGATCAAAATCACGAGAAATTACTATTAAGTTATCAAATAGACATCTCCTTTAGCAGAGATAAAATTTTAAATTATGGCATTTCCTCTTTAAAATTGTACACAGAGCCTATTTATTTGGTTGTTCCAAATAATCATTGGACAACCAAATCCGAAACTATAAACTTTAAATCCCTGCAAGATGAAAAGTTCATCATATCAGGATTACATCATACTACTTTTTTTGCCTCTACCTTAAGAAATATTTTTCAGAAATATGATTTTGAGCCTAATCAAACGCTGGAATCTGATTTTGGTGGTATGATTTTAACTTTGGTATCCAGGGGTATGGGAATCTCTATCCTCCCCTACTCGTTTAAATTTGCTAAAAGCGAAAATGTAACTTTTATTGATATAAATGAAAATATTGATCTTTATATTAACTGGAGAAAAAATGATAAAAATACGGTAATTAAAAAAGTGGTCGATTATTCAACAAAGCTAGGAAACACCTTTTATTTAGATAAAGATTAGCAGCAATATAAGCTAGCTATAAAAATCGTCTTCATAAGTTTACCTCATTACATTATTATTTAAATTTTACTCAATCCGAGGTTTATTGCTCAAGACCTTTAAGTAAACTACCCCGAGGTATTACAGCCTTTGGCAGTGCCAATATAAAATCAATAAGCCATATATATTCTTCGAAAAAGTAGTTTTAAAAGCTTTTCAAACAGGCTTGTTCTAAAAAGATCCTTAAATAGTTCAGTTTAAAATTTCATTTCCTAAGCCTTTTGCCATAAAAGTATTGAAACATCTGTCTTACTCATTTTCAATAAACCTAATAAATCTTTACTTTCGGGTTCTTTAAAATGAAAAGACGATGGAAGAAAAAAAACTGATTGGATTTATTGAGAATGTATTAAAAAATATTCCTGGCGACTGGCTGAAACTTACCACCCACCGATTGGATATTTATAATGAAGACCTCGCAAAAACTGAATTCTTAAACCAATTTGAAGGGCTTTATAAAAATAATAATTCTAAAATTGAAGCACTTAGCAAACTACCCACTGCTTTCGATTATATTAGACTGGGACATCCATTATCCTCTGTTCTGGAATGGGCAGTAGCACAATTAAATGGGTTAAAATCAGAAAGTGTAATCAGTTTTGCTTCTAGAACAATACCCGTTCTCGCAGTGCTAAGAAAAAACTTTATCGATAACAAAAACACGCAAATTAACTATTCAGGAGAGTTACCGGGCTTTTTTGATTTTGAAACAATACGTCGTGTCTACGGCTATGATTTTGAAGTAAAACAAGTTGAAAGCCCGGATCATATTTCCGATTTTAATGGCAGTACTATTTTTATTTCTCAAAAAGATGAAATAAATACTTTTGAGCTTCATCCAAAAATAGACTTTTTAATAAGTCTTCAACCTCCTTTGGGAAGCCTTCTATTGGCAAATAACGAGCAAGATGAAGGTTACGTGTCAGAAATCCAACATGTACGGCGAAGAGAAACTATTGCCATGACACCCCAAAATTCTTTTTATGCCCTACAAAAACTTGTTGATTCCTCGTTTTCGCTTAAAAAAAATAGCCAGGTACAAAGTGATAAAACCAGTGTTGTAAATTCAATTCATAAAATTACCGCTACCAATTCAAATGTGCAGCTTGGGTCTTGTGGGCTCTCTATTCAGTATGCGATTATGATGGGGCTTATTGATAATGCTCTGAAAAATTACCCGGGTAAGGATATTAAAATTATTGTCCCTCCAAATTGCTATGGTGGCACCAACGACCAGGCAAGACGGGTAGCTGCCTGTGTTAAAAATGTTGAAGTTTTAGACCTCCCGGTAGATGGTGGTAATAACATGGTTAAGAGCGTAGACCAGGTGTTAACAAAAGTTGCCCAGGAAGGAGGTATACCCTTTATTATTGCTGAAATTCCAACTAATCCAAGAGTTGAAGTTCCAGACCTGGAAGACCTAAGAACTGTTTTGAGCAAACCCCGAAAAACTGCATTGAATAAAATTGCGATTGAACCGGTTTTTATTCTGGATCAAACATTTTGTCCAAACGTTCAGTTTCTAAGTAAAGACGGCATACTAGCTAGCATTAAAACCATCTCTTACGTTAGTGGTTCTAAATTCCCAAGTGGAGGAAAATGCACGGCCGGCTACTGTGTTGCTAACGAAAAAGCTGAATTTCTAATGCCGGTAATAGCGAAGCACCTTCAGCTATGTGATAACGAAGCCACCGATCTTCAAATTAAAATATTAGCCGAACAATTGCCCTCAATGAACCAGCGGATAGCAGATGCCTACAAAAACACCCGTGAATTTGTCTCCTATATTGAAGAAAAGTTGCCTACGGCCAAAATCAACTTTGTTTCAGAAGCTTTGGCGAAGGAAGGTTTTACACCATCTGTATTTTCGTTAGACCTACCTACCAGGGGCAATACAGAAGCAGAAAAAGAAACTTACAAAAGAGCTTTAAACCAAAAGCTTATAAATATGATGATTACTCAAATTCCTGATGAAAGTAAATATTGTGTAAGTTATGGCCAGTTAAAAGGTTGTTACTGGACTATTCCGGCTACTTCTACTCAAGGCACTACTAAAGAAGCCGATAAAGATTATATTGCCCGGGTTTCAGTGTCTCCCAATTTAGACCTGGAGCATCATAAAAAGGTTTTTTCAGAATTTATTGACCAATTATAAAAACCTTAAAAACTAGTCCTTCAAGAAACTTCATATCTTTTTTGAAAAAATAACATTTTTTTTCCAAGCTAAACACCGGTTAAAATGACGTGCATTTTACCCGGTGTTTTTTATGAATTTAAGTTAAATAAACGCTAAATCATATTTTTAAAAATGAATGAACGTTCATTTTTTATAGTTTTGCATAGAATCTAAAATGAAATGAATACACTTCCAAAAAGTCAGCAAAAAAGAGATGCGCTTGTAAAAGCTACCATAAGGCTTGTAAATAATAATGGCTTTCACGCAACTCCTATGTCTAAAATTGCGAAGATGGCAGAAGTTTCTCCGGGAACTATTTACCTATATTTTAAGAACAAACAAGATTTGGTTAATCAGGTTTATATTGAAGTAAAAGCTGCTTTTAGCGAATTTGCTTTTAGAGATTATAAAGAAGATTTAACGGTAAAAGAAGGGTTTAAGAATATCTGGAAGAATATTGCTGAATTTAAATTAAAAGAAATTGAAGAAGCTATGTTTTTATCTCAATGCGATAACACTCCCATTATAGATGAGCCAAGCAGGCAGGAGGGTTTAAAACACCTACAGCCATTATTAGATCTTCTCGAAAGGGGGCAAAAAGAAGGAATTATCAAACCTGTTTCCCCTTACATGTTATATGCCTTCAGTATTTATCCTATTGCTTTTTTTATGAATATGCAGGAACATGCCATCTTTAAACTGACTAGAGAAAACATAGAGGAGGCTTATGAAATGGCCTGGAATAGTATTCAAGTGTAATAAAAAAAGAAAATTATGAGTACAACAAGAACAATAAAACTAAAAAATAGACCTATAGGGAAACCTGGTTTAAACGATTTTGAATTTACAAGCACAGAAATTCCGGAATTAAAGGAAGGCGAAGTATTATTAAAATCTGAATATGTATCAGTAGACCCATATTTAAGAGGAAGAATGAGCGACGCTCCATCATATATTGCCCCGTTTGAAGTAGGTAAACCCATAGAATCCGGAATTGTTGCCGAAGTCCTGGAATCTAAAACAGAAAACTTTCATAAAGGAGATCATGTATTAGGTGCATTGGCCTGGAAAGAGAAGCAAGTTGCTAAAGCCAAAGGACTTATGAAAGTAGATGAAAATATGGCTCCACTTTCAGCCTATTTGGGAATTCTTGGTATGACGGGTATGACAGCTTATCTAGGCTTAACAGAGATAGGAAAACCCAAAGCGGGAGAAACACTGCTGGTATCTGGCGCTGCCGGTGCAGTAGGCAGCGTTGTAGGACAAATTGGTAAGATTTTAGGTCTAAGAGTGGTAGGAATTGCCGGTACAGATGAAAAAATAGCATTACTAAAATCTAAATTTGGTTTCGATGAAGGAATCAATTACAACACGACCAAAAACATGAGCGAGGCCATTGGCCAGGCCTGCCCGGATGGTGTAGATGTGTATTTTGATAATGTAGGAGGTGAAATATCTGAAGCTGTTCTCTTTAATATTAATAAATTTTCCAGAACGGTTAATTGCGGTGCCATTTCTCAATATAATAATACCGAACTCCCAAAAAGCATTAGTGTTCAGCCATTTTTGGTTAAAAAAAGTTCGTCTATGCAGGGGTTTGTAGTCTTCGATTATGAAGAGAAGCACCCAGCTGCTATCAAACAACTAGCACAGTGGCTAAATGAAGGAAAATTAACTTACACCGAAACCATTAAAGAAGGATTTGAAAATATACCACAAGCCTTCCTGGATCTTTTTGACGGTAAGAATAAAGGAAAAATGGTAGTTAAACTATAAAGTTAAAGATATGAAGGTACTATTTGTATTAACCTCTCATGACAAACTGGGAGATACCGGAGAAAAAACAGGATTTTGGGTAGAAGAGTTTGCGGCCCCTTATTACAAATTACTGGACAAAGGAGCCGAGATAACGGTAGCTACCCCAAAAGGTGGTAAGGCACCTATTGATCCTAACAGTGAAACAGAAAATGCACAAACCGAAGACACCAGGCGTTTTTATAAAGATAATATGGCTCAAAAAGTGATTGAGAATACACTTAGATTGGAAACTCTAAAAGCTGAAGATTTTGACGCAGTTTTCTATCCGGGAGGTCACGGTCCCCTATGGGACTTAGCAGAAGATAAAGTTTCTATAAATTTGATAGAAGCATTTCACAGGCAGGAAAAACCCATTGCATTTGTATGCCACGCACCGGCAGCGCTTAAAAATGTAAAAAATGTAGACGGCACCCCTCTAGTGAAAGGAAAAAAAGTAACAGGTTTTACAAATACTGAAGAAGAGGTTGTTCAGTTAACAAATGTAGTTCCATTTTTAGTAGAAGATATGCTAAAAGAAAAAGGAGGCATTTATTCTAAATCTGATGATTGGCAAGTAAATGTATTAAAAGACGAAAATCTAATTACCGGTCAAAATCCTGCATCTTCAGCTAAAGCAGCCGAAATCTTATACAAAGCTCTCCAATAAAATAGAAGAAAACTAAATTTAAAGCCTGTGAATCTTTTGGTTCCAGGCTTTCTTTCGCAAGTATAATTTCTGAAAACTATAGAAATAAGCCCACATACAATCAAATTATAATTTTTTAATAATTGTTTAATGTTCTTTAACGGCTAAACCTGTAGTTTTCTTGTTACTTTTATAAGAAATCCCCTCTATTTCTAAAAAAATTTTCAATTTTTTAAAACTTAGAAAAATGTTGTGGAAACCTTCGGAAGTAGATCATCTTGAAAATTATTACATAGCAAATTATACAGCAGCTATGTATTATAAACACGCTATTCTAACCACCACAAAACCTTATTTAAAGCGCCTTTTCAAATCTTTATACAATCATAAAAAGACGCTTAAACAGGATTTAGACAAACATATCTTAGAAGCGAAAGATCAGGAATACCTGGACCAGCTTTTAATAAAGTGCAAAAAGGAAGTACTTAAAATGCAGAAGAAATTAAATACTACTTCAAATTTAAACAAAGGTCGAATATGTACAGAAATAGAAAATTACTTCATTAAACATTTAAAAGATACTTTAAAGCTTTTAACCGATGGAAGTTTAAGAAATACGCTTTTATCCCATAAGCATTCTTCCAAAGCTTTAAAAAACCAATTGAATACAGTAAGTAAATATCTAATCTAAATAATTAAATATTCTACACCTGCATATCTAATTCATAGGCTTGTTTCGCGATTTCTAATTCCTCATTTGTTGGTATAACCAGTATTTCAACTGTAGCATCATCAGCCTGTATACTTCTCATATTTTTGCTACGCTCTTTATTTTTTCCTTCGTCAAGTTTAATTCCGAAGAAGTCCATTTCACTGCAAACCAAACTTCTAATTACATCACTATTTTCACCAATTCCGGCTGTAAATACCAGGGCATCTACCCCATTCATTGCAGCGGCGTAAGCACCAATATATTTTTTAATCCGGTAAGCATTCATATCCAGTGCTAATTGACACTTTTTATTTCCCTTTGCAGCCTGCTCTTCAATATCCCTTAAATCGCTATACCCGGTAATTCCATACATTCCACTTTTCTTATGCAAAATATCACTTACTTCATCTATGGAATATCCTAATTGATTAACCAGATAAAAAATTACAGATTGGTCTATATCCCCGCTCCTGGTTCCCATAATAAGCCCGTTAACTGGCGCAAAACCCAAAGAATGGTCCACACTTTTACCATCTTTCACAGCAGTAATACTACAGCCATTTCCTAAATGAATACTTATAATTTTCGAATGTTTATTTTTTAAGTAACCAATGGCCTTCTCGGTAACATATTTATGACTGGTACCATGAAAACCGTATAATTGAATATGATCTTTTTCAAAAAAATTATTAGGAATGGCATATTGCGCAGCCTTTCTGGGTATAGATCTATGAAAAGCGGTATCAAAAACAGCAACTTGCTTGGCATTAGGAAACAGTTCTTCTGCAACCTCAATTCCTTTTAAATTAGCCGGGTTATGTAATGGAGCTAAAGAGAAAAAATCTTTTATTTTAGTTTTTACTTCTTTATTTATAACGATGGTTTTAGAAAAGTTATCACCTCCGTGCACTACCCGATGTCCAATAGCCGCAATGTCATCCACATTTTTAATAATTCCTTTTTCTGAATCCATTAAAAGATTGGTAATCGCTTTTAAAGCTACCGCATGATCTTTAACCGGAAGAGCCTCTGTAATTGTATCCTTCCCGGTTTTAAAATGAAGTTTCGCTTCTTGTAAACCTATACGTTCCATAAGTCCTGAAGCCAATACCTTTTCGTCAGGCATCTGAATTAATTGAAACTTTAAAGACGAACTTCCTGAATTTATAATTAAAATATTCTTCATGCCTAATTATATTCCTTGAGCCTGTATGGCAGTTAAAATTACTGTATTATATATATCAGCCACGGTACATCCACGACTTAAATCGTTTACCGGTTTATTTAATCCCTGAAGCATAGGCCCAATTGCCAGTGCGCCGGTTTCTCTTTGTACGGCTTTATAAGTATTATTTCCGGTATTTAAATCAGGAAATATCAAAACATTGGCCTGCCCGGCTACTTCAGATTCCGGCAATTTGCTTTTCCCCACACTTATATCTACTGCCGCATCATACTGAATAGGCCCTTCTATTTTAAGATCAGGTCTTCGTTTTCTAACAATTTCAGTAGCTTCTCTTACCCTATCAACATCGGCACCTTTTCCTGAAGATCCTGATGAGTAGGACAACATAGCTATCTTTGGATCAATCCCAAACGCAGAAGCACTTTCGGCAGAAGAGATACTAATCTCTGCCAGTTCTTCGGCAGAAGGGTTTGGATTAATTGCGCAGTCACCAAATACTGATACCCTATCTTCTAAGCACATAAAAAATACAGAAGAAACTACAGAAACATTTGGTTTGGTTTTAATAAACTGCAAGGCAGGTAATATGGTATGTTGGGTAGTATGTGCCGCCCCTGATACCATCCCATCAGCAGCGCCTTTATAAATCATCATAGTACCATAATAAGAAACATCACACATTCTATCTTTAGCCATATCCATATTCACCCCTTTATGTTTTCTCAATTCATAAAAAGTCTTTGCATAATCTTGCAAATTTGGAGAGTTAATAGGATCGATAATATTCACTTTTGAAAAATCGAGATCCAACCCAATTTTAGCAACGGTTTTGTGAATGATATCAACATCACCAAGAAGAGTGAGTTCTACCAGATTCATATCTATAAGACGCTTAGCAGCAGTAAGAATACGCTCATCTGTTCCTTCCGGTAACACAATATGCTTTTTACTTTCTCTGGCACGTTGCACCAAACCATACTGAAACATTCTTGGTGTTATTCCTTGCGGATTATAGTTCATTAACTTTTCAACTAAAGGATCAAAGGATACATAACGCTCAAAAATACTAATGGTGGTTTGAATTTTTTGGATACTATCGGCATAAATATTAGATTTTATAGCACCCACCATGTTTGTCACCGCAAAGGTTCCCTCTTTAACTGAAATAATAGGAACTATTTCCGATAGACCTTCAATAAGTTTTAAAATAGAATCTTCGGGAGTCAATCCTCCGGTTAAAATAATACCTGAAATCCTCGGATAATTACTGGAAATATTAGCCTGAAGTGCCCCCAGAATAATATCGGCCCTATCGCCAGGAGTAATTACCAAACTTTCGTTTTTTAAGGTTGTAAGATAGTTACGTAATTGCATAGCTCCTACTCCAAAATTTCCTGTTTGGTTATCAAGAAAATCGTGACCAAATAAGACCTTTCCATTCAATACCTGGACAATCTCTTTTAAAGTAGGGTTGTTAAGCGTATCTACAAAAGGAATAGCAAAAACGCCTACTTCTTCCGGTAAAAATGCCCTCATATTCATTTTAGCAGGCTCAAGATTTTCTTGCTTAATTTTATTACTTACCATTCCAATAACCTGAACTTCCTTATCCTTAAAAGCCCGGTAAGCCATTTGCTGATATCCTAAAAGTTCTTCCCAGTTTTTGAATTGACCACTAACTACTATTATAACAGGAATACCAAGGTTTTTAGCAATTACTACATTTACATCGAATTCAAAAACACTCCCCTCTCCTGAAAAATCACTACCTTCAACAAGTATAAAATCAAATTCTTTCTCAAGCTTCTTATATTTTGATATAATAGTATCTATAATCTCGCCCGATTTACCTTCGTTTCGCTTTTGAATTACTTCACTACGCGTGAAAGCAAAAGTATCCTCATATGGTATTTTTAAATCAAAATAACTTAATACAGTATCTATATGATTATCTCGTTTACCTTTCGGCACATCATTAATGACGGGCCTGAAATATCCAACTTTAACCATTTTTCCTAAAAGCGTTCTCATTAAACCTAATGAGATCATAGACTTTCCGCTATGGGATTCTAATGTAGCTATATAAATTCCTTTATTCATAGTATCTAAATTGTTAGGCAAAAATAAAGGTAATAAAAGAATTGAGCTTTTTAGAAATCGCCAAAAGAAAGTAAACCTGACATCTATCAGCTTTTGAAAAATTAAAAGAACAAAAAGGAAAATTGTGTTTAGTGTAGAAAAGACATGATGAAGAAATTTTTAATACCCCCCCTTCCCGAAAAATTAGCTCAAAAAAAAAAGACCTTTACATTGCTGTAAAGGTCTTTTAAAAAAAAGGCGGTGACATACTCTCCCACAAATAGCAGTACCATCTGCGCTAACGGGCTTAACTTCTCTGTTCGGAATGGAAAGAGGTGAGCCCCGTTGCCATAACCACCTTAAGTCTT
>NZ_WYEW01000016.1:0-35308 GCF_015143665.1 Salegentibacter sp. BLCTC | reverse complement strand
AGTTTTGGTTCCCCTCCTGGGTAGCAGTAATTGTGATTACTCCACCGCCAAGAATTCTCACAAAACCTCTTGGGCCAACGGTAGCCGCCGGATTTTCAGATTCATAAGTGTAAGAATACATTACCGGTAAACCTGATGTAGAAACTGCATTTAGCTGAAAATGTTCATCTGATAATTGATTTCTATCTTCAAGTTCATCGAAAGTGATGCTTTGTGATGCTTTATTAATTACCATATTAGCTGTTAGCACCAAGTCTTTATATCCTGGTTTGCTAATCCTTGCAGTAACAAGGTAAGTCCCGGCATTTGTTTGCCCATTATTGGTGTACTCTACCGTAGCACCCTCTGGAAGGCCAGATACAAATATACTGTGCTCTGTGCCGTTATAAACAAAAGCCTCAGTGTTATCAGCAAAACTCACTCCGGTAAATTCTGCTTTTTCAATCACTAAAGTCACCTCTTTTGAGGTCGCAAAGTAATTTTCAGTTTCAACTGAATTCACCATAATTTCATAAGTTCCGGGTTCTATAAATCCTTTTTGAGGAGTATAGGTCAACTCAGTTTCTGAATGATTTAGGTTTGCTACGATATTCTTAACCGTTCCATCATAAACAAAAGTCTGAACAGCATCTGCGCTTATTTCTGCCTGGGCTTTATCAATCGTGAGTGTAGCAGTCAACTGAGCATCAGGACAAGTTTCAATTCCTGAAAAAAGATTTGCCGTTATAGTATATACCCCTGCTTTTATAGCTCCGTTTTGAATTCCTGTTTCCGGAACAATAGAATATTCTACAGAAGCAGTTTCAGGAAGATTTTTAACTTCCAGGCTATGGGCGTCTCCATTGTATTCAAAACTTGCATCATCAAATGTCACCGCGTTTAATGGTGAAGGTTCTACAATTACTTTTTGCTTTTGTATAGTTGTATTTCCGTTCCCGTCATCAAAACTCCAGGTAATAACATAAGATCCTATTTCGTTGTATGTTAGCGGATCTGACGTTGTCGCAGTTAATTCTGAACAATTATCTTTAGCTGTTGGAGCGGTAATTCTTCCAGGAAAAACTTCACATTTAACAATTATATCTTCAAGGTCTGCTATATTAGGAATAGGAGCGATAGTATCTTCTACCGTTACCTTTGCCGTGGCAGTCGTTTCATTTTGGTTGTTGTCCACTACGGTCAGGCTCACTATGTTACCCCCAACATCTTCACAACTAAATTCGGTGATATCCAAACTTAGGCCGGCAATACCACAGGCATCATTAGAGCCATTGTCAATATCAGCTGGAGCGATAGTAGCTGTACCATTGGCATCAAGTTGTACGGTGATGTTTTTGGTTAAAGCAACAGGCGCCACATTATCCTCTACTGTTACTGTTGCAGTGGCTGTGGTTTCATTTTGATTGTTGTCTGTGACGGTAAGAGTTACCGTGTTTTTACCAACATCTTCACAACTAAATTCAGTGATATCCAAACTTAGGCTGGCAATACCACAGGCATCATTAGAGCCATTGTCAATATCAGCTGGAGCGATAGTAGCTGTACCATTGGCATCAAGTTGTACCGTAATGTCCTTTGCTATTGCTATAGGAGCTACATTGTCTTCCACTGTTACTGTTGCCGTACAAGTATCTTTAAGATCGTTAGAATCGGTTATGGTTAATTCTACCGTATTATCTCCAATATTAGAACAATCAAAAGTTTCTTGACTTATTGATAAGATAAATCCTTCTTTATCATCACTAGATCCTCCATCTATATCGTTCGGAGAAATTGTTACATTTCCGGAAGCATCTAATTGAGCGGTAAATGATTTACATACTGCAACCGGTGCTTCATTTGTAGCTTTTAGCTTAGAATCTGTTACCTCCGTTCCTTCATTTAAGGATGCATCGGTAAGGGTTACAGATAATGTAATACCACCATCCTCAAGATCACTAAGGTCTATCCCTGTAATTTGATCTGTAGCCGAAGCAATAGCACCTGAACCAGTCGCGTTAGTCCCTCCGTTATCACTGCTAAAGGTATAATTATAGGTAGTTCCTACTTCTGCATTGGCAAAGGTAAAACTAATACTTGTTTGATTATTTTCATTAATTTCAGCCTGGTCTATACTTACTGTATATCCCATAGGAGCTTCCACATCATTAACGGTAACATTAAAGCTACAGGTAGATTTATTTCCGCTTGCATCAGTTATCTCAAAAGTATTTTTGGTAATTCCTATGGGGAATTCACTACCGCTTGGAAGTCCGGCGGTTTGCGTAGCTTGATTAGTTTCTAAAATATACCTTCTGGTATAATTTGGAAAGTCATTCCATTTTCCATTTGAAATAATTAACTCGGTATAATCTTCATTATTACTGTTGTTTGGTTCATTTGTGTTCCAATTGGTATAAGAAACGGCCTCACCATTTCTCCAAACAAAATTACCTTCGCTTGCGATGTCTGTAAATCCTATCATTACTGTACCAAGTCCTGAAGTACTTAAAGATGAATTTACAAAATTGTTTTCTGAAGCATCGTTTATAGCCACCACATTTCCGCCATTAGACTCAGCGTCAGAGAATGCCCCTTCCGGGTCGAATGAATCATTGGAAAGATAATAGAACTTACCATTAAATCCTCCTAAGGAAGTGAAATTTGCTTTTGCCGGTTGTGGTATGTTACAATTATCTGTTGCTAAAGGACTGCTATAAGTAACAGTAGTTCCCGCATCATTATCAATTTCAATATCAGACGGACAAGTAATTGAAGGCGGAGTATTATCTTCTACATTTACTGTGATTGTAGCGCAGCTTCCTATAGTTTCATCTACACATCCTGTACCATCTTCTCCACGTACATAATAGGTAGTATTCCCGTTTGGTGGAGTTACTTCAAAAGAAGCACCTGTGGTTCTACCTATCTCGTTACCTCCGCAAGAATCTGTATAAATCACCCATTCTGCAGCATCGTTCAAATTACCACTTATATTGATTGTTGTTGAACTACCCGGGCAAACATTGTTTGCTGATAAAGATAAAACAGCATTTTCGGGAGCAATACAAGGCGCTGGTAATACAAATTCTATCCCAGGTTCTGCCGGGGGATTGTAAGATGTTGTATTGCTAAAATTCCAATTATCTAAATTATTAACTTTAGCTAGTATTTCTTCAAGACTTGCATAAGAATTACCACCGGCAGAAATAGCGCTGTATTGCCCATTATCATATTCCGTGGTAAAACGCATAGCATTTAAACCATTTTCTAATTGATCTGGTAGAGCCGAAGTTGAATTAGAAGTTGCAGCTCCATCCCAATTAGAGTCTGTTGAACCCGGCGTAACATTGGTATGGAGACCGGCAATAAAAACAGGTAATGCATCTAACCCCTGATAAGCAAAAATTTGATCCCCAATTGTACTGTACGAGGCTGGGTATAAATTTGTTCCATCTAAAACTATAATATCTCCCACACTTCTCTCTATTCCAGAAGTCCAGGTAAATTGACTATCGCCCGGTGTATCGAAAAATCCGCTGGCATCATTCCAACCCCGATCCGTAAATTTTATTTGTGTGGCTGCGTCTATATCCTTTAGCAAAACGAATGCAAAGGTATCCTGATCGTAAGTAGCACCGTCAGAATTGGTACCTATAAAAGCCAGATCGCCCGGGCCTAAAACTGTTTGTGCTACCACACCCCAATAAGAGAGCAGCATCAGCACAAAAAAAGTAAAGTTTTTCATAAAAATTGGGTTAGATTGGAATTTAGAGGCAACTAGTTCCTGGAAGGAAAAATACCTGATAGTGCAATAATATAGTTCATTGCTATATAGGGCTGCCTATTATTTACAGGTAGTCCTCCACCAGTACTTCCGGTAGACCTTGACTTCGCATTATCTGTAGTTGAGAAAGAGTTGATTCCTGCCCCTGCAATAAAATTGTTGGTAGGTTCATCAGTATTACCTTCTGCAGCCGAGTTGATTTCATGCTGGTGTGGTGGTAAATTAGACTCTAAAATTGATATCTCTTCATCCCCTCCCTTTTCACCTAACCTATAATCACTTAAACCAGGCCCTCTTCCACAATGAACTGGTGTTCTACCCCTCAAGTCTGGTAACGCAAAAGTAGTTCTTCCATCTCCACCATAGGTGGTACCTAAAATTGAAAACAATGCTGTGTGTTGGGAAATTGCTAATAGTTGTCCTTCACAAAAGGCCCAACCTCTTGGGGCAAAAGTTCCTCCGAATAAAATAATTTGTCCTATAAGTGGCTCCATAATAATAGTTTTAAAAATTAAATAGCTAGATTAAATTGAATAGTAGATTGTTGTTTAAGAGGCTGCATCAAGTCTCCCAGGCATTTGTTCTGCTCCCAATGATCTCCTGTGATATAAGCGTTGTAAGTTCCAATTAATAATTCGGTAAAATAAGAGCGATTGGTCGTTGTTACCTTAAAATAAATTCTGGCTCCTTTTCCCACTTCTCTCTCCGGCATATCAGTTAAAAACTGATACTCTCCAAATTCATTTGATGTTAATTGAGCTTGATGTCTATACTTTTTTATCCCGGGAGAGAGATGCCATACCTCAAGTTTAACATTTGAAAGTGCCTGCAAACCCTCCCGGCCATAAACTTTCCCGGTTACCTTAATGTGGTCTCCTGGATTTAAAGATTTGCGCATATCTGTAACAGAATCAGCATAAGGATTATACCCAAGAAAAGGAGACGACTCATTGCCCACTGCATGAATACTTTCGGGTGTAACCAGCATAAAGCCAGCCGAAACAAGTCCTGCTGTTCGTATAAATTTTCTACGTGAGTTGGAAGGAACCATAATTCTATATTTTTAATACTATTAATTGTCAAATACTAAATTCAGTTTTACCTTAAACACGGCTAGTTTAAAGCAATAAAATATTCACTAATACTAAATGGAAACCTGTAATGGGACTTTACAGAAATTGGAAGAAGTCATAGGTTAACCAGGGGGCGTTAGCAAAAAAATGTAAAAAAAATTATTCTTTATAAAATTTTTAACAAATATACTGCATTTAAAATACTATTAACTTTTAAAATATTAGGGGATTTTTCCCCTTTATAGAGTGAAGCTATCCTCAACCCTTATAGTTCCTACAATTTTTAAGAAACTATATTTCAGAAAAGCAAGAAATTAATCGGCAAAAAGCAATTTAAATCGTTAAAATTCATGATATATCGCTCTTTTTAAGGATATTTTTAATTTACATAGGCATTTAAAATAGTTTGCCTATAAACAAGAAAAGCCCCACAAATTGTGAAGCTTTTCTAAACATAAAATGCTAAATTATTATAGCATTTTCGAAACTTTATCTACAGTCTCAATGGTCTTATTTAAATCATCATAAGAAAGGGCATCGCTTATAAACCAGGTTTCAAAGGCACTTGGGGCGATATAAACTCCGTTTTCCAGCATTCCATGGAAGAATTTATTGAAAGTACCTAAATTGGCCGATTCAGCAGCCGAAGCAAAGTCGGTTACAGGTTCTTTTCCAAAATGTACCGAGATCATAGACCCCACTCTATTAATGCTGAAATCTATATTATTTTGCAACAGCACTTTTTCCATTCCTTCGTGAAGGTATGCGGTCTTTTTATCTATGCTTTCAAAAATTTCCCTATTACTATCCAGTTCTTTAAGCATAGCTAAACCTGCAGCCATCGCTAGTGGGTTTCCACTAAGGGTTCCCGCCTGATACACAGGACCAATCGGCGCGAGGTAATCCATAATTTCGTTTCTGGCGGCAAAGGCCCCAACCGGCAAACCACCACCAATCACTTTCCCAAAGCAAACAATATCAGCATTTACTCCCATTCTCTCCTGAACTCCTCCCGGAGCAAGCCTAAATCCTGTCATTACCTCATCAAAAATAAGTAGAATCCCAGTTTCATCACAGATTTTTCGCAAGCCTTCCAGGAAACCTTCATTAGGGGGTATACAGCCCATATTTCCGGCAACCGGTTCCAGGATTATACAGGAAATCTCGCCTTTATTAGCTTCAACAAGTTTTTTTACATTATCAAGATCGTTGTATTTAGCAAGCAAGGTATCTTTTGCCGTTCCCTGGGTAACACCGGGACTATTTGGAGTACCAAAAGTAACAGCACCGCTCCCTGCCTGAATTAGAAAGGAATCACTATGGCCGTGATAACAACCGGCAAACTTGATAATCTTTTCTTTCCCGGTAAATCCGCGAGCAAGTCTCACTGCACTCATCGTAGCTTCGGTACCCGAATTTACCATTCTAATCTTATCGATATTAGGCACCATTTTTACCGCTAATTCTGCGATTTTAGTTTCAATTTCGGTAGGAGTTCCAAAAGAAGTTCCTTTTTTTGCAATCGCAATTACCGCATCTATTACTGGTTTGTGAGCGTGTCCTAAAATTAAGGGACCCCAGGAATTTATATAGTCTATTAATTTATTTCCGTCTTCATCATACAAATAAGGTCCCTCGGCTTTCTTAATAAAAATGGGATCTCCACCTACTGCTTTAAATGCCCTTACCGGAGAGTTCACTCCGCCGGGAATCACTTTTTGCGCCGAAGCGAACAACTCGCTACTTCTTTTATAAATCATTTTTTTTTATTCTGGAGAGATAATTACCAACATTTGTCCAACCTTAATATTGGTATCTCTTAAATTATTAAATCGTTGTAAGTCTTCTACCGTAGTATTGTGTTTTTTGGCAATTGCATATAAGGTATCTCCCTTTTTAACCCGGTATGTAACCGATTCTGGTTCTTCGGGAGTATAGGTATAACTTGGAGATGGCCTTTTTAATACATCTGCATCAAACTTATAAAGCTTATAGCGCTCTATCAAGCTTATCAATTTATCGGGATACTTTCTATCTGTGGCATAGCCCGCTTTTCTTAAGCCTCTGGCCCAACCTTTATAATCGTCTTTATCTAAATCAAACAAGGAGGCATAACGTTTCCTTTCGGTTAGAAAAAGAGAGTGATCTCTATAAGAATACCGGGCATCTTTATATTTTCTAAAACATTCTCCCCGGGCATCATCATCGTGATATACCTGGGCTCCTTTCCAGTCGTGACATTTTATCCCAAAATGATTATTTGAACGCATGGTTAAATCTCCTTTACCACCCCCAGACTCTAATATTCCCTGCGCCAGGGTGATACTTGCTGGAATATTATAAAGTCGCATCTCTTCCATAGCAACCGCTGCAAAATCCCTAATATAATCTTCCACAGTGTATAGACGCGGGTTTACCGGCGGTAATTTGGGTGCGCCACCCAGTGGTTTTACCCCTTCAATCCTATTGTTTTCAGAAGATTCAGCAATAACCCCTTCTTTTTTAGTGGTGATTACTTTTTTCTTGCTTCCACACGAAACCGCAAATAATGCAAAGAAAAACAAAATAAAAAACCGGTTAAATCTCATCTTAGTAATTGATTAAAGGCAAATTTTTCTTTTTTAAAAAGCTGTTCATTCCCATAATTCCCTGCAAACCTCCTGTATGTATTGCCAGAATTTTACTCCCGGAAGGGAAATATCCAGTTTTTACGAGGTCAAAAATACCAAAAACTAACTTTCCTGTATATACCGGATCTAACTGAATTTGATATTTTTCCCTGAATTTATTAATAAAACTGATTAATTGCGAATCTACCCTGGCATAACCACCAAAATGATAGTTTAGTATTAACTCCCAATTATTCTTAAAGGTGTATTTTTTAACTTCTTCGGAAAGAAAATCTCCTTTTAAAGCGGAAAAACCCAGGATTTTTTGATTTTCGGAAGATGCCCGTATCAAGCCCGAAAGTGTACCTCCAGTTCCTACTGAAGCGGCTATATAATTAAACTCTTTGTCTTTAGCACTCAAAATCTCTTCACAACCTTTTATAGCGAATGCATTGGTTCCTCCCTCGGGCACCAAATAAAAGTCCCCAAATTTTTCGCTCAAATGCTGCCGGAACTCCAAATTAGCTTTTTTTCGATAATCACCCCGGGAAACAAAGTAAAATTGCATCCCACAGGAATGGGCAAAATTTAAAGTTGCATTTTGCTTAAGTGTTTCCCCTAAATTCTCACCTAATTCCTTTCCCCTAATAACTCCTATAGTCTTTAGCCCGGCAAGTTTGCCTGCAGCGGCAGTAGCCGCAATATGATTGGAGTAAGCCCCCCCAAAAGTTAGTAAGGTATCTTTTCCCTGCTTTTCAGCTTCAAAAATGTTATATTTTAGTTTTCTAAATTTGTTCCCGGAAACTTCAGGATGCAGCAAGTCTTCTCGTTTTAGATAAAGGGAGGTTCCGTTTTTAAATTCGGTAATAAATTGATTTTCAGAAGAAATTTCAACATTAAAATTTAAAGGATTTGCCATAGCGCAAAGGTCTAAATTCTAAGACTAATCACCTATACAAATTTTAAAAATGCCCAGAATTTTCGCTCACTTAAATAGTTTTCCTTTACCTCCTGCGTGTAAGCTTCCCTCTCAAAACTAATGTTTTTATAGGCTAAAAAACGGTCTCTATATTGTAGTAATCGGAAAAGATATTCCAATAAATACCAGGCATAAAAAGGAATAATTAGTAATTCTATTTGTTGCCTAAGGTGAATTTTTTCGTGATTAATAAAAGTCTCGTCTCTTTTAAGATCGTGATTCTTCAAAATCACAAAAGGCCATAAGCTTGCACCTTTAAAAGATTTTCCCAGTAGATATTTGTTAACAATTAGAATCACGCCCGGAAGTTAAGAAATTGTACTTTTGCAATATGAGCTTTTCCAGAAAAAGAATTCCTTTAGAGGAAGGAGATTACTACACCACTCCAGAAGGTTATCGTTGTTTTACCGAGCAATATCATTTAAAACGGGGTTATTGTTGCGAGAGTGGTTGCCGGCATTGCCCTTATGGCTTCGATAAAAAAACCGGCAAACAATTATAAGTTATTTATTTTAGTAAGCCGATACTTCATTGCAGAATCCCCCATAACTTTGGTTCCATCCTCAAAAAGCTGTAACAGGTAATTTTCACCTACCTGAAAGTAAAACTTTTGGTGCTTTCCCAAACTAATGGTATTCCCTTGTTTATCCCATTTAAACTCTCCGGTTTCGTTGATACTTACAGGTGTTTCTGATCTTTCAATATAATTTTGTGAAAGTTCATAGCCTAAATCCTGTTGTAAGAGAATTCTGGTTTCAATTCCCTCGCAATCTTCACAAGACAAAGTCCCTTTATATTCCCCGGCCCAATCCAACGAATTTTGCGAATTATGTGCATTATCAGGCTTAAAACCCACATCCTCTATGGTATGTTCCTCAACATTAGTTTCAGGTTCCTTTTCCTGATTCTTACAGGAAATAAAACAAAATAAACAGAGAATAATTGTAACATATTTCATAATATATTTCTTTAAAAGAGTGCTAAGTTTATAGAAAATGAAATTTAAAACTTATAAACTTAACATTTCTTATTAATATTGAATTTTATTGTAAATTATAATTTAATGGACTTTAAAGCTGAAATATTACAGGGAATCCCGGCTAAACTCCCTCCAAAAAAAGAATATAAAACCTTAGCCAATCACGCTCCAAAGCGCAAAGATATTCTAAATGCTGAGGAAAAGAAACTTGCGCTTCAAAATGCATTGCGTTATTTTAAACCAGAGCATCACCAGGAATTATTACCGGAATTTAAAGATGAACTGGAACAATATGGCCGAATTTACATGTATAGGCTAAAGCCAGACTATGCCGTGTATGCCCGTAGTATTGAGGAATATCCAGGGAAAAGTACCCAGGCAAAAGGAATTATGCTCATGATTCAAAACAATCTTGACCCCGAAGTTGCGCAACACCCCGAAGAATTGATTACTTACGGTGGTAATGGGGCGGTTTTCCAAAATTGGGCGCAATACCGGCTCACTATGCAGTATTTAGCCCAAATGGAAGACGATCAAACCCTGGTTATGTATTCGGGCCATCCCATGGGCTTATTCCCTTCTCACCAGAATGCTCCCAGAGTGGTGGTTACCAACGGAATGATGATCCCAAATTATTCAAAACCCGATGATTGGGAAAAATTTAATGCACTTGGCGTAACACAATACGGACAAATGACGGCCGGAAGCTACATGTACATTGGCCCACAAGGTATTGTACACGGCACCACTATTACGGTCTTAAATGCCGGAAGAAAAATATCAAAATCGGGAGAAGGCCTGGAAGGAAAATTATTTGTCACCTCTGGCCTTGGCGGCATGAGCGGTGCCCAGCCAAAAGCAGGAAATATTGCCGGCTGTATTACCGTATGCGCCGAAATTAACCCAAAAGCAATACAAACCCGCCATAGCCAGGGTTGGGTAGATGAGGTAATCTCTGATGTAGCCTTCCTTGCAAAACGGGTAAAACAGGCCAAAGAAAACAAAGAAGTTGTTTCTATAGCTTTCGAGGGAAACATTGTAGAAGTTTGGGAATATTTTGAAAAAGAAAATATTTATATCGATTTAGGTAGCGATCAGACTTCATTGCATAATCCATGGGCTGGTGGTTATTATCCGGCAGATTTGAGTTTAAACGAAGCCAATACCATGATGGCCGAAGCGCCCGCAAAATTTAAAGAGAAAGTACAGGAAAGTTTAAGAAGACAAACCGCGGCAATTAATAAACATACCTCCAAAGGCACTTATTTCTTTGATTACGGAAATGCCTTCTTACTGGAAGCTTCAAGGGCGGGAGCCGATATTCTTGCCGAAAATGGAAAAGATTTTAAATACCCCAGTTATGTACAGGACATTATGGGACCCATGTGTTTTGATTACGGTTTCGGCCCCTTTAGATGGGTTTGTGCTTCAGGAAAAGAAGAAGATCTTGACAAAACCGATAAAATTGCTACCGAAGTTTTAGAAGAACTGAAAAGAAATTCACCGGAAGAAATTCAGCAGCAAATGGCCGATAATATAAAATGGATAAAAGGGGCCAGAGAAAACAAACTGGTAGTGGGATCTAAAGCCAGGATTCTTTATGCAGATGCCGAAGGCCGAATGAAAATTGCCAAAGCTTTTAATGATGCTATTGGCAAGGGGGAAATTGCCCCCGTTATCTTAGGTCGTGATCATCATGATGTTTCGGGAACAGATTCCCCCTACCGGGAAACCTCTAATATATATGATGGCTCGCAGTTTACAGCCGATATGGCCATACAAAATGTAATTGGTGATAGTTTTAGAGGTGCCACCTGGGTTAGTATTCACAACGGCGGTGGTGTTGGCTGGGGCGAAGTGATTAATGGTGGCTTTGGTATGATTCTTGAAGGTAATACAGCGTCGGAAGAGCGTTTAAAATCTATGCTTTTCTGGGATGTTAACAATGGAATTGCACGCCGAAATTGGGCCCGAAACAAAGAAGCAGTTTTTACTGCAAAAAGGGCTATGCAGATGGAGCCAAAACTAAAAGTAACTATCCCAAACCTGGTAGATCCGGCTCTCTTTGATATTAACACCTAAAACTATATTTTATGAAAGTCTTAAAAATTACTCCGGTTTTTTTACTGTTGGCTATCCTGCTAACCTCGTGCAGCAGCGTACAAGTTGCCTCAGATTACGACAGGGAGGTAAACTTTAACCAATACAAGAGTTTCGCATTCTTTAAGCCCGGAATAGACAAAGCTGAAATTTCAGATTTGGATAAAAAAAGAATTCTAAGAGCTATAGAATCAGAGATGCAGCGTAAAGGTTTTACAAAATCAGAGAACCCAGACCTTTTGGTTAGTATTTTTACAAAAACCAATGAAAATATAAACATCTACCAAAACAATATGGTAGGTTGGGGATATGGCTGGGGTTGGCACCCATGGTACTGGGGCTCTGGATTTAACACGGTAAACCGTACCAGTGAAGGCACTCTTTACATAGATCTTATTGATGCTGAGGAAAAAGAATTGGTTTGGCAGGGAATGGGAACAGCCGCTTTAGCAAGTGATGTAGATAAAAAACAGGAAAGAATAAACGAAATTGTTAGGAAGATACTGGAAAAGTATCCCCCGGAAATCAACAAATAACCCAACAGATTTTTCTCAACAAAACGTCCCTTTTTCAGGGACGTTTTTATTTTTAAGCATATTTCATTGACATTTTATAAATTTCAGCTTAATTTCTTATCTTTATATTGAATTTTAGTTAATGATAATTATGCTCGATAACGTTGAATCTAATGCGATTTTAGACCGCTTGCCGGCCCATCTTCAACAATATATAAAACCACAAAATTACGATGATTACTCTCCTATAAATCATGCGGTTTGGCGTTATGTGATGCGCAAAAATGTTGATTATTTAAGTAAAGTGGCTCACGGATCTTATTTAGAGGGCCTAAAACAAACGGGGATTTCTATAGATCATATTCCAAATATGTATGGAATGAACCGGATATTAAAGGAAATTGGCTGGGCAGCTGTAGCGGTAGATGGGTTTATTCCGCCCGCCGCTTTTATGGAATTTCAAGCATTTAATGTTTTGGTGATTGCCAGCGATATACGGCAGCTGGAACATATTGAATATACCCCGGCACCCGATATTATTCATGAAGGTGCAGGGCACGCGCCTATTATTGCCAATCCCGAATACGCCGAATACCTTAGGCGTTTTGGCGAAATTGGTTGCAAGGCCATTTCCAGCGCCAGGGATTATGAAATCTATGAAGCTATAAGACATCTCTCCATCATAAAAGAAGCCGAAGACACACCACAGGAAGAAATTGAAGCAGCCGAAAAAAAAGTAGATAAGCTTCAAAATGAAACTGCCGAACTTAGTGAAATGGCCCAAATAAGAAATCTGCATTGGTGGACGGTAGAGTACGGGTTAATTGGCAGTATTGAGAATCCTAAAATTTATGGCGCCGGCCTTTTATCCTCTATTGGAGAAAGCGCCTGGTGTATGACAGATAAAGTAAAGAAAATACCTTATTCTATAGAAGCCTGCAAACAGGAATTCGATATCACCAAACCTCAACCTCAACTATATGTAACACCAGACTTTGCCCATTTAAGTTTGGTTCTGGAAGAGTTTGCCAATAAAATGGCGCTAAGAAGAGGTGGACTTGAAGGTATAAAAAAGCTGATTAATTCTAAAAATTTGGGTTCTATAGAATTAAGCACCGGTTTGCAAATTTCGGGAGATTTCTCGAAAGTTATTGAACATGAAGGCAAGCCAATTTATATCCAAACCTCGGGAAAAACCGCCCTTTCTCACCGCGAGAAAGAATTGGTTGGCCACGGCGTAAAGAACCATCCAAACGGATTCGGATCTCCTATTGGCACTTTAAAAGGTATCAATTTAGCCATAGAAGATATGAGCCCCAGAGATCTTAGTGCTTATGGAATCTATGAAGGAAAAAAAATAGAACTGGAATTTGAAGGAGGTATAAACGTAGCCGGAGAAATTATTACCGGTACCCGAAACTTCCAGGGAAAAATAATTCTAATAAGTCTTAAAAATTGTAAGGTCACTTACAACCAAGAGATTCTTTTTAAACCCGAATGGGGCAACTACGATATGGCTATTGGTAAAGAAGTCATTTCGGCATTTGCCGGCCCGGCAGATAATCTTTCCTTCGATTTAATTACACATAAAACATCGAGTACAACCATTAAAAGCAAGAGTACCCCAGAACGTGAGGAACTTGCTTCACTTTATGCTTCGGTTAGGAATATTAGGGAAGGAAAAAATGCAAAATTCTCGCTGGATGCTGCATTAGAGCTTCTACAAAAAGAGCATCCAAAAGACTGGCTACTCTCGGTTGAAATTTACGAACTGGCAGTAGGTAAACACGAAAAACTCGCTAAAGAGGCTTTACAAAACTTAGAACTCGTAAAATCCCGAAGACCCGATATTGCGCACTTAATTGATGGAGGCGTCAACCTTATAAATAGCCAATTGGTCAAAAATTAATTTTGAATTTATTTAAACACGGTTTACAAGTTTTAAACCTCGGTTATTCAGTAGCATAATTTACAGTTTAATTTGTTCCAGCTCTTCTGAATTACTAAAATTTTTCTCGTTGTATTGTAGGGTCCATCCCATAGAATTAGTTAAGATATATATTTTTTGTAACTCGCTAATTAGCCTATTTTGGGCATTAGACCTTAAAGAAGACGCTTCTACTTTTTCTCGAATAGAGGTATCTATGCGGTTTCGGATTTTATTATGATCTGCCGCATCAAATTGGTTTAAATAATCCTGGGTCACATCATAGTATTTAATCTCGGGATTTATACTAATTTCTTCCTTCGGAATCTCAGTAATACGCACAATCTTATTCTCTTCATCAATCTCTGTTTTTAATTTACTAAGATCGTATGCAACTGTTACCGATGCATTCACAATAATTAGAGCTTTTTTTCGAGCTGAAAATATATCGAGATAAAACTTTTTAGAATTTTTATAAGAATACACCTGGGAGAAAGTACCCTCGGTAACAACCAGCTTACCAACATTTTTTATTTGTTGCTGCAACAAGGCCGTACTTTCTTCTAATTCATCTCTTTCCTGATTTTTATTTTCGCAATAACGAACCCCAAAAACAACCAGTAATACCAGGAAAGCACCAAAAAGAAAATTTTTCATGTATCAATTTTTTCTAAAGGTACAAAGATTGCGAATTTTGAGATTTTGGAAGAATACTTTAGCCCTATAAAATACTTATGGACGGCCCCACCCGTCCATAAGTTTTAAAAATTTCTAAAATCTACCCCAACAAATTCTAGAAAAGAATCAAGATACCGATTAAAAAAAATGAACTTTTCAGCTCCTAATTTTCAATACTTTACACCTCAAATCTTAATTAAAAATACAAAATATTTCTATATAAAGTCAAGAAAGAAAAATTATTAAATATTATTTTTAATAGATTTTAATTAAAAATCCAAATGCGAATAGCGCTGTTTAAGCTTATAAATTTGTGTTTGTAATTTCTCCAAAAAACGGGAATGTGCTTTAGAATTAGGATTAAAGGGCCGATGCGCCAGACCATTCTGAACATTTTTCACCTCTTTTAAAACAGGCAAAGAAGTTTCCGAAAACCAGGCAATAATAAATTGCTCCCAAATATAATCTATAGCTACTCGTGAAGGGTGCAGCATATCTTCGGCATAAAACCTATAGTCCCTAAGCTCATCCATCATAAGCTCATACGAAGGGAAATAAGAATTTCCAACCCCAAATTCTTTATTTTCTATGATGTTATGAACGGCAGTAATTAAGTGTGCTTTGCTACGTTGATTTTCAACAAACCCATCCTTACTATGCCGCACTGGAGAAACCGTGAAAATTACCGCAACCTCAGGATTAATTTCTTTTAAAATCATAAGGGTACTACGCAATGATGCTTCAATTTCGCCAACTGATTGCAATTCTTTCCTGAATTCTTTTCGTGGGATTTTATGACAATTCGCTACCCTTTGCTTGCTTTCTAAATGATAATAACTCCACGCCGTCCCCAATGTAATTATCACATGAGAACTTTGTTGAAGGAAATCACGGGCATTTTCTAATGCTGAATTTAGGTTTTCTAATAACACATCGGCATCAGGATGGCTTAAAGACGAATGCGCATCAAAACAATGCCAACGTTCCTGATATTCAAAAATATCGCTCTTAGTATATGCTTCAGCTCTGTGAAGTTTTTGAAAAAAATTTGCAATAGCTATAGGGTGAAACAGAATACCCAGCGGGTTCTGTAAATTCTGAAGCTTATAAAAATCCAGCTTTTTACCGATGTTTTCCACAAAACAGGAGCCCACAAGAAAAACCTTAGACTTATAGTCTATTTTAGGTTCTGCCCTTGCTATAGGTATTTTAGTCCTGAATTCCATAGAATTATATAGAAGCTGTCTGAAAAGGCTTTAAACCTATTATCCTAAACCTACTCGCCCTATCAGGTAGTTTTTTAAACACCTAACCTACCAAACATATTAAAGGTTGGAACAGATTAAGATTGGGGAAAATAGACTTTTCAGACAGTCATATATTTTATTTTAAATAGGCTTGCGCTTCTTGCAACGCCTCTTTTATCCCCTCGGGCTTCTTACCGCCGGCAGTTGCAAAAAACGGCTGGCCACCGCCACCCCCCTGAATATATTTCCCAAGGTCTTTTACAATTTTCCCGGCATGTAGATCTTTTTCTTTCACCAGATCTTTAGAGATATAGCAACTTAAAAGCGCTTTCCCCTGTTGCTCGGTCCCGAATAAAAGAAATAGATTTTCAAATTCGTTGCCAAGCTGGAAAGCCAGGTCTTTAATGCCCCCGGCATCTAAATCTACTTGTTTAGCAAGAAAATTCACCCCATTAATTTCTGAGATTTCAGATTTTAATTCGGTTTTTAGGTTTTTGGCTTTATCTTTTAACAAAGACTCTATCTGCTTTTTTAGAGCCACATTTTCGTGCTGTAAAGTACTTACCGCTTTAACCGGATCTTTAGCGTTTTTCAATTCGGCCTTTATTTGTTCCAAAACCTCATCCTGGTTAGCAAAATAATCTTTTACAGCTTCCCCGGTAATAGCTTCAATTCTACGTATACCGGAAGCCACAGCACCTTCAGCAGTAATTTTAAAATACCATATTTCTGAAGTGTTCTTTACATGAGTACCCCCGCAAAGCTCCATAGACTCGCCAAAACGAATAGCTCTAACCGCATCCCCATATTTTTCACCAAAAAGCGCCAAAGCCCCCTTATCTACTGCTTCTTTAAATGGGATATTCCTATGTTCTTCTAATGGCAATTGCTCGCTAATACGATTATTCACCAGTTTCTCTACCTCTTCAAGTTCCTCCTTATTTACCTTGCTGAAATGAGAAAAATCAAAACGCAAATAATCTCCTTTAACCAAAGAACCTTTTTGTTCTACGTGGGTTCCCAAAACTTCCCGAAGAGCCTGGTGCAATAAGTGTGTGGCAGTATGGTTGGCAGCAGTGGCTTCCCTATTTTTTGCGTTTACAACTGCTTTAAGTTTAACATTAGGGTTTTTAGGAAGAGATTTAGCAAAATGCACAATTAAATTGTTCTCTTTTTTAGTATCGGTAATGTTGATCTTGTCGTTTTTATCATCTACCAGGAAACCTTTATCTCCAACCTGGCCACCGCCTTCAGGGTAAAAAGGAGTTTGTGTAAGTACAATTTGAAACAATGTACCTTTTTTGCTTTCCACTTTTCGGTAGCGGGCAATTTGAGTTTCTGTTTCCAGATGGTCATAGCCCACAAATGCTTCAGCATTTACCGGGTTTAATTCCTCCCAATCTCCGGCTGTAACCTGGGTTGCCGCACGAGATCTATCTTTTTGTTTTTTAAGCTGAATTTCAAATTCTTTTTGGTCAAGATCAAATCCGCGTTCTCGTAAAATAAGAGCGGTTAAATCTATAGGAAAGCCAAAAGTATCGTAAAGCTCAAATGCTTTTTCACCTGAAACAGCTTTTCCTTTTGTTTCTGAAATTATATGCTCCAGTAAAACCAAGCCCTGATCCAATGTTCTTAAAAAAGACTGTTCTTCTTCCCTAATAACATTTTCACATAAAGTTTTTTGAGATTTAAGTTCGGGGAAAGCCTCACCCATTTGCTTGCTTAAAACATCTACCAATTTATAAATAAATGGCTCTTTAGTTTCTAAAAACGTAAAACCATAACGAATAGCACGTCTTAGAATTCTTCTAATCACATAACCTGCACCTGTGTTTGAAGGTAGCTGCCCATCGGCAATAGAAAAAGCTACAGCTCTTACATGATCTGCAATTACCCTAATAGCGATATCTATTTTTTCAGATTTCCCATAGGCGGCTTTAGTAATTTTCTCGATTTCAGCAATTAGGGGGATAAAAACATCGGTATCGTAATTAGATTGTTTTCCCTGTAATACCATGCACAGCCTTTCAAAGCCCATTCCGGTATCAATATGCTTTGCAGGCAATTCTACCAGGGAACCATCGGCTTTTCTATTGTACTGCATAAAAACCAGGTTCCAAATCTCTACTACCTGCGGGTGATCTTCGTTTACCAGCTCTTTTCCCGGTTTTTTAGCTTTTTCAGCTTCAGAACGAATATCTATATGAATTTCAGAACAAGGTCCACAAGGCCCCTGCTCTCCCATTTCCCAGAAATTATCTTTTTTATCGCCATAGACAATTCGGTCTTCAGGAACAATTTCTTTCCAAAGATCAAGAGCCTCGGTATCCAGGCCTAATTTATCTTCTTTGCTTCCTTCAAAAACAGACACATAGAGATTTTCGGGAGCAATTTTAAAAACTTCGGTCAATAACTCCCAGGACCAATGTATAGCTTCTTTCTTAAAATAATCGCCAAAGCTCCAATTACCAAGCATTTCGAACATGGTATGGTGGTAGGTATCCATGCCCACTTCCTCCAAATCGTTATGTTTACCACTTACCCGTAAACATTTTTGGCTATCGGTAATACGAGGACTGGCAGGCTCGCTATTTCCTAAAAAATATTCCTTAAACTGCACCATCCCTGCATTGGTAAACATAAGGGTAGGGTCGTCCTTTAACACCATGGGTGCCGAAGGTACTATTTTGTGGGATTTGGACTTAAAAAATTGTAAAAACTGACTTCTTATTTCCTGAGATTTCATCTACTTAATCGAATCTAAAATTATTAATTGTGTTGGTGCTGCAACAATTTCTTATATTTGTTCGTTTACCAAACTTAACTTAGCATGGTAATTGCTTAGTATTGTTGGCAAAAATAGCATAAATTTGACTCATGTCGAAGGTTAAATATTATTACGATAGTGAGACGCAATCCTATAAAAAAATCGAGCGCCGAAAAGGCCGCCGCACAGGGATTGTATTGCTTAGTATTCTAGGGTCTTTCCTGGCCGGTTTTCTTTTACTGGTTATTTATTTAAACATTCCGCAAATTGAAACCCCAAAAGAAAAAGCTTTAAAACGCGAACTTCAAAACATGGAGCTTCAATATGGTTTGCTCAATAAAAAAATGACGCAAATCCAGAATGTACTCGCCAATATTGAGGATAGGGACAATAATATTTACCGGGTTTATTTTGAAGTCAACCCAATTCCCGAAGAGCAAAGACTTGCCGGTTTTGGTGGTATAAACCGCTATAAAGACCTGGAAGGTTTTGATAATTCTAAATTGATTATTGAAACCACAAAACGAATGGACATTCTAAGCAAGCAATTGGTGGTGCAATCTAAATCTTTAGATGAAATCGCCGAATTGGCAAAAGAAAAAGAGAGTTTATTATCTTCTATTCCTGCCATACAGCCTGTAAAGAATGAAGACCTGAGCAGAATTGCCTCAGGGTACGGCTGGAGAACCGACCCCTTTACCAAAGTAAGAAAATTTCATCATGGGATGGATTTTACCGCTCCTCGTGGCACTCCTATTTATGCTACCGGGAATGGCCGTATAACCAGGGCCGACAACAGGTCTACCGGGTATGGAAACCATATAAGAATAGATCATGGCTATGGCTACACAAGCCTTTATGCCCATTTATACAAATATAATGTAAGGGTTGGCCAGCGTGTAAAGCGGGGTGACATTATTGGTTATATAGGAAGTACCGGCAGGTCTCAGGCGCCACACTTACACTATGAAATCTTTAAGGATGATAGGCGCATTAATCCTATTAACTTTTATTACGGCCATCTATCGCCCGAAGAATTTGACAAAGTTCTGGAAAAAGCACAACAAGAAAACCAATCGCTAGATTAATGCACCTTAATTTACCCGATAAAAGATACTATGGCATTGGCGAAGTTGCTGAAGCCTTTAAGGTAAACACCTCCTTAATTCGCTTTTGGGAAAAGGAATTTGATGTAATTAAACCCAAAAAAAACGCCAAGGGCAATCGTAAGTTCACTCCCGAAGATATTAAGAATTTAGAACTTATATATCACCTGGTTAAAGAACGCGGATTTACGCTAGAAGGTGCAAAAACACATTTAAAAGAAGAAAAACAAAAAACCCTTAGTAACTTCGAGATAATTCGGAAACTGGAAGGGGTAAAAGCTAAACTAATCAATCTTAAAAATCAGTTATAAAATGAAAAAATGGTTAATTCCTGTAATAGTTATTGTAGTTCTGGGTATTATAGTTTATAGCCTTACGGCTGGCGTGAATAATACCGCGGTAGAATATGAAGAAAGCGTTTTAAAGAATTGGGCTGATGTAGAAAATGCCTATCAGCGTAGAAGTGATCTTATCCCAAATTTGGTGAGTACCGTAGAAGGTTCAGCCGATTTTGAACGAGGAACACTTACCGACGTTATTGAAGCCCGTGCCAAAGCCACTTCGGTAAATGTAGATGCGGGGAATTTAGATGCGCAGCAAATTCAGCAATTCCAGCAGGCACAAGGCGGATTATCTTCAGCTTTATCAAGGCTTTTAGTCTCGGTTGAAAGATATCCCGATATTAAATCGAATCAAAACTTCCTTCAATTACAATCGCAATTAGAAGGAACCGAAAACCGAATTAGCGTAGCCAGAAACCGGTACAACGAAGCGGTAAGACAATACAACACCTATATTAGAAAATTCCCGAATAATATTTTTGCCGGAATGTTCGGATTTGAAAGAAAAGCGACTTTTGAAGCTGAAGAAGGTGCAGAAAACGCACCCGATGTTGAATTTGATTTTTAAAAACAATGAGTAAAGTTGAAGATTTTTTAAGCAAAGAAGACGAAGAGGAGATCATTGAAGCCATTAGAAAAGCAGAGAGCCATACCTCTGGCGAGGTAAGGGTTCACCTAGAAAAAACTACCGGCGAAAAAGATATTTTTGAGCGCGCTATGGAGGTTTTTCACCTTCTAAAGATGGATAATACCAAACATGATAATGGCGTGCTTATTTACGTTGCCGTAGAAGATCATAACTTTGTGATCTATGGCGACAAAGGCATTAACGACGTAGTTCCCGATAATTTTTGGGAAAGCACTAAAGATGCCATTGTAGATAAATTTAAAAAAGGAGAATTTAAGCAAGGCCTGGTAAACGGAATTCTAACCGCAGGCCAGCAACTTAAAAAACACTTCCCGTGGAGTGAAGACACACGAGACGAACTCTCCAACGAAATTTCAAAAGGATAAATGCCACAATTCACCAAAAAATTCAAATTACTATTTCTGTTTTTCCTCGTTTTTTCGGGGTTCATCTATGCACAACGGGACATTCCGCCTAAACCGGCAGAAGAAACCAGTGTTTATGATGGAGCTGATATTTTATCTGTCTCAGAAGAAAATCAGTTGGAGCAGAAGTTAATTAACTATGCTGATACTACCTCTACCCAAATTGTAATTGCCACAATAAAATCTTTACAAGGAGAGTATGAAGGCGTATACGCTGCAGAGTGGGCTCAGGAATGGGGTATAGGACAAAGTGAAAAAGATAATGGCCTATTGATACTGGTTGCCGAAAACGATCGTAAAATTTGGATCACAACCGGTTACGGGCTTGAAGAGTATATGACCGATGCCCGTAGTAAACAAATAATTGAACAGGTAATTCTCCCTCAATTTAGAAACGGGAGCTATTACAATGGTCTTGATGCCGGAACTACCGCAATTTTCCAGGTATTATCGGGCACTTTTAAAGGCACACCGCAATCCCGAAATTCAGAAAGAGGCTTTCCGCTTCAGGGAATTGTTATGCTAATCATTTTTGTGATCATTATTATTTCGTTTTTTAAACGACGTGGCGGTGGCGGTAGAAATGGTGGCCGTAGAAGCGCAGGAGATACTTTTCTAGACGCTATTATCTTAAGCTCTCTTGGGCGTGGCACTTTTGGCGGAGGCAGCTCCGGTGGAGGTTTTGGCGGCGGAGACGGCTTTGGTGGCGGTTTCGGCGGCGGAGGCTTCGGCGGCGGCGGTGCCGGTGGAAGCTGGTAATTTCCAGTTTGCAGTAATTAAGTAAGCAGTTAGCAGTAAAACGGTGTCAGTTTTCGATCTCCAGTTTAAATGATTTTTTGATCTAACCGAGTTTATTTTAAAAAGCATACGGGTCCTCCCCTTATTTTCAAGGGGAGGTGGCCACAGGCCGGAGGGGTTATTTTCCCAAAAAATCAATTAGAATGTGAAACCTCCCCTTTCTTCAGTTCTGCTGAATTCATCCCCTTCTTTCAAGGAGGGGAGCAAATATCAAGGTAAATTAATGCTACCTTCTTCCTCTCTTATTATTTGGATCTTTTCCGCCAAACTTGCTGATTTTATACGTAAAGCTAAGCATAAAGTATTGTTCCAAAACAAGCTGCTGGGTATCCTGAATAAAGTCGTCTCCAGTAAATCTACGTGTAGCTATATTTTGATCCAGCAAGTCAAAAACCTTTACTTTTAGTACACCGTCTTCCCCAAAAATCTCATAGCCTAAACTGGCATTCCACAGGTAAAAAGAATTCTGAAATCCCGGCGAGGCATTACCAATAGTTTGGTAGGAGATATCGCTACCTATCACAAATTTTTCAGGCCAAAAGGAAGTCAGCGCAAGGGAAATATTTTGATTCTTATAATTCTCTTCCCTATTGTTAAAACTGTATTCAGCATCTACAAACTCGATACTGTAAAAAGGTTCTATAGTCACCAAATCCCTAAAGTTATACTCCAGGTTTAAACTTGGCGTAAAGCGTAAGCTCTTGGAAGAATAACGCTGTTCGTTTGTAAAGCCTATATTTTTATCGAAATTACCGTAAAGTCCGGTTTTGACTTTTATAGAACTTTCTTTCTGCAACTCAAATGTCTTGTCCAGGGTACCTCCTCCATAATAATTATAAGCACCATCTACATTTGTATAGGTAGTGGTTCTCACTAAATCCTCATCTATAGAGCTTCTACTAACCACTTTATTATTAATAAAATTCGCTCCCAAATAAACATAAAAGCCAGAGCGTGTTTTAAAATCGAAATTATTAAAATTAAGGTGTAACCTATTCCTTAAAGCGGGGCGTAGGTTTGGGTTACCGGTAATAATATTTAGAGGGTTTATGGTATTGGTTACCGGCTGCAATTGCGAAAGTGACGGAGTTTCCCAGGAGTTCCGGTAATTAAAATAAATAGATTTACCCTGTGATAAATTAAGTCTAAAATAAGCATTAGCAAATAGATTTTCGTAGGTATTATCTATGCTTGTTTCGGTAAAAAGGTCTTTATTTTTTAATCGAATACTTTGAAAACCACCCGAAACATGTGCCCTTAACTTATCGCTATTATAGGCAAGCCCCAAACTGGGACGATGCTCAAAAGATTCTGAAACAAAATCGTTACTCAATTCATCATCTAACAAGGTGTAACTTCCTTCATCATCCCCGTCATAAACCAGGCGCTCATTACGGCCATTTCTTTTATCGAAATTATAGCTTACATCCAATTTTAAGCCCTCGGTAATTGGTATACGGGTATTAACATTTATTCCATAATTATTATCGGTATTTTCTTCAGAAATTAATTGATCCTGCACATCGGTTCTTTCTAATTCTCCTTGCTGATTATAAATCTCTCTTTCCGAAAAGAAATTATTATCCTGAGACCTATTATTATTCTGATTATTAAAACCTAAACTGTAGTAACCTCCGTTTTCACCGAATTTACGGGTAAAGTATAATCGATTAGAAAAATTCACACTATGCACTTCAGAATAATTATCGGTTAAAGCAGTGTTTATAGGCGTACCGTTTTCCTCTATCGATTCTGTAAAGGATTGATTGGAAGAGCGACCGTTATTCGTATTAATATTTGGTCTCACCGAAATCCTGGTAAGCGTATCTGGTTGAATTTCAAACCCTAAACTAAACCTATGATTGTTATTAAGACGCTGCCCACTAGATTCTGAATTGTTAAAGAACCTTCTATCAGGTAAAATATTTTCTCTTTGAGTCTTACTTTCAGTAATATTATCGGCGCGGCTATAAAAATAATTCGAGGAAAGCTCGGTTTCTTGTGGCCATTCATTTACAAAGTTAAAGCCGGCATTATCAGACCTGGTAATACCGCTTCCGCTACCAAAACTATTACCGTTTACACTAAAACTACCCCCACGACTTCTGGAAATAGAATAAGCATTTCGCCCCATAGAGTCATAAATCTCATCAAAAGAAAAACCCGAAGAATTTATATTGTTGGAACTCGCTAAGAGACTTACCCGTAAATCATCTTTAAAATAATTACCTATTCCGCTTAATTCATAGCGTTCGTTGGTTCCGCCACCGGCGGTAAGCCTGGAGAAAAATCCACGGTTTTTATCTTCATCTATGGTTATATTGATAGTTTTATTTTCGGCATCCCCTTCTTTTCCGGTAAATTCCTCAGATTTGGTTTTACTATCTACCACCTGTAATTTATTAATCAATTCTTTCGGAAGGTTTTTAGTAGCAATTTTAGGGTCGTCCCCAAAAAACTCTTTTCCATTTACCTTAATTTGTGAAACCGGAGTTCCATTAACCGTGATACTACCATCGGTAGCTACTTCCACACCCGGAAGTTCTTTCAACAATTCTTCAAGATTTGCATCTTTACGAGTTTTAAAAGAGGCGGCGTTAAATTCAAGGGTATCTTTTTTAATCGTTACCGGAGCGCGAGAGGAAGTAATTGTTATTTCATCTAATGCATTATCGGCTATTTGCATCTTTATAGTACCCAAATTGAGTTTTTCACCAATTTCTACTGTTTGGCTATAAGTTTTAAAACCCGCATAAGAAACAAGTAGCTTGGCGGTTTCAAGCTTCTCATTACCGGCAAGTTGAAAAGTCCCCGAATTATCTGAAATTGTATAAGTAACCAAACTACTATCTACAGGTTTTTCCAGGTATACCGTTGCAGATTCTAACGGTTCCCCCTGCGGTCCTGTTACTTTACCATTAATTTCGAAATTTTGGGCCGTTAAATTCCCTGCCAGAATAAGCAAGGCAAAAGAAAAGAAAAATCTCATGTAGAATTTGGGTGTTAAACTATGAATAAATTGAGGAAATAAATATCACCTCATTAACTATATTGATAGTTAGACTCCTAATTTATCACATAGTTTAACGGAAAACTTATTTTTTCCTAAAATACACCGAAATCGGCACTCCTGTTAGGTCAAACTCATTCCTTAACTTATTCTCTATAAATCGTTTATAAGGATCTCGAACATATTGAGGAAGATTACAGAAAAAAGCAAATTGTGGTTGTGGAGTAGGCAATTGCGTACAAAACTTAATTTTCACGTATTTACCTTTATAAGCCGGCGGCGGGTTTTGCTCAATTATTGGCAGCATCACATCGTTAAGCTCACGGGTTTTAATTTTTTTACTGCGATTCTCAAAAACTTTTACTGCAGTCTCTATGGCTTTAAAAATACGTTGTTTGGTTAGAACAGACATAAAGATTACAGGAACATCGGTAAAAGGTTCTATTTCACGCTTAATCATGGCTTCAAATTCTTTCATGGTATTGGTCTTTTTATCTTCAACCAAATCCCATTTATTAACTAAAATCACGATTCCTTTTCGGTTTCTTTGCGCCAGCCAGAAAATATTCTGAACCTGCCCATCAAAACCTCTTGTGGCATCTAAGATTAACAAACATACATCTGAATTTTCTATAGCCCTAACCGATCGCATTACAGAGTAAAACTCAAGATCCTCTTTCACCTTTGACTTTCTTCTAATCCCGGCAGTATCTACCAGGTTAAACTCAAATCCAAACCTGTTATACCGTGTATCCATAGCATCTCGGGTAGTTCCCGCAATGTCTGTTACAATATAACGTTCTTCCCCAATTAATGCATTTATAAAAGACGATTTCCCTGCGTTGGGACGGCCCACCACGGCAAACCTTGGCAATTCTGTTTCTTCTTCGGCTTCGTTTACCGGTAAGGCTGCAATTAATGCATCCAATAAATCTCCTGTACCACTACCATTTGTACTGGCAATAGGAAAATACTCTCCCAAGCCTAAGGAATAAAATTCTACAGCATTTTCAAGCCTTTTGTTATTGTCTACCTTGTTAACAGCCAAAAGAACCGGCTTATCTACTTTTCTAAGTAATTGCGCCACATCTTCATCCATAGGAGTTACACCACTTTCTACATCTACCATAAAAATAATAGCATCAGCTTCTTCTATAGCCAGCTCAACCTGTCTGTCTATTTCGGCTTCAAAAATATCATCGCTTCCCACCACATAACCTCCGGTATCTATAAGGGAAAAATTTCGACCATTCCAATCTGATTTTCCATAATGGCGATCGCGAGTTACCCCACTAACCGAATCTACAATCGCCTCACGGCGTTGAATTAACCTATTGAAAAAGGTAGATTTCCCAACATTTGGCCTTCCTACAATGGCTACGATATTGCCCATAATATTTATCTTTAATACCTCCTGGAGGTTTTATTTCCTGAATATATTCAGAAAACAAAATGATTCTAAAACTATAAGACTCATTCTACCAAGTACGCTATACATCGCCTTTAATTTATTTCAGAGTCTACCCCCGATTTTTCATCGGGAATCTAATTTCTTAAAAATCAAAAAGATAATAGAATCTGAAACAAGTTTGGCTTGACGAAAACATGACTTTTCTGAAGGCCTTTTTTATTTGTTTGCAAAATTAGTGTAAAAATTCCAGTTTACCCGAAACTTAGAAAGCGGAAGTTATTTGAACTATTAAATTGAAGCTCTTAATCATTATACCCAAAGCGCTTTAACTGGCGCTGGTCGCTTCTCCAATTTTTATTTACTTTCACATAAAGCTCTAAATGCACCTGTTTTCCAAAAAATTTCTCAAGGTCTTTTCTGGCTTCTACTCCCACTCTTTTTAAAGCAGCACCTTTATGGCCTATAATGATTCCTTTTTGCGTATCGCGTTCTACCATAATTACGCTTCGCATTCTAATAATTTCATCTTCTTCAAAAAATTCCTGGGTATCAATTTCTACTGCATACGGAATTTCTTTTTTGTAGTGCATTAAAATCTTTTCCCTAATTATTTCATTTACAAAAAAACGTTCGGGTTTATCGGTAAGCGTATCTTTTGGATAAAAGGCAGGAGATTCAGGCAACAATTCAATAATTCTAGTAAAAACCTCCTTTACATTAAATCCCTCTAATGCAGAAACCGGGAAGATCTCGGCATTGGGCACTTTTTCTCTCCATAATTGCACCTGGCTCTCTAATTCTTCCTGGTTAGATTTATCAATTTTATTCAGCAACAAAAGAATAGGGATATCGGCAGCAATAATTTTATTAAAGAAAGCTTCATCTTTTAATTCCTTTTCGCCAATTTCAACCATATATATCAAAACATCGGCATCCTCAAAAGCCGATTTCACAAAATCCATCATAGATTCCTGTAATTGATAGGCCGGTTTAATAATTCCCGGGGTATCACTTAGAATCACTTGAAAATCTTCGCCATTTACAATTCCCAAGATACGGTGGCGCGTGGTTTGAGCTTTAGAAGTTATAATAGATAGCTTTTCACCTACAAAAGCATTCATAAGGGTAGATTTGCCCACATTTGGGTTCCCTATAATATTTACAAATCCTGCTTTATGTGCCATTTTAATAATTTTTATGATGCAAAGGTAAGACGATTAGATAATAGTTATCTTCTTTGTTTCAAATTATTTCCAAAAAAGTAATTCTCGCCGGCTGCAATAAAAATTAATTATCAATTTGATAATCAAGTTAATTCTTATTTATAAAGCGCTAAAAATTACCACTTAAGTGGCACGAAGCTTTTGTATTCAAAATAATTGGCTAATTTTGACGCCTCTTATGAAACAAGGAATTAGCAAATATTCGTCTCCACTTACTCCGCCCTAGGCAATTAAGGTTTTACTTTTATTATATTCCAACATTATTTTCTGCGGAAAATATTCCGCTCCCAATACTTATTAAAATTAAATTCTGATGCAAAAAATCTTCAACCTGTTTGATTTTTCACAAAAAGTTGATTATAAAAATGAAGTCCTTGCAGGACTTACCGTAGCGATGACTATGATTCCAGAATCCTTATCTTTTGCTATTCTTGCAGATTTCCCCCCACTGGTAGGTTTGTATGCAGCTTTTATTATGGGGATTATTACCGCCGTACTTGGAGGGCGCCCGGGCATGGTTTCTGGTGGTGCCGGCGCTACCGTGGTAGTTTTAATCGCTTTAATGAATTCCCACGGATTAGAATATGTATTCGCGGCAGTGGCCATGGCCGGAATTATTCAAATTGCAGTCGGGATCTTTAAGCTGGGTAAATTTATTCGGCTAGTACCGCAACCTGTAATGTTCGGGTTTGTTAATGGCTTGGCAGTAATTATATTCACTGCCCAATTAGAACAGTTTAAAGAAATAATTAATGGCCAGGTACAATGGCTAACCGGAGATGCTTTATTAATTATGATAGTACTGGTAGCGTTAACTATTGGCATCATTCTTATTCTCCCAAAAATAACCAAAACAGTACCACCATCTTTAGTAGCCATATTGGTTGTTTTCGCTATTGTTTATTTCTTCGGAATTGAAACAAGACAAGTAAAAGATATTGCTTCAGTTAGTGGTAGCTTACCACCTTTCCATATTCCACAGGTTCCCCTTACCTGGGAAATGTTACAGGTAATTTTTCCATATGGACTAATTATGGCTGCAGTAGGTTTAACTGAAGGTCTATTAACATTAAATCTCGTTGATGAAATCACAGGGACCCGTGGCCGTAGTAATAAAGAGTGTTTAGCCCAGGGAACTGCAAACATTGCCAATGGCTTCTTCTACGGAATGGGCGGCTGCCCTATGTTAGCCCAAACACTGGTAAATTTATCTTCTGGATCTCGCGCACGGCTTTCTGGAATTGTAGCTGCGTTTACCATTCTAGTTATAATTCTCGTAGGTGCACCGGTAATAGAACTATTACCAATGGCCGCACTAACCGGGGTAATGATTATGGTTGCCGTGGGAACTTTTGAGTGGGCTAGTCTAAAAACCTTTAGAAGAATGCCCAAGTCTGATGTTCTGGTAATGGTTTTGGTAACTTTAGTAACCATAATTCTTCATAACCTTGCATTGGCAGTACTTGTGGGAGTAATTATCTCAGCCCTGGTTTTTGCCTGGGATAATGCCAAACGCATTCGTGCCAGAAAACGAGTAGACGAAGAAGGTATAAAACATTATGAAATTTATGGGCCACTTTTCTTCGGATCTGTACAGGGATTCAATGATAAATTTGATGTTTTAAACGACCCTGAAGAAGTGATTATAGATTTTTCTGAAAGTCGTGTAGTAGATATGTCGGGAATTGAGGCATTAAACAAACTTACAGAAAGGTATCAGAAACAAGGTAAGAAATTACACCTAAGACATTTAAGTGAAGATTGTAGAAGCCTATTAAGTAATGCAGATGCTATTATTGAAGTAAATATTCTGGAAGACCCTACGTATAAAGTTGCAGTAGAAAAGGCTTAAGTTTCTTAACTTTATACTTCAAACTAAAACGCATATCATGTCTATAATTTCGGAAGGAGAGAAAGAGTTTGAAGAAATAACCTCTGTGCAAAATAAGGCCATGCGCCTTAACCTCAATGAAAATATATACGGCACCTTTGCTGAAATTGGCGCCGGCCAGGAAACAGTGCGCCATTTTTTTAGGGCAGGGAGTGCTTCGGGCACGGTGGCCAAAACCCTTAGTGCCTATGATAAAGATTTTAGTGATGCCATATACGGGATTGAAGATGATGGGCGCTATGTTACAGAGCAGCGCTTAACCAGTATGATGCGTTACGAGACGGGACTTATAGAAGAACGCATTTCACGCTTAAAACATCCTAATAAACTTTTTTTTAGCTATGCAAATACAGTAGCTACCATAGACTGGGCAAAGAAATACAAAGGCCACGGATGGCTGGGAATTAGGTTTCAAACCACGCCTGGAGAAGACTATAGTGAAATTGTTTTACACGTACAATTTCATGAAAATAATGCGGTTCATCAGCAAATTAGTTTAGGTATCATGGGGGTAAACCTCATTTATGGTGCATTTTATCATCACGATGATCCCAAAAACCTACTCAAACACCTTTTTGACCATCTTACCACCGACAAAATTGAAATTGATGCTATTAATTTTACAGGGCCTGTTTTTAAAAATGTAGATAATCGTTTAATGAGTTTAGAGCTGGTTAAAAATGGAATCACCGAAGCCATTATGTTTGCTCCCGACGGTAATAATGTGTTACCGGCCAGTATTCTCTACAAAAGAAATATTTTAACGCTTCGCGGAAGTTTCAGGCCTGTTACGAAGGTAAATATGGCGATGTATGAAAAATCGCTTAAGCTTTTTTTAAATGAAAGAAAGGTAGATAAAGATAAGACGGTAGTTATTTTTGAAATTACTCTTTCCAATCTTAAAGGAGAAGGGGAAATAGACGAACGTGACTTTTTAGACAGAGCAGACTTATTAGGTTCTTTGGGGCAAACGGTAATGATTTCAAACTTTCAGGAATATTATAAGGTTGTAGAGTATTTTGGACAACATACCAAAGAAAGAATGGGACTTACCATGGGAGTAAGTACGCTAAAAGATATTTTTGACCAAAGATATTACAGGCATTTAAGCGGAGGAATTTTGGAGGCCTTTGGAAAGTTATTCTTTAAAAGCCTGAAGATTTATTTATACCCATTAAAAGACGAGGAAACGGGTGAAATTATTACTAGTGAAAACTTAAAAGTTCACCCCAGAATGCAGGAGCTATATCAATATTTTAAAGATAATGGCCGGGTAGTAGATATTAAAGATTATGATCCTGAAACTTTAGATATCCATTCAAGACAGGTTCATGAGATGATTATAGAAGGAAAAGCCGGTTGGGAAGCTATGCTTCCGGAAAGCACAACAAAAATGATTAAAGAAAAATCACTTTTTAAAGGAAAATAGAAAAATAAAAAAGCCGTTAGAATTAACTTCAAACGGCTTTTTCTTTGTTCAATATACTCTTAATCTTCGTAGAAAGTATTTGGCCAGGAATCATTACCTGAATTTACATCAGGCAGAATCTTATTTGGATCTAATTCCACCTTTTCAATCGCTTTATCGGTTCGGTGCAGGTAGTTCCACGAATCTCCACGTTGCCATATCTCAACCGGAAGTGTAACTTCTTCAGAAGAACCATCACCATAAGTAATTTCCATTTTAACAGGCATAGGAATTTCTCCTTCATTTGAAAGAGAAACCACATAATTACCTTCATAGGCTCTTACCGCATCTATTCCCAGATCTATATTTCCCGTACCATAAAACCATTTACTAAAAAACCAGGAAAGATTTTCCCCTGAAACGTTTTCCATATGGTTAAAGAAATCTGCCGGTTGTGGATGTTTATACGCCCATGTTTCAATATAAGATTTAAAAGCATTATCAAAACGCTCTTCGCCCAAAATATATTCTCTAAGCAATAATAAACCAATAGCGGGCTTATAATAAGCTATCATCCCAAGGTTCCTTAGGTTAGAAACATCTGGATAGGTATCTATGCCTTCACGCTGCTCACTGGTGAACCAGCCGGTCATATTCCTGGTTTTATTTAATCTTGCCGGATACTCTCCACTGTTAAATTCTACAGTACTGTAATAATTAATAAAAGTATTAAAACCTTCGTCCATCCAGGCATATCTTCTTTCGTTACTTCCTACAATCATAGGAAACCAATTATGCCCAAATTCGTGATCTGTAACTCCCCATAAAGAAGCACCTTCACTTTTCCAACTACAGAAATTTAATGCCGGATATTCCATTCCACCAATATCGGCTGCAACATTTATAGCTACAGGATAAGGATATTCAAACCATTTGTTTGAATAATGTTCTACAGAAGCTTTAGAATATTCGGTTGAACGGCCCCAGGCACCCTGCCCGTCACTTTCTTTAGGATAAGCCGACTGTGCCATGGCTTTCTTTCCGCTAGGCAAATCTATTTTGGCTGCATCCCAAATAAATGCTTTTGAAGAACCAAAAGCTATATCGCGGGTGTTTTCCATTTTAAAATGCCAGGTAAGCGTACCTTCTTGTTTTGCACGCAAAGACATATCGTTTACTTCCTCGGGCTTGATTAAATACACGGTAGAATCGCTTTTAGAAGCTTTTTCCATTCTTTCCCTTACGGTAGGAGATAAAACCTGCCTGGGGTTTTGCAATTCCCCTGATGCTACTACTATGTGACTTGCAGGTGCAGTAATTTTATAGTCGTAGTCGCCATAATCAAGGTAAAATTCGCCAGCGCCAAGATAAGGTTCAATATTCCACCCTTCTACATCATCATAAACCGCTGCTTTAGGAAACCATTGTGCTAAAGCATAAATAGTACCATCTTCAACAGCAAGTCTTCCCATACGATCCATACCTTCTACCGGAATCTTGTACTCAAAATTCATAGAAACGGTAGCTTCACCACCATTGGCAGGAATTGGGTCATCAAAAAATACCTGCATCCTGGTGTCCGATATTATATATTCTGAAGAAGAACTTCTTTTTACCTTAGCTTTAAGGTTGGTAATGGTATATCCTCCATCTATATCGCCATTATAACGATTTCCCTGAATTGGAGTGGTTAAATATCCGCGAGAATCTTCTTTAAAACGGTTTTGCTCTAAATGCATCCATATAAAATCTAAATCTTGAGGACTATTATTTGTATAGGTTAGCTCAATATGCCCTTGTATGGTATGATCTTCATCGTTTAAAGTCACTTCAATTTTATAATCGGTTTCGTTTTGCCAATATTCCGGCCCCGGTTTACCTGAAGCTGAGCGGTACATATTACCACTGCGATCCATAAATTCATTAAAATCTTTTTGGTTGTTCTCTACAACCTCCTGGGCATTGGTACCGGTAGAAAACAAACCGGCAACTGCCAGACCAAGCATAGCTCTGGATAGGTATCTCATTCCTTTAAAATTTTTATTATAACTGCCGCTAATTTAACCAAACTGTTCAAGAATCCCTGATAAAATGAAGTTTATAAAAAAAGCTTCGGAAAATTAGGTAGAAAAATGCGTTTTACTGCTTCTATCGTACATTATGATACTCCCAGCCACAGAAACATTTAAACTTAAGCTTGACTGGAATTTTACCAAAAAATGAGATTTTTCGATAGCTTCTTTAGATAGGCCATGATCTTCTGCTCCCAGTAGATAAACACAACGCCTGGGGTGCTTAAACGTTTCGAGTGCTTCGGCTTCATCGGTAAGTTCCACACCTACCAACATGGCTCCTTTTGGGAGATGTGCATAAAAATCTTCAAAGGTTTTGTAGTGGAAATAAGGCATGGCACCTACAGCTTTATGAGTGTCACAAGCCTGCTTTGCATAACGATTACCTATGGTATAAATGAAGCTTGCCCCCATATTTTGGGCCGAACGCCATAGTACTCCAAGATTTTCAGGAGTTTTCCCATTCTGTATTCCAATTCCAAAAAATCCCTGTTCCAAATTATTTATTCTCATAGTGCTTCAAAAATAGTAGAATTAATATTTCTAGGCTACGCCTGAGAGACTAAACCTGATATTCCTCATTTCTAATTATATTTATGTAGCTTAAATTTATTGAAAACCATTGTCATGAAATATATTTTAATACCAACTGATTTCTCTGAGTCTGCAAATAACGCCTCTGAGTTTGCACTTGCTCTTGCACATTCATTACAACTTCCCGTACGTTTTTTACATAGTGTACCCACACCGGTAGACTGGAGCAAACTACCGAAAGAAGATGAAAAAAAATATCCTGAAACTAAAGAAAGAATTAACAATGCCAAAAACGAATTAAAAAAATGGGAACAAAAAGCGAATAAAAATAATGTTGAAGCAGAATATAGTATAATCTATAATACAGGCATGGATGATTTGGTAAATTATGCTCATCCTAAATATTATGAATTAGTTGTTATGGGAACGCATGGCACTAAAGGCATTGAAAAAATATTAGGTTCTAACACCCAAAAACTAATTAGACAATCTCAGCTTCCGGTATTAGCAATAAAGAGTTACTTTGATTTTAACAGACTAAAGAAAATTCTTATAGCTACCGACTTACAGGAAAAATCATTAAAAGCCTTTGAAAAAATCTATAACATCCTAACAAAATTAAAAAGCCAAATTGAAATCGTTTACATAAATACTCCTTATAATTTTAAAGAAACAGATGAAATTGATAATATGGCTAATGAGTTTCTAGAAAAAATTGGAATTAAAAATTTAAAAGTTCGGTGTTTAAATGCCAATAATGAAGCTCGTGGGTTAGGAATGGCTCTTAACAAATTAAAACCCGACCTATTCACAAGTATAACACATCATCGCACAGGCTTCGATACTATTTTTAGCCCAAGCATTACCGAAGAAATAATTAACAACTACGATCTTCCTGTATTGAGTATTAACCGGGAAATTTAAATTGAAAATATAGGCATTTCCCCTATAAGTTGATTTCTGCCGATTTTATAAATTAAAGAAATATAAAATCGGCATTATGAAACTATTACAATCTATTTCCGGAAAGCCCTTATTAAAACTGTGTTTATTTAGTGTAAGTATACTAACTATAATCCTATTTGGTTCATGCAAAGAAGAAAAGAAAGAAAACTTCACAAAAGGAATTAGCCTAAATACAATTGAAGAAAAAAAATCAAGTACCACAGAATATGAAAATCGTGGTAAGTACCTTGTAGAAATAATTGGATGTCATGACTGTCATAGTCCTAAAAAACTAGGGGAAAGAGGACCAGAGATGATTACTGAACTAGCCTTTTCAGGATTTCAGGCAAATAACAATTTACCCTCATTGAATAAGCAAGCCTTAGAAGAGGGGTGGATACTAATGAACCAGGATTTAACTGCTTTTGTGGGTCCCTGGGGAGTTTCATATGCGGCAAACTTAACACCACACGACACGGGTATGGGCACCTGGACCTTTCAACAGTTTAAAAGGGCTATGGTGGAAGGAAAATACAAAGGCCAGGAAAATACCCGTATGTTATTGCCGCCCATGCCCTGGCAAAACTTTAAAGATATAAAGGAAGAAGATTTAAAAGCCATGTACTTCTATTTTAAAAGCCTGCCACCGGTAGCAAATGTAGTCCCACCTGTAAAACCACTTAAAGACTTATAGCAGCCCCCTTCGCCAAAAATTAGCTCAAAAAAAAAGACCTTTACATTGCTGTAAAGGTCTTTTAAAAAAAAGGCGGTGACATACTCTCCCACAAATAGCAGTACCATCTGCGCTAACGGGCTTAACTTCTCTGTTCGGAATGGAAAGAGGTGAGCCCCGTTGCCATAACCACCTTAAGTCTT
>NZ_WYEW01000015.1:0-47172 GCF_015143665.1 Salegentibacter sp. BLCTC | reverse complement strand
AACGTTTACACTCTTTTTTAGGGTATAAAACTCCTTATGAAGTAGAACAAAAATTTTATCAATTTAAAAATGTAGCATAGGTCTTAGAAAAAATGTCCGACTTTTTCTTGCAAGTCCAGATAATATACTGTAAAATAAATGGACCAGGAAAGTCGTCAATTGGCAAAAAACCACCAGTAGCATTATAAGCAACAAACAGGATTCCGAGGTAGAGAAAACGCCTTAGACTACTTCGCGTTTTCTTTCTGGAAAAGTAGAGTGTAAGCAATACTATGAACGTATCTATTAATAGATAGAAAAAAGTTGTCCAATGTATCGATGTGCCAAACATTTACGCTACTTCTCATTGCGCTCAAATTTGTTGGTTTCTAAATTCTTGGAAACATTGTCCCAATTAAAAATTTGTCCGTTCATAGCAATATAAACATCCGGTTTTAGAAGCTGTAATGAGCTAATTGCATACCCCAAATTAAAGGGTGCATCTGTATCTGCAGATGAACCCAAAATGAAAGACCCAACTAAAACGATTGTTTTGTTCAAATTGAGTTTTCCTATATATTTTGCGGTATCCTCCATCGTGAAAGTACCGTGGGTAATCAGTATCTTAGTCGCATTAGTTTCCTTTATCTTGCGCACCAACAGCTTTCTGTCATCATCTGTTACGACACGACTGTCTTTTTTAAAAACATTTTCTATGGTGTATTCAAAATCGATATTGGCTTTATTCAAAAAATCTTCAATCCCTACGTTGGATGAAGTAATACCAACATCATCTGTATAGTCCAGTCCCTCGATTGTGCCGCCTGTTGTGAAAATATGAATCATTGATTAATGACCTATTCTGACTTATAAAGATAGCTTTAATTTATTTGAAACTACTTTTATTTGCTCGGCCGTAATAAGCGTTCTAAGAATCCTGCCACTTCATTTTCTGTAATCTTACCGCATTGAGAATAGCCAGAAATGCGACACCAACATCTGCAAAAACTGCTTCCCACAATGTGGCCATACCAATTGCGCCCAAAATCATAAAGATAATTTTTACACCGAAAGCCAGACCAATATTCTGCCATACGATGCGTCTTGTAGACCGACCTATTTTTATTGCCCTTGCAATTTTAGAGGGTTGGTCGGTCTGGATAATGACATCCGCCGTTTCGATGGCCACATCACTACCCAAACCACCCATTGCAATGCCAACATCACTTATCGCCAAAACCGGGGCATCGTTAATACCATCGCCTATAAATGCTACTTTGGTTCCGGATTGCTTTTTGAGTTCTTCGACTTCGTTCAATTTGTCTTCAGGCAACAATCCACCTTTTGCCCAATCGATATTTAACTCTTTTGCAACTTGTTGTGTAATAGAGTCCTTGTCGCCTGATAGCATTATAATCCTGGAAATTCCTGAATCTCGAATTTGTTTAATGGCTTGGTGTGCATCATCCTTTAATTCATCTGCAATGGTTACATAACCTTCAAATTTTCCGTCAATAGACACCATAACAATTGATTCTACAATACCATCTGTTTCCGAAGGAACTTCAATACTGTTTGAGGTCATCAATGCTTTGTTACCTACAAGTACTGTTTTTCCGTTGACCATCCCTTTCAATCCTTTTCCGGCAACCTCTGAAACATTGGTGGCCTCATAATCAGAACCGTCCGCTTTATATTCCAAGATCGCCTTGGCAATGGGATGTGTGGATTGTTCTTCCATCGCCATCAGGTACTTCATAAACGTTGCCTTTTCTAATGTTATGGGTTTGATTTCCTTTATTTTGAATACCCCGTGAGTAACGGTTCCTGTTTTGTCCATTACTACCGTATTCACTTGGGTCATTGCATCCAAGAAGGATGCACCCTTGAATAGAATACCGTTTCGGGATGCTGCACCCAACCCACCGAAGTAACCCAGGGGAATGGAAATCACCAATGCACAGGGACAAGAAATTACCAGAAAAATCAAGGCCCGGTATAACCACTCCTGAAATACGTACCCGTCCACAAAAAAATAAGGTAAAAACGTTAAGCATACTGCTAAGAAAACTACGATAGGAGTATAGATGCGTGCAAATTTCCTTATAAACAGTTCGGTCTTTGATTTACGTGCTGTGGCATTTTGCACCATATCGAGAATTCGAGCAATGGAACTATCCTTAAATTCCTTGGTGGTTTCCACTTCTACAACACCTTCTAGATTGATGCTCCCGGCAAAAACCTTGTCTCCTTTGGCAATGGTGTCGGGTTTGCTTTCCCCCGTAATCGCTGCGGTATTGACCGATGCTTTTTTAGATAGCAATTGGCCATCTAAAGGGAACTTTTCACCTACGCGCACTTGTATTTTTTCTCCAATTTCAACGGTCTCGGGATCGACCGAAACATAATCGCCGTTCCGATACACCACGGCCTCATTAGGACGTACATCAAGAAGCGCCTTTATGTTGCCCTTTGCTCGTTTTACAGCTGCGTTTTGGAAAAGTTCGCCCACGGCGTAAAACAGCATTACGGCCACACCTTCCGGGTATTCCCCAATGGCGAACGCCCCTAAGGTTGCGATAGACATTAGGAAGAATTCGGTAAAGAAATCACCGTCCCTGATACTTTTCCATCCCTCTTTTATAACAGGAAAACCAACGGGGATGTAGGCTACCGCATACCAAGCGATTCGTACCCAACCTTTAAAAAACGGAAAGGCATCAAAGTAATCAATAGCAATTCCCGCTATCAACATCACAAAACTGAATATGGAAGGGATGTATTCCTTAATGCTCAGTTGTGATGAAACCTTATTTTCAATTGAAGGATCCTTGAGGTCTCTTAGATTTAGTTTTTTCTTTTTCATATATGTTTTATTTTAAAATAGTTTTAGAACAAAAAATACCATTGTCAATAGATAGACGATATAGGCTGCATCGAACGCGAATATCTGCCATCTGCTAAAACCGTGAAGTTCCTTGCTTTGATGGACAAAAAGGGAGTACAAAAGCGGCATCAGTCCAACGAAGGCAAGATTCACCCAAAACAACTGGAAATCTTCGATAGGGGTAGTAACCAGCGCCAACGGGAAAAAGGCGACCGTCATCGTAACAGCATTATCTGCGATAACACTAGTGGTGCCTGCCGTTACTTCGCCTCCTTTCACCACGCTCCAGGTCTTAAATATTTCAGGCGCGGTGGTCATTATACCCGTGATGAACAATCCCCCAACGATTTCAGAAATATTCAGGGCCGAAACAATATTTTCTGTTGCCTTAACAATAAAAAAAGCACCCACAGCTATGGCCAGGGCCCCGGCCACGGATAACCAGACTTTCTTTTTGTCCCATTCTACTTTTTCGCCCTTTTCCCTGCCTTTTATAATGGCATGCGTTAAAAAAGCAGCATAGGCAGCCAGCATAATATAGCCATCGATGGGTTGTAATCCACGCCAGGCTTTGGGAAGGGTTAGTATAGCTACCAAAGCAATGATTGCCAGGTAGGGGATGGACAATACCGAAACAGAACGTTTGTTCAGAGCCAGTAGGTTGGCATCCAGATGTTTTTGGTGTTCCTTATTATTTTTAAATTGCTTTCTGGAAGCGAAATAGGCTATGCTAACCATCAACGGAATGGAAATTATATTGGAACCCAAAAGGTTGCCCAGACCAATTTCCGATACTCCCCGGGCTGCACTGGTAACGTTTACAGCTACCTCGGGGCTGGCGGTCACAATGGCAAGGAGAGCTGCTCCTGCAGAAGCTGTAAGCCCCCATTGCTTACGGAGCATCTTTAAAGGCGTCAAGAGTTGGTCCGCACCCCAATGGGCAGCCCAAGCTGCCAATCCCAATACTACTACCCAAAGCCAAACGTTCATAACTAATCGTTGTTTATAATTTTTCTGTTACCCTCAGTATATTTCAACTTTTTATTTTCCGATATTTTCTGGTCTTTTTTTTGTTGGCTTTGAAAGATCAGGAGTAAAATCACTCCCGTGCTAATCCAGACATCTGCGGTATTAAATACAGGGTCAAAAAAAGTAAATTGATTACCTCCCCAAAATGGCAGCCACTCCGGAAGCCTTGTATCAATAATGGGAAGGAACCACATATCCACGACATTGCCATTTAAAAATCCAGCATATCCACCCCCTGACGGGAATATTTCTGCAACGTTTTGTACTGCCGGATCACTTTTTTCAAAGATCAGTCCGTAAAATGCACCGTCAATCAAATTACCCAATGCACCTGCGTATATAAATGCTGCACAGATTACAAAAACCTTTGCATATCCTTCACGTATCATCTTTTTGATATAAAAAGTCCCCCAAACAATGGCGGCCAGCCGAAATAGGATCAAAACAAGCTTGGCCAGATATCCCTCCCCAAACTTAAAGCCCCAGGCCATTCCGGGATTTTCCAAAAAATGCAAGCGAAACCAATCCAGGCCAAATACGTAGTACTCCTCGCCATAATAAAAATGGGTCTTCACATAAATCTTTATGGTCTGGTCTATTGCCAACAACAGTAAAATCAATAATGCTACACTACTTTTATTCATAATTTCCTATTGTTTCCCAACGTCTTGTGCAACATATATTTGCATTATTTAGATAATTTTAAAATTCTTATGGCGCCCCGCATTACAAACGTGAAGACGATGCCGCCAATCACCAAATCGGGCCATTTGCTATTCAGAAAATAGACCAGTACCCCTGCCACTATAACCCCACCGTTTACAATAATATCATTGGACGTAAAAATGGCACTGGCCTGCATATGGGCCTCCTTACTTTTAGCCTTGTTTATCAACCAAAGCGAAATAAGGTTCCCCAGTAGGGCTAAAATGGAAACTACAATCATCCACTGGAACATTGGTGTTTCACTACTGGTAAAAAACCTTCTTAATACCTCTGCAAAACCAAGTGTTGCCAATGCCATCTGAAAATACCCGCTGAATTTTGCGACCTTCTTTTTTCTTGAAATGGCACCGCCTACCGCGAATAGGCTTAGCGCATATACGATGGAATCTGCCAGCATATCCAACGAATCCGCCACAAGTCCCATAGAAGAGGAAATCCAACCTGTGGTCATTTCGATAACGAAAAAACCAAAGTTGATGCCCAAGACCCACCAAAGGATTCTTTTTTGTTTGGATTGGTCTTCCATTACGGGTGGTTCGGCTTCTGTGGTTCCCTCTAAAGAATCCCCAAGGTTTAAACCGGCTATTGATGTTTGTATATCTTCAATGCCATCCACATGATATACTTCCAATTTCCTGTTGGGAATATCAAAATCCAAATATTTCACTTGAGCATAAGATTCCAACTTCATCCGGATCATCTGCTCTTCCGAAGGGCAATCCATTTTGGTTATCTTAAATGTTGTTTTCTCCATTATCTCTTTTTTTATTTTTAATATTCGTTATAATAGTTGTCCTTTATCCGGATACAATTGTTACAAAATCCTTTTAGCAGCAGGTTTACTTCTTCTGCCTGAAACCACTCCGGCAAAGGCACTTTTGCTCTTCATCTTTCTCCCATTTACCAATGTATGTTTCCCAGTGGCTCTTTTGAATTTTTAGGAACCCCCGCAGGCTATCCGGTTTCATCAAAGACATAGACATTTCATTTCTTTGCCTGTATGCTGAATTATTCAGTGTCTGGACACCCTTCTGGAGGAATAATGTTTTTTGCACTCTTTTAGGAGCAGCGTCTTTTCGCTGAAACTTTTCAGTGTCATAGAAAACCTCCGCGGCTTCTTTTCCACTCATGCAGATCGTTTCCTTTAACATCAAACGGGTTCTAAAAATATCGGACCAAAGCTTTTGACGCTTTTTCTGAATAAATTCATAGCCGTCACGAAGTAGCGTCAAACTACTATCGATGTTTTTGTCTTTCGGAATAGTTCTCATGCTCTTTACATTTTTAAAATATTTATTTTATTTTTTAGACCATAAACTTAAACTTAATACAAACTGATTTAAGTCTTATGAAATGATTAAAAACTGCCTAATCCGATTTTACAATTAAATTAAGGCCGTTAAATATGCAACGCTCTGTCTTCGGTGGCTGCCAGACAGGCCTCTTTAAAGGTTTCTGAAAAAGTTGGGTGCCCGTGGGACATCCTTGCAACATCTTCGGCAGATGCCCTGAATTCCATCGCTACCACCGCTTCGGTATAGCTGTCTGCAATGCGTGGCCCTATCATATGCACTCCCAATATCTCATCAGTTTCTTTATCTGCGATTACTTTTATGAAGCCGTCGGTGTCCATACTTATTTTCGCCCTTGCGTTGGCCTTAAAAGGAAAAGAGCCTGTTTTAATACTTCTTCCTGCTTCTTTCAATTCTTCTTCGGTTAAGCCTACCCCGGCCACTTCGGGCTGGGTATAAACAATATTAGGAATAAGCGAATAATTGATATGTGGCTTTTGATCTGCTATCCTTTCGGCTACAAAAACGCCCTCTTCACTGGCTTTATGGGCAAGCATTGCCCCTCGGATTACATCCCCAATGGCATATACACCCTTGACATTGGTTTCAAGGTTCTCATTTACCGTTACCTGTCCTTTCTCATTGGTTTCCACGCCAATGTTTTCAAGGCCTAAATTGGCGGTGTACGGTTTCCGGCCAATGGCCATAAGGCAATAGTCGCCTTCTAAATTCATTTCTTTTTTATCGGACAGGTTTTCCGCTTTCAATTCAACTTTGTTGTCCGTTGCTGTTGCATTGGTCACTTTATGTTCCAAATAAAACTCAATTCCCTGTTTTCTTAGGGAACGATGCAATTGATGTCCCAGTGCGCCATCCATAGTGGCGATGAGGCTATCAAAATATTCCACAATAGACACCTTAGAGCCCAGGCGGGCGAAAACAGAACCTATCTCAACCCCGATAACGCCTCCACCAACGACCAATAAATGGTCGGGAATTTCCTGTAGCGCAAGGGCCTCGGTAGAAGAGATTATCCTTTTTTTATCGATTTTAATATTGGGCAAGGAAGCGGGTTTGGACCCTGTGGCAATGATAATTTTATCGGTTTCTATAGTTTCCGTTTTAGCTTCGGCCTTAATCTCAATCGTGTTTTTGTCCTTGATGGTGCCGTGGCCTTCATAGACGGTAACTTTGTTCTTTTTCATCAGATACCCAACGCCATTGATGATTTCCTGTACCACATCCTGAACCCTTTGGTTCATTTTTTTGATATCGACATTGGCTTCTTTAACATCAATCCCAAAATTTTCGAATTGATGCTTGAGTTTGTAATAATGCTCAGAGGCTTCCAACCAGGCTTTTGACGGGATACAGCCCACGTTAAGGCAGGTGCCGCCAAGCGTGTTGTACCTTTCAATAATGGCTACTTTTAATCCTAATTGGGCGCAACGGATCGCACTTACATACCCGCCCGGGCCAGATCCTATTATAGTTACATCAAATTTTTCCATATTCACATTTTTTTAAGTTAGTTACGGTGGAAAAAACCTTAAGCTTGACCATTGGGGGCTGGGATTCAGGCTTAAGGCACTCCCACCTATTATTTTTTACTACAGTTTTTACATATCCCTTTTAAAACTAGGTTCACATCGTTCACCTCATACTGGTTTGGCAAACTCTCTTCCGATATTTTATTTGGTAAACAGATTGTTTTCTTACAATTGGTACAATGAAAGTGCATATGTAAATCTGTACTGTGTTTACCTTTGGCGTTTTCATCGGAAATCGCATATTTTGCAAAAGCAGTTCCATCGTCAATTTGGTGCACCATGCTTTTTTTCTCAAAGAGCTTTATCGCCCTGTAGAAAGTGGTCTTATTGGCTGTTTTGATATTTTTATTGATAAAGACTTTTTGCATTTCATTTAAACTTACTGCATAAGTTTTCCTTTTGAGGTATTTGTAAATTTTCAACCTCATTTCAGTGGGACGTATCCCTTTTGACGATAATTTTTTTTCCGTTTTTGTCATTTTATATTCTTTCGAAAAACAGTCTAAGTCCGGATCTAATCTTTTTTATAAGCCAAAAGCCTTAACGCATTAAAAACCACCAGAAGCGTCGAACCTTCATGGATTACTACCGCCACTCCAATATTTGCCAAGCCGAATATGGTTGAAGGTATAAGCAGGGCCACAATACCAAGGCTAACCCAAAGGTTTTGCCTGATAATCGCCTTTGCCTTCCTGCTTAAACCTATGGCAAAGGGCAGGGTTTCCAACTTATCGGCCATTAGCGCAATATCCGCCGTTTCCAGGGCTACATCACTTCCCGCAGCACCCATAGCTATTCCTACAGTGCTGTTTGCCATGGCAGGGGCATCATTAACGCCATCGCCCACCATTGCCACCTTGGATTCCTTTTCTTTTAATTCTTTTATAGCATCCACTTTTTCTTCCGGTAATAAACTACCCCAGGCATCGGTCAATCCTATTTCTTCTGCTACTGCGTCTGCTACCTTCTGGTTATCACCAGTAAGCATGATCATTCGTTTAATTCCTATTTCTTTTAATTTTTTAAGGGTTCCCTTGGCGGCTTCACGAGGGGTATCCATTAATGCAATGATGCCTATATATTCTTCATTTTTTCGTATAAGCATTGTTGTATTTCCACCACCTTCAAGACCACGCACTTTCGTAGCTATTTTTTCGGAAGGTGTACTCTCATCAAGCCCTTCGTACAGGTCGAGGTTACCTATATAGATTTTATCATTGCCAAATGATGCTTTAATCCCTTTACCCAGAACTGCCTCTAAATTAGAGGCATTTGGGATTTCCTCGCCTTCCAGACGCTCTTTTCCATCACGAACTACAGCTTTGGCCAGGGGGTGATCACTAAGACCTTCCACGGCTACTGCTATTTTGAGAAGTTCATTGTCTGAAATATCCCCAAGTGGCACCACTTGGGTAAGTTTTGGCTTTCCTTCCGTTAGAGTTCCGGTTTTATCAAAGGCTAGGGCGGTAATAACCCCCAGGTCCTCCAGAGGGCGCCCTCCTTTAATTAATACCCCGCCACGGGCAGCTCTGGCCACTCCACTTAATACAGCACTTGGGGTCGAGATTGCCAACGCACAGGGACTTGCAGCTACTAATACGGCCATCGCCCTGTAAAAGCTGGCGCTAAAGGGTTCGTCAATAACTAAAAAAGCAAACAAAAGAATCCCGACCAAAATAAGGACGGACGGCACAAAATATTTTTCAAATTTATCGGTGAGCAACTGGGTAGGCGATTTTTGAGTCTGAGCTTCGTTAACCAGTTTCACCAATCGGGAAAGCGTTGAATCTTTGGCTGCTTTGATAACTTTAATCTCCAAAGTATTGTTCCCATTGATCGTTCCGGCAAAAACGCGGTTTTCATCTTTAATATCATCTACCTCTGAGTAATCCTTCTCAACATCTTCTACGGGAACTTTATCTACCGGTACACTCTCCCCGGTTATTGGAGCCTGGTTAACACTACTCTGCCCATCTACCACTACGCCATCTGCAGATATTTTACTATTTGGTTTCACCACAATGATATCCCCAATATTGAGTTTTTCGATACCAACTTCTTCCGTTTTACCATTTTTCTTAACCAAAGCTGTTTTTGGCGCCAGTTCTGCCAGTGCAGCTATAGATTTTCGTGCTTTGTTCATTGCATAATGCTCCAAGGCATGCCCCAGGCTAAAGAGAAATAATAACAAAGCTCCTTCAGCCCATTCCCCAAGAATAGCTGCTCCTATAGCTGCGACCAACATGAGAAAATCAATTTCAAATCCACCTTTGGCTACGGTCTGTATGGCTTCTTTTGCTGTAAAGTAACCTCCAAAAAAGTAGGCACCTATGTATAGGGATAAGCTGACCCATTCCGGTATTGATGTTACGTAGGACAAACCAAAACCAATACCCAAAAGAGCACCACAAATAATAGCAAAAATAAGTTCGGTGTTTTTCCCAAAAATACCTCCGTGGGCGTGGGAATGTTCTTCCCCGGCCCCGTGGCTATCCGCTTCTCTATGATTCTGGAGATCAGTATCTTTATGCTTTTGTTCTTCTATATCCCTTACCTTTTCTTTATTTAAATTTTGAGGATTCTTTTCGGCAGATTTAAAGCCCTTATTCTCAGCAGAGGAGCTTTTTTTAACTTGTAGGTTTTCTTTTTCGAGCTTTGTAGTTATCTCATCAAAACTTGTTTCCCGTTTATCATATTCTAAACGGATCATTCCTCCGGCATTGGCGGAAGCTTCCAAAACACCATTGATATTCAACAGACTCTTTTCTATAGTCCTTGCATGCCGGGTATGTCTAATCCCCTCAACCTCTATAAGCAAATGTCCATATTTCGCGGTAATTTCAGCCCCGGTTCTTTCTGCCAATGATTGAATGCGGTCAATAGAAATTATATCCGGATCGTAATGAAAGCACAATTGTGGCACCGTATCTTCCTGATCATCCGCTATGTGGACTTTTTCAAGGCCATTTTCGGCTTCCAGTTCCTTAATTAGCCTTTCCACACAAGCGTCTTTTTCATTAGGTACCTGTGGAAGGATTACGGGAATTTTGATTTTTAGTTTTTTCATATCCTTAGTTATTTGTATCCAGTTTTTTGCTTGTTCCTTATCCTGAAGGTCAAAATATTTGACTTCTGAACCGGTAAAGAAATGAGTAGCTTTAACGACCCATTCCTGCTATTTTTTTCGCCTACAAATTTTATGACTTTTTTCGATGATATTGTGGATTAGCGGATGGGTTTTTTATATCCTTCTTCGTGATTCTACCATTGATTTTAGCAGCAATCAAGTTTTCTTTTTCTATGTCCAATACCTATATCATTTTTTCAATTTTATAGGGTTTATATTAATTTAAGTGTATCTCCAAATACTCCAGAGCCTCAGGCATATCCAACTCGCGGGTTCCGTTCCCGGTTCTGATAAAGAAATGCGAACGATCGCCCAAATTCAAATACACAGGTTTTTGTGATTTGTGAACCCTTACATAACAGATATCCTTTTCTTCGAATTGGTAAAAGGCCACTTTAACCAAAGGGCAAAAATGAGTGCCGAACTTGAGGGACACCAATTGCATTATATATTGCTCAAACCCGTCCTTGCCAGGTTTTTTTAAAGTACCGCAATCCTGTTCCAGCCCCAGAATACTACCTTCATCATCAATTCCGATAATTAAATGCCCTTCTTGGGTGTTCATAAACCCGGCAATTGTTTTTGCTATTACGTCCTCCAAAGCCTTATTCGGTTTAAACTGCCTCAAATCCCATCTCAAGGTAGATTTAAATTCTACTTGCTGGTTTTCTCCTGCCGCAATCAGCTCCCTGATCTCCTCCAGCTTATCTCTTCTTCCGGTCAATTGAAATATTCTTTGCCTGACCATAAACATAAGCGACAAGGCAATGCCCAGCAGTCCAAATAGCAATTTGATGATGGCTTGATCCAAATCCCATGAACTAACTTCCTGCTGATATGAAGCAAGCAGAGATTTCCACCATTCGCCATTACCTCCCTGCATGTCATACATGTGGAGTGAAATAACCAGGGGCTGTATTATAAATAAGCCAAGGGCTAATCCAATGAATATAAAAACAAATACTTTGCGTTTTTTCATTTTTACCTTCTTTTATAAGCCATAGGTGCCATCGCTTTCGATGCCTGTGCCTTATAACTACTTCTTCTTATCCTGAAGGACTTTCTTCTTTTGTTCAAATTCCTCATCGCTTATCTCGCCCCGGGCGTATCGTTCTCTCAGGGCTTCCATAGCCTTATCCTTCCGTCTATTTTGTCCCGGGGTGGGATAAGGAATTAAGAATATCCAAAAGATGAGGATTATCCAAAGCCCCCACCATATCCAGTGCATTCCCCCAAAATTCCAGTTGTCCATCATAATCTTTCTGTTTAAATTTATTTAACTTTTTTAATGATTTCCTTTCTCCATCCATTCCTTGGCCAAATGTTTTTCTTCAAGGCTAAAGAATTTAATATGTGCCTTTGTAAAGGGTATCAAAACTTCGGTAAACTGTTCCTGCCATTTTGTAATTCCCACCAATGCAACCTTTTTAACGCGTTCTTCATTCGGAAGTTTCAGTTCAATGCCCTTCCAATACGCACTTGCAGTCCACCCCTCAAAATTTTCCATTTCAATATACCAGTATACTTTATGGTTTGCCTGTATATGGTTTTTTAATTGAGATATCAAATTGTCATAATCGGTAGCATCCAATCTATTTTGAGCTACCATATATACCTTGTTTTCTTTTTTATAAATTTTCATCATTGTTCCAATTTTTTAAATCAAAAAACTTAATCCAAGTCATTGCTACATTTCTCACAGACTCCCTTAGCCACCAGATTAATATCCTCTGCCACGTAACCTTCGGGCAGATTTATCTGAGGGATTTTATGTTCTGTAAGGCACACGGTTTCCCCGCAACTATTGCAATGAAAATGTAAGTGAAGGTCGTTACCCACCTCGCATTCACAATTGTCTTCACACAGGGCATATTTAATGATGCCGGTGCCATCCTCAATTTGATGCACAATTCCTTTTTCTTCAAATGTCTTCATAGTACGGAAAAGCGTACTCCTTTCCGAGCTTTCGAAATCTTTCCCAAGGTCGCCTAAACTAATGGCCACATTCAATTGTGCCAACCGTTTATAGGTCATCAGGCGCATTGCCGTAGGGCGGATGCCTTTGCTTTCTAACTTTTTTACTATTTTTTCCATTGGGCGTAAAAGGGTTTAGAAAATTTAACGCTTTAAGGATTCCCCGGTTTTTATCTTGAAAGCATCTTCAATGTCAGACAAATAAATGATGCCATCACCTGGATCCGGTGTTTTCCCGTTTTCCAGGATGATATTGATAGCCGATTGTGCTTCTTCATTTTGACATACCAGTTCTAACTTTACCACCGGGCTGTCGGTTACACGGAAATCTAAAGAAGGTGATGCGCCTTTTGCTTTAAATGCTCCGGTACCTTCCCCCTGAGACAGCGTCATACTTTTGAATCCGCTTTCGCTAAGGGATTCTATCACTATTTGAACCCGTTTTGGCTTTATAAATGCTTTTATTTCTTTCATTACTGTGGTTTTAATTTAGTATTAAGGATGAACCCTCTGGAATTTTAATCAAGACAAACATTTAACAGAGAGTCCATCCATCTATTTTTTTTAATTTAATGACCATGGGAAGTCTGGCTTTTCTGCATTTCAGAGACCAGATAATAGGCATTATTATAAGCAACCAAAGTACCTTCAGGCAGAGGCTCCAGCAGTTTAATTTCAACCCAACCATCTTCAGTTATTCCCGTTCTTACCTGCACCGGTTTCAATTCCCACTCGGTTTCACCATCTTCCTGGTGTTTTTGGGCCGTAAAGATGTAGGGATTTCCTTCTTCTTCAATTATTGCTTCTTCCGGTAAGGCAGGAACAGCTTCTTCACCCGTCCTGATTTTTCCTTTGATATACATACCAGGAATAAGATAATCTTTCTTATTATCTATTTCTGCATGTACGTGTACCGCTTTGGGGTTTTGTTCAAATTGTTTTCCCACGGAATAAATCTCTCCCGTTAAATTACTTCCAGGAACCGATTCCAGCGTAAAAGAAATTTTTTGACCTTCTTTAACCTTATAAATATCTTTTTCAAAAACCATTAGATCGGCATGAACATGTTCATTATCAACTACCATAAACATACTGGTTTGTGGTTCTACATATTGGCCAATTTGCACCTTTACTTTTTCTATATAACCTTCAATAGGACTAACTACCGGTATATATTCGTAAAGTTCCCCATTTCTAACCCTCGAAACACTCAGGTTTAACTGACGTAATTGTGATTCATATCCACGTACTTCACCTTGTACAGACTGATAATCTGCCTGTGTTTGTTGAAAAGATTTCCCCGACCCTACTTCGGCTTCATATAATCGTTTTTGCCTTGCAAATTCCTTTTCCAAAAACTGCATCCGGCTGTATGCATTTATATAGTCCGTTTGGATTTTCGTCAAAGTAGGATGGGAAAGGTAAGCCAGTATCTGACCCTTATTTACTTTATCCCCTTCAATAACTTTTATTGAATTTATATTGCCCCCTAAGACGGCCGTAACTGTAGCTTCGTATTGAGGCGGCACTTCTAGTTGTCCATTGGCTTCCACTATTCCTGATAATGCTTTCTTAGGTAAGGTATCTACTTTGATTCCCAAACTATTAAATTTCATCTCTGAAAGATGTACCGAGCGCATCCCGCCTTCTTCTTCATTGTGACCTTGTGTTTCTTTAGAATCCGATGCTTTAGTCTCCTGAGTATCTTTTTCCGAATTAGAATTTTCTTCACACCCCAAAAACAATGTAAGTGATAAGGCAAGCATTAAAATATTTATTGATCTTATGTTCATATCGTTTTCTTTCTTAGTTTTTAATTTGAATTTTCAAGGTAATATTCAAGTTGGTACCGGCTATCGAGATAATCATCGAAAGCACCCCAGGCATTTACCTCAATTCTAATGGCATCTCTTATATTCTGAAGGAAGGTTACATAATCTATAGCTCCTTCCTTAAAAGCTAATACAGCTCCATCCTGTTGCTCCTTAGCCAATGGAAGCGCTTCATTTTTATAATAATTCCAGGAGTTTCTCCATTTGATGAATTCTTCCCGCATATTTTTATAGGCGGTTTCCAGTTCGAGTTTATCCTGGTAAAAATTTTGCTCGGCAATCTTTCGATGGACTTTAGCTTCTTGTGTACGTCCTAATTCCGGTCCAAAAAATAGCGGGATTTGAATTCCCAATTGATATTGATAGAATCCCGACTGTCCATTTATTTCCTGCCTGGCATACTGGCCCTGAAATTTGGGCAGAAATTCTGATTTTCGTTCTCTGGTAATTGCTTTTGCAATATCCACCCTTTGTTCAGAAACCTGAAGCGATGGATGATTTTCAAGGGACTCTACCAGAAAGTTCAAAGGTTCGTCTAAGGTTTCAACGGGCAAATCTGGTACATCATAGATCGTATCACTGGCAAACCAGAGGTTTAGGCGCTGCAATGATTTCAGGTAATTTCGATAGGACTGTTCTAATTGTATTTTTACCTCATTCCCCTGATTAGAAGTGGCAAGATATTCGAGTTTAGAGGTAGCTTCTGTCTCATATCGAATCCTTGCGGCCCTTTCAATGTCTTCAAAAATTGAGTCCATCTTCCGGTAAACCTGATACATTTTTTTCCGGGTATAAACTGACGCCCAGGCTCTACTTACTTCACGTTCAACTTCTAAAGTATTTAATTCTAAAGCATTTTCGGCCAATGCGACCCTTTCTTTCTGCAATTTTAAACGCGGGGCAATTCCGAAAATATCAATGCCTTGTTGTTGGACGCCAATCTGGGTATAAATTCCATCAGAACCATTTCCTACTTCTTCCTTTCCTGTAAAGATTTGGGTATTTCCAAAATCATAAGCGGTTTTACGCAGTACTTCTTCACTTTCAATTTCAAGTTGGGCAGCTTTTAGCTGGGGAAAATTTTTAATTGCGATTTCTCTAGCCTCTTCCAAGCTAATTGTTTGTAAAGAATCCTGTTGTGAATATTCAGATGACATTGCATCAGATTGTGCATTTACAGAAAAGGTTCCGCCTAAAACTAAGCCAATTATCAAAATCGTAGCTAAAGATCGCGAATTGGAAGAACCTAGTTTATTCTGTTCTTTTTTCTCTCGTTTTCTTTCTACAAGGGTATATAGTACTGGTAATACAACCAGCGTAAGCAGTGTAGCTGTAAGCATCCCACCTATAACCACCGTAGCAAGTGGTTGTTGAACTTCTGCACCGGCTGATGTGGAAAATGCCATTGGTAAAAAACCGAAAATATCTGTTGTTGCTGTTAACATAATAGGTCGTATTCGTTCTTTGGTTCCTGTAAAAATTCTATCTCTTATACTGGTTACTCCTTCTTCTTTTAAAGAATTGAATCTATTTATTAGTACCAGCCCGTTTAAAACTGCAACCCCGAATAATACAATAAAACCTACCCCAGCAGAAATACTGAATGGCATTCCCCGCAACCAAAGGGCAAAAACACCTCCAATGGCAGCGAGGGGTATGGCTATATAGATCATGACAGATTGGGAAAACGATTTTAGGGCAAAATATAGAAGAACAAATATCAAGAAAAGGGCAATGGGTACAACAATTATCAAGCGGTCCTTAGCACTCTGAAGATTTTCGAATTCCCCCCCATAAGTTATATAATACCCGGGAGGTAATTCTAATTCTTCATCTAATCTTTGCTGAATATCATTAACGACTGACTCTACATCCCTTCCCCGGGCATTTACACCCACATAGGTTCTTCTGTAGGTATCATCTCTCGAAATTTGCATAGGGCCCGGAACATATTCGATATCTGCTATTTCTTTTATCGGTACCTGAGTTCCGTCGGGAAGATCGATATACATTCCACGCAAGTCATCAATATTCTTTCTATGTTCTTCATCAAATCTTACTACTAAATCGAATCGCTTTTCTCCTTCAAAAATGACTCCTGCGGTTCCTCCCGCAAAAGCAGTACTTATATAATCATTTGCTTTTTGGATATCCAGGCCATATTGAGCAATTTTATCACGGTTAAATTTCACGGTCATTTGTGGCAGCCCAGATGTTCGTTCAGGATTAACATCTCCTGCTCCAGGTACGGTCTGGATAATATTAGCCATTTCCTGTACCTTTTCCGACAACACATCCAGGTCCTCCCCATATAGTTTAACCGCAATATCTTCTCTTACTCCTTCTAATAATTCGTTGAACCTTAATTCTACAGGTTGAGTAAACACCAGATTTACCCCTGTAAGTTCTTTATTCAGTTTTTCCTTGATCTGTGCTATAAGTTCTTCTTTAGTTTCAGCGCTTGTCCATTTATCCTTATCCTTTTCAAGGATCAGATACATATCTGCGATATCCATTGGCATTGGATCTGTAGGAATGTCGGCTACTCCAATCCTTGCGGTTACCGTTTTAATTTCAGGGAAATTTTCTAGGAGTATGTTTTCTATTTTTTTGGAAACTTCAATAGATTCTGTTAATGAACTCCCTGGTCTGATCAAAGCCTGCATGGCAATATCTCCTTCATCAAGTTGAGGCACAAATTCTCCTCCCATTCTGGAAAAGATAAATCCGGCTATCACAAGTAGAATGGCGGCGGCCCCAACAACAATGAGCTTCAGTTTTAATGCCCCTTTCAGTAAAGGCATATACACTTTTTGGATTCCACCAATTATCTTATCACTTAACCTTTCCAACCAGCGTTCAAATCTTCCAAACCAGTTCTTTTTATTCTGAATGGGTTTCATAAATAGGGCAGACATCATAGGGACATAGGTAAGACATAAGAAAATAGCTCCAATCATCGCAAAACCGAAGGTATAAGCCATAGGCTTAAACATCTTTCCTTCTACCCCCGTAAGAAAAAGTATAGGAGTGAATACAATAAGAATTATAATCTGTCCAAAAAACGCGGAACTCATCATCGTACTTCCCGCATCATAGGCTACTTCATCCATTTTAGCCTGAGTAAATTTCAGTTTGCCTGATCTAATCCGTTTTTGTATTTCATACACGGTTCCTTCGATGATAATCACTGCACCGTCTATAATGATTCCAAAGTCAATAGCGCCCAAACTCATTAGATTAGCCCAGACATTGAATTGTTTCATTAAAATAAAAGCAAAAAGCAGTGATAGTGGAATCGTGGTTGCGGTAATAAGACCACCTCTTAGACTACCTAATAATAATACCAGGGCAAAAATTACTATTAATGCACCTTCCAGTAAATTAGTTTTGACTGTATCAGTCGTTCTGGCTATCAATTCACTCCGATCAATAATTGGTTCTATGGTTAAACCTTCAGGAAGTGACTTTTCAACTTCTGCCATCCTATCTTTAACATCCTGAATTACAGCATTGGGATTGGCACCTTTTAGCATCATAATTATCCCACCTACGGCTTCTTCTCCATCCTGGGTGAAAGCCCCGTAGCGTACCTGATTTCCAAACTGAACATCTTCCGCAACATCTCCAATAGTTATCGGAACAGCATTTTCGGTAGTAATAGCAATTTTCCTTATATCTTCCAGTGAACGGATTAAACCTTCACCTCTAATAAAATTTGACATTTTATTTTTCTCAATATAAGCTCCCCCTGTATTTACATTATTTCGAGCCAAAGCCTCGTAAACCTCAGAGATACTTATACCCATACTGTTTAATTTTTCCGGGTTTATTGCTACCTCATATTGTTTTATGGAGCCTCCAAAAGAATTTACTTCCACCACCCCATCCAGTAAGGTTAGCTGTCGTTTAACTATCCAATCCTGAATAGTTCGAAGCTCCATAGGGGAATATTCTGTTTCATATTCCTTTTTTGGCTTTATGGTATACTCATAGATTTGACCTAATCCGGTTGAAATAGGCCCCATCGAAGGACTTCCAAATTTATCGGGAATGGTCTCTCCCAATTCATTTAGTTTTTCCTGTACAAGTTGACGAGGAAGATAGGTTCCCATATCATCTTTGAAAACAATAGTAACTACCGAAAGTCCAAAACGTGAAATAGAGCGAATCTCTGTAACCCCAGGTAAATTACCCATCGAAAGTTCTACAGGATAGGTTACAAATTGTTCAATATCTTCTGTGGCAAGATTAGGTGACTGGGTAATCACCTGAACCTGATTATTAGTAATATCTGGTACCGATCCCAGGTTAACGGTCATCATGGACCAAATACCTGTTCCTATAAGTGCTAAGGTAAGTAGCCCAATAATAAATTTATTATTAATGGAAAATGAAATGATTCTATTGATCATATAAAAAATTAATTCAGTTAAACATTTCGATATTTTCTAAGAGTTGAAAAAATCGATAATACTGGTCCGGAGAATTTGTAGAACTCCAGGATGAGAAAGGATATAGTTATCCTATAAAAACTGAATTATACTTTTGGGGGATCTAAAAAAGAAAGGATAGGTTCTTCCACTGAGCTGTCAAAATGGACAAAGGCTTTTGATGGAATTTCAATAATCAAAGCCTTGAAATTTGAAGAACCGAAATCTACTGTATGCACATGGCAGCAATGGCAACTACAAAAAGGAGGGCATAAATCTGCTACTTTATCATGTGAATAGTCGATATCTAAATTCTGCGTAGCAACCACTGTTACTTCTGAATCAGAAATCACTTGTGAAGTGTCACTATCATTACAGGCTAATAAGTTAAGCCCGAATATATATAGAGATAATATGACAGCGATAATTTTCACACTACAAAGATAAAAAAAAATCAATGCACAGATTGTGCAAAGATGATTTAGAATTTCAGAAATCAAAAATTAATGACGCTATCCAAAGCATTATCGGCATCCCTATGCATAAAGTTAGATTGGTAATTTATAGTAGTGGTAATCGATGAATGTCTATATAATTTTTGGAGCATATTAATTGGGATTTTATCTTCCGATATATTCCCAAATGTATGTCTAGCAATGTGCATAGTTACTTTTTTTGATATTTTGGCTTTATCAGCGACCGATACCAAATATTTATTGAATTTCTTGTTGGCCGTTTTTGTTTTAGCATAGACATCTTTTGCATCTTGTAAATTTGCCTTTTTCATTTCCGGAAATATAAAATCGTCATCATTTTGTTTACTGTCCTGATAATATTCCAAAATCGGAAATATTTTATCTGGGATTTTAAGGGATAACAATTTTAAATTCTTGTTCATTCGATAATGCAGCCTTTCGTCATAAATATCGGTCCAACGAATTTTCAATACGTCAGCTACCCGAATTCCGGCAAAATAAAAACTGAAAAGCCAAACATTTCTAGCGTGAGTCTCGTTGTCGGTCAGATTTTCAACGGATTCAAGTTTTATGACCTCATTTTTGGTAAGGCCTATTTTTTCGGTTTCAGGGAACTTAATCCGTATTTTATCTGAACCGAAGGGATAGAGTTTTCTATCTACTATACCCAATTTAATAGCTCTATTATAGATAGTTCTAATCACAATAAGATTATTTACTATCGACCTTTCCGATAGGTTGTGTTTTGTACGGAGGTAAGTTTTAAATCTCTTTAGAAAGTTTTCATCAATTTCTTGAAAGGTAAGTTGTTTTGATTTGGTAAAGTTCAATACGTGGTTAACACGAGCCTTGTCGGTCGAGAGCCTAGACAGCTTTTCGTTTGCTTCTAAATCATCAAGAAAATCTTGTGCCACTTCGAAAAAAGTAACTGATTCGGAAGATGCATAAAGTTTCTCTTTTATTTGATTAGCCGATATATCCTTTTTGCTCGATTGCAAATCAATCAGCATCTTATTCGCCTCAGACAGTTTAGTACTAAGCAAGCCGTTTAACCTATCTGAGTAAGGGTGTGATTTTCTAACTCTAATATTTTTTCCATCCCAATCATTAGGGTCAATATTATGACCTATATAATGATAATTTGAGCGACGGTTTTTAGTAATACGAATACAAAGAGGACAATGCCCTTCTTTATTGGGCTTTTTCCGAAGTACTATTTTTGCGTTTGATGCCATATCTTAAGTATTGAGAATATAAAGATAATCATTTTTGGTACAACATAGGTACAACATTTATTGATTTTAGACCATATCAAATGAAATCAATAAAAATTAAATATTTATTAATCAGTTGATTATAAGTGTATTTAGTGAAATTTAATATCAAATACGCTGGATTCAAAATCCAGTTTCTTCGGAAGTGCGGGTTCGATTCCCGCCTCGAGTACTTTTAAGACTTCAAACAAAACCAAAACCCCGTAAAACTCAATGTTTACGGGGTTTTTTATTTTTTATAATATCAAATAATAACATTTGAACAGATATTAAAAGTGTCCCATTCGGTGCCCTTTTCAAAAGTCCAAAACAGGTCACCGAATCAACCTTAACATATTGATTTAATGTATTTTACAACTATTTTGTTTAGTTTTTTTTCTTTAGATTTATCATTCAAAATATATCATTATGCAGAACTTATTATCAATTCTCTTCTATATCAAGCGAAGTAAAACTAACAAACAAGGAAAAGTTCCTGTTTATATGAGAATCACCTATAATGGAAAAAGAGCTGAAGTTAGTACCATGAGAAGAGTGGAATTAAACAAATGGAATTCAAAAGCCAATTGTTTTAAAGGTCAATCGAACGAAGCTAAATCAGTAAACAGGCATCTGGATATTATGAAAAACCGCCTATACACTATATTTCAAAAACTTCAGGATTCAGATGAGAATATTTCGGCAGCTGTATTGAAAAATATATTTATAGGCAATGATGATTCATCGAAAAAGAGAATTCTGGAAATGTTTCAGGATCATAATTTAAGAATGGAAAAACTGGTTAATAAAGATTATTCATTTAGAACACTACAACGTTACAAGACCACAAAAAAGCATTTAACCAATTTTATTGCATCCCATTTTAAGACTGATGATTTTCGCGTAAAAGATATTGACATAAAATTCATTAATAGTTTTATTTACTATTTGAAAACAGATCTGAATCTTTCACATAATTCTGCTTTAAAATATCTAGCCTATTTGAAAAAAGTTGTCCGTATGGCTGTGGCCAATGGCTGGTTGGAAAAAGATCCCTTTTACAATTTTAAACTAAAGCGCCAGGTTATAGATCGGGAATTTTTAACGAAAGAGGAAATAATTAAAATAATGGAAAAGAGCCTTAGCATCCGAAGAATGGAACAAGTAAGGGACGCTTTTATATTCTCTTGTTATACTGGATGTTCTTATTCCGATATTGAAAAATTAACTGCACAAAATATTATTAGGGGAATTGATGGTAGCCAATGGTTAAAATTTAAAAGAACGAAAACCAAATCCCTAAGCAGTATTCCACTCTTAAAAGTTCCAGAAGAAATTATTAAAAAATATAAAAACATTACAAATCCCAAGGGCACTCTTTTACCAGTGCTATCCAATCAAAAAACAAATAGCTACTTAAAGGAAATTGCAGATGCCTGTGAAATTGAAAAGAATCTAACTTTCCATGTTGCAAGACATACATTTGCTACGACAATTACCCTTTCAAACGGTGTTCCCATTGAAAGTGTAAGTAAAATGCTTGGTCATAAATCAATAAAAATTACCCAACATTACGCCAAGATTTTGGACGGGAAATTAAGTGAGGATATGAATAATTTAAGAAGCCGAATGGCTGCTGACAACAGCAATTGATTTTTTTCGGCAACTAAGCTATAGATAGTTCCTGTATTGTTTATTGTTTAGTGAATAATATTTTCAGTCACACCTTTACATAAATTCCCTCAAAGCAAAATAAAATAATCATTGATTATTAAAAATCAAAAAGATTTAAACAAAGAGAAATCTCCAAGGAGAAAGAGTTTTTTTTCTAGAAACTTAAAGCATTCCCATGACAGCCAAATATCTAATTTTTAATGCAAAATTTTGAAATTTCCCTGTTAATAATATAATTAATTTTAATACTATCAGTTTAGGGAATAACCTAGTAATCCTTATTATTGATAAACTAAATTTATTGTTCACGCCCCAAAAGACCTGATATGCACCCTACACAAAAAATTTGCATCTTAGCTATTGATGACAATGCTATAAACCTTCTACTAATTGAACGACTTATTAAAAAGACATGTCCTGATGCCACGGTATTAAGCTGTAAGAATGGAGAAGATGCTATCCAAAAGTTTAAAGAAAACAAAGTAGATCTTATATTTCTAGATATTGAATTACCTACCATAGATGGATTTGAAACCGCAAGACTAATAAGAGAGTGTGAAACGGATGGTGGAAGAGCACAAATTATAGCGCTAAGCGGGTATAAAAAAGATCAATTAGAAGAAATAGGAGATATTATGTATATGGATGGATTTTTAAGAAAACCTATAAAATTACCACCATTGGAAGAGATTATAAAGAAGTTCATTACTGTAGGAATATAGTATTCATTTTTAACAAATTTATAGCACGACAAATTTAATATTGAAAATGAATAAACCTGAAGAAACTAGTAACGAGAGTGCCAGATTAAGAGAGTTAGATGCTTATAATATTGAAACCGCAGCGAGAGAAGACGATTTTGACTTCCTAACCAAAATGGCTGCTCAAATTTGTCATACCAAGATATCGCTTATAAGTCTGATTACAGCAGATAAACAATTGTTTCTTTCTAATGAAGGTTTAAAAAGCAGCGAAACCTGTAAAGAAATTTCCTTTTGCGCTCATGCCGTAAACCATCCTGATAAATTATTTATAGTAGAAAATGCGCAGGAAGATGAGCGTTTTAAAGATAATCCTCTGGTCACACAAGAACCTTTCATACGTTTTTATGCTGGCGTACCATTGGTTAATGAAAATGGATATGCACTAGGCACCTTATGTGTTATAGATTCTGAACCTAAAATTCTAGGTAATGAGCAAAAAAAATTATTGAGTAGCCTCGGAAACCAAGCGATGAAGCTTTTAGAGTTAAGAAAAAAGCAAATTCAAGCCAGTAATATTAATCAAGAACTTAGGAAAAATCTTGATTTATTGGAAGAAACTCAGCAAGCTAATAAAATTGGGGGTTGGGAGCTGCATATAGGAACGGGAAAAACAATTTGGACAGAATTTGTTTATCATATTCACGAGGTGTCTTTAGATTATGAATTTGATAAAAAAAGTGCAATAGAATTTTATCATCCTAACGATAGGGCAAAAATTAGTAAAGCAATAGAGGATACCATAGCAACTGGTAATCGATTTGATGTAACCTGCAGGTTAATTACAGCAAAAAATAATGAGATTTGGGTAAGAAGTACAGGCCGTAAAGTAGGAGATAAATTGATTGGAAGCTTCCAGGACATTACAGAATTTAAGAAAAATGAACTCAAATTTAGAGGAATTTTCAATTCCACATTTACACTTATTGGCTTTTTAGATCTCGATGGAACACTACTGGAAGCCAATGAGACCGCTTTAAAAGTTGCTAATCTTCAACCAGAAGATGTAATTGGCAAACCTTTCTGGGATTGTTACTGGTGGCAGATATCGGAAGAAACCAAAGAGGAGTTAAAAAGAAATTTTTACAAAGCTGCAAAAGGTGAAATGGTTTCTTACGAAGTGAAGGTATGGACTGCAAACAAAATTTCCACTACTATACTTTTTAGACTCAAACCTATATTTGACGACCATGATAATGTTGTTTATGTGTTACCAGAAGGAAGTCCGGTGCAGGATATTGTGGATGTTAGACAGCGGTTTAAATCTGTTATTGAAGGCACCAATGTGGGCACCTGGGAATGGAATGTCCAAACGGGTGAGACTATTTTTAATGAAAAATGGGCAGAAATTTTAGGTTATACTTTAGAGGAACTACAACCGGTAAGTATAAAAACCTGGACTGGACTGGCACATCCAGATGATCTTATAGAATCCAATCATCTGTTAAAGAAATGCTTCCAAAAAAGAGCCGAGTTTTACGAGTTTGAAAGCAGAATGAAACATAGAAATGGCGATTGGGTTTGGGTCATGGAGCGAGGGAAGGTATTTGAATGGACGCATGATGGTAAACCATTAAAAATGTACGGGACTCTCCAGGACATCAATCAACGTAAAAAATACGAAGAAGAATTAAGAGTAAGTGAAGAAGCATTTAGGGGAAATTTTGAAAATGCAGCCATAGGTATGGCTTTACTTAATGAAGAAGGAAAATGGTTAAAAGTTAATGAAAAAGTCTGTGAAATCTTAGGTTATACAGCTGAAGAACTGATGCAACTTACTTTTCAGGATATTACCCATCCCGAAGACTTAGATAAAGATTTAAATTTACTTAAGGAAGTAATTGAAGGTAAACGAACGAATTATAATTTGGAAAAAAGATATTTTCATAAAAATGGAAATATTGTTCATATAATTCTCGCTGTTTCAGTAGTAAGGAATCATAGTGGAGCCATTCTTTATTTCGTATCTCAAATAATTGACATTACTGCAGCAAAGAAACATACCCAGAAATTAAAATATCAGCAGAATTTACTAAATGCCTTGTACGAATTATCACCTATTGGTATTGCTCTTAATGACTTTGAAACGGGAAAATTTAAGGATGTTAATAATAAGTTGATTGAGCCTTCTGGTTATACTCGAAAAGAATTTTTGAATTTGAGTTATTGGGATTTAACCCCCATAGAATATGAGACCAGAGAGAAAAATGCACTCAAACATTTGGAGGAAACAGGAGTGTACGGACCATTTCAAAAAGAATTTAAACGAAAAGATGGATCTAGATACCCGGTTCTTTTACGGGGAGTGATGGTGGAGGATCTCAATAAAAATAAATTCATTTGGTCTTTTATTCAGGACATAAGTAAAGAGAAAGAAGCAGAGAAAAAGTTACAGGCAGCCCTTTCCAATCTTCAGGCTATATTAGATGCAAGTACTCAAGTAATTATCATTGCAACTAACAAAAAGGGCTTAATCACTCATTTTAATTCAGGGGCAGAAACTGCATTAGGATATAAGCAGGAGGAAGTACTCGGGAGATTAACTCCACTATCTATTCATGAAAAGCAGGAAATTAGGGATGAAGCAAAAAAAATTGCTGATAGTAATCGAAAATTCTCAGATTTTGAAATACTTACCCACGAGGCTCATAAAGAAAAATCTGGGGCTAAAGAATGGACCTATATTAGAAAAGATGGTAGTAAGTTTACTGTCCTATTATCAGTAACTGCTATTAAAAAAAACGATAAAATTACAGGCTATCTTGGAGTGGCAGTAGATATTTCAGAATTAAAAAGGGTTGAAACTGAGATTAAATCTTTGCTTGACATCACCCAGGATCAAAACAACCGCTTAAAGAATTTCGCTCATATCGTTTCCCATAATTTGAGATCCCATAGCTCTGGAATTATTGGCCTATTAGATGTATTAGAAACCGACCATCCAGAATTGAAAAGTAATGAGCTTTTTATAATGGTTAGTCGTGGCGCAGAAAATTTGCAACAAACCGTGGAAGATCTTAGTGATGTAATATCAGTTAGCTTCAATAAAGCTAATCTACATACTGTCAATTTGCATGATGTGATCGAAAAAAATATAGATAGCTTATCCAGTCAAATAAGAAATGCAAAAATAAACATTGAAAACTTGGTTGATCTAAACGCAAAAATTAAGGGGGTTCCTGCCTATATAGAAAGTATAGTTTTAAATTTCATCACTAACGCTATCAAATATAGGTCACCTGAAAGAAATAGTTATTTAAAAATTTACAGTACTGTTAAGAAAGATAAAACAATGCTATTCTTCAAAGATAATGGTCTGGGAATGGATTTAAAAAACCACGGAGACCGTTTGTTCAAAATGTATAAGACTTTTCACAGCCATGAGGATTCTAGAGGTTTAGGATTATTCATTGTTAAAAACCAAATAGAAAGTATGAACGGAAAAATTGAAGTGGAGAGTCAAGAAAATATTGGTACAACTTTTAAAGTCATTCTATATAATGAAAAAGATTAATTTTGCATGAGTCATAGAAAGTGATCCTTTGCATCAAACAATTACTTAAAACACTTTAAACCCACCGGCCCTGCAACTAATTTAAAACATTCAAACACGGCAAGAAAGTTTATGATCTATATCGTTCCCTTTTTAGCGTGGAAGAGTACAAATTAGAATTAATATTACTTGATGAAACCTATTAAACTAAATCAATTAAAAACCGTGAAAAGTAACACTGATCACTGAATTTTTTTAAAAAAATGCCATCTTCATTTCTTACTAATTCAAAGACTATAATTTATTCTAAAGATAAGGCTTTAGACAAAGTAATTAGAACCTACAAAATTTCAATTTTTAAGAATCGATAACAATAGATCGCAAAATGTGTATAGTTAATCTAGAAATTACATGAAAGCATTTACCTCATCAAGTTAACTTATTCTCATTCCGATGAGTCACTCCTTTTTAGTATACCTCTAGACAAAAAGGTCCCTTCTTATAATATTGGTTTTTAAGAAAGGTTGCATCAGATGAAACTCCTTATTTACAATAGAAAATTCATTAGATTTCGCTTTTTATATTTTTGCTCTAAAAAAGATTTCCTAATTTCGCAAGCTTATCCTATAAGGATGAGAGAGATAACAGCTTTATCAAAACATTATTCAAAATCACTCTATTTAAAAATAGAGTGTACCAAATGCATGTTGTTATTAATTAATAGGCGAAATTTATGGAGGTAGTTATTATTGAAGATGAGGAATTAGCTGCAGATTCTTTAGAGAGTTTGTTATTAAAAACACACTATAATTTATCTATCAAAAAAAAATTAGGAAGTGTAGAGCAAGCTTTGGAATGGTTTAAAAACAACACCTGTGATCTAATATTTAGCGACATTAGCCTTGGGGATGGTGAAAGTTTTGAGATTTTTGAGATTTTAAAGATTGACATCCCAATTATATTCACTACTGCCTTTAATCAATATGCTATCCAATCTTTCCAATTTAATGCTATTGATTATTTATTAAAACCCTATGAGAAAGAAAAATTAAATAGAGCTTTAGAAAAATTTTTTAGTTACAAAAATCAGACTTCTTCTGCCAGTGAAAGCAAAAATGAACTGGATAATTTAATTGCCCAATTAAAAATAATTCCAGAAATAAATCAGAAAAAAACACGCTTTCTTGTTTCTAAAGGCGAAGAATTAGTTTCCATAAGTAGCGAGGATATAGCCTACTTTATGGCTGAAAATAAATCGCTTTTTTTATGTAAAAAAGACGGTGAAATTTTTCTATATGATGACACCATATCCAATCTTGAAAAAAAATTAGATCTAAAAGATTTTTTCAAAATAAACCGAAAGTTCATTGTTCAACACAACGCAATCAAATCAATAGTAAAATATAGCCAAAATAGACTCAAATTAGAACTACATCCATTGCCCAATACCCAGGACCCAGTTTTAATAAGTGCTAAAAACATTCAATCCTTCAAGAGCTGGTTAAATAATTAGAATGAAGTCTTATAAATTTCTACACCAGTTCCAAAAGCACCAAAAATATTTCTACGCTAGCTTAATATTGATTTTCTTTTTTTTTGCTGCAAGTGCTGTAATTACACCAAAAATAACTTTGGTAGCAGAAAGCCTATTGGAGGATGTGATTCACGAAAGCCTTAATTCAAAAAAGAATAGTATTAAATTTGAATTCAATAATCTCAATAATTTTCTGATATACTCGGAAAATCTGATTAAAAACTCTTCTAATACTTCCTATAAGGAGTTAGAAAAAAAATTAACTTTAATAAAAGATATAGCTCTTTTTTCCGATCTCATTTCAGATAGTTTTCTTTATGTAATGACCCCTAATGGAACTAAGAGTATTGAATCCTCCAATTTCACAAATGAATCGTTTAAACTAAAAAAAGGCATATCAAAGGATTTAGATGTTTCGAACTCTCCTAAATTTATAGATACGGTTATAGCATCCACAGAGAATGTTATATATAGGAAATCTTACATGCAGAATCAAAGTGAAGATACTATTCTGGTTGTAGGATATGATATTGATTTATTGGCTTTCTGGAAAAATTTTTCAGAGAACAATGTCGCACGAATTGGTTATACTGTGGTTACAGATAGCCACGGCATCTGTCTACTGCATCCTGAAACAAAATTTATTGGAAAAAAGCTGAATCGATATTTTAATAATGTTTCGATCCAAAATATTCTTAATAATGAAAATACATCACCGGGGATTCGTCTAAAAGATGAAACCACATCGCAGTATTTAAATTTAGAAGTAAGACGTTATTTTGACAAAATTGTAGTAGGTAACAATTCGTTAATTGTAATCGAAAGTTTTCCATTAGATATGGTTTTAAAAGAAAAAACTGAACAGATTCAAGATTACTTTCTATGGATTAGCTTACTTGCTTTTATAATTTTTATGCTATTATTTCTGGTCTCACGGTATCAACTTAAGGAAGAATTTCTTGAAAATCTTCAAATAGTTGAAGAAAAGGAAAAGCTAATAAATGCCAATGAAAAGTATCAAAAGGAGAATGCAGTTTTACAGCTTACCCAATTGAAAAAGAAGATAAACCCCCATTTTCTCTTTAACAGCCTTAACTCCTTGCATATTCTTATTGATTCCAAACCAGAATTATCAAAAGAATTTGTTATTAAACTAGCAGATGTTTATCGATACCTCCTTGAAAACAAGGAAGGCAATTTAATAACCGTAAAAAAAGAAATCACCTTTTTAAAACAATATTTCTTTCTTCATGAAATTCGTTTTAAAAAAAGTATAAATGTGACTATAAATAACACCTGTAAAGACGAAAGCATTCTATACAAGAGGATTCCTTTCCTAGCACTTGAAATACTAGTTGAGAATGCTATTAAGCATAATGAATTCACCAAACATCATCCATTAAATATAGAGATTCTTATCGGAAGTAGTAAAATTCAAGTTATGAATAACTACGTCCCTCGTAAGCTCAAGAATTCGGAAAGCCACAAAATAGGATTAAACTATTTAAAAAACTCGTACAAATATTACAATGTAAAAACCTTTAAAACAGAGATTTCTGACGGAAAATTCATTTGCCACCTCCCTCTATTAACGTAAACTTAAACTTCACTCCATAAATTGCTGAGTTCACTCCATTTGATTTTTATTAACATCTCATTTAATAGAATTTTAGCATTAATTTAATCTTATTTTATGGAAAAAATTTTATTGAAAGGTAGGACAGTATATATAATTTTAGTACTCTTTCCTTTATTCGTTTTTAGCACCAACATTTTTGCTCAGGATAAACCAAACGAAAAGGCTAATGAGAAAAAAACGCAAGACGAAGCCAATAAAAAGAGTGATTCCATAACTAAAGAAGATAAAGAATTATCCTATCAAAAGTTTCTAAAAGATGGGAACCTTAAGGAAGGACTATTCAATATTTACAATTTAAAAGGCGACTACTATTTCGAAATCCCGGATTCTTTAATTACCAAAGATCTCTTAATAGTAAATAAAGTTTCAAGTGTGCCCTATGCATTAAATGGTCACGGATTAAATAAAGGAATGGCTTTCGAGACTAAACTTATACGGTTTTACAAAGACACCTTACATAATAAATTATGGGTTAAAACTATAAACCCAAGAGTACAATCGCCAAAATCAGATGCCATTACGCGCTCAGTTCAGGCAAACTTCGGAGAATCTATTATAGAAGAGTTTGACATCAAAACGCAAAATACCGACTCTACCTCTTCTTTTATCAAAGTAAATAAGATTTTTAATGGGAAGAAAAAAAGCTTTAGTGATGTCCTAGCCAACACTGGCTTGGGAGGAAGCATTAAAACAGACCTTTCAATTCTAGAAGAAGTCAAGTCCTTTCCTAAAAATATAGTAATAAAGGCACTACTTTCCACTTCCGTAAGTGAAGGTGGAAGCCCAGAGTTACCATTATCAATTGGTGTTACTACAAACATTGTTCTTCTTCCCTCCAAAATTATGAAGCCAAGGTTTGGAGATAAGCGTATTGGCTATTTTTCTACGCCAATGGAATACTATTCTGATATACAACAGCAGGTAGAATCCCGGGACTTAATTACAAGATGGAAATTGGAACCAAAAAAAGAAGATATTGAAAAATATAAAGAAGGAATACTGGTTGAACCTAAGGAGCCTATAGTTTATTATATAGATCCATCTACCCCACCACAATGGATTCCCTATATAAAAAAAGGTGTTCTAAATTGGAATGCTGCATTTGAAAAAGCAGGTTTTAAAAATACAATTCAGGTTAGAATTCCCTCAGAAGAAGATAAAGACTTTGATATAGATGATGTACGGTACTCCGTTATTACTTATGCAGCTTCCGAAAATCAAAATGCAATGGGGCCTTCTATTGTTGATCCACGAAGTGGGCAAATCTTAGAATCAGACATTATATGGTGGCACAACCTTATGAAAGGTTTGCATTCCTGGATACGCGTTCAAACTGGTCCTATCGATCCTGAAGCAAGGCCTAATACTTTTTCAAACGAATTAATGGGAGAGGCAATTCGGTTCGTTTCATCTCACGAAGTGGGTCACACGTTCGGTCTTAAACATAATATGGGTGCCTCATTCAGCTATCCTGTAGATTCCTTAAGATCAAAAAGTTTTACTTCCAAAATGGCGGGAACAGCACCGTCTATAATGGATTATGCTCGGTTTAATTATGTAGCCCAACCGGAAGATAGTGTGACAGCTATTACTCCCGAAATCGGTGTTTATGACAAATACGCTATTGAGTGGGGCTACCGATGGCTTGAAAATAAATCTTCCCATGAAGAAATCCCGATTTTAAATCAGTGGATTCGTAGACACGAAAATGACCCTCAATATTTTTATGGACCACAGCAAGCTGAGGTAGTTGATCCAAGATCTCAAAGTGAAGACCTAGGAGATAATTCAGTAAGAGCCAGCGAATATGGGTTAAAGAATTTAAAGCGAATTGTCCCGAATATTCTTGCCTGGACCAAGGAAGATGGCAAAGATTATTATAAGGCTTCAAAATTATACAAATCCGTAATAGATCAGTGGGATTTATACAATCATCATGTTATGGCTAATATTGGAGGAGTGTATCTCAACAATACTGTTTATGGTGATGGGAAAGACACTTATGAACCTGTACCCGCGACTCTACAAAAAAGCGCTTTAAATTATTTGATTAAAAACGGGATAACACCACAAAAGTGGTTATTTACACCCGAGATTATAGACAAAGTATTTGCAGTACGAGATGCTCCAGATGGAGAACGCTATTACTCTCCTGTTTCCATGTTACGCATTTACCAGACCAATTTAATCTACGACTTATTAGGTACAGACAGGCTTATGAGGATTACAGAAAATGAGATCCTGGTAAATAAGGGTGATAAAGTCTTTACAGAACAATATTTATTTGATGAACTATTTGATGCAATTTTCGAAAATACTAAAAAGGGGAAATCATTAGATATGTTTGAAAGAATCACTCAAAAGAATTACGTGGATGTCTTGACTGTTGACAGAAATAAACTGCTAAAAAAAACAAAAGAAAATGTGCTCTCCCAAAATTCAAAACAATTTAAAAATATCCACTTTTCATACATCCCCCGTGTTTCCGATGTTGCTACGAGTAAAAGAGCTGCACTGGAAGATATTCTAAAATTACTAAAAAAGAAAAAGAAAAGAGGTGACCGCATTACTAGGGCACATTACCGCGACCTTATCTCAAGAATCGAGTATAATTTGAAGAATTAGAAAATGAAGAATCTCCTATACCTATTGATCTTAATTCCAACTTTTCTGGCAGCTCAACAAAACCAAAAACTGGTAAGTGGAACTGTAATCGATGCGACTATGAATATGCCAATTCCAGGAGCTTCGGTATATATTTCCTCTTCCTTGGTTGGAAACCAGGCGAAGCAGGAAGGTGTTCTGGAAGGCGCCATGCTAGGAACCACAACAGATTTTGACGGTAACTTTGAGTTAAAAATCAACGATAATATCAAAACGCTAATGGTTTCTTATATGGGATATGAAACCAAATCAGTGGATGTCTCCAAATCATCTACAGGTTTAAATATTATTCTTGAAGCAAGTTCGGAAAATTTAACTGAGGTACTTATAACCGGTTATCAGAAAATTGAGAAGCGCAAAGCTACTTCCTCCTATTCTACAATTGATGTATCAGAAATTCAGCAAGCAGGAGTACCCACAGTAGATCAGATGCTCACTGGACAACTTCCGGGGGTTCTTGTTCAACCCACCAGTGGTGCGCCCGGTGCACCTTCAAAAATCTCAATTAGAGGAACAGCCACATTAAATGGTTCTTCAGATCCCCTTTGGGTTTTGGATGGTATTCCGCTAGAAGGAGAAGATATTCCGGCTGATTTTCGAGATAAGGACAATATTGACAATTTACAATCCTATCCGATAGCAGGGCTAAACCCTAATGATATTGAAAGCATTACTGTTTTAAAAGATGCAGCGGCCACCTCAATTTATGGTGCGAGAGCAGCAAACGGTGTAATTGTGATTACCAGTAAAAATGGAAAAAAGGGCAAAATGCGTATTAATACCAATGCCAATGTTTTTGTAACGCAAAAACCTGATTATAGCAAATTAAGCCTGATGAATTCTTCCCAAAAGGTAGACTTTGAACTCTTTTTGGCAAGTCGGGAAGATCTTCAATATCAAAAAGAGCGCGGTGATGTTGCCAGAATATTAAATTCTTTTGATGAATACAATACTTTTCAAAGTGACGGTTTTTCGGCTATTTCTCCAGAAGCACAAAACGCCATAAACAACCTAAGAGCTAATAGTACTAATTGGGAGGACCAATTATACCAAATGGCGGTGAACCAACAGTACGGTCTAAGTATTTCAGGAGGTAATGATAAGAACGATTATTATTTTTCTACAGGTATTTTTGATGAAAAGGGCGGAACTATTGGTACCGGCCAGCAGCGATTCAACATTACCTTAAAAAACAACTTTTCTCTAAACGACAAGCTTAAAGTAGGAGTAGCCTTATTTGGAAACCAGAATAAGACTTTTTCCTACATCACTGGTGCAGATTCTTATACAAATCCTGCCTATTATGCCAGGAACGCGAATCCATATCTAAAGCTAACCGATGATGAGGGAAACTATGTCTATGACCCAGATTTGGTGGAACGTTCAGATCTCAACCTTAATTATAATGTTCTTGAAGAGCGCAAAAACACCAGTCACGATTTAGCGGCAAATTCCCTAAAATCAATTTTCAACATAGATTATGAACTAAATAGCGATCTTCATTTCTCTACACAATTAGGTTTACAATTGGATTTCAATAAAACGGAAAAGTTCAGCGACAAAAACAGTTATTATACCCGCAAGTACAGGCAAAGATCTCAATACAGCACTCCAGAGGGTGATAGTTACTACATGCCTGAAGGAGGAATTATTCAGAATTGGAATAAAGAAGCTTTTCAATATAATTGGAAAACAACCGCCAATTACAATACTACCTTCAACAATCTCCATGAACTGGATGTAATGTTAGGCACAGAGTTCAGAAGAAATAAAACAAATCAAATTCATACTAAAGGATTCGGTTTCAACCCTAATACCTTAACAACCGTTCAGATAACCGATGATAGAGCCTTAGACAACTCATTATTTGATCCCTACCAAAAAGGTTCTAATGAGAATGCCTTTACATCGTTTTTCGGTACGGCATCCTATACTTATGATCGAAAGTATACTATTTTCAGCAGTTTAAGATATGACGGCTCTAATCTCTTTGGAGTAAACCCAGAGTTTCGTTATCTGCCAATTTGGTCGCTTGCGGGTTCATGGAAAATAGACGAAGAGAGTTTTATGGCCGATCTGGAGTTTGTAAGCAACCTGAAACTTAGGGGTTCTTACGGGATTCAAGGAAATATAGACAAATCAACATCCCCTTTTGTGTTGGGTAGTTATGGTAATGTCTCAATCTTACCAGGTATGAATGAAGAAATCATTCAAGCCCTGGGAGCTCCGAACCCAGATCTAAGGTGGGAAAAAACAACTTCATCAAACATAGGGCTTGATTTGGGGTTGTTAGATAATCGGATTTATATAACCGGTGATTATTATTACAAAAAAAGTACCGATTTGATAGGGCTGAAAGCGGTGCCCCTGGAGAGTGGGTACAATTTCATCAACACTAACTGGGGCACCATAAGTAATCGCGGTTTCGAACTGGCAATTAATACCATGAATATTACTAATCCAAACTTCAAATGGACTAGCGGCTTCAATATTGCCCATAATAAAAGCGTAGTAGAAGATATAGCAATTAGGAAAGAAAATTTCAAACCCTCATTACAAGGTTATAGCGCAAATGCCATTTTTGCTATTAAGACAGCTGGATTAGATAGTAATGGACTACCAGTGTTCCTAAAGGATGGCAAACAAGTATCTGCCGTAGATTTTTATAATTTAGAACAAGCCACAGACGGCAGCCAGTTAACCCGAGAAGAACATAGGAATCTGTACTCCTATGTTGGTGATGGAGCACCAAAATTTAGTGGAGGTTTCAGAAATACTTTTCAATACAAACAATTTGACCTTAGAATACTTAGCAATTTCAATTTAAAACAAACAGTGCAGGCCACACCAAGCTACTACCCTACTCTAGCACAACCTGGTAATAATTACAGTACCGAAATTTTAAATGCGGGCACTGGTAATTTGCCTGCACTTATTGGCGCTAATTCTCCAGGGTTTAACACAGATTTGGTTTACAACTGGTACAATTCGTACGATGTAGGAAAAACTTACGATAACTTGGACATCTGGGTAAAGGATATTTCTTATATCCGCATTAGCAGTATTAAACTAAGTTATGCTTTTCCAAGAAAACAATTGGAAAGCTTAAAAATATCAGGACTAAGCTTAAATATAGAAGGCCGAAACCTATTAGTCTTCGGAAGCAATTACGATGGTTATTTTGACCCCGAAACATTTGGAAGCCTCTATGCCCAACCAATCCCAAAAGTAATCTCGGGAGGGTTTAACCTTACCTTTTAAAAAAATTTTTATGAAAAAACTAATATACCTTTCTATTACAGTATTACTGTGTTTTTCCTGTAATGATTATTTAGATATAAAGCCGGTAGGCCAGGTCATTCCGACGTCAGTAGAAGACTACAGAAGTTTTTTAACTTCAGCCTATTCAATTACACATCTCAATAAAATATTAACAACTTACAGAGGTGATGAATTACAGATCACTCCAGAAAGCCCCGGGGTAGAGCAATATGAAGATATTTATACTTGGAATGATGAAAATCCAAGTCCATTAACACGACAATTTCCTTATGGTAGCTTTTACAATGTTATTTTTTATTGCAATCATGTTATAGAAAACAAAGATAATATCGAAGGAGATGCTGAGACCATCGATGAGTTGGTGGGTGAAGCTTTTGCTCTTAGAGCTATGCAATATTTTGAACTTGTAAACCTCTATTCTAAACCATTTAATCTTGCTACCGCTGAAGGGGATCCAGCAGTTCCAATTGTTACTAAGTATGAAACCGAAGTAGACTACACAGCAAGCACAGTAAAAGAAATTTATGACTTCATTCTTGAAGATCTAAAAATGGCTGAAAACCTAATTTCTGTAGATAAGCAATCTACAGGTTTTAATTATCGGTTTTCCAGGGTAGCTGTAAAAGCATTTAAAGCCCGTGTCTTTTTATATCTGGGCGAATGGCAGGATGCGATCGAAAACACGGAAGCGGCGTTGACAATAAATTCCGATTTACAAGATTTGAATACTGATATGTCTGCTATGCCCTCGGAATATAATTCAATAGAATCCATACTGGCCTTGGAAACAGTTGCATCTTTTGACATCGCAACGAACGCTACGATTTCTGATGATTTGATCAATTCTTACAATCAATCCTCAGATTTACGTTTTGATCTTTATTTCAAAGAAACTCTCACAGAAAGATACAGAAGTAAAAAAAGCAAGGATAATAAATTCAAGGTTAGCTATAGAACTTCAGAGTTGTATTTAATTAAATCGGAGGCACTTGCCAGGCTGGGTCAAACTGAACTTTCTAAAACGGTATTATTGGAGTTTGCTCAAAACAGGTATACACCAGAAGGATTCGAGTCCTTCAAAACGAATATTCAAGAATTAGACCAAGAAAACCTACTTATTGTTATTTCTGAAGAACGTCGCAGAGAATTCGCTATTGAAGGCCATCGTTGGTATGACTTAAGGCGAACCACTCAACCAGAAATTACAAAGAGATATGATAATCAGACTTATACTTTAGAAAAAAATGATGATAGATATATAGTCCCCATTCCCAATGATGCAATAATAAACAATCCATTTTTATAAAAAAATAAAAATCAATAAGCCGTTGCTATCTTGCGGTTTGCTCTTAAAACGAAAAGATAAAATAACCCTTTAAACAATTACATAATGAAAAAAACGTATTCAATTATTTTAAGCATTTTTGTGGTAGCCATTACGGCAATTTCCTGTTCCAAAGACGATGATTCTACACCTCAATTATCTTCTCTTGCCGAAATCACTGATTTCACGCTAGATTTTGAAGGTATAAGTGCAGATGATATCCACTATGATCTGGGAACTGATATTGCAGTAAGCGTTCCTTTTGGCACTTCTCTATCAGGTGTAATTCCAAGTATTTCAGTTTCACAAAATGCCACAATTTCTCCAGCTTCAGGAGAAGCAATTACTTTTGAAGACGGAGAAGCTAAAACTTTTACCGTAACTGCGGAAGATGGTTCTATAAAAGATTACACGGTTACTATAAATATTCGTGGAGAAGTAGGAAGTGGTTCCAAACTTGAAACTTATACCCTTACTGATATGTTTGGTGAAAACTCTGTTAGTACTTATACATACAATGACGCAAATTTTGTAGAAGAAATCTCAAAAGAAATCAATGATTTTGGTGAAACTTCTAACATTACTTATGCTTTTGAGTACAATGATAAAAACCAAGTTATATCTAAAAGTGTAGATGCCACAGATGAGAAAACAGTTTATACTTACGAAAATAATAAGATCGTAAAAGCTGAGTACACAAAAGAGGGAACTGCCATTTATACTTTCAACTACGAGTATAAAGAAAATGGAGATTTAGCTTCTGAAAAACGGATAGATCATGAGAATGACGATTCTGTTGATGAAATCAAATATGTTATAGAAGATGGGAATGTGGTTGAAGAAGATAGATATGGAGAGGTTTACGTTGCCACGTATGATGAAAAAAACAATCCTTTCATAGGGATGTATCCTACGGCTTACGCAGCAATTAATATAGGAATACAGTCTGTAAACGTGAACAACCCTATCAGTGGGACTCTTGCAGATGATACTATCACTTATGAGTACAATGAAGATGGATATCCGGTTAGCGCTTCGTACACATATTTTGATGGCTTAGCCACGGTAGATAAAACCTTTACTTATTACTCTGAATGAATTAGCCTTTAGTTTTCATTTTGACCATGAAACAAGCACTCTATTAGGGTGCTTGTTTTTTAATATTACCAATGAAAAATTACATCCTATTTCTATTCTTAATTATTTCTTCCTGCAATAGTACTACTTCACAAGTAGAGCCGTTAGCCAAAGGCGAGGAACAATTTTTGAATAGAGAAAACAAAATAATAAATTTATACACCACCGCAGCGGTTCCGCTATTTAACGACTATAAATGCATAAATATTCCTGCCAAATTACAAGTTGATGAAAAGGACTATTCCATCAATGCTGGAGCTGCGATAGATTATATTGAAATAAGTAGGGGGCTTATAAATTTGGAAAGTAGCACAATTCAACTTTTTGTATTAGCACATGAACTTGCTCATATAGCCACACTTAGCCAGGCAAAAAGTTTTGGTCTTCCTGGGGAGATTCCTGCTGGTAAGAGAACTAATGAATATAAAAAAGCAGAATACCTGGCAGATTTAATAGCCTTCCATTTAATCTTAAAACAAAGACCAGAAGATTTTAATTTTTTAAAATCAAACTTTAGTTTTTTAATTAGTTTACTAGGTAATGGAGATTTCACTCATCCATCAGGCCAAGAACGTATAGCATCTATAAAAAAATATATTCTAGAAACCGAAGAGCAAAATATAGATATTGCTTTTAAAAATAGGTTCAACAAAATTTTTTATATGAATTAAAAACACAGCATTAACTCAGTTTTTGATTTTTAAGAAGTATTTATTTTTCATTTGAAAATATTTTTACCATTTCATTTATTGAATCCCTGAATTTAAGGATCCCTATAGATAAAACACTACTCTCAGGCATTCGAACATAGAATAATTGAACAATAAAATAAGTCTTTAGGTTTATTTCTCCCCTGTAAAATACATGTATTATTTTCAATATTTTTTTGAAGTCTTTTTGAACAATATGGTAATCGGTATATAAAATATAAAAGACCAATTTTCACAAACTAGATGGTCAATTTTATTTGAATTGCCTCTAGTACATACAACTCATCTACTCCAAATTATTGATTTCTATAATGCTTAAATTATGCTATTGTGTTTTCTTAAACATTTAAACTCTTTAGAAAACCCCATATCCTTTAATAATTTAACAAAAATTAAACACGGAAATTTATTGCAAATAAAAATAAATAAGGAATTTGCTATAAAACAAATTTTAATTATGGAAAAACTAAACAATTGGGGCGCCATTGCAAAAGAATACGCAGAAAAATTTATTGACTATTTACCAACATTAATCGGAGCCTTAGCTCTTCTTTTTATCGGTCTTTGGGTTATAAATTTGATAGTAAAATATGTCAATAAATTATTTCAAAAAGAAGATTATGATGAAACTTTAGAAAAATTCACACTAACAGCCATTCGATGGGGTTTACGGATTATATTGTTTGTCTTAGTAATCACACAATTAGGTGTAGAAAGCGCCTCACTGGTCGCTGCCCTTGGTGCCGCCGGTTTAGCAATTGGTCTTGCAATGCAAGGATCACTTTCAAATTTAGCAGGGGGAGTTTTATTAATAGTTTTAAAACCATTTAAAGTTGGTGACTGGATAGAGGCTCAGGGAGTTTCAGGTTCTGTAGTAGAAATTTCTTTATTCTACACAAAAATAGATACATTTGGGAATCAGCGTGCTGTAATTCCCAATGGTGAATTAAGTAACGACAATATCATCAACTATAGCTACAATGGCACCAGGAAGGAAAATCTAAGTTTCGGAATTTCTTATGATGATGACCTTAAGAAAGCAAAAGAAGTTTTAAGAAATTTAGTAGAAGAACAAGAAGATGTACTAAAAGATCCAGCACCGCAAATCATCGTTTCTGAACTGGGAGCAGACTCGGTTAACTTTTCGGTACGATATTTCGCTGAAAACAATAAATTTTGGGATCTCCATTGGTATATGATTGAAGAAGGGAAAATAAGACTAGAGGAAGCCGGTATGACAATTCCATATCCGCAAAGAGATGTTTATCTTTACGATCAAACAAAAATGAATGGCACGATTGAAAAAAAGTCAAGAAAAAATGACAACGATTCGGCTAATTAGTTGAGTATGTATTTTTAATATAAAAGAATCAAATAAGCGACACTAGAGGTGTCGCTTATTTATACTTAACCGTACCACTGAAAATAGTGGTTGCTACTTCTTTCTGAAATCATCCTTGATATGTGAATTCAATTACCTAACATGTAATACTCCATTGCAACAATTCGGGTAAAAACTTTATAATTTGATTTTCTTAAGATTTAAAAAATAATCGGAATTCAACTCTATAATTATCTGAATTCTTGAGCGTGCCGCAATATAATTTAAACTAAATTAATGTTTCCCGGGCCTGTCCTAAAATAATTTACTTTTTTCACCTTAAGCATTTTCCTTTTTTGGCGAGATAAAGATCATAGTAGATCAGGATGAACAAGAAATTCTGTAAGTTTCATTTACTTCTTCCAGCGCCATCGCATTACCTTTTGATGCCATTCATCTTCAAGTTTTCAAATTAGAGAGGAGTTATAAATAGCATAGCGGTTTATGCACTCCGGTTAATTTCAAAACTTGTTTTTTAGCAGCAAAAAGTAAGGTGACAAAAAAAGGTTCTAAAAGAAAGTTGTAAAATCCTGATTAATGAATTTTAGTTACTATATGGCGGACTTGAATCAAAAAGCTTAGAAAATCTTCTAATTAGAAAATCGTGTTCATAACTTTTTGGTTCGTGTCCAAGACAAATTAAATTGAACCTCTTTTAATGGAATGAAGCTTCTGCGAAATAGAAGTAAAAGTGGTGAATGCCTGGGAATTTATTGGAAATAATCAGATTCATCTGGAGTTTCTACTAAATCTAGAAACTTTATATCCAATTGTAAAACCGGTCATTTTATGGAAATTGAATTCCACACACAGGAACGGAATGAATAACTATTTTCTATTCAAATCTATTGAAGAATGGATAGCACACACAATAGACTGGGCGAACGGAAATTAGGATATGAAGTAACAATTTTCGAGTATGTTATTAAAATGTTTCAGCCAAAGTATGGTTAATTTGATCTATTCTACTTCCTTTTAACGTATAAACCCGAATTTGTCGCAAATTGGTGCCTATTTTCACAGCTTCCCAAGGCATTTGTCGCAAATTGTATTAATTAAGAAAAACTAATAAAACATAAAAAACTGAAAAACAATTAAATACATCCTAATAACACCGCGCAGCGTGTTATCCTCTTGCTATTCATTTTTATCCGCTTCGCTACTCAAAATGCTCTGGACTAATATGCCTAAAATATTGCGAAATAAATAAGCCCACGCCTTTGTATATGCTAAACTTATTTATCGAATGCAATTTTCAACCCGGTATCTCACGGGTGGTACAGGTACCCTCATCAATGAATTCTATCTACTTATAATTCAATTCCGGTTATATCAGCTGTGATTTATTTTGGTTATCAATTTATAATAATTCCAGTTCCTTTGTTCCTTTAAACTTAAAAGGTTAATAGGGAAGGCTTTGTTGTATATGCTGCTTGCATTTAGTGAGTGCTATTAAGGACCTCACCTTGTGGGTGTACAAGCACCCTCATCAATTAATTTAATCCACTATAAGTTCAATACCAGCTTTTTCGGCCTTGTATTTTATTTTGGTCATCAATTCGTAATAATTCCAGTTCCTTAAAATAAATCCGTCTTCTTTTTTGGCAATTTCCATTTTATCTTCCTGGTTTAATAAAATGAGTGTCCCCGCTTGTTGTTTAATACAAAAATCAATGAGCTTACGGCTATATACATGCAAGCGATTACCTACATAGTTTTTTTCCTTTTCGTGGAATCTATCCACTGCTTTTGTTTTGCGTTTACGACCTTTTCCCGATCTGCAATAAGTAGCACCGTTTTGTGCCCTTTTTAGAGAAGCCTGTATAGCCAACCTTCTATATAGAAATTCTTCTCGACTGCCAATACTAAGTTTTTCTTTACCGGATTTGACTATAATAGGATACTCCATAGATAAAGAAGCTTCTGCAATTATTTCCGGTTTCAGTTTATGCTCCTCTTTCTCAACCTCAAAAACGGCTAACCAATAAATTTTTTGATTTTTAAGTTGAAGTTTAGAGGCGCAAAGTTTGATCTGGCCGGCCACTACCTGTTCCAGTAAGCTTCGTTTATCGGTATAATCTTTTCCTAAATAAGCTTTCAAGGGAACGGAGAATAATCGAAAACAAAAGGTCTTTTTTTCTTCTTTATAACATAAGCGCTGAACACCTCTCGTTCCAAAAGGAACAGCGATATCCCTTCTAAAATTAGCCAGGGAGCGTGCTCCACTCCTATAAGACGATAGGTCATTCCTAAAGCTGCTCATTATATTATTATTCAGGTTGGATAGAATATTGGTAGGGATTTCCCCTTTAAAACGATCGGATACCACCCGGTAGGTGCAGTTGGTTTTTGAAAAATTGAGTATGCCGTCTTCAGCTTTTTTTTCATCCGCCAGCCTATATTTTATTCCTTCCGATAAATAAAAGAATTCCTTAATCATTTCTTGCACGTAGAGATGTGCAATAATGAGATTAGCCGCCCTGTAGCTTCGGTTCTGCCAGCGGTACAGGGTCTCAAGAGCCTCCCTTTTTTCTTCTTTGGTAGGGGCATCCACCTGCAGCTGGATTTTCCGGGTGAGTTTTATCGTTTCTTTTCCCATGACTAAGCCGATTGTTGTTGTTCGTGTTTGAGCTGCATTAGTTTATAGGCCGCCATAAATTCCTTATGAACTTCCTTTTGAGTAAGGTTCAGCTCCCGAGCAATATCCGCAAAGGAATATTGCTTTTCCGTACGCAGCTGTAGCACCTTTTGCTGTTCCCGGGTCATGGTAGCCTGAATCTTTACCGCCAACATCGGTCTTGGTTTAGCTTCAAGCGAACTCCCTTTATTAACAATATTCTTAATATCCTCAATAGCACTTTTTATTTCGGTACTGGTTTTGGTGGAACTGGTTCCCATCACCTGGGCTATGGCCTTATACTGAAAACCGTATTTTAAGCAGAGTTCAATTAGGAGCTTTCTTTCACTACTAAGCAAGGGGAGAACACTCCGAATCCGGTCGAGAGCTTTCTGATCCGCTTCTTGGTCCTTTAGATGCTCATCTATTTCTTCCGGATCATGGCCGTGCATATAATCCTGGTAGTTTCCGAAATAATCTAACCTGGAGACGCTCCGCTGAAACTTGTTCTTGGGCTTGCAATAGTAATAGATACACTCAGTTTTCATCACATAACGAAGGAAAGAGTATATATGTTCCGGTTCTTTTATCCTATCCCTTTTCTTCCATAAAATGAGGAAAGTATCCTGGAGGATGGTTTCTATGACAAATTCATCTCGTATTAATTGTTTCCCTATCCAAAAGAGCCTGCGGTAGTACCTGGCATAGATAAACTCCAAAGCATCAGGATGTCCTTGTTGTAATAATTTAAAGATACGCTGTAACATAAGCAGTCGCTTTTAAGTGGAGGCATTACCTCCAGAATTAAAATGGAAATAGCTAAAGCGAATTCCTACAAGTTGTAAAGAGAAGGTAGCTTTGAAAGTAAGTCGAAAAAGAAAGGGCATGAGACTTAACTTATTGTATCAGAGGTACTGGTATACCATGGAACGACAAGTAAGCTCACGCCCGGGTCGTGAGCATTACCACTTATCATCTCGTTCCTTAAAAATTACCAGTTTTCTGACACAAGATTCAAAGCGAATGCTTCTAATATTTTACTTAAAGAAGTTTCGCAAATATATTAATATGAGATAAATATATAAAAATTATCAAAATGTAGTTTGTATTACCTACATTAATTATGTTAAATTTTATGAGATTGCTGTTTATAAGGGCTCATAAATGAAAGGACATCAAACTTACCTTGAAAAATTTGGAGAAAACGTTCTCAAACGAAGGATTGAGCTAAAACTTAGTTATAGACAGTTGGCACAAAAATGCGATATAGATTTCAGTGCTATTTCAAAAATTGAAAAGGGTCAAAAAAGTTTTGAATTTCAAACTATAATTGAGCTTGCCAAGGGTCTGGAAATTCATCCCAAAGAATTATTTGATTTTGGTTTTTCCCTTGAGAATTTAGAAAAGTAATTTAACCCTTGCCAATTCCATATTTTTTCTTCTCTCTTTACGGTTTTCCGTAATCTCGCACTATTTTAATGTTTTATATTTATCGGAATTGGGTTTATCCCGATAATTTTATGATTAAATAAGTATATTGAGCAAGATATAACGAGTTAGCGGCAAGCAAGAATGACAAACGAACAAATAAAATATTCGATTGAAACAGGTGAAATGAAACTTGGAAATTGGGACAAATTCACCCATTATGGAATAGTTGGTTTTCTATTCTTCATTCCAGCAATGTTCATTTTCTTTCATTTACAAGACTATTTTCAGGGGACACCGAGACCTTTTCGAGAAGGAGAAATATGGTTTATGATTATTCCTTCTATACTTGGACTTTTATTTTATCGACTTCAAAGGAATCGGCTAAAATTTAAATCAATAGACACTAATTTGACTCGTGAAGAATTTGACCCAATAATTGAAAAAGTAGCAAATGAACTTGAGTGGACGCCTTATGTGATTAACAAAAAGATAATAATCGCCAAGACTCACCCAAGTTTCTTTTCGGGAAGTTGGGGTGAACAAATAACAATCCTATTTGACAGAAATAGAATTTTAGTTAACAGCATTTGTGACCCTGACAAGAAAAGTTCTGTTGTATCAATGGGACGGAACAAACAAAATATGGATAGATTAATTGAAGAAATAAAAAAAGCCAGCCGCTAACACTGTATATAGCAAATAGGGCGCTCGGTGGTTTACGAAAGTTAAGTGCTATTTTAAACACCGCCAAATCGTTGATTTGGCTTTAAAAATGAATAAATTAAAAACAAAATACAACGTTTTGGCTCAGTGCAAACTTGAAAGGATATTGCTTTCTACTGCCCTACTTGCCATATACTAAACGTTAGGCACAATTTAACACTTAAATACTAACCTAAAAAGAAGAAAAAGTTATATGAGTGATAATAACACTTTCGTTCTAAACAATGTAATAAATGATCTTTTAGACGCTGATAAAAGTTTAATTAATCCGTTAATGAAATTAAACTATTTCGGACGTCTTACTAAGAACATAGAATTGACAAATTATACAGAAAATGAAATTAATGGATATCCAGCAGATTCAGAAATACCAGAATATAGACTTTTGGGGTCAAGATTATTTGTGGATTTACAAGCGGGATTCCACTCTCATCCTAATAATGAAATTCCATTATCAGTTCTTGATGAAGATTTACAAAATTTCTTTAAAAATATACCCGTTTTTGATAGTATTAGAGAGATTGAGCAGATGAATTCAAATATGAAGGATAATAAGTCACCTGAAGTTCAATTACCAGTTCCTCTTGAGCTTCTGCCAAGAATTCAACCACCAGCCGTAAGATTATACAAGAGTACTGCTAGGCTTCAAATTTCTGGAGCGAGGTTAATTGGAAGTGGACTAAAAATTTTAAGAATTACAGAAAAAGTTCGAACTAATCTTCTAGCATTTTCTATGGAACTTGCAGATAAATTTGGATACGAAATTAAAATAGAAGAATTTAATGAAAAACAAGCTACTAATAATCAAACAATAATAAAGTATATGACTACAAATAACATCAAAAATGCAGGAGACGGTAACGTCATTAATACAGGTGATAAAGCTAAAATAACTGCTAACATCCAAATAAATAAAGGTAATAAGAACGAATTAGCTGATTTTCTTCAAGAAAAAGGAGTTTCAAAAGATGATACAAAGGAACTATTAGAAATTGTAGACAAAGAAGAACCTGACCAGGAAAATAAAAAATTCGGAGAGAAAGTTAATGAATGGATTAAAAAGATGATTGGAAAAGCACTTGAAGGAACTTGGAATGTAGGCGTTGGAGCAGCGGGATCTATTCTTGCGGAAGGGATTGGAGCGTTTTATGGATTCTAGTAAACTGTGCCTAACAACGGCTCATCGCAAATAACGGGCAGTTGACTGAAAATTGCTATTTTACAGATCAATTATTAAAATAACTAATCCGACAAATCCGCGTCCTTACTCCCGCAACTTGCGATAGCCGGGACCGTTATGCATCATCTAATCTGAACAAAAATTATTTTAATTGGAAGAAGAATATTATTTTATTTTTAAAAGCTGGAGTTTAGACAGTAATCAATGGTCTATATTAATTGGTTCAATCGGAGTATTTCTAACATTGATTGGATTTGCAATTGCTTTTAAGCTATATAAAAACCAACGAAATGATAGCGCAAAAGATGCATATGTATTTTTTCAATTATCATTGCCAGATTTAAATAATGCTATTATAGCAACCATCGAAAACCTTGAGAATTTTATAAAAAACTTAGAAAATGACAACTTTTCTAATCCTATGTTATCTGCCTCTCTGAACGATAAGTTTATTAATAAAATAAACATCGTTGATTTAGTTAGATATTATAACCAAGAAAAAAAGAATAAATTAGAGCAATTAAGAGAATTATTGATAGACGCAAATTTCTTTGGAGAATATCATTCTTACTTTACTAATGAAATAAATTATTTTAGGAATAACTACTTAAAAAAAGAGTCACAGTTTTCGAAATGGCAGCTTTTGAGAACTAATAAATTTTTATCTTCAATGGCTGATCAAAACGAATCAGATTTATATAAAAGATTTTATGCCAATTGGACTAGAAATTTGAACCAAGATTCAGAAGTGTTTGAACTAAATGAAAAAGGTGAAGCAATAAAATTGATTAATCGTCCCTTATTATTAAAAAAACATATTACTCCATTAGCTATGGGAATTTTACCTTTTATAGAATATAGCGAAAAGGCTAATGAAATTAATTTAATTTCAAATCAAATTATAGCTGCATATGATGATGTAGCCTTTGTAGCCTTCCCTAAAAATGTAGCCTTCCCTAAAAATAAGACAGTTTAAAATTCGAAATTGTTAATTTTAAAACCGATAAACTGTCCGATGAAAAAAAGTAGATTTACAGAAAGTCAGATCATCAAGATCTTGAAAG
>NZ_WYEW01000014.1:0-88878 GCF_015143665.1 Salegentibacter sp. BLCTC | reverse complement strand
TAACCGAACTGCTTGCTCCTTTAATTCAGGACTGTAATAGCGTTTTTTCATGTTTCTAAGATATTTGTTTTGTAACAAACAGTCTTAAATTTTATGTCCGAATAAAGGTAGCAACTCCAAATACTTTCGTTTTAAACTTTGAGGTGAATTTTCTTCGTGTCATAATACAGTAAAATTAAGGTTATTTTTGAACTTAACTTACTGTCCTAATTCTTGGGGGATGATCAGATGATGTACTCTAAAAGACAGAAAGTCTCATTTTTTGTTACAGTTTCTAGTCTAAATCACACCAAACTAATTAAACTATAATGCAAGGCGTTGCCATTAGATCGCCAGGGTTTAAAAACTCATTTACTTTCTTAAATTTCTAGTGCATACTCGGCTTTCATAACAAAATAACTATTCAATTTCGTTTGCTAAAGACTCAACTTCTATGTTATTAAAAACCTGTCCAGATACCATCCAACATTAAAGTTTCTCCAGTAGAAATTTCCCTAAATGTCGCTAAAAAACTTGCCTCATTTTTTCTGAGAAAAACAGTATAATTAGAAGTTAGTGTACTTTTTTGGTTAAGATTATAAATGCTTTCTATATCATAAGAAAAAGGAAAAGACAACTCTTCTTGAGCTAAAGGCATTTTAATTTTACTATTTAAGTAACTAAACTCTTCAGATAATAAGCTTAACTCTTTTAGGATAGGGACTTGAATTTCGGAAAACTCAATTTCCGTAAATATTAAAGAGTCATTAAATTTAAATTTTGAGCTGCCTCGTAAATTTTCTATTATAATGAAGGTCAACGCCAATCTATCCCAATTCTACCCGGTTTGTAGTAAAAAATAGTTACAACCTGCTTGTAATTGAAAATAAACCAGACTGTTTTTTAATAGCTTACTTTAATACATTTTAAAATAAAACCTCATCAATTTTCTTTAAAACACTTTTAGAAGGAATGCTACGAATGGCCTTTTCATAACCTTCTGGAAATTTATTCCCGTAAACGGAAGTTGGAATCTTTGGGAATTTCTCCAAATCAGGAAGTAAACTATTTTCGGGGGCTTGGTTAAAGGGGGCAAAACCGGCATAGGGATGTGTTACGCCCCAAAGGCTAATAACCGGAATTCCATACATCGCAGCCATATGGGCATTTCCGCTATCCATAGCAAGCATAGCATCAAGATTGGTAATAAGTGCCAATTCTTCGGCCAAAGTTAATTTGCCGGCAATACTAAGGGTATTTTTAAATTTTTTGGCCCAGCTTTCCAATTTTTCCTCTTCTGCAGCCCCACCACCAAATAATAAAACCTTGATTTTTGAATTTTCACTTAGTTCTCTTAAAACCTCTTCCATTAAATCGGTCGGATAGGCTTTTGATGCATGTTGTGCAAAAGGGGCTATTCCCAACCACTTTTTAGAATCGTTGCCCAGCAGCTTCCTTATTTTTTCTGAAAGCTTTTTCTTTTCCGGAAATTGATGTTGCTTTAGATCTAAAGGATAGCCCAAAGCTTCAAATACATCGGCATAGCGTTGTATGGTGGGTTTTAATTGTTTAAATACCTTATTGTTTTCGCGGGTAAGTGCTTTCTTTTCGCTTCGGCCTTTATCAATTTGCTTCACTGGGATTCCAAACAAATAGAACACAGATTTCAGCACATTGCTTCGTAAAACATTATGCAAATCGGCTACTTTATCAATTCCGGAATCCCTAAGTTCTTTTGCCAGCCGGGCCAATCCAATCACCCCACTATGCACTCCTTTAATATCGGCTTTATAAACCGAAACCCCGGGGATTCCTTCAAACATTGGTTTAAAAAAGCCCCGGGTTAAAACGCTAATTTTTAAATTGGGATACGTGGCTGTTAAAACTCGCAAAACGGGCACGGTCATCGCTACATCGCCCATAGCCGATAAACGAATCACCAGAATATGCGCTGCTTCGTTTGAAGAAACGGAAGAAAAGTCTTTAGGATTTTGGTGATTTTCTGCCATTATTATCGAATGATTAAGAAGCTGTCTGAAAAGGTTTTAAAACCGTCATCTTGAATTTATTTCAAAATCTAAAGTGTTGGTAATTAAAAACATGTTAGAAGCTGAAACAAGTTCAGCTTGACGAGAATAGACTTTTCAAATAGCCTCCTTTGTTTTGGCCAATAAACTGGCTTATTTCCCTCTTAAAACAGGGTTTAACTCATCGTCGTTATACATTTTCATCTGTTTGTAGACTTTCATATATTTTCTCCCGGCGGCAATATCTTCCAGCAATTGGTTTATGGCCAAAGAAAGATCTACACGTTGCTCCAGTAGCACATCAAGCTTCGCTTTACACTTCATTTGGTGCTCTTGCGAGGCATCTTCCCGGTTAGCCTCTTCATCCATATGGTAAATTTTCAAAGCTAAAATAGAGAGCCTGTCTATGGCCCAGGCTGGACTTTCAGAGTTAATGGTAGCATTTTTTTCTGGCGTAACTTCTTTAAATTTTTCCAGAAAATAACTATCAATATATTCTACGGTGTCGGTACGGTCCTGGTTAGAAGCGTCTATTTGGCGCTTTAAGTCCAAAGCATCAACCGGATCTATATGTTTATCGCGAATAATATCTTCATAATGCCATTGTACAGTATCTATCCAACATTTTCTGTACAATAAATGTTCTATTAATTCATTTTCGCTATCGTAAGGATTATTAAATGGCTGATCCACGCTATCTTTTTCGTGGTATTTTGCTATTACTTCCTGAAAAATCTTATTTGCTTTATCTGAAAACATAAATTATTTTTTTTTCTAAAATGTGTAGATATTCTTTAGTGTTATTGGCTTTATGATTCCGGTTTTCGATTTTATCGGCTTTAAAGTGCCTATAATTTCTAGTGGCCAAATCATAATCTCCAAAACGGCTCATTATTTCTTTTATTTCTTCTGAAGGCATTAATCCCTCATTATTATAACCGAAAAATATATACCTAAACTTCGCTTGCGCTATCAAATTGTAAAATGATTCTTTTTACAATAATTAGAGCGATAATAAACCCGAAGTCTGGTTTTACCTCCAGGTGCAAAGGTATCATATTTTACAATGGTATATAAGATATGATAATTAGTACCATATTGTGTTTTGTAGGGTGGGTCTAAATATAGGATATACCCTAGCCCCTCAATCTCTCTTATCTATTGATTGGTATCTTCTTGAATAACCCTGTACAAATATGCTGTTATTTCAAAATCTGTTGGCTGCAGCTTTAATCCTTTTTATACTGATTCCTTTACCTATTAAAAAAATTTATACATCCAGGCCGTATTAGCCAACTTATCCAGGGAATTATATTGTTTCCGGAGACATCTATATTCGCATTGACGGCCTTTCTTATTTTACTTCTGGGTACCGGTAGATTCATTTAAAAAAGTAAGGGAATACACAATGGCATTAAGATAAGTAATGCCAGCAAGACTTCCCTAAATACTTTATCGCTTTTTTGATCAAAATAAATAGAAACAATAATACTAAGCGGTACAAAAAAGAAAATAAGCTCACTTCCATCTTTGGTGGGTGCAAAAATGGCTACCCCAACAGCTGTTAGCAAGCTAAGTAATACCAGGTTTAAAGAAGCTTTTACAGAGACACTTGCTTTATTCACTACCGAAAAGAATTGAACCAGTGACCAAAGCGCCAGGGCTAAAATTATACTTATTGGAATAAGGATTTTAGGATCCTGATAATTTGAATAGTCAAAATAATTCCACTGAAACCACTCTCCAAGCGTATAAAATTGATCGTAGGCTATAATATGAAAACTTTGGGTCAATAAAGTGACCGTTAGGGCTGCAATAGGCGGAATTAGCCAATTTTTAGCTTTAGGCAAATAATAGATAATTCCTGCGTAGACTACCACCAAAAACAAAATAGCCCAGAAATAAAAAAGGGAGGCGATACATATCCAAAAGGTAGCATCAAAGATTTTTCGTTGTACCACTTTTTTAGTTTGTAAACTAATAACCCTTCTCAAGGCAAAAAGCACACATAAATTTGCGAAAATAACCTGATGGTTCTTTAAAAGACTAAAAAAAGAAGCCGAAAATATCGCGAAAAATAAAATTTTATACGCACTACGTTGAGTAAGTTCGTTCTTTTTAGCGATAAAATTTAGTATAAAAACACTCAGAATAAGGCATACTAAAACTACAAATTTCTCCAGAAAAATAAGTAGCTCAAAATCTAAAAACCACGATCTAAAATTTGCGATCGTAAAAAACAGGATCAAAAAAAGAGTGATCACTATACCATTTACAGGTTTTGATTTACCAAAAAAGCTTGTTAGCATTGTGGTTTTTTATATTTTTGTATCCTTAAAGACAACAAAGTTAGTTATTGTAACGTCTACAGAGACATTTTAATATAACTTTGCAGTAAATTGAACTTAAATTCATTTAAAATGTTAACAGATATATTTGAAGGGATCGCCTACTTGTTTGAGGAGATATTATTTATTCCTTTTGACTTTTTTAGAGACCTGGAATTAGATTCCTGGTGGGCTGCTAATGCCCTAAACTTTATTTTCGTTATAATTTGCTTCGCGGCTATTGTTTATTGGATGAAACAGCTAAAACATTATAACGAAATTCAAGACGACGATTACGATCCAACTGCACACTCGTTTTTAGGATAAATCAAATCCAAGATCTTTTCTATAATACATCTTATCAAAATGTAGTTTAGCTGCATTTTGATAAGATTTTTTTAGTGCTTCTTTATAATCTTTCCCAAATGAAGTTACGGCAATAACCCGGCCACCACTAGTTACAACTTTACCTGATTCATTTTTTGTTCCGGCGTGAAATACAATAGAGCCCTCTACATTATCAAAACCGGTAATCTCTTTAGATTTTTCATAAGCTTCAGGATAGCCTCCAGATACTAACATGACTGTAGTTGCCGCACGTTCATCTACCTCTAAACTTGCTTCGTTTAGTTTTCCTTCAGAAAGCTTTTCAAAGATTTCAACGAGATCAGATTTTATTCTTGGTAATACCACTTCTGTTTCAGGATCTCCCATACGCACATTATATTCTATCACGTAAGGTTCATTGTTCACTTTTATAAGCCCTATAAAGATAAAGCCCTTATAATCTATATTTTCTTCCTGAAGTCCGTTTACAGTAGGTTTTACAATGCGCTCTTCAATCTTTTGCATCAAATCATCATCAACAAAAGGAACCGGCGAAATAGCACCCATTCCTCCGGTATTTAAACCGGTATCCCCTTCACCAATTCTTTTATAATCCTTGGCCGTTGGCATAATTTTATAGTTTTTACCATCGGTAAGAACAAAAACGCTTAATTCAATACCGTCTAAAAACTCCTCAATCACTACTTTCTCGCTTGCGGCTCCAAATTTATTATCGGCCAGCATATTTTGGAGTTCCTGTTTGGCTTCTTCAAGCTCGTTTAAAATTAAAACCCCTTTTCCGCCCGCAAGGCCATCAGCTTTTAAAACATAGGGTGGTTTTAAAGTTTCCAGAAACTTTTTTCCTGCTTCCAGGCTTTCTTTGGTAAAACTCTCATAGGAGGCGGTAGGTATTTTATGCATGGCCATAAACTCTTTGGCACGTTCCTTACTTCCTTCCAAAAGGGCACCACGCTTAGAGGGACCAATCACTTTAACCTGTTTTAAAGCAGAGTCTTCTGCAAAAAAATCGGTAATACCTGCAACCAGTGAATCTTCAGGACCTACCACCAGCATTTCGATTTTTTCCTGAAGCACAAAGTCTTTAATTGCTTCAAAATTGGTTACTTTAAGATCTATATTCTTAGCTATCTCGGCGGTTCCTGCGTTCCCCGGAGCTACAAAAAGCTGAGAACAATTTGGGCTCTGTGCCAATTTATATGCAAAAGTGTGTTCGCGCCCGCCCGCGCCTAGAATTAATATTTTCATCCTGAAGTGATTTTAGTTATGGCATCAAAAATAATTGTTTGTAAATTGAAGCACCAATTATTTTTGATAAAAAAGATTTTTTGCCCTTGGACTGGTTTAAACTTTCTCTACAATTGAATAAATTCCCCATAGACCGGGCACAAAAAATATTGGAAAAAATACAAGCTATCCCCGAAGAACACTACGAAACTTATCTTTTAGAAAAGCAACGGGAAATTGTTGATTATCACTTAAAAAACAATAGCTTTTATAAAGATTTTTTTGGAAGAGAGAGTTTTTCTACCTGGGAGAACGTACCGGTAATGACCAAAACCGATTTGCAACAAAAATTAGAAAACCGACTTACTAAAGGCTTTACAAAATATACAGCATATATTGGTAAAACCTCCGGTAGTAGTGGGACGCCCTTTATTTTTGCCAAAGATAAGTTTACCCATGCCTTGAGTTGGGCAGGGTTTCAAAACAGGTATCAGTGGCACGGTATAGACCTCAACAAATCTTTGCAGGCCAGGTTTTACGGTATTCCCTTAGATTTATACGGAAACATTCAGGAGCGCATTAAAGACCGAATTAGTTTACGGCGCAGATTTCCCATATTTGATCTTAGTGAACAAAAAATGGAGAAATTTTTAAAGCGATTTCAAAAGTCAAATTTTAGCTATATTAATGGTTATACCAGTGCTGTATTGCTTTTTGCCAGGTTTATGGTAACGAAGAACCTGGTTTTAAAAGAGGTTTGTCCAAACCTAAAGCTCTGTATAGTAACCTCTGAATGCTTGTTTAAAAAAGACAGGGAATTAATGCAAGCCGCATTTGGGGTTCCGGTAGTAAACGAATATGGTGCCAGTGAAGTAGGCCTTATTGCTTTTGAAGACCAGAACAACGAATGGATTGTGAATTCTGAAGATTTATTTGTGGAAATACTTGATGAAGAAAATAAATCGGTGCCTTCAGGGACCGAAGGAAACATAGTAATTACCTCACTTTACAACAAAGCGCATCCCATTATTCGCTATAAAATTGGAGATACAGGCATACTTTCGGGTAAAAGCACAGCAAAAAAGCCAATTTTAGAAAAATTAATTGGCCGAACCAACGATATCGCCAAACTCCCTAATGGCAAAGTGGTACCGGGACTCACCTTTTATTATGTAACAAAAAGCATTATTGAAGATACCGGAAACATCAAAGAATTTATCATAAAACAAATTACCCCCGATTCTTTTAGCATTGAATATGTGAGCCAGGAAGATTTTTCCCAGGATCAGCAGCAAAAAGTAATACAGGCTATTGAAACCTACGTAGGCAAAAACCTTCAGGTAAATTTTGAGCGAAAAAGTACCCTGAAGCGAAATAAAAGCGGGAAATTAAAACAGTTTATTTCAGAATTGTAATTTTTACCGCCACGAATTCAACTATTTTTCTAAAAAATGCCCTAAAATAATCCTGACAGCTTTCAGGACTGGAAGGTGTACATCATTTAAGCTTCTTTACTTGTTTAGTTTTTACAAAAAAATGCTCTTTTAAAAATACCAGCATACAAAAACTGCTTTTAAAAAAATTGTAACCTAATACTTTATGGTAGATATAAAAATTATATTTCAGCATTTGTGGTTTGTTCCCGGAAATAGATCCTTTTCTTACCCGGTATTTCGCTAAACACTGTTGAATTCCCATAGCCCGGCCAGATCGTTTAACCGCTTCCAGCCAAAGTGCCCAATCCTGTCTTTTTCTAATTTCGGGAGCATAAATTTTCCCTAACTTTTTAACATTGTAAATTCCGGTAAGATTGCCCAGGTAATTTGATTTTAGCAATTTTTGATAACTTAAAACAGGAAGGGCCTCAATTATTTTATTTAATGAGTTTCCGCCTTCATCTATTTGCAAATAACTGGAGAAACAAACCAGTGTATCCTTCTGTTGCATTACTCTAAGCTGTATTTCCAGCTTTTTTGGTTTCCATTGGTCATCTGCATCCAAAAAGGCAATAAAATCTCCCTGCGCAGCTTTAATGCCTCTATTTCTACTTATTCCGGTACCTAAATTTTGTTGATTTCGAAATATTTTAATTCGGGGGTCTTGCTTTGCCAGCGTTTCAATTTTAGAAAAAGTGGTATCGGTAGAAGCATCGTCTACAATAAACAATTCCCAATTAGAATAGGTTTGAGAAATAACCGACGCTACGGCGGTTTCAATAAAATTTTCCGCATTAAAGGCAGGCATAATTATTGAAACCAGGGGATTTTTCATACTTGAATTTAACGTCTTATATGTCCTGAAAAATCTTTGTGTTCGCTTTTCTCGAGCTCTTCAGCACTAAGGCTTTTAAAATAATTATAGGTAATTTTCATTCCCTCGCTTCTGGCAACTTTTGGTTCCCAGCCTAAAATCTCTTTCGCTTTGCTAATATCGGGCTGTCTTTTTAGTGGGTCGTCTTCGGGCAATTCCTTATATACAATTTGTTGGTTAGTACCGGTAAGCTTTAGAATTTCTTCTGCAAAATCTTTAATGGTAATTTCATCAGGGTTTCCAATATTCACCGGATCGGAATAATCGCTTAGCAGCAATCTATAAATTCCTTCAACTTGATCGTCTACATAGCAAAAAGAACGTGTTTGCAAGCCATCACCAAAAATAGTGAGATCTTCACCGCGAAGCGCCTGGCCAATAAACGCGGGAATTACCCGCCCATCGTTTAAACGCATCCTGGGGCCGTAGGTATTAAAAATCCTCGCAATTCTGGTTTCCAAACCGTGAAAACGATGATAAGCCATGGTAATAGATTCCTGGAAACGCTTTGCTTCATCATATACTCCACGTGGGCCAATGGTATTTACATTTCCGTAATATGTTTCACTTTGGGGATGCACCTGGGGATCGCCATAAACTTCAGAAGTAGAGGCAATGAGAATACGGGCATTTTTTTCCTTAGCCAAACCAAGGCAATGCCAGGTTCCCACCGAACCTACTTTTAAGGTTTGAATTGGAATCTTTAGATAATCTATTGGGCTGGCAGGAGAAGCAAAATGCAGAATATAATCTAATTCGCCGGGCACATGAACAAATTTGGTAATATCGTGATGGAAAAACTCAAAATTATCCAGCTTAAAAAGATGCTCAATATTCTTAAGATCTCCGGTAATAAGGTTATCCATTCCAATTACATGGTAGCCCTCTTTTATAAATCTGTCGCATAAATGGGAGCCTAAAAAGCCTGCCGCGCCGGTTATAAGTATTCTTTTCGCCATTTGATAAGATTTAAGTTCAAATTAATGAAATTCTAGCAGATTTATATCTTAATTAGGTTTTTAAGACTCACTTTCCAGTCTAAAATAGGTTTTGAAAACACTTGTTGCAATTTTGTTTTATCCAACACACTATAATCAGGCCTTGCGGCTATGGTTTTAAAATTATTGCTCTTGTTTAAAACTATTTCTTCTGAATTTCCTGTAAGTTCCAAAATTTCTTTTGCAAAATCGTACCAGGTAGCCTGTCCCAAATTGCTAAAGTGATATAACCCGAAGTTTTTATTTTCTGAAGCGATTATCTCCACTACGAACCCTGCCAAATCATTTGCATTTGTTGGGGTTCCGGTTTGGGAAGTAGTGATATTAAGCTCGGCCTTTTCGTCTATTTTTCTACCTATGGTTTTATAAAAATTATGCCCAAATTCTGAATACAACCAGGAAGTCCTAAAAATAAAATGCTCTTTTAAGGTTTTAGCAATTAAAATCTCTCCCTTTAGTTTGGAAGCCCCGTAAACATTAATGGGATTGGTTTTATCTGTTTCCTTATAAGGCTTTTCAGCTTTACCATCGAACACATAATCGGTAGAAAAATGAACCAGCTTTGCCTGGTTAGCTACACAAAGCTCAGCCAGGTTCTTAGAAGCTTCAGCATTAATTTTAAAGGCTTTTTCTTCTTCGGCTTCGGCTTTTTCAACATTGGTGTAAGCGGCGCAGTTAATTACCCAATGGGGTTTAACTTCAGCAAATAGCTTAACTAATTTAGATTTATCGGTAATATCGGCTTCCGAAGAAGATTTAAATATAAAGTTACATTCAGTATAATCTCCCGAAACCTTTTTAAAACAAGCTCCTAATTGACCATTGGCACCGGTTATGAGAATATTCTTCATTAAAAAACCTCTTTTAAAAACGGCTGTTTTAAATCTTTATCTGAAATAATCATTTCTTCCTCCGGAAATTCCCAATCTATCGCCAAATCGGGATCTTTATAAATAATCCCGGCCTCAGAACCCGGCGTATAATATTCATCGCATTTATAAGCAAAAACCGAAGTATCTGAAAGAGTTATAAAACCGTGACCAAAGCCTTTGGGGATATAGAGTTGATATAAATTCTCGTGATCCAAAATAATTTTAAAGCTCTGTTTAAAAGTGGGGGATTCTGGCCTTAAATCTACTACCACATCCAAAACTTTCCCATAAATTACACGAACCAATTTGGTTTGGGCAAATTCCCCGGTTTGGTAATGTATTCCGCGTAAAACGCCTTTTTTGGAAATAGATTGATTATCCTGAACAAACTCCTTTTCTATCCCGGTTAATTCTATAAACTTTTTTTTGTGGTAACTTTCTAAAAAGAGTCCTCTTTTATCCCTAAAAATTTCGGGTTTTATGATAAAACAGTCTTTTAAAGTCGTTTCTTCAATTTTCATAAATTAGGATTTAAAGATTTGCTCAAGAATCTTTTCGGTGATTAAATAAGTGGGCTTTACACCTGTGGTTCCCAATCCTCCTGAAGCTAAGGTACTACCGGTTTCTAAAGGATTATCTGAAGCATAATAAGCATATCTCACCTTTACATCGTTACGAATACTACCCCGTAATTTCGAAGCCGCCTGAATGGCTTTTTGATAGTGGGCCCCCTCCATTTCCAATCCGCTTACGTTCCAGGTAGAATCGTGGAAAAATTTAAGGATATCCCTGTTTTGAAGAGAGGTACCCAAAACGGTAATCATTGCACCATCTACAACCGCAATATTGTTCTCTTCAAGATCGGTACGACTAAGTTCGTTTTTAAACGGGTAGTTATCTGCAGTACCTTCAAACAAATGGGCAGAAGGAATCATAATATCGCCTTTTCCACCTTCTAGAATCCCGGCTTTTCCCATAATTGAGATAGACTCTACATTCATTTTAATCTCGTTGCCTTCAAAATTATAAGGTTTCAGCAACTCATCCATGGTTTCATAAGCCTGCTCTCCAAAGGCATAATCCATCACAATAATAACCGGTGCTTCTTCTTCAGTTTTGATATCCCACGAGCCGTATTTCCCATTTAATTTAGCGGTATCAAAGATTTGCACGTCAATATTGGTTCCGCTCTTGTCTTCCAAAAAGCTCATGCCAGTCTCTAAAGCAGCCTTCATAACTTTACTTCGCAAATTACCATTGGCACTATCGCTAAGGGCTTCATAAATTTCCAGCGGCTTTTTCTTTTTAAGCTCTGTTTTTAAGGCCGAAGGAGTGTAAAGCGTGTTCATAACACTATGCATATTTGCACTAATAATGTGCAATGGGCGGTGCATTAAATTCTCTTTTATAAGATGCTGTTTAATATTATCGGCCCAAATCTCTCCGTGAATATGATGCCCTAAACGCTCTCGCAATACAGGGCTAAAAGTTATAATTCGCTTATTGTTATTAACGGTTTCGGCAATAGCGAGTTTTCCTAACCAGTAAATTATATTTAAAAAGCGTTCTGTATTTCCCGGAAGGGAGAATTTTGGATAGATTTCCTGGACTTCATAAAAAGTTCTACCTAAAATATTTGCGGTATGGGTTAACGCAATTTCCCGTTCTGTTTGGTCTAGAGGCTCTCCCTGTAGCACCGCCTTTTCCAGCTTTTGCCAGTCTCGGGTAACACTGCCTTCTTCATCTATAATTACGCGACGCATTATTTTATGAGATTCTATAAAAAGAAAAGTAAGGTGCGTAAGAATATCATAAATTTCAGAACGGCCGCGGGTTATTTCAATATTCATTTGCTCATCATCTATCCTGTAGCAGTTACGCCGGCGTTTAGGAGGAACAATGGGCTTAAAATGCGAATTACCATAACCTTCATCACTGGTAAGGTTTATAAACCTACACTCTTCAATTCCTTTTGGCAAACGGTCTATCACGTAAAGCAATCCGCTTAACTCAGCTTTATCATCGGCAATAGAACCGTAAATTTCGGGGCGAAGAATAAGTAAAGATTCCCTTAAAGTTTCACCGGAAACGCCCATAGGTTTATAAAAACCGCGATTAAAAAGATGACGCATGGTTATATACATACGTTCTATAGCGTGTGTACTTTCTTGAGCACGGGTACGGCCCAGTAATTTAAGATTTATCATTTTTTATGCTTTTATAATTTTTTCCAGGACTTCGGCGATTTTACGATCGTTGGCCAGGCGCGGCAATTTATTTTGTCCGCCAAGTTTGCCAATAGACTTCATATACTGCTGAAAACCATTCTGTGGAACTTTTGTTATTTTTAATGGCTGAAGAATCTTCCCTTCTATGAGATCAAAATAATAAGAATTTTGCTGTTGAAGGCTTTTATCCAGGATTTCTCTGAATTTCAACAAATCTTCAGGCTCTTTTTCAAACTCTATAAACCATTCGTGATAAGGCAATTCCTTAGCTTCGGGGGTAATTTGCGGGGCTACCGTAAACTCACTTATTTGGGCATTTGTAGCTAAAGTAGCTTCCTGAATCGCTTCTTCAACCTCTTTGGCAATCACGTGTTCCCCAAAAGCCGAAATAAAATGTTTTATTCTTCCCGAAACAATAACCCGGTAGGGTTTAGTACTGGTAAATTGTACCGTATCGCCAATATTATAGGCCCAAAGACCGGCATTGGTAGAAACCAGCATCACGTAATTAACGCCTGTCTTCACTTCGCCTATACTAAGCCTTTTAGGGTTTTCGTCAAAAAATTCATCGGCTTTTATAAACTCGTAGAACATTCCCGAATTGAGCTGCAGCAACATTCCTTTTTCGCTTTGTTTATCCTGAAAAGCAAAAAATCCTTCTGAAGCGGGATATAGCTCTATGCTATCTACCTTTCTCCCAATAAGCTTTTCAAATTTAGAGCGATAAGGTTCATAATTTACCCCGCCATAAATAAACAGGTCAAAATTGGGAAACAACTCTCCTACTTTTTTTCCGGTTTTCTGCTGAAGTCTTTCAAAATACATTTGTACCCAGGATGGAATACCGCTAATTACGCTCATATTCTCGTTCCTGGTTTCTTCTACAATAGCATCAACTTTCTTTTCCCAATCATCTATACAGTTAGTTTCCCAACTTGGCATTCGGTTTTTCTGAAGGTAGGAAGGTACGTAATGCGCTACTATGCCTGACAAACGACCTAGTTTCACCCCATTTTTCTCTTGCATTTCGGGGCTTCCCTGAAGAAAGATCATTTTCCCGTCTACAAATTTAGCGTTTCCGGTTTCGGCGATATAACATAAAATTGCATTTCGGGCAGCATTAATATGCGAAGGCATAGAATCTTTGGTAAGCGGAATATATTTTGCACCGCTGGTGGTACCTGATGTTTTCGCATAATATAAAGGTTTGCCAGGCCATAAAATATCGGGTTCGCCCGCCACCATTTTATCTACATAAAAACGCAGTTCTTCATAATCACGAACCGGCACTTTTTTGGCAAAATCGCTATAAGATTTAATATTCTTAAAATCGTGATCTTTGCCAAATTTGGTGTCTTTGGCCTTCTCTATTAAATCCTGAAATATTTTTTCTTGGGTGGCCTCAGGTTTAGAAGCCCAATTATCTATTTGTTTGCGAATAGTTTTAGCGAAAATCTTGGCTCCAAACGATTTTAAAGACATAGGTTTTTTTAAAATTAAATGGCGTAATTCTACTTCTATAATAGACTTAGCATCACAAAGGTCGTGATTTATTAGTCAAAATCAATATAATCTGTAGGGTCTACAGGCACCGCTTCGTTCCAAAGTTCAAAATGCAAATGTGGGCCGGTAGTATATTCTCCGGTAGAACCGGCAGTGGCAATTACCTCTCCCCTTCTCACATTTTCGCCCTGTTCTTTAGACAAAGAAGCATTATGCTTGTATACAGACAGCAAACCGTATTCGTGTTTAATAATTATTACGTAACCGGTTTCTGTAGTCCATTCAGAAAAAATTACCCGGCCATCGGCTACAGACTTAACCGGTGTGTTTTTAGCCACCACAATATCTACGGCAAAATGCTTTTCTTTGGTATCATATTCTTCCGAAATTGTTCCTTTAACCGGTGGAAACAGGGAAAAATCTATATTATCTGTGGCCGATGGCAAAACATTGTATTTGTCTTCCTGTAAAACTTCTTCTCGCAATAGGGAATCGGCCCGGGATGGCTCTATGGGTTCAATCTCCTGCCCCATTATAGGGTTTTCTATAAGAGAATCTCTACTAAGACTGGAAGTATCGGCTTTCCCGGTTAGCACATCCTTTATGGAATTTAAATATTGATTATTAAGTTTTAAAACCTGCTGTAGGGAATCTGACTCATAAGCTAATTGAGATGCCTGTTGTTTTAACTCTGCAGAAGAATAGCCCGGTATATACTCTTTAAGCGGTGTAAAAGCTATAATATAGGTTGTGGCAGCAATAAGAATTATAGCACTTAGCGTAATGCTTACAAAAACATTCAGCCGGGTTAATTTAAAAGAAAGTTTCTCCTCAAATGTATCTTCATTTATTACAATCATACGATACTTATGAAGCAACTTCCTGGTTATTTTCTTTCTATTTTTTTTTTCGGTCATAATTCACGTACAAAGATAATTTAAGTGCATCAATCTTCTCTAAAAACTTATTTCAATCCTAAATATACTATTTACAGAAGCTTGTTTTTGACTTTAAGATGCTTAAAAATTAAGTTTTACCTTCAAGTATAACTTAAATTTAAGCTATAATAGCGTTGTAATTATTTAATTCTTGTTAAGTTTGTAATATCAAAATCATATATTATGAATGCATTTATTTTACCATTAGCCATTGGTGCCCCACAAATTATCTTAATTGTTGTGGTAATTTTGCTTCTTTTTGGAGGTCGAAAAATTCCTGAATTGATGAGAGGATTAGGTAGTGGAATTAAAGAATTTAAAGACGCTTCTAAAGATGAAGATGGCGAAAACAAAGTTCCTTCTGATGACAAAAATTTTTCTAACGAGAAAAAATAAACAAAGATCTACCTTATAAAAAAAGCCCGAACAATTTAGTTTGGGCTTTTTTATTGTTTTTTTATGCTCTATTCAATATCTGCAGATTGTAGAATAGCATCCAGCTCAAACATATTATCTCTTTTACCCCTTGAAGGTGAAAAAACAAATCCTTCTACCACTAAGAACCGATTGTTGGCTTCGTCTTTAATAGCATAATTTAAGAATGGGCCAGCCATAAATGCTCCTTTTACTTCCCAGGTTCCACGGGTTTCATAAGCAAATTTACCATCAATCTCGGTTTCGAATAGATAAGGTGCGTAGGCGGCCTCTGTTATCATATGGGTACCTTTGGTAGGCCCCGGAATATGGGCTTTTCCAATAGAATCACGCATTTTTATAATATTTCCAATAGTATTGGTATCGGCTTCAATTTGATTAATTGGCACCTCGTAGATAAGGATTTCCATATTCCCTTTTGGAATTTCCTTTCGTATCCACACAAAATTATCTTCTTCAAGTGCATATCGATAAGCTGATGGGAAATTGAGTGATAAACCAAACTTTTCTTCGAGCTTTCCATCCTTTTTTAGAGACTTGCCTATTCGGCGTTGTTTCTCTTTCATTTCAGTCTCCTTAAAGGCCGAAACTAATTTTTTAGAGCTTTCATTAATTACATGAATAAGTTCTTCTTCGTTTTCACCCGAGATGATTACCCCGGTTTGTGGGCGGGCATACAAATCTTTAACTATTCTGGCCTCAGCCTTATCGCCTTCCTGAACAGAGATAAAAGACCTATTTCTGCGTACAAAACCACTAAAAGTCTCTGGTGGAATTTGGCTTATAGAAAACATAGGCTCTTCTTGTGGAAGACCCTCTACGGCGGCTGCATAATTATCTCTTATAGCTTCACCAACCTTACCTTCCCAAAGTTCATTCTCTATAATTAAGGTGATTTGATTTATATTTCCCGAGGAATCTGATAAGATTCGTTCTTCTTTTTTATCTCCATTTTCATTACAGGAGATTAGAAAAACTACACTGAATAGAAGAAATAATGTTTTTTTCATTGTTTTTAGTTTGGTTTGAAATGATTAGCCCTTAGAAAGTTTAAGTTTCATACCGGGTTTTAGGCTGTTAGTTCCCATATCATTCCAAGACCTCAAATTCTGTACCGTAACTCCCGGAAACTTTCTGGAAATGCTCCAAAGTGAATCTCCTTTTCTAACTGTATAGGTTTTGGCAGCTTTGTTTTGGCTATTTCCGGCAGAAGCATTTTGGCTGGTTACACCGGGCTTTCTGGGGTAAATAGTAAGATACTGTCCAATTCTAATATTATTGCCCCTAAGGTCGTTCCAACGCTTAATACTGCTTACCCCTACTCCATATCTTTCTGCAATTCTTCCTAAATAATCGCCACTTTTTACCCGGTACCTAATCTTATTTTCAGCTTTTACATATTCAGGAAGGGCTTTTTCTTTCTTTTCCAGCTCTTCTTTGGCAAAGTTATAGATGGCCGCCTCATTGCTTACAAAAGCGCCACTGGCAATTGCGGGAAGTCTTATCATATAATCTTCACCTTCTATAAAAGGAATTACATCTAATTTATAGCTTGGGTTTAAAAACTGAAGCATCTCTTTTTCTACTCCGGTAACTTTAGAGATTTGTTCAAACGTAATTAATTGTTTTGCCTTAATTGTATCGGTTTCAAAAAAAGCGATTTCGGGGGCCGGGGGTTGAAAATTATGCTCGTTGGCATATTCAAAAAGATAAAGGGTAGCTAAAAAGGCAGGAACATAACCGGCAGTTTCCCTTGGTAAAAACCTTCTTAATTCCCAGTAATTATTAGATCCGCCGCTTCTACGAATTGCTTTTGAAACATTTCCGGGACCAGAATTATAAGAAGCCAGTACCAAATCCCAATCTTCAAAAGTGCGGTATAGGTTTGCCAGATATTCTGCAGCGGCCTGGGTAGACTTCTGCGGATCCATACGCTCATCTACATAACTGCTAACATCCAAACCATGGGCTTTCCCGGTTCTATACATAAACTGCCAAAGCCCCGTAGCTCCTACCCAGGATTTTGCTCTTGGGTTTAAAGCAGACTCTACAATGGCCAGGTATTTAATTTCTAACGGAATATCATATCTATCCAATTGTTGCTCAAACATTGGAAAATAATATTCGCTTAACGCCATAAGGCGTTCCATAGCTTTCTTGTTCCGTTTTAAGTAAGAATTTATAACATTCTCCAAAACCGGATGGTATTGGACATTAAAAGGGGTACGCGCATTTAATTTGGCCAGCCTGGCCTTTAAAGTATCGGTGGGAAGTTCTTTATTTACGTGTTTTTCATACTCCTGTTCCCTAATGCTTTTATACATAGAGTTAAAAAGATCTGAATTGGTAAGCTGGGCCCGCCAAACAGAATCAATTTCGGCTGCACGAGGTAAATCTTGCAGCGATACCGCCGAAGAATCCCTAATTACAGCCGAAATTGGTAATTTATCCCTGAATTCAGGGTCTGGATGAGCAAGAATAATTTCACTACTATCTACTTTTTGAAAGATCTGTACTCTAAAATTAGCTTTCTCTACCTGCTTTTTTTGGTTTTCTTCCTGCGCGTACAAACTAATTCCAAAAAGTAATACAAGTGATAAAATTATATGCTTAACCATAATATTCAAGATTTTAAAAAGAACGTAAAATAGAACTATTTAGTACGTTTATTCTCCAATTGCCTGGATACCCGGCAGGGATTTTCCTTCTAACATTTCTAACATAGCTCCACCACCGGTAGAAACATAACTTACCTTTTCGTCGAAACCAAATTTCTTAACGGCTGCAACAGAATCTCCACCTCCAACTAAAGAAAAGGCTCCGTTTTTAGTTGCTTCAGCAATTGAATCTCCCAGGGCTATGGTTCCTTTTGAAAATTTATCCATTTCAAATACCCCTAATGGGCCATTCCAAAGAATAATTTTCGATTTCTGTACTACAGCATCAAAGTTCTTAATGCTCTCAGGGCCCGCATCCAGTCCCATCCAGCCATCTGGAATTTCGTTTATCTTACTCACATCGGTAGAGGCCTGTTCAGAAAAGCTATCGGCAATAATAGCATCTACCGGAAGGTGTACTTCTACATTTTTAGCTTTTGCCTGCTTAAGTATTTGCAAAGCTAATTCCTGTTTATCTTCTTCTACCAAAGAGTTTCCAATTTTACCTCCATTGGCAAGAATAAAAGTATAAGCCATTCCGCCTCCAATAATAAGATGATCTACTTTATCAAGAATATTCTCGATTACCGTAATTTTAGAAGAAACTTTAGCACCTCCTAATACCGCTGTGACCGGTTTTTCATCACTATGAAGCACCTTATCCAGGTTTTTTATCTCTTTTTCCAATAGGTAACCAAAGCATTTGTTGTCAAAATACTTTGCTACAATAGTAGTTGAAGCATGAGCACGGTGAGCAGTACCAAAAGCATCGTTTACATAAATATCTCCCAGTTTAGAAAGCTGCTCGGCAAAGTTTTCGTCTCCCGCTTTTTCTTCCTTATGGAATCTAAGGTTTTCTAATAAAAGTATTTCACCGGGTTTTAAATTATCGGCAGCGGCCTGAGCTTCTTCTCCAACACAATTATTCACAAATTTTGGCTCTACCCCAATAACTTCTGAAACTTTACTAACAATATTCTTTAAGGAATATTTTTCTTCCTGGCCTTCGGGCCTTCCTAAATGAGACATTAAAACTACACTTCCGCCATCTTCTAATACCTTAATAATAGTTGGTTTTGCAGCTTCAATCCTATTTGCATCGGTTACCTTTAAATCTTTATCTAACGGGACATTAAAATCTACTCTTATTAATGCTTGTTTATCTTTAAAATTAAAATCGTTTAAAGTCTTCATTTTCAAATTCTTTTTTTTACCAAATTATTTGGTTAGGTTGATTAACATTAAGTACAGTGTACTTTCAATAAGCCTGTACTATTTACAAATATAAATTTTTCCAAAGACATTAAAGTGTATATAAATTTTATATTTGCTTATGCTTTTTGAAGAAATAATAGGTTTACAGCATTTAAAGAAACATCTTACTACTACTGCCGATAATGGACGTGTGCCTCATGCGCAGTTATTTGTAGGAAAAACCGGTAGTGGCACTTTACCACTTGCCATTGCTTATGCACAATACATACTTTGTAAAAATAAGGAAGGTAGCAATAGTACCGGAAATAGTAATTGCAACGAACGCTTTAAAAAACTTGCACATCCAGATCTTCATTTTGCTTTTCCGGTTGCTGCCAATCAAAAAATAAAAAAACACCCGGTTTCTTCGCATTTTTTAGAAGAATGGCGGGAATTTGTAAATACAAATCCTTACGGAAGCTTATTTGAATGGTACCAAAAACTGGGAATTGAAAATAAGCAGGGCCAAATTGGGGTAGATGAAGCCCAGGAAGTTGTTAAATCTCTTTCTTTAAAGGCCTATGAAGGCGGATTTAAAATAATGATTATTTGGATGGCCGAAAAGATGAATACAGCAGCGGCCAATAAATTGCTTAAATTAATTGAAGAACCGCCAAATAATACGCTTTTTCTGTTAATAACTGAAGACGAGGAACAAATTATACAAACCATTAGGTCCCGATGTCAAAAATTGCATTTTCCCCCTTTACCTGAAGATGAAATTGCCTCGTTTCTAGAAAAAAATGAAAACTGTAGTAAACCTGCGGCTTTAAAAATTGCACACCAGGCCAATGGGAGTTATACCCGTGCTTTACATTTATTACAAAAAGATAGTAGCGATCAGCAATTTGAAACCTGGTTTATAAATTGGGTGCGTAGCGCTTTTAAAGCAAAAGGAAATAGAGCTACGGTTTTAGAACTTATTGCCTGGAGCGAAGAAATTGCCGGAATGGGTCGTGAATCGCAAAAAAGCTTTTTACTCTATTGTATAGACTTTTTTAGACAGGCCTTAATGTTAAATTACAAAGCCGAAAAACTGGTATATCTGGAGCCGGAGACACCGGGCTTTAAACTGGAAAAATTTGCTCCTTTTGTGCACGGCAACAATATTAAAGATATTATTACCGCTTTGGAAGAAGCCATTTATCACATAGAAAGAAACGGAAATGCAAAAATAATCCTTACCGACCTATCTATTAGATTAACCAGATATTTACATAAAAAAGCCGCTTAACAATATGGAAAACCTTTACGCAAATATTACCGAAATACTTATTCTATTATTTATTCTAATTACCTTTTTACAATCCGGGATAGATAAAGCCACCGATTGGAAAGGAAATACCGGTTGGTTAAAAGAACATTTTTCAGGAACCTTTCTTGCGGGCCAGGTGCCATTAATGGTAGGAATAATTATGATTATTGAAATAATTACCGGTTTTGCGGCCATTCTGGGAGTCATTTGGCTAATAGCCTATAACGACCCTACCATAGCGCTTTATTCGTGCATATTAGCCGCTATTACCCTTTTAATGCTATTATTTGGGCAAAGGGTTGCTAAAGATTATGCCGGTGCATTTACCATAACCGGATATTTTGTTGTGGTAATTTTTGGTGTTTTTTTAATGTCTTAAAATAGAAATAGGCCTGAGAAGTTTTCTAAACTCGTCATCCTGAATTTATTTCAGGATCTAGGTAAAATTAACTTAGAAACTGAAACAAGTTCAACTTGACGAAAAGAATGACTTCTCAGACCTACTTAAAAACCTCAGAACCTCTATTTAGTTTTTATTATAAGTTTTATTCAAGTTATCCAGAATTTCCTGGGTTAGATCTTTTCCATCTTTCGCATACATTATATTTGCCGACTCGTTAGAGCCAAAAATATAAGTGTAACCATTCTCTTCCCCATAATCTGCTACATAATCTTTTACTTTATTTACAATAGAATCTATAACAGCGTCGCTCTGCTCTCTAAGTCTATTGCCCTGCATTTGCTGTTGTTGCTGAATTCTTTGTTGCTTTTGCATTAGTTCCTGCTCTTTCTCCTGACGCTGCGACTGCGACATAGAATTCATTTCCTGCTGGTAAGCCTGAACTTCCTGTTGAAATCCTCTGGCAATAGAATCTAGTTGCCTTTTTACTGAATCTGATTTAGAGGTAAAGTCGGCCTCTACATCTTTCATTTCTTTGTACTCCTGAATAAGTTTAGTGGTATCTACATAAGCTGTTTTTTCCTGGTCACAGGATGTTAATAAAACAGCAACTACCAAAATCATTAAAAATTTTTTCATCATTAGTTTAATTTATTTGCAGCAAATGTAGGCAAACTTAATTTTCAATATAAATCAAAATTAAGCTATAAACTGTATATAAGAAATACTTATATACAACTTAACTATAATAAATTAAACAAATAGAAATCAACTTAAATAGCTTAAGAATAAGCTAATTTCTAAGATAAAGACAGGTAAAGTATTGTAAATTCATTAAAAAGCGCTTAAACAAGCTTAAAATGCGAATTTTAAGTTTTTTGAAAGAAATAAACCAGTGAAGAATACTCTGAAGTGTTCTGTGCTTTTAAATTAGATTGCAAACCTATTTTAAATGCCCTCAACATATTTGGTTGTCCTGTTTTGTTTTTTTCGGAAAGCAGACTTACATAAAATGAATCGAAAACCAGAGGTTTTGTTTGAATCTTTTTAAAATTATGTTTTTTAAACAATTCGGTAATGCCTTGTTGGGAAAAATGCCAAAGATGTCTTGGCACATCATAAGCAGCCCAAAATTTGCGGTAATGCTTTGCATCAAAACTTTTAAAATTAGGAACGGCTATAACCGCTACTCCATTTGGTTTTAACAAACGAGCCAAATTTTCAATTTGAGAATCTAAATCTGGAACATGTTCTAAAACATGCCACATACTTATCACATCGAAAGAAGCATCTTTAAATTGAGTTAAATCTTCTTTAAGTTCAATCCCTTTTTCCTGGGCCAATTTTCTTGCCTGTGTATTTGGTTCCACTCCGGCAACATTCCATTCTTTCTTTTTTGCCGTCACTAAAAAATCACCTGTCCCCGCCCCAATATCTAATAAATTATTTCCTTTTGAAACTTTATGGATCCACTTTATTTTTTGTAGGAGCATAAAATTTTTAACCGCCTGGTAAATTTTTTCGGTAAAACTTTTACTGGCATCTGTATGCGAAATATAATCTTCACTTTGGTAATAAGCCGAAACATTTTCAGGTTTTGGAATGGTTTCCAATATCTCAAAATCGCTTCTTAATTGTAACCAAAATTCCTCACCGGAAACTAAATGATCTTTACAGATTACATGAAATTTTTTATTGGCCATTACATAAAATTTTGAACAGGGTTTTAAAATGTGATTTTCCCATTATTTCTTGAAAAGCATCCTATATAAAACTGCCATCCTTTTCAGAATGGCATCCTTTCAAATTACAAGAATTACACGCAAATAAAATAGCGATCTCTATTTAGATTTTTAATATAGTTTTAGGTTGCTATTCAATTTTATAAGATTCCAATTAATTCTGTAACCTAATCCATTTTAGAATTAAACAAGAATCGAGATTGAATATTTGAGTTATGAACCAAGCTAAAATTTTAAAATCAGTTAAACATACTTCTTCCTTAAAAGCTGTATTTATTAGTACTAATAAATACAGCTTTTAAGCTTCAATTTTTTAGACTTGTTCCACGTGGAACATTTAAATTATCTCCCCATATAAACCAACAAAACCGAAATATCGTTAGGACTTACCCCACTTATTCTTGAGGCTTGTGAGATTGAAGTAGGCTGCACCTTTTTTAATTTTTCCCTGGCCTCAAACGACATAGATTTTATCTTAGAATAATCAAACCCTTGAGGAATTTTTACATCCTCCAACCTATTCAATTTGTCGGCATTATTTTTTTCTTTTTCAATATAACCGGAATATTTTACCTGAATTTCGCTTTGTTCTAAAATCTCGGTATTCAAATTATTCTCTTGAATATATTCCTCTACCCCCGGGAATTTTCGAACATCACTCATGGTGATATTAGGCCGTGAAAATATTTTAAAAATCTTATCACTTTGTTTCATAGGCGAAGAATTATTCGCCTCTAAAATAGGGTTTGCATCGTCGTGAGAAACACTTTTATTTTTTAGAAATTTTACAAAATCGGTAGATTTCTGTTTCTTCTCCTCCATCTTCCGCATACGTTCTTCAGATGCCAAACCTAATTTATAAGAGCGTTCGGTTAATCTAAAATCGGCATTATCCTGACGCAACAAGGTTCTGTATTCAGCACGAGAAGTAAACATTCTATAAGGTTCTTCAGTACCCTTTGTTATAAGATCGTCTATAAGCACCCCAATATATGCCTCATTTCTTTTAATGATAAATTCGTTCTTCTCCTGAACTTTTAATGCGGCATTTATACCGGCCATTAAACCCTGGCAAGCGGCTTCTTCGTAACCGGTAGTTCCATTAATTTGACCGGCAAAAAACAAACCATCTACCAGTTTAGTTTCCAGAGTATGCTTTAATTGCGTTGGCGGGAAATAATCGTATTCAATCGCATAACCGGGTCTAAAGAATTTCACATTTTCAAAGCCAGCCACAGAGCGCAAAGCTTTAAATTGTATATCTTCCGGAAGCGATGTAGAGAAACCGTTTACATATACTTCAACAGTATTCCAACCTTCGGGCTCTACAAAAAGCTGGTGCCTGTCTTTATCGGCAAAACGATTAATTTTATCCTCAATACTTGGACAATACCTAGGACCTATACTTTGAATTCTCCCATTAAACATAGGCGATCTATCAAAGCCATCTTTAAGAATATCATGTACTTCAGGAGAAGTATAAGTCATATAACAGGAACGCTGTTTTTCTAAAGGCTTAGTTTCGTCTAAAAACGAAAATTTAGCAGGTTGATTATCACCGGGTTGTTCTATCATTTTAGAATAATCCAAAGACCTACCATCAACCCTTGGAGGAGTTCCGGTTTTCATTCTCCCCGATTCAAAACCTGCATCAACCAAATCTTTTGTAATACCGGTAGCAGCTCTTTCTCCTGCTCTACCCCCACCAAAATTCTTATCGCCAATATGAATTAAACCATTTAAAAAAGTACCGTTGGTTAGGACTACAGATTTAGCTTTAATTTCTAAACCAAGTGAGGTTTTCACTCCCTTTATTTTATCTCCTTCCAGGATTAAACCGGCTACCATTTCCTGATAAAAATCTAAATTAGGTGTTTGCTCCAGGCGTAATCGCCAATGCTCTGCAAACATCATTCTATCGCTTTGCACTCTGGGACTCCACATAGCGGGACCCTTAGATTTATTTAGCATTTTAAACTGAATAGCACTGGTATCACTCACCAAGCCGCTATAGCCACCCATAGCATCGATCTCCCGCAAAATTTGTCCTTTTGCAATTCCACCCATAGCAGGATTGCAACTCATTTGCGCTATATTTTGAAGATTCATGGTTACCAATAAGGTTTTTGAACCTATATTAGCAGCCGCAGCCGCAGCTTCACTTCCTGCGTGCCCAGCACCTACAACTATAACATCATATTCACTTTCGAACATAAAATTTCTTCTTTCTAAATTTATTGTTCCACGTGGAACAATGCAATCTTTTCGTCTTCCTTCTGTCGCATTAAAGCAGCTTCACTTTCAGTTTTATCACGATATCCACATAGGTGCAAAATACCATGAGCCATAACCCGCTTTATTTCCTGGTTAAACTCAACATTGTATTCCTTAGCATTTTCAACCACCCTATCTGTACTAATAAAAATATCACCATTAAGCTCATTCCCTTCGGTATTATCAAACGAGATAATATCGGTATAGGTGTCGTGATTTAAAAATTTAAGATTGATCTTATGCAGATAATCGTCATCACAAAAAATATAATTGATTTCCCCCAGATCCTTTTCCTCTGAAGAAATTACATTTCTTATCCAGGAATCAATCTTGCTCTCCTCCTGAAGTTCAAAATCGTTCTCCGAATAAAAATTAATTATCTGTTCGCTCAAAATAATTTTTTACTTTTTGTTTATAAATTTGCCGCAAAGGTAAGCTTTGTCTATTTAAAATTTCGATAGAATTAAAATATTCTTTAGCCTTAATACTTTGATCTTTAGCAGAATTATTAAATTCCTTTTGGCTGGTATCAGATTCCCGTTTGTTATTTCTTCCCTGTTGCAAAAGTGCATCTTCCAATTCCATTAGTTGGTGTTCCAATTTTAGCAATTGCTGAAGATTTTTAGCATCAAAGCCTTTGTTAAGCAATTGCTCTTCAGCCTTCCTCATTTCCCTTTCAATTTGCTTGCCCTTTACAGACCCATTTTTCTTATTTAAGTCCTGCAATCTTTGCCTGAGTTGTTGCTGTTCTTTATAAATTTCATAGAGTTGTTCCATTTCTCCTTCCCCCATTCCCTCTCCGGGCCTTTTACCTTCCTGCTGTTCTCCATTTCTATGCTGTTGCTGTTCCTGGAAATCTTTATTAATTTCCTGTTGTTTTTTAATAATATCCTGAAGTTGAAAATCTGACTGCTCCCCCTGCCCTTTTCCTAATTGCGAATTGGCCTGTTGTTGCATCATAGCTAAAATTTCACTTAACATAACGGCCAAATCGTTAGCACCGGTAATTACATATTGTTGACTGGCCGTGCCACGAGACAATTCATTTTCTGCCAGCCGTTCCAGGGATTTATCAATTTCAAATTCAATATCGGTTAAATTTTTTGTTATATTCTCTGTAATCATAGGGTTGCTTAAGGCCAGGGAATACAAACTATCGTCTATGTGTATAAAATTTTCTCGAAGATCGCTTTGCCTTCTAAGCTTAGAAGCATAGCCCGGGTTGTCTATATCAATCTTACTAAAAACTTCAAACAAATCTTCCTGCTGAAAAGAAAAGGTGACTAAATTATCCAATATTTGTCGTAGTGTTTCGATATCTGCTTTTAATGCTTCTCCACTTTGTTGCATAGCACGCTGCTGCATTTTTCGACTCATTTCTTCCATTTGTTGTGCAGCATTTTTTTGCTTCTCTTTTGTCTTTTGCTCGTTACCTCTTTCAATATTCTCTTCTGCTTCCTTTAATTCCTTTTCTATACTTTCTTCGTCAACATCATCCCTGGGAAGATCTTTTGGCTTTTGCAATTGGCTATTATCCTTTTCCAACTGATTCATTTCCTCACGGAATTCATCAAATTCTGCTGAAATTTCCTGCTGTTTTTTAAGTTTATCTACATCAGAATTTTCTGATAATTTCTCCTGTCTTTCTGAAAGTTCAGATAAATCCTTGGATAATTTTTGTAGTTTTTCTTCTACATAATATTGCTTCGTCAATTCCAGAAGTTGCTCTAAATTTCGTTCTTCACTTTGATTTCTTTTAGACAATTCTTCCAATTTTTCTCCTAAGTCTTCCCGGTTAATCTTATCGGCTATTTTTTGTAATTCATCTAATAAGGCTTCGTTTTCCTGTAAGCGCTTTTCATTTCTATCTAAACGCTTTTTCAATTCTTCTTCTTCGGGAGAATTTGTATTGAATTCATCCTGATTTTGCTCAAAGCTATTCTTGAGTTTTTCAGAATAATTTCGCATCATTTCGGATTGTTGCTTTTGTCGCTGAATAAAATTTTCAAGTTTTTTACGCTGATTATAATCCAGGTTTTTATTTTCCTTCTGAAGCCTATTGAGTTCCTCCAACTCTTCTTCTGAAGATTTTATATTCTCCAGGCTTTCGCTAAGTTTATTTATAGATTCGCCCTGCTCTTCTAATTGCTCCTCCTCTATTTCGGCCGCGGTTTGTTTTCTATAACTAAAAACCGAACTTTTGCTGCTCTTACTTCCATTCACCCCATCGTTATCCCAAACTTTAAAATAAAAATTATAGGTCTCACCCGGTATTAAATCTAAATTTCCGGGAAACGTATAGTGAAAATCATCAAAAGCAGCTTTAGAAATTAAAATTTCCTGCTTTTTAAGGCTATCTTCTTTATTATCAATATAATAAATCAAATTCAAGCTATTTAAACCATAATCATCTGAAAGTTTACCATAGAAATATTGGGTACGACCGTCAATACTATCTATTTTCTGCTGAATTTCAATTTTGGGATATTCATCTTTAATTACATTTATAGAGTAGTCTATTGCTTCAAAGTTTTTAATGGAAGTATTTGATGTACTAAGACTGTAGTTTAAATTAGAATAAAGGCTTTGGGAATACTGAACATTTGTATTTTGAACCGTTAATTTTATCAACGAATCTTTAGTGGAAAAATTTACTATTCCAGTATTTCTGGTCATAAAATCCCAGGTAATTTTTGTGCCTTCCGGAACAGTTATATTTCCTGAACCATTTATACTGTCGCTTCGTCTTCCTATATAATTGGGATAAGTAAGTTTTAAATTGAAATCTAATAATTTGGGTACTTTTAATGTTTTAAGCGTGTAAGTTTTAGAATTTATTCCATTGGCATGTAATCTAAATTGCAAATCATTCTGAAGTCGTTTAAATGTATATTCAAAATTTCCGGGCGCGATTTGTTTTAAAAAATAGGTTTGGTTGTTGTAAGAAATTTCAGGCTTTTCGGGAATAATATCTCCTTTTGTTTTTACCAGGATTTTATATTCAGAAAATTCCCTGGCCTTTAAAGAATCATTCAAAATTATAAATTCAAATGGTGCAGGGGCTTCAAATTGAGTGTTATATTTTGCCAGTCGGTTCAGAGGCGCAGCCACAAGATTTATATTGCCGCTTACCAAAAGACCTAAAATCAAAATCAGTGGAAATAAAGCGTATTTTAAATATTTTTTATTCTCTTTATAATCTACGGCTCGGGTAAAAGGAACCTTGTTTAATTGAGCCGATTTTTGTTCTATTCCTGCTAATAATAATTCCGATTGTTGCGTATCTTTTTTTAGCTGAAGTATATTCAATAATTTGTCATTCACCTCAGGAAAATGTGCTCCTATTATTTTTGAAGCTTCTTCATTGCTTATTCCGTTAGAAAATTTAAAAAGTTTGGTTATAGGCATTAAAACAAAGTAGCCCAAAAGCATTGCCTCTACCCCAATAAAAATCCAGAAAAGAAAAGTTCTTGCTGCCGGTTCCAGCCAAAAATAATGTTCAATAGCTAAAACCGCCAAAAAATAAAGCAAGCCAATGCCCAGGAATAAGATTACTCCTTTTAGCAATTTATTCAGGTAAAACTTCCTGATAAAGCCTGCCAACTTTCCTTTAATTTGTTTAAAATTTTCCATAATCAAAGCTTAAAAATACAACAATTTTAGCGGAGGTAAATTATCTCGTAGCAAGCCATCGAGGCATTAAACGGAAAGTTTTTTGTTTTAAGCCAAGGCTAAAAGTCCCGATAGAGTCATCGGGGTTAATCTAGATTATGCAGTAATTTCTACGGAGTATTGATAAGACTCTCATTAGGTTTCGTTTAATAAGGTTGTATCTTTGCAATTAAAAAAACAAAATAACATATGCCTGCTAAAGTTCGCGTGCGTTTTGCGCCAAGTCCAACCGGCCCTTTACATATTGGAGGGGTTAGAACGGCTTTATATAATTATTTATTTGCCAAAAAACATAAGGGAGATTTTGTATTGCGTATAGAAGATACCGATCAAAACCGATATGTAGAAGGCGCCGAAGATTATATTGTTGAATCCCTAAATTGGTGCGGAATTCCTTTTGATGAAGGTCCGGGGAAAGAAGGAGATTATGGTCCCTACCGCCAAAGTGAACGCAAAGATATTTATAAAAAATATGCCGAAGAACTTATAAAAAAAGATTTGGCCTATTATGCGTTTGATACTGCCGAAGAATTAGATGCACATAGAAAAGAGCATGAAGAAAATGGGAAAACTTTTATCTACAATTGGCATAACCGCATGAAATTGCAGAATTCCCTTGCCCTTTCTGAAGATGAAGTGAGAGATAAGTTAGATGCCGATGAGAATTATGTAATAAGGTTTAAATCTCCAGAAGATGAAATGCTTCACATATCAGATGAAATTCGAGGTGAAATGGAAATTGATACCAGCACTTTAGACGATAAAGTTCTATTTAAAAGTGATGGAATGCCAACCTATCACCTAGCGAATATTGTAGACGATCATTTAATGAAAATCTCTCACGTAATACGTGGTGAAGAATGGTTGCCATCGTTAGCGCTTCATTTTATGTTATACCGAGCTTTTGGGTGGGATACGCCTAAATTTGCCCATTTACCACTTATTTTAAAACCACAGGGAAAAGGTAAATTAAGCAAAAGAGATGGAGATAAGTTAGGTTTCCCGGTATTTCCACTGGAATGGAAAGATCCAAATTCAGGAGAAATTTCGGCAGGCTATAGAGAAGATGGCTATTTTCCGGAAGCTGTTACCAACATGCTGGCCTTTTTAGGATGGAATCCGGGGACTGAACAGGAATTCTTTAAACTAAACGAACTGGTTGAAGCTTTTGAAATAAGCCGTGTACATAAAGCTGGGGCAAAATTTGACCCGGAGAAGACCAAATGGTTCCAGCAACATTATATGCAGGAAGCTGATGCTAAAGTAATCGCTGAAAAACTGGAGAAAATAATTGAGAAAAAGGAAATTGAAGCTGATCCGGTCTATATTTTAAAAGTAGTAAGCTTAATGAAAGAGCGTGCTGTTTTTGTAAATGATATATGGGAACAAGGTTATTTTTTCTTTATTGCCCCTACTTCATACGATCCTAAAAATGCAAAAAAAGCCTGGAAAGAAGGTACGGCCAGTTTGATGAAGGAATTAACTGAGGTATTAAAAGAACAGGAAGATTTTAAAGCCGAAGCCGTACAGGCCGAAGTAAAAGCCTGGATACAACAAAAAGAAGTTGGTTTTGGAAAAGTAATGCAGCCTTTTAGGTTAGCCCTGGTGGGTGCTATGCAGGGACCCGATCTTTACGAAATTGCCGAAATGATAGGCAAAGAAGAAAGTATTTCCCGCTTGCAAAAAGCAATAGAAACACTGGGATAAATTAATTCAGGTTTACATATAAAAGTAGGCTGTTTGAAAACTGTATTATATCGTCAAGCTGAACTTGTTTCAGCTTCTAACATATTTTTAATTACCAACACGTTAGATCCCCGATAAAGAATCGGGGCAGGCTTTGAAATAAATTCAAGATGACGGTTTTAAAACCTTTTCAGACAGCTTCGACCTTTTCTAGGTTTTTTAAACAGCCTATTTTTTATTCTTAACCTCTACCGCATAGCTAACTAAACTACCTGCTGGGAACCCCTAGCCATTATTTTTGGAAAATATAATTTGATTTATAGGCAAGCCCTGTAATCTTAAACTCAATTATCGAGCAAAGTTTCACTATCTTAGGGAACAATCAAACTATAAAATTCTACTATGCTTAGTTATCTTTTTCTCCCCATTGCTATTATTTTAATACTATTGATTCTTTTTAGCGGGATTTTTACCGTGCGACAGCAAAAAGCCGCGATCATTGAACGCTTTGGAAAATTTAGAAGTATTAAAAACTCCGGACTTCATTTAAAAATTCCTGTAATAGACCAAATTGCCGGTAGAATTAATTTAAAGGTACAGCAACTTGATGTGTTGGTAGAGACCAAAACCAAGGATAATGTATTTGTTAAGCTAAAAATTTCGGTACAATTTCAGGTAATTAGAAACAATATATACGATGCTTTCTATAAACTGGAAAGCCCATCAGATCAAATTACGTCCTATGTTTTTGATGTAGTGCGGGCCGAAGTTCCAAAAATGATTTTGGATGATGTTTTTGAACGCAAAGATGATATTGCCATTGCGGTTAATCGTGAGCTCAATCAATCTATGCAAGATTATGGTTATAACATCATTAAAACGCTTGTAACAGACATAGATCCCGACGAACAGGTAAAGCAAGCCATGAATCGAATAAACTCGGCAGAACGCGAGAAAGTGGCCGCAGAATACGAAGGAGAGGCCGAAAGAATACGCATTGTTGCCAAAGCACGAGCCGAAGCAGAGAGCAAACGTTTACAAGGGCAGGGAATTGCCGACCAGAGAAGGGAAATTGCCAGAGGCCTTGAAGAAAGTGTAGATGTACTAAATAATGTTGGGATAAACTCTCAGGAGGCATCAGCTCTAATTGTGGTAACCCAACATTACGATACTTTGCAGGCCATTGGTGAAGAAACCAACAGCAATCTTATTTTATTACCTAATTCCCCACAGGCGGGAAGCGATATGCTAAATAATATGGTAGCCTCTTTTACAGCATCTAACCAAATTGGAGAAGCTATGCGCAAGAAAAATGAAGAAATTGAACAGGGAAAAAAGGATCAGGATAATTCGAAAAGGAGATAAATAAAACTCTTCTTACGTAAGTAAAGTACCTCTCAGTGCAAGCCCACAAGGTATTCATTGAAAACAAATTTTTAATTTCTAGGCAAACCTCTGGATATTATACCCTTTGGCGGTACCAAATAAAAAAGGTTTGAAGCTTTATTTTTCTATCATAAGTCAATCTGAATTTATTTCAGAATCTAACTTTTTAGAACTCCAAACAAATTCCGGAGCAGGCTCTGAAACAAGTTCGAGTTGATGGGAAAAATAAACTTTCAAACCTTTCTTCAATATCTATAAGAAGTGGTCTAAGTCTTTACTTTAGCGGTTACTTTCTTTAACCCGGTAATCTTTGTTACGGCTTTAAGTATTAGAGCTTTTTGTAAAATTGATCCAAACATACTTCCGGCAAGGGATAAGGGAGATAGCGAGCTTTTAACCTGCGCTACATTCAATTTTATTTCTTCCTGATCTATTTTTGTTTGTAGCTTCAGAATTTCCAAATCCCTATCTATTTCTTTAAATGAACTGTATTCCTTCATAATAGTTAGTCATTAAAAAATTTCCTTGAAGCCTTTACCAACAGTAATTTTTCAATTGGTTTTTTTCCGAAAAGAAAGATTAATATAAAAATTAAAAAATAGAAACCTCCAACAATAAAATAACCGGCACTGGGAGAACCAATAGCCTGGCTAATTAAAATTGCCAATGCCACGGAAACGAGGATTACGGCGAAAATGAAAAAAATACCCAATAAAATACCAAACACGAGACCTGTAGCCCCTTTCATTGCCTGTTTAAAGAATTGGAGTTTATAATATTCGGAATTGCTATGTGCAAATGCCTTTAAATTATAATTTAACTCATCTATACTATTAGATAGTTTTTCAAAAGCCATAAAAATGTTTCTCTATACTACTGCTTTGTTAGGTTTATCTTTTCCATCCCCGTCTTTCTGTAATTTGGCATTTTGCTTTCTAAGCTCTTCCAATTTAGTTTCCATAGCCGAAAGAATATCATCGGCCTTATGACTTGCTGAGGAAAGGGTTTCTTCTAAACGCGTTTCAAAATCTACACGAGCTTGCTTTGCTTTTTCGGTTAAATTAGAAGAAGTTTCAGCATACTTCTTATTCAGTTTATCCTGAGCTTTTTTAGACTCATCCTTCAATTTTTTACGGGTTTTATCACCGCTATCGGGAGCATATAATATACCTATACCAGCTCCAATTGCAGCCCCGGTAATCAATGCTAATAGTGTATTTCCTGTATTTGCCATAATAGTTTTTTATTAGTTAAGTTAATACTAAATCCAAATATACAAGATGGATAAAGCGAATGCTGTTAATAACCGGTTAATATGTTAAAATGCTTTACTAAATTATTCTTAAAAAGCAACTTAACCAAATCAACACCAACTTATTTCTTTTTTGCCCAGGAATCTCTTAAGCCTACTGTGCGATTAAAAATAGGCTGCCCTTCTTTAGATTCTTTATCTACACAAAAATATCCGATGCGTTGAAACTGAAATTTATCCTGAATCCCGGCCGTTTTTAAACTAGGTTCTACATAGGCATTTATTACTTTAAGAGAATCTGGATTAACAAATTCCATAAAGTCTTTTTCTTTATCGCCATCTGGATTTTCTACACTAAATAAACGGTCGTAAAGCCTTACCTCGGTTTCGAGTGCGTGTTTGGCAGATACCCAATGCAAGGTGCCCTTTACCTTTCGCATAGATTCTTCGGTCCCACTTCCACTCCTACTCTTTGGATCGTACGTACAATGAATTTCGGTTATATTTCCTTCGGCATCTTTTACAACATCTTCGCCCTTTATTATATAGGCATTCTTTAACCTAACTTCCTTTCCTAAGGTTAACCTAAAAAACTTTCTATTGGCACTTTCTTTAAAATCTTCTTTTTCTATATAAAGCTCTCTTGAAAAGGGCAGTTCCCTGCTCCCGGCCGACTCATCTTCCGGGTTATTTTCGGCTTCCAACCACTCTTCTTTAGCTTCGTCGTAATTAGTAATTACTAATTTTACAGGATCTAAAACACCCATAACCCGTGGTGCTGTTTTATTAAGATCTTCACGGGCACAAAATTCTAAATGTGCCACGTCTATCATATTCTCGCGTTTTCCAACTCCTATAGAATCGGCAAATTTTCTAATAGCATTTGGTGTATAGCCCCTTCTTCTTAATCCCGAAATGGTAGGCATTCTAGGATCATCCCAGGATTTTACCACGCCTTTTTCTACCAATTGCATAAGCTTTCGTTTACTTACTACGGTATGGCTTAGGTTTCTTCTTGCAAATTCTCGTTGCTTGGGCTTCAATTCCCCTTCCTTACTAACTTTTTCAATAAACCAATTGTACAATTCGCGATGTGGTAAAAATTCTAGAGTACAAAAAGAATGAGAAATACTTTCAATAAAATCGCTTTCTCCGTGGGCCCAATCGTACATTGGATAAATTTTCCAGTTATCGTTGGTACGATGGTGGTTTTTATGTAAACATCTATACATCACCGGATCCCGCATAAGCATGTTAGGTGATTCCATATCTATTTTGGCTCTTAGAACGTGGCCACGTTCGGGAGTTTCGCCATTTTTCATCTGCTCAAAAAGCTCAAGATTTTCTTCTACAGAACGTTTTCTATAGGGACTTTCCTTCCCGGGTTCAGTAGGAGTTCCTTTTTGCAAGGCAATTTCTTCAGAAGTTTGGCTATCTACGTACGCATCGCCATTCTTAATCATTTCAACAGCCCAGTCGTATAACTGCTGAAAATAATCTGAGGCATAACATTCCTTCTCCCATTTAAATCCCAGCCACAACACATCTTCTTTAATGGCATCTACATACTCCTGCTCTTCTTTGATAGGATTGGTATCGTCAAATCTAAGATTTACGGGAGCATTATATTTTTCTCCCAAACCAAAATTGAGACAAATAGAAGAAGCGTGCCCAATATGCAGGTAACCATTGGGCTCTGGTGGAAACCTGAATTTTAATTCTTCTCTTTTGTGGGTATTTTGAAGATCTTCTTCTATAATTTGCTCAATAAAATTGAGTCCTTTTTTTTCTTCGGCCATAATTTATAATATCAGGAACTTCCGGGTTTGGGAAGTTAAATCACACAATTATTTATAATTTTCTATATCCCTTTTTTGAGGTGATAAAGCGCAAAGTTACCAAAAAATAGATCGCCCGGCCCAAGCTTTCCAAAACAAGAAATAATATATTTATAATCTATAAGAAAAATCAAAAACTTAGTATGCCAGAAATTTTACGTATCATTTTTTATGCGGCTTTTTCCGGAATTACTGTATTTTTTGGAGGGGTATTATCCTATTTCTTTTGGAAGAAATTTTCTAACAATAGACGAACTGAAGAAGTTAATCATTTTGTTATTGCCTTTGGTGGGGGTATTATTTTAGCTGCTCTTGCATTGGTGCTAATTCCTAAGGGAATAGAAGAATTAGAATTAGGGCCACTCATTCTGTGTTTTGCAGCAGGCGCTTTGATTTTCTTTTATCTGGATAAAAAAATAGAACAATCTGGCAGCAGGTATTCCCAACTTATAGCCATGTTATTAGATTTTATTCCTGAAGCCCTTGCCCTGGGAGCTATTTTTGCTAACGATAGAAAAACAGGTATGTTATTGGCGATTTTTATCGGACTTCAAAATTTACCCGAATCATTTAATTCCTACCAGGATCTTATAGCCAATAAATTTGAACCTAAAAAAGCACTTAGCATCCTATTTTTATTAAGTTTTATGGGAATAATCGGCGCTGTTACCGGATTTTATTTACTTCAGGATTTGCCAAAAGTAACTGCAGCTATTATGACTTTTGCCAGTGGAGGAATATTATATTTAATTTTTCAGGATATTGCCCCAAATGTTACATTGAAAAAAACCTGGTTACCGGCACTTGGCGCAAACCTTGGTTTTTTAATAGGAATAATTGGCGAAAAACTTATTCATTAATAAAATTGATAGTATGCACCTGCCAACTTATCTTTGCAAGCTATTCTTGTGTATTTTTAAGAAATAATACGGCATAAAAAACGCCAGTATTCAATAAAAAATAATCTTTTGGGAAGTATAAAATTAAGAAATATTCGGGTTTTTGCCTACCACGGCTGCCTTGATGAAGAAGGGAAAATAGGAAGTGATTATCGTGTAAACCTTAAAGTAAAAGGCGATTTATCTCACTCTGCCAAGACCGATAACCTGGCAGATACCATAGACTATGTACATTTAAATAAGATTGTAAAAGAAGAAATGGCCATTAGATCTAAACTTTTGGAAACCGTGGCCGAACGAATTTTAAATCGCGTTTTAGATGAAATAATACTGGTACAAAAGGTAAAGGTAGAAGTTTCTAAAATTAATCCTCCCATTGGTGGGAATGTGGCTATGGTGAGTGTTATTAGAAGTAAATCCCGTTAGTTTTAGGTTAAAAGCGGTGTAGGAATCATAAAATTTTGACTTAAATTAAGAGTCATTTTAAAATCGCATAATCATCTTGAAGCTGGGAGATAGTTTTATTTTTTAAACTTAAAATTTTTATTACATTTGCCAACCCTTAAACAGGGCATCGTGGCCGAGTGGCTAGGCAGAGGTCTGCAAAACCTTGTACAGCGGTTCGAATCCGCTCGATGCCTCAAAAAAGCTCCTTATTTAAAGGAGCTTTTTTTATGCCTTAATTTTAGTAAACTACCTCTGGGCATTATACCCTTTGGCGCTGCCAAAAAAATTGAATCAGAAAAATTTTATATATCCGGAAATTAGGTTTAATCAGGAATGCTATCGTTTGGGGTAATAGATTCAATTTGATCTTTAATACCATCAACCTGGTTTGGAAATACCCCCTGAAATATAAGAACACCGCCAAATACAATTAGTAAAACACTAATTCCTTTTTTCATAAGATAAATCCTGGTGGGTGTGAGTTTTCGGTTTAATTTTTTGGCTAGTAGAATTTTAAAAATATCCAGTACAAGGTAAGTACCTAAAACACTTCCGAAGAAAACCATTATTCTATCCTGCTCCATATTGAGTTTTGGGCCAAAGACAATAATTAAACCCAACCAGAAACCCAACACGCCTATATTGATAAAATTAAGTAGAAATCCTTTTACGGCTAAGCCAAAATAATCGCTTTTACTGAGCTTTCTTATCTCGGGGGTATCATCGTCCTGCTTAAGTACTTTTTTAGTCTGTACAAAGCTCATAACACCGTATGTAGCGAGAATCATACCGCCAAATAGAAATAAAGCAGGATCGTCTTTAATACGGGAAAGTAATTTTGTAGTACTTAAATAAGCGATTAAAAGGAAAACAATATCGGCAAGAATTACTCCAACATCAAACGCAAAAGCAGCTCTAAATCCTTTAATGGCGGCGGTTTCCAGTAATACAAAGAAAACCGGACCTAATAAAAAAGCTAAAAAAAGACCTAAAGGTAAGGCTGCTAGTACATCCTGAAACATACAATTGTATTATTTTACAAATGTAAACTTTTAGTTTTTTCTAACTACTTTACCGCCAAACAAGGTATTTTGGTCTATGGTTTTAGGATTACCATATACGTTTACCGTGCCTCCTGCCCTCACTTTTGCTTCTACTTTTTCACTAGCAGTAATATCGGCAACTCCACCTGCATTTATACTAATTTCGGTATTTTCAGAAAGTAGATTTTTGGCGTAAAACTTTCCACCTGTATTGATATCTACTTCCTGATCTTTGGTTTTGCCCTGCACTTCTATTTGCGCACCCGTGTTAGCATCTACATACAAATTTTTAAGATTTACATCGGCAAAAATATCGGCGCCTTCTGAGGCATTAAGATGAAGTAACTCCTGCTTTAGTTTAGAACTTATTTCTATGGAAGCGTTTTGACGGGCATCTATTTTCTCTAAGTTTTTAAATTGAATGGTGATTTGAGTATCATCGTTATCTAGAATTTCATCAATACTCATCCTTACTTTTAAAATTCCATTATCAATTTTAAATTTTACATCGGTTCTATTTTCACCGGTAACAGTTGCTTTATTTTGCGAACCTTCTTTTAAAATAACATCCAATCCGTTATAAACTTTAATTTCATTAAAGTCTTCCAAATCCTGCGTTAACTCCTGTGCGCTTAGCATACCAGCACTTAACAAAAACAGTACTAAAAAATAATTTTTCATCTTTATATGTTTTATGTGAAGCTGAAACGAGTTCAACTATTCCTATTTTAATATCAACGAATTAATTTCTAAAATAAGTTTAAGGTGAATCTATATTTTTTTAGTATTCACCTATCACAATCTGCCGGGCTTTTAGGTTTATTCTTCTTTCTTACCAATTAAGGTAAAATCCAGGTGTTTTTTTACTAAATCGGCATTTTTAACTTTTACAATCACCTCATCACCAAGCTGATATACTTTTTTTGTTTTTCTACCAACAATAGCATAATTATCTGCATCAAAATCGTAATGGTCGCCTTCAATGTCCCGCAGGCGAATCATCCCCTCACACTTATTCTCGATAACTTCTACAAAAATACCAAAATCTGTTACTCCCGAAATAACCCCCAGAAATTCCTTATCCTGGTGATCTTGCATAAATTTCACCTGCATATATTTTATAGAATCCCTTTCGGCATTAGAAGAAAGATTTTCCATTTCGCTGCTATGATGGCATTTTTCGTCGTATTCCTCTTCTTTTGCCGAATCCTTTCCGTCTAGATAACGCTGTAACAACCTATGTACCATCACGTCTGGATATCTTCTAATAGGCGAAGTAAAATGCGAATAATAGTCGAAAGCCAAGCCATAATGGCCAATATTTTCGGTACCATAATAAGCTTTACTCATGGTTCTAATGGCCAGGGTATCTACCAAATTCTGTTCTTTCTTTCCCTGAACATCTTTTAATAACTGATTTAAAGAAGAAGAAACGGTTTTTCGGTTTTTAAGGTTTAAACCGTGGCCAAATCTTGATACCAAATTGTTTAAAGAAACCAATTTTTCTTCATCGGGTTCGTCGTGACAACGATAAATAAAGGTTTTCTTTTGTTCCTGTTTCCCAATAAATTCAGCCACTTTTCGGTTTGCCAAAAGCATAAATTCTTCAATAAGCTTATTGGCATCTTTGGCTGTTTTAAAGTAAACCCCCACAGGATCGTTTTCTTCATCCAGTTGAAATTTCACTTCTACTTTATCAAAAGAAATAGCACCCTGACGCATCCTAACCGAACGCATTTTTTTAGCCATCTTATCCATTGTTAAAATTGCTTCAACAATTTCATTTTTAACGGTATAGGCCTTGTCCTGAATAGAAATTTCCTCAGGAATATCCCCTTTGCCGGTTTCAATAATTTGCTGTGCTTCTTCGTAAGCAAATCGGGCATCCGAATAAGTGACCGTTCTACCGTACCACTCGTTTACTACTTTGTTATTTTTATCTATTTCAAAAACCGCCGAAAAAGTATATTTCTCTTCATTTGGCCTTAAAGAACAGGCATTATTAGAAAGCACTTCGGGTAACATAGGCACTACTCGATCTACCAGGTAAACCGAAGTGGCACGTTCGTAAGCTTCGTCGTCCAGTATGGTACCGGGTTGCAAATAATATGAAACATCGGCAATATGAATTCCAACTTCTACATTGCCATTCTCTAATTTTTGAAAACTTAAAGCATCGTCAAAATCTTTGGCATCGGCAGGATCTATGGTTAAAGTCAATACATCTCGCATATCCCTACGTTTTTTGATTTCGTCTGGCTTGATAGAAGTATCTATTTTATTTGCAAATTCTTCTATTTCCTCCGGAAATTCGTGGGGTAAACCATATTGGGCAAGAATAGAGTGAATTTCGGTATGATGTTCTCCCGGTTTACCCAGTACCTGAACAATGTTACCAAAAGGAGAATCGGCCTTTTCGGGCCATTCTTCTAGTTCTACAACTACTTTATCGCCATCTTTCGCCTCACCCATTTTGTTCTTTTGAACAAAAATATCGGTATACATTTTTGGATCTGACATTACTACAAATCCAAAGTCTTTTTGCATTTCAAGAACCCCTACAAATTCGGTTCTTTTTCTTTTTACAATTTTTGTTACCTCACCTTCAGACTTTTTACTTCGCCTTCGGTTATAAATGTAAATTTCTACTTCATCACCATTAAAAGCAGTGTTTAGGTCCCTGGCAGAGATAAAAACATCATCTTCTAATTCGTCTACCATCGCATAGGCATAACCTTTTGTAGTCATATCTATCACTGCACGGTAATAATCGTTACTTTTTGCAATTTTAAATTTTCCGCGCCCATCTTCCTCTATTTGCTTCTTTGCAGCCAATTGGGCTAATTTCTTTATTATATTATTTCTACTCCTGGCGTCGTTAACACCCAGTTTAGCAGCAATTTGCTTGTAATTAAAGGTTTTTCCTGCATCCTTTCTTAGGATATCTAAAATACTTTTGGAAAGATTACCCTGGTATTGGGATTTGTTTTTTTTCTTTTTACTCATTTCAATATTTAAAGTATAAAATTAAGGCTTCTGCATTACATTACAGGTATTTGAGATTAAAGTTTTGTTAAGCAGGCTAAAAATGATCTTTATTTAAAAAAATTCACATTTCATTAACACAGAATAATGACTAAGTGAAAACCCTTAATTTTTGTAAATCAGGAATTAAGAGAAGTGCAAATACTTAATTTTTTCTTAATTTTAATTTAAGCTTAATTACTTGCTTTAGCCCCATCTTTGAAATACTTTTTAATCTTGTTTGTATGAATAAAGCTAAAAGAATATCACTCCTTTTTGTTCTTATTTTTCTCTTTGGATTGATAGGATTTGCTTTATCTATAAATATTTCCTTAAACCGAAAAAACAAAGTTAATATCAAATCTGCCCAACTGTATATGGATCAAACAGTTAGTTATTCTAAAAAACCGGTTTACTATTTAAATTAATTCAAAACACTTAAAAACAGACACTTAAGACCTCTATAAACTATATTTCTACCTACTTTCAGTATAGGTTATTTGTTCGTAGTTCTTTAAGCCTTATACCTCTCTCATCAATTTTAAAAATCAACCAAATTTTATTTTTTAGCATAGCAGTCAATGTTATTAACAATATATATAATTATCTTTTTTTCTTCTTTTTTTAAAAATTAAAACTAATGATTATTATAGGCTGTTAATTTGTGGCATAATTTTTTTGAGCTTTTCTTGGTTTTTAAGTTAGTTAAGTTTGATAACAACTTATTAACATACTTCTAAAACTGTAAGGAACTGAAAATCTTGGTATTTTAATATTTACTTAACAAAAGTTAATAATCGACTCTTAATATCTTATTTGGATAATTAGAAATAAAAATACTGTTTATAACCTGTTTTTATATGCTGATAACTTCTCCAAAAATAACCGACTTATTATTTGATTTACCGGCTAAAATTTCTCTATTGAAAATTAAATTCAATGGCACAAATTAATTTCTAAGTTTCTCATCAATGCTTATCCACAATATAATGTCAATACTAAAGCCTTGATTTATAAGAGTATTTAAAAAGTAATTAACAATTGAAAATAGCGGTGTTACTAAGTGGTTTTTTTACCTTTGCGCAGCTAAAACATTAATTATGAAAATTGCAATAGGAAACGATCACGCCGGTACCGGATACAAGAAAAAAGTTGTTGATTACCTTAAAAACAAGGGGATAGAAGTTATTAACTATGGTACAAATAACGACGACAGTGTAGATTACCCAGATTTTGTACATCCGGTAGCCCACGATGTTGAAAACCAAAAAGTAGATTTTGGAATTATTATTTGCGGTAGCGGAAATGGTGCTAATATGACGGCCAATAAACACCAGGGTGTACGTTCTGCTTTATGCTGGACTGCTGAAATCACTAAACTGGCAAGAGAACACAATAACGCCAATGTTTTGAGTATTCCCGCCAGGTTTGTATCAGAACCCCAGGCAGTAGATATGGTAAAAGTTTTCCTTGAAACCGCTTTTGAAGGTGGAAGACACCAAAAACGAGTAGATAAAATTCCGGTTGAAAACTAGAATTTTTTGTTATAATTGAGACTGTCTGAAAAGTATAATTTCGTCAAGATTAACTTGTTTTCAGCTTCTAACCTGTTTTGAATATCAACAATGTAGGTTCTGAAATGAATTAAGAATGACGATTAAAAAACTTTTCAAACAGTCTCTTTCTTTTATTGTTTTGGAACACATATTATAGGAAAAATATGGAGATTCTTATTAAAGATTTCAATGAACTTAGTCTTGAAGAGCTTTACCAAATATTGCAACTTAGGTCTGAAGTTTTTGTGGTAGAACAGGATTGTGTTTACCAGGATATAGATGGGAAAGATCAAAATGCACTACATATTTTAGGCATTAAGAATGGAAAAGTAGTTGCCTATACGCGCTGTTTTGATAAAGGATTTTACTTTGAAGAAGCCGCTATTGGCCGGGTGGTGGTACATAAAGCTGAACGTGCTAATGCTTACGGCCATCTTATACTAAAAGCTTCGGTAGAAGCTATTAAAGAACGTTTTAACACCGAAAATATCAAGCTTTCTGCCCAAAAATACTTAACCGATTTTTATGAAAGCCATGGCTTTGTTCAAACCGGTGAGGCTTACCTTGAAGATGGAATTCCACATATTGCAATGATAAAATAAATATAATATACTTATAATCAATATTTTAATTTTGTTATTTTAAAACTTGTGAATAGCGTTGGGGGTCGTTTAAAATAGATTTTGCCTCAAGAATTTCAGGATTGTTTTCAACATAATATTTATACAAACCTTCTTTATAGAAATAGCGTTTTATAATTTCATCGGTTAAAATACTTACTATTTCGTGTTTCTTTTCATCTAATTCTTTCATTTTTTCAGCGGCAATTTCAGTTGAAATACTCTTATAATGATTAAGGATATCCTGTTCATAACCTTCTTTGGAAGCAGTGGCAAGTAGTTCTTCAAGTTCCTGTTCTGTAGCGGTTTTATACCGAAAATTTGTACTTTTTAAGAAGCTTTTAAAATTGTTGAAATCTGTATCTGTAAACTTAAAAGATTCAGGAGACTCAAGCTCATTATTATAGTAATAATCTGTCGCGAAATTAAAAATTGCGTTCTCTGCCAGTAAAGCATTGGTAATAGCACTGTATTCTGAAGTTTCCAGTTTTACATCGGGAGAAATGCCACCTCCATCAAAAACACTACGTCCGTTTCGGGTTTTAAACTCATTAAAATCTTTTGCTGTACGTTTTATAGCTTTGCCCTCTTCATCCCTTTCAGCATAGTTTAAAGCCTGTATACAGCGGCCGCTGGGGGTATAATAACGTGAAATGGTAATTTTAAGTTGCGTACCATAGGCAAGCTCTTTTGGGCGTTGTACAAGGCCTTTTCCAAAACTTCTGGCACCAACTACCACTCCCCTGTCTAAATCCTGAATAGCCCCTGCCACAATCTCACTTGCAGAAGCGCTACGCCCATTTACCAGAACCACTAAAGGAATTTGAGTATCTATAGGTTCTTTTTGGGTTTGATAGGCTTTATTATACTTTTCAATAACAGATTTTGTAGTGGTAATTAATTCGCCTTTAGGTAGAAAAATATTGCTCACATTAATGGCTTCTGTTAATAAACCACCGGGGTTTCCACGTAGATCTAAAATAATTTCTTCTGCTCCCTGGTTTTTTAAATCTTTTAATGCCCTAATGGTTTCTGAAGAAGCTTTCGCATTAAAGCGGGAAAGTACAATATATCCTATTTTTTCGTCTATAAGTTGATAAAAAGGAACCGCTTTTATTTGAATAGCACTTCGGGTTAGTTGAGTGGTTTTAATTTCTCCCTGGCGTTTATATTTTAAATTGATTTTTGAATTTGCATAGCCATTTAATAACTCACTAATATCATTCCCATAATCGGCTACTTTTATGCCTTCTACCTCAATAATTTTATCCCCTGCTTTTAAACCGGCTTTATCGGCGGGATAATTTTTATAGGGTTCCATAATTAACAAAGTAGTGTCCATAACCTGAACTGTAGCACCTATACCCGTGTATTCGCCCGAATTACTTATTCTGGCGGCTTCTACATCCTGTTCATTCCAGTAATTGGTATAAGGGTCCAAATCTGCCAGCATAGCTTTTATTGCGGTATCCATTAAAGCTGCAGGATTGGTTTCATCAACATAATTCATATTGATTTCCTTAAAAAGCGTGGTGAAGATTTCAATTTGTTTGGCAATCTCAAAGAAATCAGATTTAAATCCAAAACCGCTGAATATGAGCGTGGCACCCAAACAAATTACCGCAATTTTTTTTGTGAGTTTCTTTTTCATTTTTAAATATTTTCAAGTAAAATTAGGGTAATTAGCGAGCTTTTTTCTCCTGTTCTATAAACCTTTCAATAAGCTTAACCATGGTTTTATTCATTTCCTGGAAACTAATTTTATCCCTGGAAATATAAATAAACATCAAAGCATAAGATTGAGGTAGATTATTGATTACAAGATACTTATTTTTTCTGAAAGCTTCCCGCATCAATCGTTTAATTCGGTTGCGACCCACGGCGGTTTTTACCAGTTTTTTAGGAACTGAAACCCCGGTTTTGCAATGGGTAATTTCAGGATTGGTGATTGGGAGATAAATAAGTTTTAACGGATATTTTTTAACCGATTTTCCCTCCTGAAATAAAATATCTATAAGTTTTTTGCTCTTTAGCTTTTCTTCTTTTCCGAAACTTTCATCCATACGTCAAAAGTAAGCATAGTTTTAAGTTCTCTATTAAAATTTTAAGTGGAAATAAATGGAATAACAAGCTATAAGGATTGAATTATATACATTAACCTGAACTTGTTCCAGAGCCTGCTCCGAAATTTTTCGGAGTTCTAGCAAATTTAGATTCTGAAATAAATTCAGAATGACGATAGGAAAACTGATATAAAAAAAGACCTCACAGGTTTCAATAACCTGTGAGGTCTAAATTCTAATTTAAAAATTATTACTACTCTTCTTCTTCCGTTGTAGAAGCTTCTTCGGCAGTATAAAGGTTGTCGTCTCTATTAACATCGGCCATTAATTGAGATTCGTCTATTTCTATACTTTCTATCTCGCTAAGTGGTTTTTCTATGTTAAGCTTGTAAGTAGGATAAGCCCAGGCCCAATCATCGGCTACGGTCCAGTTCTCATGATCGGCAGGTTTTTCCCAACGCATTAATTGCAAAGGAATATAGATCATTTCTTCTTCCCCATTGTTATAACGCACGGTAACATCTAAGGGCATTGGCATAAGTCCTTTACGCTCTAAAGTAACTGTAGTTGAATTATCACCGCCTTCCGTAACTTCTTTAATTCCATAGTCTATAGTATTGGTAGTGCGCGTCCAATCGTTTAAATACCAATCTAATTCTGCCCCTGAAACTTTTTCGGCAATCCTAATAAAATCATTTGGGGTTGGGTGTTTAAATTTCCACTCGTCGTAATAGCGTTTTATGGTTTTATCTAAATTATCTTTCCCTATTACATACCCTAATTGAGCAAGGAAAACAGCTCCTTTTGAGTAGGCTGAAGCTCCATAAGCAGCATTTAAATTATACCTGTCGGCCTGCGTGGTTTGTGGTTGTTCAACTCCAGAGTTCGCCAATTGTATATATGAACGGTAAGAACCGGTAAATGGGTTTTCGGCATAAGTTTCCATAACCTGGTTCATAGCAGCGCTGGAAATATAACTTGTAAAACCTTCGTCCATCCATTCGTGTTTACTTTCGTTGGTAGCCATTAAATGTTGAAACCAGGCATGAGCCAATTCGTGAGAAGTTACCCCAACAAGGCTTCCAAAGCTGCGTTCTCCCGTTATTAAGGTTATCATGGCATATTCCATTCCGCCATCTCCCCCCTGGGCCACAGTATATTGATCCCAGGGATATGGACCGATATTTTCATTGAAAAATGCTAATAGACCTTCGGTTTTATCCTGAAGATTTTTCCAGTTTTCTTTTATTTCATCGTTGTCTTTATAGAAAAAGTGAAGCACAGTTCCGTCGGCAGCGGTTCTTTTATCATGAATATACTCCGGGTCTGCCGCCCAGGTAAAATCGTGTACTTTTGGCGCTACAAAATGCCAGGTATGGGTATCTCCTTTTGCTTTCACTTCTTTATCGGAATATCCATGACCAATTTCATCGGGGTTTTGCAGGTATCCTGAAGCAGCAACGGTATAATCTTTATCCAGGGTTAATTTTACATCAAAATCGCCCCAAACACCGTGAAACTCACGCCCAATATAGGGTGCTGCATGCCATCCTTCAAAATCATATTCGGCCATTTTAGGAAACCATTGGGTCATAGAAAGGGCTACCCCTTCTGCACTATTTCTTCCAGAACGGCGAATTTGTTTTGGCACCTGGCCTTCAAATTCCATATTGAAAGTAGCTTTTTCTCCCGGTAAAATAGGTTCATCCAGGGTTACTTCCAATACAGTACCAACTTCTTCAAAGGAAAGATCGTTCCCGTTTTGATCCAGGCTGGATACTCTTAAATAGCCCTGTTCTTCTTCACTTAATTTAGAGATGCGATCTCCTACTCTCCTATCGGGATCATTAATAGTCCTGGACCTAACGTCCATTTCGCTTCCCGGCTGAAAAGCATTAAAATACAAATGATAAAAAACGCGGTTTAAGGTATCGGGAGAATTGTTGGTATATACCAATTCCTGAGATCCGGTATATTGAAAATTTTCAACATTCATATCTACCTCCATCTTGTAATCTACGTGTTGCTGCCAGTAGCCGGAGTTGTTTTGAGCGCTGACCAGAGAGGTTGCAACAAGGGCCAGACATACTAATAATTTCTTCATGTTATTGTGGTTTTTATAATCTACTTAAATTTTATTGGCACCGCCAAAGGTTATGATACCCCCAGTCTTGCCTTTAAATTAAAAAATTGTTTCCAACGAATGCCTCGTGGGCTTGCCCCGAGGTAGTTTACTTGGTTTGAGAGGCTAAAATAAGGGCATTGTAAAGGTTTACCATTTTACCTGACTTAGATAATTCTTTAAAGTCTTGCACGTTGTTTCTGTCCCCTCCTACAATTACATCGGCATTAGTAGTTAAGCCACTATCCATAATTATTTGCTTTACCTGTGCAGCGCTTAATTTTGGATAAAAAGAGCGAATAATTGCTGCTACCCCGGCTACAGCAGGTGCAGCCATAGAAGTACCCTGTAGGTATTCGTATTCATTATTTGGGGTTGTAGACCAAATTTTAGTTCCCGGGGCAAAAACATCTACGTTTGCTTTCCCGTAGTTAGAGAAATTAGCCAATAATTGTGCGCCATAATCAAAATTAAGAGCACCTACCGTTAAAAAGTTATTTGCGATTTCCTGAGGGGCTTCAGGGTTTTGATCGTTGGGGTAAACGGTATTTTCATCTAAATTAAGGCTTTCATTTCCTCCGGCATTTACAATTAATACATCATTTTTTTCAGCATATTTAATGGCTTCTATTACCCATTCAGGATTTGGCGAAAAGTATTTTCCGAAGCTGGTATTAATCACTTTTGCACCATTGTCTACTGCATAACGAATAGCCAGGGCAATATCTTTATCGTATTCATCTCCATCTGGCACTGCACGTATAGCCATAATTTCCACATTATTGGCTACCCCGTTTATGCCAATATTATTGTTTCTTTCTGCAGCAATAATTCCGGCTACGTGAGTACCGTGTTTAAGATCTTCTTTCTCTGGATCAGGTCCCATAACATTGCCGTTACCGTATTTGGTATCGGTAATATCGTAAGGATCGTCTCCTACGGGAGCACGGCCATCCAGTTCTAAATTAAAATGGGTGTCTAATCTACCGTCATAATAAGCAATGCCTTCATCTAATTCTTCCAGCGCTTCGGGAATATTTTCATTTACGTTATTCTGAATTTGCTGTAACATAGCTTTGTATTGAGCCATTTGCCCTGTAGCTTGCATGTCATTAAGCTCTTCTATAGTGTAATTCTCTTTACCAAGTTGCGAAGAAACAGCCTGGTGTGCAGCTACCAATTGTTTTTTTATTTGCTCATATTGATTTCTATTTTGAACCGTTTCCTGGTACTCTTTTTCGTACTCCTGTTTAGCTTCCTGGTAGTAGATAAATTCGGCGCGATCTGCTGTGCTTATAGAACTTGCGGTTTTCCCTTCATATTTTGGTTTTAAACGCTTATAAATTCGGGTATATTCCATATTTTCCTCTACGGCATCCCCCAGGAAGTTCCAGCCGTGTACATCGTCTATATAACCGTTGTTATCGTCGTCTTTTCCATTTCCGGGAATTTCATCGGTATTGGTCCAAAGAACACCTTCAAGATCTTCGTGCTCAATATCAACCCCACTGTCTATTACGGCCACAATGGTTTTTTGTCCTTTATTATTTTTAATTATTTCTGAATAAGCCTTTTCAACACTCATTCCGGGAATAGTGTCGGTTACAAGATCGGCACCCCCCCAGCCTTTTAGTTGGGTTTCAGTAAGATCATCTATTTTAAGTGGAATTGAATCTATATTGGCTATTGGGGTAGAAACTATTTTGGGTGAGCCACTTCCGCAGGAAGCCAAAATAAGCGCGCTTCCCATAGCTAATGCAGGTTTTAAAAAAGGTATCTTCATTATTTATATAAATTGTTTAATATTTACTAACGGAATTATTTAATTGAAAAGTTGGTTAAAAGTAAAGCTTTTGTCCAGCCTAACTCCTTTTTCGGTGTTTTTTACAGTGATAATCTCATTATGCGCATCGTGTTCGAGGAACAAATAATACTTTTCATCGGCCGCTTTTTTCAAGAATTTTTCTTTTTCAGACAATGTAAGTAATGGCCGGGTATCATAACCCATTACATAAGGTAATGGTATATGACCTGCGGTAGGCAATAAATCAGCCATAAAAACAAGGGTTTTATCTTTGTATTTAATGTGAGGTATCATTTGTTTATCGGTATGTCCATCTACAAACAATACGCCAAAATTAAATTCCTGTGCTGCCGTAAAAATTTCATTTTCCTTACGATTTAAAAAATGAAGTTGGCCACTTTCTTCCATGGGCAATATATTTTCGGGCAGAAAGGAGGCTTTTTCACGGGCATTGGGTTCTGTAGCCCATTTCCAGTGTTCTTTATTGCTCCAAAATTTCGCGTTTTTAAAAGCTGGTTCATAACCGGTTTTATCTTTGTTCCATTGTATGGCACCCCCCACATGGTCAAAATGAAGGTGGGTTAAAAACACATCGGTAATATCGTCGCGATGAAACCCGTATTTTTTAAGAGATTTATCTATAGAATGTTCGCCCCAGGGATAATAATAACCAAAGAATTTTTCACTTTGTTTATCGCCCATCCCTGTATCTATAAGCGTAAGTTTATCGCCATCTTCAATTAAGAGGCAGCGCGCTGCCATATTTATCATATTATTAGAATCGGCCGGATTTGTTCGGTTCCAAAGGCTTTTAGGTACAACCCCAAACATAGCACCACCATCCAGTTTAAAATTTCCTGATTCTATAGGATATAATTTCATAAGCTTTAATTTAGGTTTTGCAAATTACTAAAAGCAATACACATGCACTGCTAAAATTCTGTTAGCAGGCATGTTTTAAAGCTTAAAGTTAAGAGTAAAACGCATCGCGACAAGATAACGAGTCTAAAACGAAAGTTTTATTGGTACCGCCAAAGGCTACAATACCCCATTGTAAAATTTCAGTTTATTGGCTTACAGTTAAAAAACTATTCTAAATAGATCACTTTTTCACCTTCGGTAATTGTATCGTTGTAATGGAAAGGCCTTATAACACCTTCGGTATTAACTATAAAAAACGGCAAAATAGAATCTTTATCTCCTTTATGTTCTTTAACCCATTGGCGGGTAGAGATTTCTTCTTTAATGGTTAAGGTGTGTTCTTTAAAGTCTCCATTGCTAATTTTTAATGCCCAGGGTTCCAGTTCGGTTTTATTTGCAAAAAGTGAAGTTGCCTTAATTTTGTCTAGCATATTTACATCTGTACCGGTTTCACTGGGAGATACCAAAACAATTTTATTGGGAATATAAAATGCATCATCTGCAAGTTGTGCGGCAAGGTAATTTATTTCACTATTCCCGGTAAGGCCAATAAAGGTACCTTTTTCTATGGCGTTTGCATCTTCAAAGGTTTCTTCTTTTAGAATATTACCATACATACTGTTGAAGCCTTGTTTTTTAGCTTCAGCCACCATTTCCCGGTTAGCATCTATAAGTACCACTTCATTTTTATTCTGAAGTTTTTTTGCCATGTATAATCCAAGCGGGTTGGCACCTAAAATAATATAACCATTTCTGGATTCCTGGTGTACCAATTCGTTTCTACTCCTTAGCCATTTTGTAGTCCAGGTTAATAATAACGGAACTGTTAATGTGGTGAAAATGGCCATAAAAACCAGTATAGAAAAGATCTCACTGTTTATAATACCCATTTGTAAGCCAATACCTGCAATAATAATTTCTACAGCACCACGCCCATTCATTCCGGTTCCTACCGCAATACCTTCGCGCCAGCCATAACCACTGGGAAGGTAAAACAAGGCTGTACCGAATATTTTTCCTACCATGGCCATTAAGGTAACAACAATAAGCATTGCAAGGTCTGTTTGAAAGACCTCCAGGGTTACATTAAATCCTGCGGAAACAAAGAATATAGGAGCCAAAAAACCTATGGAAATATCGTGAAATATGTTGTTAATGTCTTTAGAAATTTGGCGATTAAACACACCATCCCTAATAAACAAACCAGCCATAAAGGCTCCTAAAATACTGTGTAAACCGGCTACTTCAGCTAGTTCTGAAAAACCTAAAACAATAATGAGAATTAGGGTAAAATGAAGTGTACGGCTATTAATTTTGGATTCCATTAAAAACCTACCCAATAATGGTAAAAGATATATCCCTGCCAGTGCTGTAAAAACAAAAAATAAGATAGCTTTTCCTGCAACCCAGGCCAGTCCAAGAGTGTCTATACTTCCTGCATCTACATAACTTATAATTCCGGCAAAAATCACCAGTGCAAGGGTGTCAGAAATAAGTGCCCCGGCCATAAGTACGTATGCTATACGGGTATTGAGTAATTTTAAATCTACTAAAATTCGACTTTTGGTAGCTAAAGAAGTGACTGCTACGGCTATGGCTACAAAAATGGCAGCCATTTGGGTTCCGCCAAAATATATAATAGTGTAATAACCTAATACAAAAGGAACTATAAACCCGCCAATAGCAGCTAAAAGTCCTGGCCAAGAGGCTTTTCCAAGATCCCTAAAATTAATTTCCATGCCTATATAAACCATAAGTAGAATAATTCCTACTTCGGCCAGCACATTAATCATTTCTGAAGTTTCGAGTAGTCCCAACATGGCAGGACCTAACACGATTCCTATGATTAATTCGCCTAAAATAGCAGGATAGCCCAGTTTTTTGGCTGCCGATCCGCCTAACCAGGCACTTGCTAAAATGATCAGTAAATTGAGAATATTTAATTCTTCCATAGAACAAAATTTAGACAATTAAGGCTACAAAATATTACTATTTTCACAATATATAGGTAAATACCTGAAATAAATGGAAGTGAAAATAAAAAAAAGTTTTTTTATTTTAAAAAACCTGAATTCCTTATATACTTGCGGTTAAATCGAGCTATTTTTGTAAATAGCAATTTATAGCTAAAACAGTGTACGCATGTTAGAACTGGCAAGTTTGGTAATATTGGGGATCCTGGCGCAGTGGTTAGCCTGGAAAATTAAAACCCCGGCAATTTTACCACTGATATTAATTGGGCTTTTGGTAGGGCCTATTTCAACATTAATTAGTGAAGATGGAACCAAGTGGGTTGAACCTATTTGGAACGGTACTGAAGGTTTGTTCCCGGGAGAAAGCCTTTTTTACTTTGTATCCCTTGCTATTTCAGTAATTCTTTTTGAAGGGGGTTTAACTCTTAGAAAGAGTGAAGTTGGCAATATTGGTCCTGTAATTTTAAAGTTAATTAGCGTGGGTACCATAGTAACTTTTTTAGGTGCAGGTCTTGCAGCGCATTTTATTTTTGATCTCACCTGGCAAATATCCTTCTTATTCTCGGCGTTGATTATAGTAACCGGCCCTACGGTAATCGCTCCTATCCTACGAAATATTCCTTTAAAAACCCATGTTTCATCTATTTTAAAATGGGAAGGAATACTTATAGATCCCATTGGTGCGCTTATTTCTGTACTTATGTTTGAATTTATTAGGGTTGAAGGTGGACAGGACTTTACACAAACGGCCTTAATTGAATTTGGTAAAATCTTACTGTTTGGCTTTACTTTTGGCTTTACTTTCGCCCATTTATTGGCGTTCTTGATTAAAAAGCAAATTATTCCACATTATTTACTAAATGTTTTTACCCTGGCAACCGTTCTTGGCGTTTTTGTTATGGCCGATATGTTTGCACACGAAAGTGGCCTTTTAGCGGTGGTAATTATGGGAATGGTAATGGGAAATAAGGACCTGCCAAACATTAAAGAGTTATTGTATTTTAAGGAATCCCTTAGTGTTTTACTTATTTCAATTTTATTTATACTACTAGCTGCAAACATTGAAGTAGAGGAGCTCTTGCTTATATTTAACTGGAACTCGCTTATTTTATTTGGAATAGTAGCACTATTGGTGAGACCAATAGGTGTAATTTTAAGTTCCCTTGGTTCTGGTTTAAAAGTTAATGAAGTGGCTTTTATAAGCTGGGTAGGCCCCAGGGGTATTGTGGCCGCAGGTATAGCATCGTTATTTGGCCTGCGCCTGGCTCGAGAAGGTATTGAAGGCGCCGAATATATTACGCCATTGGTGTTTATGATTGTACTTTGCTCGGTTTTATTAAATGCGGCTACAGCAAGGCTTTTTGCACGTTTAGTAGGGGTTTTTATTAAAGATTCTCAGGGAGTTTTAATAATTGGTGCTTCTTCAATTTCAAGATTAATAGGGAAATATTTACAGGATAATAAACGCCATGTAGTGCTGTTGGATAACAATTCAGATAATGTTAAAAAAGCACGGAAACTGGGAATTGAAGCTATTGAGGGGAGTGTCTTTTCAGATGATTTGATGAATAATATCGAGTTGAATGACATTGGTTACCTTATGGCAATGACCGGAAACAGCGATATTAATAAAACCGCCATCGCAAAGTTTAAAAAACAATTTGGTGAGAATGGTTCTTTTAGGCTTATTACTGCAGATGAAATGAATAATCCGGAAAAGAACCCAACCGAAGGCCTGTTTTCACATACCGATGATTATATAAAACTTACGGATGTTTCTAGAAATTATCCAAAAATTCATGAAGTAGCGCTTAATAGTAAGGAGCATTACGAAGGACTTATAGAGATTTCTAAAACCGATACAGATATTATTCCGCTTTTTGTGAAAAGTAAGAATGGAAATTTAACTATTATCCCATCCCACAGCTCTGAAGTTGAAATAGAAGAGGGATATCAATTGGTTTATCTTGGTAAGAAAATTCAAAGAGAAGAGGAAGTTGAAGAGGCTTATGATGAAACGATAGACGATTCAGAGACAGAAGAAGAAATAAAAACAAAGAATGAGCAGGAAAGTAACTAATCTTCCTGCTCTAATTCTGCTACTAACGCATCGGTGATTTCCATATTGTGATAAACATTCTGGACATCGTCGTCGTCTTCAAATTTTTCGGCGAGGCTTAGTATTTTTTTGGCATCATCTATTGGTAATTCTAAGGTATTCATAGGAATACGTTGAACTTCAGAAGATTTAACCTCTATATCCAATTCTTCTAATTTAGCCGCCATTAATCCAAAATCGGTAAAATCGGTATAGATTGTAATAAAATCATCTTCTTTTTCAATTTTTGAAGCACCACCTTCAATAAGTTCCAGTTCAAATTCTTCCAAATCCATTGCTATTTTTTCTCTCTCAATGGCAAAAACTCCTTTTTTGTCAAAAAGAAACTCTAATGAACCGTTGGTACCAAGGTTTCCGCCATTTTTTGAAAATATAGAGCGTACCGAAGCTACCGTACGGTTGGTATTATCTGTAGTACATTCAATAAAAAATGCTATTCCGTTAGGGCCATATCCTTCAAAAGTTACCAGTTCATAATTATCGGCATCAGCTCCACTAGCCTTCTTTATAGCGCGTTCTATGGTGTCTTTGGGCATATTTACACCCTTGGCATTGGCAATGGCATTACGTAAGCCGGGATTAGCTTCAGGGTCTGGCCCGCCACCTTCTTTTACCGCTACACTAATTTCCTTGATTGCCCTGGTAAATTGCTTTGCTCGTTTTTTATCCTGCGCCCCTTTACGGTGCTTTATATTTGCCCATTTACTATGTCCGGCCATGGTATTTGAGTTTTAAATTGGTAGACTTACAAAATTAAGAAAATGTGGAAAATAAAAAACCTCGCAGCAAGTGTGAGGTTTTTATCAATTTTTATAAGTTTTTAAGTTTAATCATTCAGCTTTAAAACTGCCATAAATGCTTCCTGTGGAATTTCAACATTTCCTACCTGTCTCATTCGTTTTTTACCTTTTTTCTGCTTTTCCAGAAGCTTTCTTTTACGGGAAATATCACCTCCATAACATTTTGCGGTCACATCTTTTCTAAGTGCCTTTACCGTTTCACGGGCAATAATTTTAGAACCTATAGCCGCCTGTATTGGAATATCAAACTGTTGTCTTGGAATTAATTCTTTTAACTTTTCACACATTTTCTTTCCAATATCGTAGGCGTTATCTACGTGTAGTAAGGCAGAAAGTGCATCAACAATATTTCCATTAAGTAAAACATCTACTTTTACAAGTTTAGACTGTCGCATTCCTATTGGAGAATAATCAAAGGAAGCATAACCTCTGGAAACCGTTTTTAACCTGTCGTAAAAGTCAAAAACAATTTCGGCCAAAGGCATGTCAAAACTCAGCTCAACCCTTTCAGGAGTTAGGTAAACCTGGTTGGTGATTTCTCCTCTTTTTTCTATACAAAGCGACATTACATTCCCAACATAATCGGCTTTTGTAATGATGGTGGCTTTAATAAATGGCTCTTCTACCCGGTTTAGGGAAGAAGGTTCGGGTAAATCAGAAGGGTTATTAACCAGAATTAGATCGTCTGGATTTTTATTGGTGTAGGCGTGGTAAGACACGTTAGGTACGGTTGTAATTACCGTCATATCAAATTCACGCTCTAATCTTTCCTGAATAATTTCCAGGTGAAGCATTCCTAAAAAGCCACAACGGAAACCAAAACCTAATGCGGCCGAACTTTCTGGTACAAATACTAAAGAAGCATCGTTAAGCTGGAGTTTCTCCATAGAACTTCTTAGCTCTTCATAATCTTCGGTGTCTACAGGGTAAATACCGGCAAATACCATAGGTTTTACATCCTCAAATCCTGCTACGGCTTCGGTGGTAGGGTTTTTGGCATCGGTAATGGTGTCACCAACTTTTACTTCCCGGGCGTCTTTAATTCCGGTAATTAGATACCCTACATCTCCTGTTTTTATTTCTTTACGCGGAAATTGCTTTAAACGTAAAGTTCCTACTTCATCGGCAAAATAGTTCTTATTGGTCGCTACAAACTTTATGTTCTGGCCTTTTTTAATAGAACCGTTAATAACTCTAAAATAAGTCTCAACTCCACGGAAAGGATTGTATACCGAGTCGAAAATAAGAGCTCTTAAAGGTGCATCTATTTTTCCGCTTGGAGGTGGAACTCTTGTAATAATTGCTTTTAAAATTTCTTCAATCCCCAAACCTGTCTTAGCACTGGCGGGAATAATGTCATCATGATCACACCCCAAAAGATCTACAATATCATCGCTTACCACTTCAGGATTGGCACTTGGAAGATCTACTTTATTAAGCACCGGAATAATTTCAAGATCGTGTTCCAGGGCTAAATATAGGTTAGAAATTGTTTGCGCCTGTATGCTTTGTGCGGCATCTACTATTAATAATGCCCCTTCACAGGCAGCGATAGAACGGGAAACTTCGTAAGAAAAATCTACGTGTCCCGGAGTATCTATAAGGTTTAAAACATATTTTTCGCCTTCATATTCATAATCCATCTGTATGGCGTGACTTTTAATGGTAATGCCACGTTCGCGTTCTAAATCCATACTATCCAGTAGCTGTTCCTGCTTTTCACGATCGGTCACTGAACCTGTAAAATCTAAAAGTCGATCTGCCAGGGTACTTTTTCCGTGGTCAATATGGGCGATTATACAGAAGTTTCTTATATGCTTCATCGGGTATTTTTAATAATTGAATTCCTAAATGGCTAATCAATAAATTTAAGTTTACAAATATAGTTTATTTCATAGTCCAAAAAAGAAAGATAGAATATAAGAATTCTAAGAAATTTGAATCCCATACTATAGATTTTGAAATTTATTTAGATAAAAAAATATTGTAACTTTTAGTTAATTATAAAAAAACTTACTTAAGTATACAGCAGTTGTAAAAAAGTTTCTTTTTTTTGTAGGAAACATTTTTGTTATAATTTTCAAAAAAGGCGTTAAGTTTAGCCTAAAATAAATACTAATATTAATTAAGAAACACACTTATGGCTGCTAATACCGCAACTAGTCAACCCAAAAACAACACCAGTAGATCTATTATCATTATTGGGGTTTTATTTTTCATCTTCGGATTTGTAACCTGGTTAAACTCGGTACTTATCCCATTTTTAAAAACTGCCAGCCAGTTAAATAACTTTGAATCTTACCTCGTGGCTTTTGCTTCATATATTTCATATTTTGTAATGGCTATACCTGCCGCCTGGGTTTTAAAAAAGATAGGTTTTAAAAATGGTATGTCTTTAGGATTAGTTGTAATGGCGGTAGGAGCCCTGGTTTTTATACCTGCTGCAATGTCAAGAACTTATGCCATGTTTCTTTTTGGTTTGTTTGTTCAGGGAACCGGTTTGGCCCTTTTACAATCTGCCGCCAACCCATATATCACTATTCTTGGCCCTATTGAAAGTGCGGCCAAACGAATAAGTATTATGGGAATTTGTAACAAGGTAGCCGGAGCTTTGGCACCTATTATTTTTGGAGCCATTTTGCTTAAAAATATGGATGCCGTAGAAGCCAGGTTAGAGGGAATGAGTGCCGTAGCAAAAACAGCCGAGTTAGATAAACTTGCCTCTCTTGTAATTACGCCATACATTATAATGGCCGTAATATTGGTAGGTCTTGCCGTACTTATTTATTATTCGGCTTTACCGGAAATTGAAACCGATGGGGAGGATGATACTGTTGCGGCTGCCAATAAAAATAAAACAAGTGTACTCCAGTTCCCCAACTTATTGTTGGGTACCCTTGCTATGTTTTTGTATGTTGGGGTTGAAGTAATTGCAGGAGATACCGTAATTAGTTATGCAAAAGACGGGCAGGGTATAGCTACAGGAGTAGCTAAATTCTTTACCACCTATACCTTAATAGCCATGATTGTGGGTTATTTAATTGGTACGGTAACTATTCCAAAATACATTAGCCAGCAAAAGGCATTGCAAATTTCAGGTATTTTAGGGATAATCCTTGGTCTATGCGCCATCTATACCGATGGTTATATTTCGGTACTTTGTATTTCCCTTTTAGGTCTAGCCAATGCCCTTGTATTCCCGGCAATTTGGCCTTTAGCGCTTAATGGTTTAGGTAGATTTACAAAAATAGGATCTTCTTTTCTAATTATGGCACTTGCAGGAGGGGCTATCTTACCTTTGGTTTACGGATATTTAGCTGATACTTTTGATCCTCAAGCTGCTTATTGGATTGTGATTCCTTGCTATTTATATATCTGGTACTTTGCTGCCAAAGGACATAAGATAAGATAAAAACTTTTTTATTATGAAAACTTTTAATATCAGGTTTAGTTTAGTGTTTTTAATGTTTTTTCAATTGGGTTTATCCGCACAAGAATCCAATATTGAAAAACCGGCAATCATCCCGCAGCCAGCAGAAGTTGAGTGGAAAGACGATTTTTTTACACTTCAGGAAAGAACAGTGGTTTGTTTTAATACCGGTGCAGAAGCATCGGCTGCCTGGCTGCATAGATTGCTGCAAAATACGTATACGCAAAGCTATACCATGAAAGGAGATAATTGTAACGGTTTTAATTTAAATCTTAACCCAGAACTAGAAGAAACCCTGGGAAAAGAAGGTTACAATTTAGATATTTCTTCAAGTACCGTTAACTTAGAAGCGGCCACAGAAGCCGGACTTTTTTATGCTATACAGACCCTGCGCCAAATCTTGCCTGCCGGGATTGAAAATGAAAAAGTTTTGGAAGAGATTCAACTTCCTCAAGTTTCAATTACAGATAGCCCAAGGTTTGCGTGGCGTGGTACTATGCTAGATGTGGCTCGTAGTTTTTTTGGTCCAGATTATATTAAAAAGCATATAGATCGAATGGCTTTTTACAAGTTAAATAAGCTTCATTTACACTTAACCGATGACCAGGGATGGCGTATTGAAATAAAACAAAAGCCTAAATTAACAGAATTAGGAAGTAAGGGTGCGGTAAAAGGAGGAAGATCTGGATTCTTAACCCAGGAAGAATATAAAGAAATTCAGGAATATGCGGCAGCAAGAAATATTGTAATTGTGCCTGAAATTGATATTCCGGGACATATTTATGCGGCTTTAATGGCTTATCCTGAGCTAAATTGTGATGATTTAAGCAATATTGAACCTAAAAGAGCAACCCCTCCGCAACTTTTCCATGGTTATGAAGTGGGGTGGAGTAAATTCTGTCTCGATAAACCTGAAATTTACGATTTTGTAAGCACAGTATTAGGCGAAGTGGCCGAAATTACTACAGGAGATTACCTACATATTGGAGGAGACGAAATAGAAGATGAACGCTATAAAGAATTTGTAATAAAAGCAGATTCTATTGTACAGGGGCTTGGAAAAACAACTATAGGTTGGGAAGAAGTAACGCAGGCTGCTGTAGATACTACGTTTATTAGTCAGCGGTGGAATGGAAAGACAAAGAGCGTTGTAAAAACCCCAGTTATAGAATCTATTTGTTCAAGTTTTTATTTTGATCACGCCAATGTTCCAGGGCAGAAAATGACCAATAATTGGTGCCAGGAAAGAGGTGTTTCATTAAAAGATACTTATACTTTTAAAGTTACTAACCCAAATACAATTGGGGTAGAGGCTCCGGTTTGGACCGAGATGGTACTATCGGACGAGGCTGCAGACGATAGATTTTGGCCTAGAAGTATTGCCATGGCAGAAGTGGGATGGACTAAGGATGAAAACAAAGATTATAATGGCTTTTTAAAACGCCTGGGCGCACAAGGGCTACGACTTGACTTTATGGATGTAAATTATTTTAGAAGTCCGGAAGTAGAATGGAACAGCGATCCTAAGAAGGGTGTTTTTTCAGATTTTATGCCAGAATCTAAATATTAATTATTTTAGATAATTTTACTGAAAACATAGAACTGTCTGAAAAGATTTTTTCGATAAGCTGAACTTGTTTCTGCTCCTGATTTATTTCTTGTAAGAAGGAAATCTTGAAATGAATTATAGAAAACGATTTAAAATCTTTTCAGGCAAATTCTTTTAATTAAACTTAATCATGGAACATACCAATCCCGATACCGAAAAAACATCTAAGTACAATAATTTAGAAAAGATGAGTACTTCGGCTTTGCTCAGCAATATTAATAAGGAAGATAAAAGTGTTTCAGAAAGTGTGGAGAAAGAGCTTCCTGCCATCGAAAAGTTGGTGGATGCCATTACTCCAAAAATGGAAGCTGGAGGAAGATTGTTTTATATTGGAGCGGGAACAAGTGGGAGACTGGGTGTTTTAGATGCTTCTGAATGTCCCCCAACATTTGGTGTTTCAAATCAGTTAGTAATCGGCTTAATTGCCGGTGGAGATACGGCCTTAAGAAATGCTGTAGAAAACGCAGAAGATGACACACAACAAGCCTGGAAAGATCTTCAGGAGTATAATATCTCAGAAAAAGATGTATTGGTAGGCCTTGCTGCCTCGGGAACCACCCCTTATGTAATTGGTGGAATAAAAGAGGCTCGTGCCAAAGGTATTATTACCGGTTGTGTTACCTGTAGTTCAGGTAGCCCATTGGCGGCAGCTTGTGAATTTCCGGTAGAGGTAGTTACCGGGCCCGAGTTTGTAACCGGAAGTACAAGAATGAAAGCCGGTACAGCCCAAAAACTTGTACTGAATATGATATCTACTTCGGTTATGATTAAGCTGGGGCGTGTAAAGGGTAATAAAATGGTAGATATGCAACTTTCAAATAAGAAACTGGTTAGTCGCGGCGTCCGTATGATTATGGAAGAATTAAATGTAGATGAAGCAGAAGCTTCAAAACTGCTACAAACCCACAAGAGCGTGAGAAATGTATTGGCTCAATATAAGGCTTAAGAAAGCTTTAGTTTTCTAAGGTTTTAATATTTTATTCTACTTTAATATTCCTGGTAAGGTTTTTTTAAAGTAATTCCAGTCCACTATTTTTATATTTTAGTAATTCAGGTGTATTCGGAGATAATTCTGTAATTAAGGAATCTACCTGAAGGGCGTCACATACCTTAAACCTATTTGAAGTATTTAGTTTTTTAGAGATGGTAAGCGACACTAATTTTTTTGAAGATTTTACCATAGCTTTTTTCATTTGGGCCACCTCCCAATCCAACTCTGTTATTCCTTTTTCAATATCCATATAGCCGGTACCCAAAAAACAGATATCGGCGGTAATTTCAGATAACAGATTAATTGCACTGCCACCTGCGGCAAGTTGCGAACCTCTTGAGAGTTTTCCTCCAATGAGGTGTACCTCATCATTTTTAGAAACATTGTTTAACAATTCTACAGCCATAGGAAGGCTGGGGGTGAAGAAGGTTAAATTCATTTTTCTGGGGATTAATTTAGCCAGTTCCAAATTGGTAGATCCACCGCTAATAAGAACTACATCACCGTGATTTAAAAGCTTAATTCCTTTTTTGGCAATAATAGATTTATTTTCATGTTCATAAATCTCCCGTGTATTATCTGAATGTATATTAAACCCATTTGAAACGGCTCCTCCGTGAACTTTTTTAAGTTGTTTTAACTTGTCCAGTTCCATAAGATCCCTTCGTACGGTGTCCATAGATACATTAAGGGTTCGTGTTAAGTCACTTAATAAGACCCTGTTGTGTAAATGCACTTCATCTAGAATAATTTGATGGCGTTCTGCTTTCTTCATATAAAATCTTTTGTAATGGCTTTTACTTAAACAACCTATTGTAAGCCTGTTAAAATGTTAATTTTTCTAAAATAAAACTTGAATTACTAATATTACTTCTTTTATTTTAAATCACAAATATGCGATTAAAAATTGCAAAAAGGATGTTATATGTTGTAAAAAACAGCATATAATGCTAATTAATGCAATATTTAATTGCTATTAATGTATTTATATAATATGTTTGTTTCCTAATCAATTGTTAATGTAATAATATGGAAAAACGATTTCGTAAATTTATTTTGGTGTTGGTCTGTTTGTTTTCAATACAGGCCTGGGCACAGGAGAGAGAGATTTCCGGGGAAATTTTTGATACAGACGGGATGCCACTTCCTGGAGTGAACGTATTTATAGAAAATACGTCTACCGGAACCGTAAGTAATTTTGATGGAGAGTTTTCTTTACGTATCCCGGATGAAAATAGTACCGTGTTGGTTTTTTCTTCATTGGGTTTTAAAGAACAAAAACTTAGCGTGGGGAGTAAAGATTACTTTTCAATTACTATGCAAATAGATACCGAAGGTTTAGATGAGGTAGTTGTGGTTGGTTATGGTAGTCAAAAGCGTAGTAACGTAACTAGTTCAATCTCTACGATAGATGCCGAAGTTTTGGATTCCAGACCAATTACTGATGCAGCCAGGGGGTTACAGGGAGCAAGTCCCGGGATTACCATAACAACTCCAACCGGCCAGATAGGCCAGGATCCTACAATTAGGCTTCGTGGTAATATTGGAACTTTAAGTCCTGGTGGTGGGGGAGCTCAACCATTAATTTTAGTGGATAATGTAGAGGTATCCAGTTTGCAGTCTATAAACCCACAGGATATAGAAAACATTTCTGTATTAAAGGATGCAGCATCTACCTCTATTTACGGGGCCAGAGCCGCCTGGGGTGTTATTTTAATCACTACTAAAAATGGTAGAAGAAGTCAGGCACCCACGGTAAATTACTCTAATAACATTTCCTGGTCTACACCAACAAATACTCCAACGGTAGCACCAGCTGCAGATGGAGCAGAAATGGCTTTTGCCGCTGTAAGAAGAAGAATACCTTCTTTAGAAGCCTTTGGTTTGGTTAATATGTATTTAGATGATACTGCTATCGAAAAAATGCGTGAATGGGAAGAATTATATGGAGATCAAGACTTAAGTGATGAAATGGTCCTTGGCCGTGATTTTGAAATAAGAGATGGGAGGTTGTTTTTTTACCGCCCCTGGAACCCCGAAAAGAAATTTGTTAAAGAATGGGCTCCACAACAAAAGCACGATCTTTCTGTGTCTGGAGGAAGTGAAAAAACTAATTATTATGTTGGCCTTGGTTACCTGGAGCAAGGGGGAGTTTATAAAGCCAACCCAGATGAGTTTGAAAGATATAACCTTAACCTTAGCGTAAATACTTCTATTACTGACTGGATGGACGTTAGGGCGAAAGTATTATATACAAATACAAAAACAACTGAACCGTTTGCATTTGGATCTGCTACTTACGATGCCTGGTATTATACCACTAGATGGCCGGCTTACTATCCTTACGGGACTTATGAGGGAAACCCTTTTAGAAGTCATGTAAATGAAGTTGCTCAGGCAAAAATGAACGAAAATGATAGAGCTTTAACTAGGATAAATCTTGGTACTACTATAAATCCAGTTGAAAACCTGGATATTAATTTTGATTATACGTTTGATGGTGTGGATAGACATGAACACCAGGTTGGAGGATCAGTTTCGGCTTATAATTTCTGGGCCACAGGGCCAGACCTAGTTTATGAACCATATACGAGTCCTAGATATGATAGGGTTGTTTATAACTCTTCCTGGAGTAGGAGAAACACTGCAAAAGCTTTTGCTACTTACGATGTGAATATTGCAGAAGATCACCAATTTGAAATTACTGCAGGTGGTGATGCCGAAGAGTTTGAATTATGGTCACAATATTCTCAACGGAATAATTTATTAAATCCAGATCAAGGTGAGTTAGGTATTGCAACTGGAGATGAATTCGCTGATGGAAGTAGAAATAATTGGACCACTTTAGGTGCTTTTGCTCGAATTAACTATTCTTATAAAGAAAAATATCTACTTAACATAAATGGTAGATATGATGGTTCTTCCAGGCTTTCCTCAAATGAAAAATGGGCGTTTTTTCCATCTATGTCGGCTGGTTGGATTGTTACCAAAGAAGATTTTATGGACGCTGTACCAGCGCTATCTTTCTTAAAACTTAGAGGGTCATACGGATCTGTGGGGAACCAAAATGCATTAATCAGAAATATTTATCGAACTATGTCTTCCTTTGATACGGGTTGGTTAATAGATGGTCAAAATAAGCTGAGCGTTAGTACGCCAGGAGCTTTACCGGCAGATCTTACCTGGGAAACGGTAACTACTTTAGATTTAGGTTTCGATGCGAGATTCTTTAAAGATAAATTAGGGGCTAGCTTTAGCTGGTACGAAAGAACAATTAGTGATATGCATAGTGCTGGGGTTACCTTACCTAATTCATTTGGTACATCCGCTCCAATTAGAAATTTTGGAGAAGTTCAAACCAAAGGTTGGGAACTAGAATTAGATTTTAGTCATACTTTTGATAATGGTCTTAGTATTAACACTAAAGCTAATCTAAGTGACTTTAAAGAAAGGGTAACTAAGTTTGCTAATACTACCGAGGGAATTAATTCTTATTATGAAGGAAAAGAACTAGGCGAAATTTGGGGGTATGAAACCGATAGGTTTTTTACAGAAGCCGATTTCGATTCTGAAGGTAATTTGGCACAAGGGATTCCTTCCCAGGAAATTTTTGAAACCAATGGATGGTTCCAGTATGGTCCCGGAGATATAAAATATAAAGATCTTAACGGAGACGGGGTAATTGACTATGGCTCTAGAACTGTAGGTGATTCTGGAGATATGAAAAGAATAGGTAATTCTACTCCTCGTTATCAATATGGACTCCAAATAGGGGCTAGCTGGAAAGGTTTCGACTTTAATATGTTTATGCAGGGAGTTGGAAAACGTGATTTCTGGGCAAACGGACCGGTATTTATCCCCGGATATCGTTATGGTGAAGCTTGGTACGCTCACCAGTTAGATTACTGGACACCAGAAAATCCTAACGCTTATTATCCACGACCTAACGATCAGCAGCAATCTAATAATGCTATGAACTTTTTACCACAGTCAAAATACTTATTAGATATGTCTTATTTAAGAATGAAAAATATCACCTTAGGATATACTATCCCAACTTCACTAACCGAAAAATTTCAGGTAGAAAGGTTTAGAATTTATGCCAGTGGTGAAAATCTTTTCGAGTTTACCGGCGCTCAGGTTCCGGTAGATCCTGAAGTAGACTATACTTCGGCCGGATTAAATGATACCTCAACCTTTGGTCGTGTATATCCTTTTAGAAGATCATTTTCTTTAGGAGTTCAGGTAACACTATAATTTTAAAAAAATAGTTATTATGAAAGTAACAAATAAAATATTTATACTTTTTTTTCTTGCCCTAGGTATTGCAGGTTGTGAAAAAGATTTTCTCGACACACCACCCCAGGATGTTCTGGTAGACGAAACCTATTGGACTAGTGAGGTAAACGTAAAAACATTTGCCTACGGTTTTTATACATCATATTTTTCGGGCTATGGCTCCGGTTATACCTGGGGAAAGTATTTTTCAGGACAAAGTTTAAACGACGATTTTGCACCTACAAATCCTCCAAGGTTTACCCAACAGGTTCCCACTTCAGGTGGCGGATGGAGCTTTGCATGGGTTCGTAAAGCCAATATTTTTATAGATCGTGTACAGGGGGTAGATATGGAAGAAGAAGCCATTAACCATTGGACTGGAATTGGCAGGTTCTTTAGAGCTTTAGAATATCACGATTTAGTAAAAGATTTTGGTGATGTTCCTTACTACGATAAGGAACTTGCTGAAAATGACAATGAAATGTTATACAGGGAGCGAGATGAAAGAACTTTTGTAATGGATCGTGTTTTAGAAGATTTTCGATTTGCCGCAGAAAATGTAAGGGACAATGTGGAAAACGAAGGTCAGGAGGTAGACAGGAGTGTAGTTCTTGGTTTTATGTCTCGAGTGTTTCTTTATGAGGGTACCTGGCAAAAATATCATGAAAACAATAATGAAAAAGCAGCCGAATATCTAGAAGCGGCAAAATGGGCGGCACAGGAGATAATAGAATCAGGTAATTTTTCTTTAGGAAATTATAGAGAGGTATTTAACTCTTTGGATTTATCTGGAAATCCTGAAGTTTTATTATATCGGGAATATGAGGAAGGAATGGTTACCCACTCCCTTAACAGCTATAACAATAAGGAACCGCAAACAGGTGTTTCTAAAGATGGTATTGAGTCATACCTTGCAGAAGATGGTCTTCCCATTGGAATTTCAACATTATATCAGGGAGATAAGGGCATTGAAAACCTTATGGCAAATCGTGATCCTAGAATTTATGAGACTTTTGTTTCAGATGAATTAAGAATTAATGGAGTAGATCCTAATTATTCAACTACAGGAATAGCTACCCATAAATTCTTAAATGAGGATATTGCCGATGAACCAAGAGGAAGTTCAAATTTAAACCCAACTGATGCCCCTATAATTAGATATGGTGAAATTTTAGTTAATTATGCTGAAGCAGCTTACGAATTATCGACAGTAGGTGGTGCTACTTTTGCACAAGAAGATCTAGATAAGTCTATTAATGTACTTAGAGACAGGCCGGGTATTAATCTTCCGTATTTAGAAGTTTCTGGAGATCAGCCTGCCGTAAATGGACAAGTTTATGATGATCCACAAAGAGATTCGGGGGTTGCGCCAATTTTATGGGAAATACGAAGAGAAAGAAGAGTAGAATTAATGTTTGAAGGGTTTAGACTGGACGATTTAAAAAGATGGAAAAAACTTGAATATATCGATATGGTCCAGTATCCAGATATTAATCGCGGTGCATGGATAGATAAATCCAATTATCCCGATGCCAATTTAGAAAGCCTTGCAGTAACCGGAGGCGGAGATAAGGGATATTTAATTCCGGCATCTGCCGAAGAAGCACTACGAACTTTTGAAGATCCAAAAGTCTATCTTGAGCCCATTCCATTAGATCAAATTACATTATATAGAGATCAGGGAGTGGAATTAGAACAAAATCCAGGTTGGTAATTATACTTATATTTACGAGGTGGAATTAATAAAAAAGTCCTTCAGAAAATATCTGAGGGACTTTTCTTTAATTGCTCTCAAAATCTTCAAACTATGAAAAAAACACTTCTTTCCCTACTTACTTTATGCTTGTTTTTTTATTCCTGTAAATCTACCCGGGAAGTCCCAGAAGCTCCAGAAGAGCCCGCTGTACCCGATACAGAAGAAATAGTTGAACCAATCCCTGAAGAAATTGAGGTTCCAGAAACACTAGACGAAGAAGAGAAAGCCTGGAACCCTAATACACCAAAGAATATTGAAGAATTTCGTGCCGCCTGGATCGCTACTGTTGCCAATATTAACTGGCCCAGTAAACCTGGCTTATCTACTTCGGCACAGCAAAAAGAAGCTTTAGAGCTGTTAGATTTTTTAGAGTCGCACAACTTTAATGCGGTTGTTTTTCAGGTACGTCCACAGGCCGATGCCCTTTATAATAGTGAGATAGAACCCTGGTCGTATTTTCTTACCGGAGAACAGGGAAAAGCTCCTGAACCTTATTACGATCCGCTTAAATTCTGGATCAATGCCGCTCATCAGCGTGGTTTAGAACTGCACGTTTGGTTAAACCCGTATAGGGCACATCATACCACCGGAAAGGAAATCAGTGAAAAATCGGTAATAAAAACCAATCCCGAACTTGTGGTAGCATTAGAAAACGGGATGTGGTGGATGGATCCTGCCCAAAAAGGCACGCAAGACCGATCAGCCGCGGTTGTGATGGATATTGTAAAACGTTATGATGTAGATGGTATTCATTTTGACGATTATTTTTATCCTTACGACTCTTATAACAACGGCAAAGATTTCCCAGACGATAAAAGCTGGAGAGCTTATCAGGCAGCCGGTGGCGAACTTTCACGTGGCGATTGGCGTAGGGAAAGCGTGAATGTTTTTATCAAAAGAATTTATGAAGAAATTAAAGCTGAAAAACCACATGTAAAATTCGGTCTAAGTCCTTTTGGTATTTGGCGCCCGGGCTATCCGGAGTCGGTACAGGGGTACGACCAATACGATAAGTTATATGCCGATGCCAAACTATGGTTAAATGAAGGCTGGATAGATTATTATACCCCACAACTATATTGGAAAATTAGTCAATTAGGGCAAAGCTTTCCCGAATTATTAGGTTGGTGGAAAAGCGAAAATACCAAACAACGCCATTTATGGCCGGGAATGAATGTTGGGGGCGATGGTGACGAGATGCATATTACAGAGGTGATAAACCAAATTATGATTACCCGGGGCATGCTTCCGCAAAGCAAAGGTGCTGTGCATTGGAGTATAGGTCCCCTATTAAAAAATAAAGAGCTTGCAAAGGCCATAAAAGAAGGGCCCTACAGGAAGAAAACCCTGGTTCCGCCAAGTCCCTGGTTAGACAATACCCCGCCCGAAATTCCTAATGTAACCGTAAATGAAAACCTGGATAAAATTGAAATGACCTGGGGCGTTGAAGATGATGCAGATATTAAAAAGTGGGTTTTGTATTTTAAATATGAAACCGGCAGTTGGGATTACAAAATTTTAAATTCCGAAAAAAGAAGTCAGAGCTTACAAAAGGAAGTAGGGAAGAAGAAGGTGCAACTTGAAAAAATAGGGATAACCTCGGTAGACCGAAACGGAAATCAAAGTGAATTTATAGAAATTAAAATAAACTAATCTATGAGCCCACTTCTCGTTTTTGGGGTTATTGCCGGTTATTTTTTGCTTTTAATGGGCATTAGTCATTTTACTTCAAAGCAAGCCGATAATAACACCTATTTTACAGCAAATAGACAATCGCCCTGGTTTCTGGTAGCTTACGGGATGGTTGGTGCTACCTTGTCTGGGGTTACTTTTATATCGGTTCCCGGTGAAGTTGGAAATTCAAATTGGACCTACCTGCAATTTGTAATGGGCAATATGATGGGCTATGCTGTTATTGCCTTTGTTTTAATACCATTGTTTTATAAACTGAAATTAATTTCCATTTATGAATATTTAAAAAATCGGTTTGGGCAGAATTCTTATTATGCCGGCGCTTCATTTTTTTTGATCTCCCAAACCGTAGGCGCCTCCTTTAGATTGTTTTTGGCAGCCCTGGTTTTACAAATTGCTTTTTTTGATGCTTTTGGAATCCCGTTTTGGGTTACGGTGTTAATTACTATTGGTCTAATTTGGTTATATACTTTTAGAGGTGGAATAAAAACTATTGTATGGACAGATACCCTGCAAACCACTTTTTTACTCTTGGCGGTGGTAATAAGTATTTTTATGATTGTAGATCATATGGGTCTTAAATTCACCGATGTATTTGCCACTGTGGCCAATAGCGAAAAGTCTACGATCTTCGATTGGGATTGGCGTTCCAATAATGCATTTTTTAAGAGTTTTCTGGCAGGAATATTTATAACAATTGCGATGAATGGACTCGACCAAAACGTAATGCAAAAAAACCTTACCTGTAAAAGTAAAGGGGAGGCACAAAAGAATATTTTTTGGTTTTCTATTGTATTTTTCTTTTCAACGGTACTATTTCTGGCCCTTGGGGTTTTGCTCTACAAATACGCCGCAGATCAGGGTATTGCCATCCCGGAAAGAACAGACGATCTTTATCCATTACTGGCATTAAACCACTTTGGAATTTTGGCCGGTATTGTTTTCTTATTAGGAATTACGGCAGCCGCTTTTTCCAGTGCAGATTCAGCTTTAACCGCGCTTACTACGTCTTTTTGCGTAGATATCCTGGACATTCAGAAAAAGGAGAAAAATCAGAAAAGAACAAGGATGCTGGTTCATATAGGCTTTACAATCTTAATGTTTTTCGTAATTATTGTTTTTAATGCCTTAAACGATAGTAGTGTGGTAAGTATGGTTTTTAAAGTAGCCGGTTTTACTTACGGTCCGCTGCTGGGATTATTTGCTTATGGCTTACTATGTAAAAACCCGGTGCGGGATAAATGGGTGCCACTTGTTTGTATTTTATCACCGGTAATTTCAGTAATTTTAGATTTTAATTCTGAAGAATGGCTAAATGGCTATGAGTTTGGTTTTGAAATATTGTTGGTGAATGCCGCAATTACCATGTTGGGTCTTTTTGCACTTTACCGCCCAAATACTGATGAGATTTCTATAGAGTAAATTACTTTGGGGCAAGGCCAGGAGGCATTCGTTGGAAACAATTTTTAATTTCGAGGCAAGCCTCGGGGTATTATACCTTTTGGCGGTGCCAATAAAATGCTAAAATAATGGAGTTAAAATTTTATCCATACAACCTGGAACTAAAAAACACTTTTACCATAAGTCATGGTTCACGGGATGTACAGCCAACCTTAATCGTTTCTTTAAGCGATCGTGGGTTTACCGGTTATGGCGAGGCTACGGCAACCTCTTATTACGGTGTAAGCATAGAAAAAATGCAGGCCGATATCCTTAAAATTGAAGACCTTATTGCTAAAAATATCCTGTTAGACCCCGAAGAATTATGGAACCTAACCTATCCTCATTTAAAAGAAAATCCGTTTGCATTATGTGCTTTGGATATAGCGATGCACGACTTGCACGGAAAAAGAAACCGGCAGCCGCTTTACAAATTGTGGGGTTTAACCTTAGATAATATTCCGCTTACCAATTATACTATCGGAATAGATTCTGTAGAAAAAATGATTCAGAAAATTAAAGAATTTCCATGGCCACTTTACAAAATAAAACTGGGGACCAAAGATGATGTAGCCATTATTAGAGAGTTGCGCAAACATACCAATTCAATTTTTCGTGTAGATGCCAATGCCGCCTGGGAGGTAAACCAGGCGATAGAAAATGCCAAAGCCCTAAAAGAATTAAATGTAGAGTTCCTGGAGCAGCCCTTAAAAGCAAACGACTGGGAAGGAATGGAAAGACTTTATAAAGAATCGGTTTTACCACTAATTGCCGATGAAAGCTGTATTGAAGAAAGCGATGTAGAGAAATGTGCGGGCTATTTTCACGGTATAAATATTAAACTTACAAAGTGTGGTGGGCTAACGCCGGGAAAACGAATGATTTTAAAAGGGAAGTCCCTTGGCTTAAAAGTAATGCTGGGCTGTATGACTGAATCTACCGTGGGAATTTCGGCCATTGCTCAATTATTGCCATTGCTGGATTATGTAGATATGGATGGTGGCCTATTAATTAAAAATGATATTGCCGACGGCGTAAAAGTTTATGACGAAAAAGTACATTTTCCTAATAGAAATGGAACCGGAGTTGAATTATATGAGAAATAGAAAAATCAAGTCGTTCTAAACCTGTTTCAGAATCTAAATTTTTAAAAAGTAAAAATAAATACCGATGAAATTAATCACAAAATCTTACCTACCTTTTCTCTTAAGCGTCTTTTTGTTCGCCTCCTGTGAGGAAACAGAAGAAAAAAATGAAGAAACTCCGCTTAAAAGTCAAATTTCGGAAGTGGAAGAGACCTATGCGCCAGATGGCCGGGTAGCGCTTTTTAAAGTTGAAGCAGCTAAAAATGGTGAAGCCTATATCTTAAAAGGAGAAACAAATACTCCCGAAGCAGCAAATGCATTAAAAGAAAAATTGGAGGCTGAAAATATAAAGTTCACCGATAGTATCAAGGTTCTTCCAGATGCTGAGGCTTTAGAAGATAAAGTTCACGGAGTAGTTAAGATTTCGGTGGCCAACCTGCGCGACGAGCCTAAACATTCGGCACAATTGGTAACCCAGGCAACCCTGGGAATGCCCCTTAAAGTATATAAGAAGCAAGACGGCTGGTATTATGTGCAAACCCCAGAGGGATATTTGGCCTGGGTAGACTATGGTGGTATTGAAAATATGACCAAAGAAGAATTCCTTGCCTGGAAATCTGAAGATAAACTTATTTTTACCGAACCAACCGGCAATTCATATTCCGAAGCAAATACCAACTCCCAAACTGTTTCAGACCTTGTAGCAGGGAATGTTTTAGAGCTTACAGGCGAGCAAAATAATTTCTATAGGGTGAAATATCCAAACGGCAAAGAAGGTTTCGTAGCGAAGGCCTATGCGCAGCCATATAGAGAGTGGCTGTCTTCTTTAGAGCAGAATAAAGAAGACCTGGTAGCTACTGCACATAAATTGATGGGTTTACCTTATCTATGGGGCGGAACCTCTCCTAAAGGGGTTGATTGTAGCGGATATACCAAAACCATTTATTTTTTAAACGGAATGGTGATCCCGCGGGATGCTTCGCAACAAATTCATACGGGGGACGTGGTTGATTCTGATAAGAATTTTGAAAATCTTGAAAAAGGCGATTTGCTTTTCTTTGGAAAACCGGCAACCGATTCTACTTCAGAACGTGTGGTTCACGTAGGAATGTGGATTGGAGATAACAAGTTCATCCATTCTATGGGTGAAGTTCACGTTAGTAATTTTGATACCGAAGCCGAAGATTTTGATGAGTATAACTACAATCGCTACCTACGCAGTAAACGTATATTAAACAAAGAAGATAAAGGCTTAATGTACCTTAAAAACACCGATCTTTTTACAACTTCTGAGCCCGAAGAAGTGAAAATGTAAATTGGTTGCCTCCAAAAAAATCCTCATAAGTTCTAAGAACTTATGAGGATTTTTTTTTGAAGAGCGTTATTTATTAACAGGAGGTTATTGGTCTTCTCTTTCATAAAGATAATAACCGCCTCCTTTATCCCAGCTGCAGAAAATTATAGTATTGCCATCCTTAGAAACCCCTATGCCACGAGGTTCGGCGCCATTTACTTCCGGCAGTTCCAACGTCCACATTTCTTGCTTTTCTTCATTTCTATAATGAATACTGGAAGGCGAAATTCCACTGGATCGTACAGCGGTATAAATAGCATCATTTACTACCTGTATTGCACTAGAGCCGGCAGAAATACTGGTAATATTTTCTTGTTTAGTATAATCTTTGGCGTTTTCACTGCTATACACCTGAATTTTAGGGCTACCGGGGTCTGGAAAAAAAAGGGTTTTGCCATCTTTGGTCATATCAAAAGTTCGTGCGAGTTTCCTGCCTTTAAGTTCAATAGTTCTTATGAGTTTAAAAGTATTTCCCTGCTGTTTTAATATATAGTTAGGATCATCGCCAAAGAGAGACATGGCATATATTTCTCCATTTTTGGACGCACGTGGTGCTGTAATTGCCCGTGCGCCTTTAGGTGCTTCCCAAACCGCAATGCCTTTTCCGGTTGTCGCGTTAATTTTAATGAGCCTACGATTAATTCCGGCTAGAATATTTCCGTCCAAATCTATTCCAATACCGTTTACTGGGCTTAAATTAAATTCTTCGCCATTAATTTTTACGGAAGTTAAAGGCGAAAAATCTGTTTCTTTGTTATTGGTGTTTTTAATAATTAAACCTTTGTTATAATCGGCCAGCCAGAGTTTTCCTTCTCCATCCCATTCGGCACCGTAACCTGCACCAGGAGCAGCCAGCTTTCCTTTAAAGACGTAATTTGCAGCCGGTATTTGGGCAAGATCATCCAGGGCTTCTTGAGATTTCATTAAATTTAAAGGGGTAGGAGAAGCATAAGAGAAATTACTTCCGTCTGTGGCTAGAATGCGATGGTAAAAGCTTAGCTGTTGGCCAATATTGGAATCTCCAAGCAATTTAAACCATTGTTTCTCTGTCATTTTTAAACTGGTTTTCCTTCCTGTTTTTTTCTGAAGAATTATTTTAGAAAAATCTTCGGTTGGAGAGACCTGATAAATATAACTAACAAAATCTCCATCCTGGTCTATGGCCGGGCTCCATTTTATTTCATAAAGTGCATCAATATTGCGTATACCATAAGTATTTTTTGGGTAATGTGATACAATTTGTGCTGCTTGTGGGGCTTTGTTTTGTGCCGGTAATAATTGAGATCGTAAACTGCCTGTTTTGGTATTTATTTGAATATAAATTCCCCCAAAACTTAAATAACTTCTAATTTCTTCGGTAAGTTTTAAATGGGTTGAAAATGTTCCATTCTTAGTGGAAGATGACTTAAGTTTTATTTCTTTTAACAATTCCCCGTCTTCGGTATGCCTTCCTTTATAAATTTTTATCGGGCTGCTATTCGAAAATTCTGAAGCTACATTAAAGTAATTCCCCGTGATTTTAAGTTTGTTGTTTTCAATTTTAGCTTTCACCTCTGCTATGCCGGCAATGTCAGCTGTTTTAGTATTTAAACCAGACAAATAAGCTTTAAATTTTTGACTTTTAACAACATCCCGGCGCATTACATAACCGTTTACGCCTATCATGGCTGCAGGTAAAGTTTTTTCGTCAAACAAAGGCATTGCTGCAGCTTGCTTTTTCTTTATATCGTAGGTGCTGTAAATAATGGAATCTTTTGAATTAAAGATATCCATGATTGTTATGGTATTTACCGGTTTTTTACTTTGCGTTAGCCATGAACGGGGCCCAGATCCGGCAGCACCGGTATTTAATAATTGTAATTTTCCTCTTTTACCCGGATAATAAGCGTGTTGATGCCCACTTATATAGGTATGTACTTCATATTTCTCAAGCAGTTTCTGTAGTTCTTTGGCATTTTCTAAAACATTGCCTTTAGAATCCCTTTCCTGCGCTACACTGTAAAGGGGCATATGGCCTATTACAAATCTATAGGTGGATTTTTTTGCTTCAGGGGTTTTAAACTGCTCTTTTAACCATTCCAGGTTTTCTTTGGTGATTTTGGAAGAAGAGGCTTCCCAGGAAACAAAAAAGTTATTTTTTGCAACAAAAGAGTAGTAGTTAGGAAAATTAGTAGCGTCTACAAATTGAAGCCCGGTTTTATATATGTTTTCATTCCAAAATTTTTTAGCAAAGTTATGTTCTATTGTATAATTTCTTGGTCCGTCATGATTGCCCAGGGTAAAGGCAAATGGAATTTTCGCTTTGTGCAAAGGAGCCATGATATGCCCATCAAAACCATCCCACATTTTTTGCAATTGGGTTGTTTTAGAAATTCCCATACCTGCAACCATATCACCGCCACAAATCACTAAATCTGGTTGCCAAATTTTCGGAATTCTATTTATTATGCTATCTACCTGCCACTCGTAATTGGCCGCTCCCAGCCCTGAATTTAAGTCGGAGATTACTGCAATACGAAAATCTCCTCGTTTTGGTAACACAGGAGAATCTTTTTTGGCTACCAGGCGTATGGCATCTACAGTAAATTTTCCTTCAGAGGCTCCAACTATTTCAAGGCTGTCTTTGGGGCCTATTTCAAAATTGCCCAGCACATTCCACTTTCCTACATTTTCCAGGGATTTTTGATTGATACTAAGAGTATCGGTTTTGGCTTCACCATGTAAAATATACAGTACTTGTTCAGAATTTTTCTGCGAGTTTACAGTAAACCACGAAGCTAGTTGGTAATTTTTGCGCGCTATACCTTTAAAAGTATAAAAAGCTTTATTTATCTTGTTTGAAGTAGCTTGCCTGGAGGCACTTTCTCCATAATAATTTACCTGGTTAGAGGTACTCCATATTCCTGCCTGAGAGAAATTGCTATCCTCAGTATCAAAAATTATTGGTTGGGTACGAGTCGAAACCTGAGTTTCAGATATTACTAAAGCCCCGGCATTTTTTCTTAAACTATTTCGGTTTCCTCCGGTAATATCTGTTGGAATATTTACTACCTCGTTGGCGGCAATCATAGCCGAGGACCCTCCGCCATCTAAGTTTACCGCTTCTTTTGCACCAACTTCTAACATTAACTGTGCTAATTCTTCCAAACTCACGCCAACACTGGCCTCCTGCCGTCCGTCTACGACCATCATAATTAAGCTGTGTTTGTTCTTGTAACCAATGGCAGTTCTTGGATGCCGCATCAGGTGGCTACCCGTAAATCCTTCTTCTTTATCGGTTACGTTAATTTTCCCATTTTTCAGTAAAACCGGTCCGCCACCTACTGCCTGACTTACATTCCAAATTTCCGATTTTGAATTGATATCTGGCGAGGCGAATTTCATAGGAATATTATTATTTCCGGAATTTACCCAGGCAACTTCCGGCTTGTTATTCTTTATTCCAAAAGCACCCCTTGCAATTTCAGTATTTGGTCCCGGTGCGATCACTTCTCCATCCTGAATAATTGTGCTTACAGAAGAATTTGCGGCGAAATAACCACCATTTATGGCTAATATTCCATTTCCTCTTTTATAGGTTTCTTTGGTGGTTTCCCTTATGGTATTACTGCCTAAAGAACGCAATTTAAGGTTAGTGTCACGCAAATCTATAATGGCATACATCGCTCTAACCGGCTTATTATCTGGTAATTTACCAAAAGCATCAAAAATCTTTATAGAAGCGGGTAGATTTATATTTAGGTCTTCTCTTGGTTGCCAATTAAGATTTATTTCCTGGCTTTGGAGCGGAAAAATGAGTAAAAGGCCTAAAATATTGATGAATATTTTAGTTAGTTTCATAACAATCTATTTTAGGGGTTATTTTAATTCTGATAGCTTTTGATATAAATTATTCCCGGGACAACTGGTCTCGGCTTGATCTCTGTGGCCGCTAATTGTCTTAGGGGAAATATCATATTCGCTGGAAATAAAGGCGATAAGTTCTTTTAAACTTTCCCACTGTTGAGGTAGAACTTTTTCTTTATTAAAATCTCCTTCTACCACAATTAGTACATGGCCTTCAAGGTTGTAATTGGTATTGGAATCGCCCTGGAAGTTTATATTCCTTCCTTCAGCAATTTTACCATTGGTTGCGATATAAAAATGGTAAGGAACGTCTGCCCAGGCTTTTTTAATGCTCCCATTGGCCATTGGAGAATTTTTTTGGGAGAAATTTTGCAAGGCCTGCAGTTTCTTTTCTATAGAAAGTTCCGGCTTTTGTGGCATCCCTGTGTGGTGAATGGTAATAAATTGCGGTTTATGCAACTTCATTTCCATAACCGCTTTTTTGGCATTCCAGTCTTCCCTTTTAAGAATAACAAAATCTTTTTTATTGCTCTTTTGGGCAGAAATTGAGAAACTCCATAAAAACACAATAAGAGCAATAGACTTGGTAATATAGCTCATGGGATTACCGCATTTAATTTTAAATTGTTCCGTTTTTTAGAAGCAACAATTATTTAAAGATACTTCTTATAAAGCAAATACAGCACTTTTATATCATATGCATTAAAAGGTTGATCCAGGTCTTCTTGAATAAAGTGTAATTTAAAAGCACTTTTTGCTGCCTCCAGGTTTGAAGTATTGTAACCTATAATTTTTAGGGCATTTTCAATATTAAAATCGGCAGGGATTATTTTAGGAAAAACCAATTTATCTATAAAAGGGATGCGGGTAGTAAGCCGGGTATTGAGATTAATAACCAAAGGATTCGGTTTAAAAAACTCGGCTTCAAGTTGTAGGTTTTCTACTTCAGCTTCATCATACCACAGTCCAAAACCTGCGTCAGCTAAGCGTTTCCATGGGAAATAAGCGTTAGGGTCTACCTTTCTGGATGGTGCTATATCAGAATGTCCTATAAAATTTTCTGCGGGAATATTGTATTTTTCTTTAATTTCGTCTAATAACTTTAGCAGACTTGTAATCTGTAAGTCGGTAAATTTTTCTTTTCCATTGTTATCAATTTCAATGCCCAGTGAAGAAGAATTTAAATCGGTGTTGTTGCCCCATTGGCCAATGCCACCGTGCCAGGCCCTAAGATAATCGTTAAGCATATGGTATATTTCACCATTTTTTGCAACAACATAGTGTGAGCTTACCTGTGTTCTGGGAAGTGTGAACGTATTTAAAGTTTGTTTTATAGAGTCTTGCGCCGTATGGTGTAAAACCACGTAATTTGGTTTGCGCATATTGAAGTTAGTAGTTCCTACCCAGTAATCGCCATAATTGAGTGCGGATTCGTTTTGGTTTTCCCGGGTAGGGAACTGCTGTAACTCTTTACTAAAGTTTTTTACCTGCTTTTTATAGATTCTGTTGGTTTTCGCATAGGGGTTAGAACTGCATGAACCAAGTATGCCAAGCATTAACAGACTAATAAAAAGCAGATAAGAACTTTTCATTTTTTAATCAAATTTCCATCTTACAAAAGCCTCCATGGCTTCGTAGTTTGCCAGTCCAAGGGCATGGTAGCTTTCAGAGGTTTCGCGGTTTCTTTCTTCTGCCCGTACCCAAAACTCCCTTTCGTCATCACCTGGGAAAACCGGGGTGTCTTTTTGGGATTGGTGTTGAAAGATAGCCTTTCTTTTGCGTTCAACTTCTTGTGGAGATAGCGGAACTGCCATTTCGATCTCGTGAACAGCAAACTCTTGCCAGGCTCCACGGTACATCCATAACCAACAGTCTTTAGTCCAGGATTCCGTTTTACGAAGCCTGTTAAGTGCTTCCAGAATTATACGGAAACAAACAATATGGGTGCCATGAGGGTCGGCAAAATCTCCTGCTGCAAAAACCTGATGAGGTTTTATTTCGTTCAACAGTTCCATAGTAAGTTCTACGTCTTTTTCGGTTACAGGGCTTTTTACCCGCTTTCCTGTTTCGTAGAATGGCAGCGCCATAAAATGGATGTTTTTATCCTTTAGGCCTGCGTAACGGGCTCCTGCAATAGCTTCAGACTTTCTAATAAAGGCTTTTACGTCTCTAATTTCATCTAAATCTATATCGTTGGGTTGTTTCTTGTCAATAAATGCACGCATCTTTTCATAAGTTGCTTCCAATTTACTGGTGTCTTCTCCGGTACTTCGCTTAAAATCTATGGCAAATTCTACATAGCGCAATACATCGGTATCCCAAACAGCTGTATTTCCTGAAGTTTGATAAGCCACGTGAACATCGTGCCCCTGGTCTACAAGCCTAATAAAAGTACCTCCCATAGAAATAACATCATCGTCGGGGTGCGGAGAGAAAATTAGCGAGCGTTTTTTCTCAGGGCTTTTACGTTCCGGACGTTGGGAGTCGTCTGCCTGGGGTTTACCACCGGGCCAACCGGTAATGCTATGTTGTAATTGGTTAAAAACGTCTATATTAATTTGGTATGCCGGGCCTTGCTCGGTAGCAAGTTGTGCCATGCCATTATTATTATAGTCTTCGTCAGTAAGCTTTAAGATTGGTTTTCCTACTTCGGAAGAAAGCCAGATTACGGCTTTTTTAATAAGGGTTTTATCCCATGCGCAATCTTTTACCAACCAGGGCGTGTCAAATCTGGTTAATTCTGAAGCCGCATCGTTATCAAGTATAAATTCAACATTATCTGAAAGTTGAAGATAGGTTGCCGGAACATTTCCTGAAATCTCACCTTCTACAGCCTTTTTAATAATTGGAGCTTTTTTTCTGCTCCAGGCCATTAAAATAATTTCCCGGGCTTTAAAAATAGTACCTATACCCATGGTTATGGCTTTGGTAGGTACATTTTCTTTACCTCCAAAATCACGTGATGCATCGCGACGCGTTAAATCGTCTAAAGTAACTAAACGTGTACCAGAGTTGGGGGCAGACCCAGGCTCATTAAAACCAATATGTCCCGTTCTACCAATTCCCAGCAACTGTAAATCTAATCCGCCGTAGAACCCAATTTTTTCTTCATAGGCAAGACAATAATCAGTAATTTCATCTTTGTTTAGGGTTCCATCGGGAATATGAATGTTTTGCCTTTCTATGTCTATATGGTTAAAAAGGACTTCATCCATAAACTTAACGTAGCTCTGCTTGGCATCTGGTTGCATTGGGTAATACTCATCCAGGTTAAAAGTGATCACGTTTTTAAAACTTAAGCCTTCTTCTTTGTGCAGTCTAATTAGTTCTTCATAAACTTTAACCGGAGTAGCCCCTGTAGCAAGGCCTAGAACGGCATGTTCGTTATTACCCTGTTTACGCTGAATTAGATCTGCAATGCGTTTCGCTACCTTTCTAGAGGCAATATGTTCATCTTCATAAACTTTTACCGGTAGTTTTTCAAAACGTGTTTCTTCTAAAAGATTTAATCTTGCCATAATTTTAGCTGATTATTGATTTATTATTTAGCTGATATGCGATTTTACCAGGTTTACCTGGTCTTTAAAAATATCTTCCATTACTGCTATGGTGCCCCCGTACAAACTGGAATGTGCACCAAGAGTAGAAAGTTCTATTTTGGTACGTTCTTTAAGTTGCATCATGCAATAGGTATTTATAGATTGTTGAATTGGTGTGGTAATAAACTTCTTTGCTTCGGCAATCTTCCCTTCTAAAATCACCAATTCGGGATTAAATATTTGAATTAGAATCGCAATTCCTTTCCCTAATTTAATTCCTATTTCAGATAAGGCCTGGATCGCGAATTGATCTCCTCTATTTGCTGCCTCTATGATAGTTTCTGGTTCTAGTTTTTCGAGCTCTTCTTTTTTAAGACTATTTAAAACCGAAGTTTGTCCGGCTTTTAAACCTTCTTTTGTTTTTCTAACCAAAGCAAGGCCAGAGGCTTCTGTTTCCAGGCAGCCACGCTTGCCACAGTGACATAACAGGCCATCTTCTGTCATGGGGATATGGCCAAATTCACCGGCAAAACCAGATTCTCCAGAGTGCATTTTGCCACCCATAATAATTCCCAGGCCAATACCCCAATCCATAGAAATCACTAAAACATTGTTTTTGTTTTTGGCTTTTCCATAGCGAAATTCAGCCAGGCAGGCACTTTTAGCATCATTTAAGATAGCTACCGGTTTTTTAAATTTTTTCTCAATTTTTAATTTAAGTGATTCTGGCTCCTGTTCGCTTAAATAATAGGTAAAGTTCTTACCGGCATCGGCAGAAACCAGTCCGGGCATACTTATACCTACACCCATAATTTGGTCTTGCTTTATTTCGGCTTCTTGAAGCAATTCCTGGCTCCATTTATATAAGAGCTCTACAATATTGGTTTCTGAAGAGATTTCTGTTGGCCAGGACTTCTCCTTAATTATTGAATGGTTATTATCAATTATCGCTAATTTAATCCTAAAACGCTCAATATGAACACTTATTACAAAAAACGATTCTTCAATAAGCCCGTAAAGATCGGGCTTCCTTCCTCCTTCAGATTTTCCACGACCTTTCTTTATCACGATGCCTTCTTCAGTAAGTTGGTTCAAAAGAGACATAGAAGTTGGCAAACTTACATTAAAACGTTGGCAAACCTCTGCGTTTGAAGTCTCTCCATTTAGAAAAAGATGCTTGATGATCTTTAATTTCTGAAGAAATTTCTTTCGCTCTACATTGTTTATTGTAGAGAGGTTTTTTTCATCTAGAAAGAAGTTATGTAGGTCTGTCGGCATAAATTTGAGTTGTCTGGATTGTAAAATAAAAGCTTTTGGAAAAATGAATTTATTTTGAATTTAAAAGTAGATAAAAAAATCATTTTTAGAAATACTTTTTCTATTTTTTTATAAAAGATCGGTTATTTAAGCAAATTTTGTATTTTTATATATTTAGTTTAATATACAATTTTTAAATCTATTTTTCTTTAATTAGTATTATAATAAGCAAGGATGGCGCTTACAAACAAATTACCGAAGGAAACAACAAGAGTTAAAAGCGAGCGATATCTTGCGTTAGATGTATTACGCGGATTAACCGTGGCCCTAATGATACTGGTGAATACACCCGGTAGTTGGTCGCACATTTATGCACCATTTAAGCATGCGCCCTGGGATGGATTTACCCCTACAGATTGGGTTTTCCCTTCGTTTTTATTTGTAATAGGAAACGCGATGAGTTTTAGTCTTCGCAAATATGAAAGTATTTCTGAAAGCGTATTTTTAAAAAAAGTTTTTAAGCGGTCTATACTCATTTTTCTCATAGGATTGTTTTTAAATGCATTTCCCTTTGTTTTTAGGCAGGAAGGAGAACTGGTTTTTAAAAATTTAGCAAATATTCGTATTATGGGTGTTTTACAGCGTATTGCCCTTTGCTACTTTTTTGCATCTCTTATTCTTCATTATTTAAAGTTGAAGAAATCGATAATCTTTGGAAGTATTATTTTACTTGGGTATTGGGCAATTATGTGGTTTTTTGGCGATCAACCCAATCCGCTTTCACTAGAGCAGAACGCAGCGTTAAAGTTCGACCAGCTTATATTCAATGATGAAAATCTATATAAAGGCTATGGCTTGCCATTTGATCCTGAAGGTTTATTGAGTACACTTCCCGCTATTGTAAATGTAATTGCCGGGTATGCGGCAGGCGTTTTTATACAAAAATCGGGAAATAACATGGCTACTGTAATCAAGCTTGGTATATATGGTGTTATCTTGTTGGCGGTAGCACAAATTTGGGATATTTGGTTTCCAATTAACAAGCCTATCTGGAGTAGTTCTTATGTGTTATATAGCACAGGTTGGACACTTTTAGTGCTTTCAGTTTTTATATTGATTATTGAAATTCTTGGCCAAAAAAAATGGACTGGCTTTTTTGAAGCTTTTGGCAAAAACCCTTTGTTTGTTTTTGTCATGTCTGGCCTTGTAGTGATGCTTTTAAATGTTATTTATGTTAACGGTCAGGCTCTAAAACCCTGGCTTTACGAAAACTTATATCTTAGCTGGTTGAACAATTATAATGCTTCGCTGCTATTTGCCGTTTCTTATATGTTACTAATGTGGTTGCTTGGTTATTTTTTGCATAAAAAACGTATCTATATTAAAGTATAAAATCAATTTTTGAATAATGGAAAATATAAAAGTTCGCTTGCTTACCTTTATAATGGTTTTTTTAGGCCTAACGCTTCAGGCGCAGGAAAACCTTAAAAAAATACCGGAATTTCTTCAATATACCAATAGTAAATGGGTAGATTCCATTATGCAAGAGCTTACTCCAAAAGAGCGTATTGCCCAGCTTATTATGGTCGCGGCTTACTCTAACCGTGACAACGCACATAAAGAAGAAATTTTAAAATTGATTAATGATCAAAAAATTGGGGGTGTAATATTTTTCCAGGGCGATCCAGAAACACAGTTAACTTTGATGAACGATTATCAATTGGCTTCAAAAGTTCCTTTGTTGGGTGCCATAGATGCCGAATGGGGTCTGGGAATGAGATTAGACAATACCATAAGCTATCCTTATCAAATGGCTTTGGGTGCTATCCAGGACGACAGTTTGGTGTATGAGTTGGGTTGTGAGGTTGCACGCCAAATAAAACGTACCGGCCTTCACCTTAATTTTGCACCGGTGGTAGATGTAAATAACAATCCCAACAACCCGGTAATTAATTACCGCTCTTTTGGTGAAAATAAAGAAAACGTTTCCCGCAAAGGAATTGCTTATATGAGGGGTATGCAAGATGCTAATTTATTGACATCGGCCAAGCATTTTCCCGGACACGGAGATACCGATACCGATTCCCATTATGCACTACCCCAAATAAACCACCCTTTTGAAAGATTAGATTCCTTAGAAATGTATCCTTTTAAAGAATTAATAGACGCCGGAATTGGAGGTGTGATGGTAGCGCATCTAAATATTCCCGCGCTAGATTCTACCGGGGTGCCTTCAACCTTGTCAAAATCTATTATTACCGGTATTCTTAAAGATAGCTTAGGATTTAAAGGGTTAATTGTAACCGATGCCATGAATATGAAAGGGGTAACCGCCGGAAACGAACCCGGTGTTGTAGATAAAGACGCTATTTTGGCCGGAAATGATCTTTTAGAGTTTACCGAAGATGTTCCAAGAGCTATTGAGGAGGTTAGTAAAGCTGTGCAGCAAGGCCTAATTACCCAGGCAGCATTAGATGAAAGAGTGAGAAAAATTTTGGCGGTTAAACAATGGGTTGGCTTAAATGAGTTTAAAGCGCAAAGCCCTAAAAATATTTTGAAGGAGATAAACACTCCTAAAGCAAAATTTTTAAACAGAAAACTGGTAGAAGCCTCACTTACCGTATTAAGGAATAAAAACAGCATTTTACCTTTAAGAAAACTGGATACTTTAAAGATTGCTTCAATATCTTTTGGAGCTTCCGGGCAAACTGAATTTCAGAAAAGCCTAAATCTTTATACCGAAGTAAAAAACTTCCAGTTAAAGGCCGGTGCAAGTGCTTCTGAAGTAGCAAAAATCAAAGAAAAACTTTCAGCATATAACCTGGTTATTGGTGGAATTCACGACGATAGCCGTTTTCCCCGCAATACGATGAAATTCTCTAAACCGGTAAAAGATTTTATTGCAGAACTTGCCGGGGAAGAGCATACGGTTTTTAGCTATTTTAAAAATCCATATTCCTTAAATAAACTTGATGGGATTGAAAATGCTGCCGGTTTGGTTTTAACCTACCAGGATACCAAAACCACACAAGACCTTGCCGCCCAGCTCATTTTTGGTGGGGTAGGAGCCAATGGAAGACTTCCTGTGAGCGTTGGTGAGAAGTTTAAATCTGGAGACGGATTGGATGTTAAGGGGAAAATAAGGTTAAAATATACACTACCTGAAGATGCCGGGATGAATTCTAATGTGCTTTATGGAGGTGTAGATTCTTTAATGCACGAAGCCATAAAAAAAAAAGCGACGCCGGGAGGACAAATTTTAGTCGCTAAAGATGGAAAGGTAGTATTGCATAAAGCCTATGGTTTCCATGAATATAGCGATACCATAAAAGTAAAAAAAAACGATATCTACGACCTGGCTTCGGTAACCAAAATTTCTTCGGCTTTACCGGCTTTAATGAAGTTACACGATGAAAGGAAATTTGAACTTGATGCCGGTATAGAAGATTATTTACCCTATTTTAAGAATTCAAATAAAGCAGAGGTTCCTTTTAGGCAAATCCTTGCTCACCAGGCCAGGTTTAAGCCCTGGATTCCTTATTGGAGAAATACGCTTCGTGAAAACGGAAGTCACAAATGGTTTACCTTTAAAAAAGATTCTTCCAGGCGCTTTCCTGTAAAAGTGAGTGAAGATTTATGGTTACATCGCAATTACCAGAAGAAGATATTTAAAGCTATTAAAAAGTCAGACTTGGAAGACGAGGCGAAATATAAATATTCGGGTCTGGTTTTTTATTTATTGCCCTCAATAGTTGAAGAGATTTCCGGGGAAGATTTCAGAAAATATATCAATGAAAATTTTTATAATAAACTGGGTGCTAAAAGCTTAGGTTATAACCCGCTGGAGCGCTTTGAAAAAAGCCGAATAGTCCCTACCGAACACGATTATTTATTCCGAAAAAAACCAATTCATGGAATGGTGCACGATGAAGGTGCAATAATGATGGGTGGTATTTCTGCCAACGCCGGACTTTTCTCTAACGCCAACGATCTTGCAAAACTGATGCAAATGTACCTTAATATGGGCGAATATGGAGGGGAGCGTTATATTGAAGAAGAAACCTTAAAGGAATGGAGTACAGCCCAGTTTCCCGAAAATAACAATCACCGGGGGATAGGTTTTGATAAACCTTATTTAGAATATAAAGGCGAAAGCAGCAATACGGCAAAGGATGCCAGCAAAGCCAGTTTTGGCCATACAGGCTTTACGGGAATTTATGCCTGGGTAGACCCTGCCGAAGATTTGCTTTACCTGTTTCTTTCTAACCGGGTTTTACCTACAAGGGAAAATACAAGACTATACCAATTAAATACCAGAACTAATATACAGCAGGTTTTATATGATGCTATAGAGGAATAGTGTTTTAAGATTGGTTTATTGGCACCGCCAAAGGATGTAATAACCCTGGGCTTGCCTCGAAATTAATAATTTGTTTTCAACGAATGACTCGTGGACTTTTTTCAAGGTGATTTATTAATAAATATTCTGAATTAAAGAATAGATTCCTTAAACACTTTACATATTATTTAATAAAGTATATATTTGTTTGAATTTTTCGCAAACCATTCGAAGTATATGAACCGTAAATGCCCCCCCATCCTAATTACCCTACTACTTCTATCTTCTAACCCTTTTTTTGCACAAAACAGCTTAAAAGGAAAACTGGTAAATGAAGCCAGTGAACCGGTGGCATTTGCCAATGTTATTTTATTAAATTCACAAGATTCTACTTCTGTCTATAAAGGGGTTATTTCAGAAGATAATGGGGAGTTTTCTTTTAAGGAAGTTCCATCTGATAAATACCTCTTAAAAGTGAGTTTTGTAGGATATGAAGAATATCTACGCGAGATTTCAATAAATTCTGATAAAAAATTAAAGAAAATAATCTTAAAAGAAGCTGCCTCAAACTTAGATGAGGTAACTATTAAAACCCGTAAACCAAATATTACACGAAGCATAGACCGTATTACCTTTGATGTTGAAAACTCAACACTTTCCAGCGGAAACAGCTGGGATATTTTGCGACAAACCCCGGGAGTAATTATAAACCAGGGGCAATTGCAGGTTAGGAATGCCGGGGTAAGTGTTTATATAAACGATAGAAAAGTACAATTAACTGCCGATGAACTACAAAACCTTTTACAAAGTTATTCGGCCGAAAATATTAGTTCGGTTGAGGTAATTACCAATCCGCCGGCACGTTATGAAGCTGAAGGCGGTGCTATTCTAAATATTAATACCACTTCAGCTATATCTCCCGGTTATAAAGGAAGTATAGAAGGAGCATACACACAGGGCATCGTTCCTAAATACCTGTTGGGAACCAGTCATTATTGGAAAGGCGAAAAGTTAAATGTGTTTGCTAATTATACTTTTAGCCCCCGAAAGGAAATAAAGAGGGACGATAATTATATTAATTTCCCCTCTGATTTTGAATTCGATCAAAGATGGCAAACCGATTTTGAAAGAATAACACGTTCCCAGGCGCATAACGCCAATATTATTTTCGATTATGATTTTGATGAAAAGAATAAGTTAAGCTTTTCTTCTAACCTCTTGTTCTCTCCCAATAAGACATTTGATAATTCAGTAAGCACTGATATTGCTACCCAGGCAAATACAGCTTTTTCTAATTTTAGAACCAATAGCGGTGTAACTACCGATGATAGTAATGTTGCATTAGATTTAAGTTATATTCACAGTTTTGAAAATGGGGGAACTATTTCGGCCGGCGCTCACTATACCAAATTTAACCAGGAAAGAGATCAAATGGTGGAAACCAATTATTTCGGAAATGGTGAATTGGTGAATAATATTGCCTTTAGTACCGAAGCAATTCAGGATATCAACATTTTTACCGCCCAAATAGATTTAAGTACGAGTCTTGGGGCAACCGCATTTGAAAGCGGACTTAAATTATCGAGTATAGATTCAGAAAGTGGGATCGATTTCTTTAATGCCGAAAGCCTGGAAGAATTGTACGATAATCTTTCAGACGAATTTCATTACGATGAAAATGTGTATGCATTGTATGCCAGTGCCTCCCGCGACTGGGAACAGTGGAGCGCAAAGTTGGGGCTAAGAGGAGAATATACCGATCTTTTAGGAATGTCTTTTTCAACTGATGAATTAAACAGTCAGGAATATTTTGAATTATTTCCTACCGCTTACCTACAATACCGGGCTTCAGATAATCATAGCTTTACCCTGGATTACAGCAGAAGAATTGAACGCCCACGTTATGAAAGTTTAAATCCATTCCGCTATTTTCTAAATGAAAACGATTTTAATGCGGGAAACCCGAATTTACGTGCTGCAATTAGTAATAATTTCAACCTGAATTATACCTTAATGCAGAAGTATTTTTTTGATATTTATTATAGGGATAATGGCAGGTCTCCGGCTAGTTTGGCCTTTCAGGACAATCAAAATTTAACCATTAGAAGAATGCAGGCAAATCTTTTAGAGAGTAAAAGTTACGGCCTGGATATGCTGCACGGGCGTTCTGTTTTTGGCTGGTGGTATACACAATTATATGCCTCTTTATTTCACGAAGAAAATAAATTTCTTGCTGTAGAGAGTGATAATGCCAAAGTAACCAACGAGATTGATGCGGTTTATACCCAGTTATACAATTCTTTTACACTATCAAAAGATGGTACTTTTTCGGGTAACTTAAGCTTTACCTATGTTTCAGATTTTATTTCCGGCTCTTATAATTTTGATCCTTTTTCAACCTTAAATATTGGTTTTAGAAAAACACTTTGGAACAAGCGTGCAGAATTAAGCCTGAATATCCACGATATTTTTAATGATACTAATACCAGGCTTACTTCCCGGTATCTAAACCAGGATAATTCATTTTTTGCCTGTGAGGAAATGCGTTATGTTAGGCTTGGGTTTAAGTATAACTTCGGAAACTTTAGGCTGAAAGATAACCAACGTAGCATAGAAGCCGCCGAGAGGGATAGGTTGTAAAGGGCCGAATATGCTTTATTCCGTCAAGCTGAACTTATTTCAGCTTCTAAACCTATACTGAAATTATATCTTGTTAGATCCCCGATAAAAAATCGAGGCAGGCTCTAAAATAAATTCAGGATGAGGGTTTATAGAGAAAATCCGATTTAACTCCCTGCTTTTGGGAGGCTTGGGGTGGGCTTACTTTTTTTGTACTTTTGCACTCCAAAATAAATTAAAGTGGCTAAAATAGGAAATATAGATGTAGGAGACTTCCCGTTGCTGTTGGCACCGATGGAAGATGTGAGTGACCCGCCATTTCGGGCGCTTTGCAAAGAGCAGGGAGCAGATGTGGTTTATACCGAGTTTATTTCTTCAGAAGGGCTTATTCGCGACGCCGCGAAAAGTACCATGAAACTTGATATTTATGAAAAAGAACGCCCGGTAGGTATTCAAATTTTTGGAGCCAACCTAGAATCTATGCTGCAATCGGTAGAAATTGTAGAGAAATCCAATCCCGATATTATTGATATCAATTTTGGTTGCCCTGTTAAAAAAGTAGTTTCCAAAGGTGCCGGGGCCGGTATTTTAAAAGATATAGATCTTATGGTTTCCCTTACAGAAGCCATGGTGAAACATACTAACCTGCCGATAACCGTAAAAACCCGATTGGGTTGGGATAATGACTCTATAAAAATTGTTGAGGTTGCCGAAAGGTTACAGGATGTAGGCTGTAAGGCCATTTCTATTCACGGAAGAACCCGTGTACAAATGTATAAGGGCGAAGCTGATTGGGCACCAATTTCCGAAGTGAAGAATAATCCGCGAATGCATATTCCGGTTTTTGGAAATGGCGATGTAGATACGCCCGAAAGAGCAGTGGAAATGAGGGATAAATTTGGTCTGGACGGTGCCATGATTGGTCGTGCGGCTATTGGTTATCCCTGGTTTTTTAGAGAGGTAAAACATTATTTTGAAACCGGAGAGCACTTAGCGCCACCAACAATGATAGAACGTTTAGATGCCGCAAGGCGTCATTTACAAATGTCCATTGACTGGAAAGGGGAAAAGTTGGGTGTTTTTGAAACCCGTCGCCACTACACGAATTACTTTAAAGGAATACCACATTTTAAAGAATACCGAATGAAAATGGTGACCAGCGATGATGCTGTAGATGTTTTTGCGGCTTTTGATGAGGTAGAACGCGACTTTTCTGATTTTCAGTTTGCTTAAACATAATTTAGTCATCCTGAACTTGTTTCAGGATCTAATACCTTAAAAATAGTATTTCGGAAGTTTACTTATTTTTTGAAAAATAAAAAGAATCCTTCTCCTTATTTTAAGGCTAGTTGGAGGGGTTTTATGTTGCAGAATTTTTGCGTTCTTAATTTGTTGGGTGTTTAACCACCCCCTTCTTCAGCTACACTGAATTCATTCCCCTCCTTGAGAAGGAGTGGGAGCTGTTATCTCTATCATCGTGAATTTATTTCAGGATCTAATCATTTAACAAGTATGAATTCCGATGTTATTTAGCATCAATGAAAAAGCAGTAATCGAGTATCTTTAATATTCACCATAAAAACTAAAGATATGGAATCCCGAGTTACTGCCCAACCAAAGTTATTCATAGGAATCGACATCCACAAG
>NZ_WYEW01000013.1:0-98843 GCF_015143665.1 Salegentibacter sp. BLCTC | reverse complement strand
TTTTTTTGAGCTTTCTTAGCCCTAAAAACATCGTAATCCCAGTATGTAATGAACTTCTTAACTTAGAACCCCAAACCTCTTGTGGCGCAAAGCGGGTGCAAATATACTGCTGTTTTTTACTCCCACAAGCTCAACTTCACATTTTTTTAAAGAAAACTTAAAACAAAATTATAACAGCCTCTAAAAAAGGAACTTGTAAGATAAAAAATTTTAAAGAAAATTTTAGAATTGAAAAGTTAATATTTCAGAGATAATTATAAAGGCTTATTTTTATTTTTCAGCAATAATTATTCTCCTTTATATATAAGTATATTGCGCAGGCAAAATCAACCTATTATCTTTGCGCTCATTAAAACTACATATACATGATTAAGGTAAGCTTGCCCGATGGCAGTATAAAAGAATTTGAGAAAGGATCTACTCCAATGGATGTTGCTAACAGCATAAGCGCTGGATTGGCACGAAACGTAATTTCAGCAAAATTCAATAATAAAACTGTAGAAGTTTCTACACCATTAACTACAGATGGCAGTTTAACCTTATTCACCTGGAAAGATGACGAAGGTAAAAAAGCATTTTGGCACTCTACTTCCCACGTAATGGCCCAGGCTATAGAGGAAATGTACCCCGGTTCTAAATTAACTATTGGACCGGCCATTGAAAATGGCTTCTATTATGATGTAGATTTTGGAGAGCACAAAATTTCTGAAAATGATTTTAAGAAGATTGAAGATAGAATGCTTCAAATTGCTCGTGAAAAACATGACTTTAAACTTCGTGAAATTTCTAAAGCTGACGCCCTCTCCTATTATAAAGAACAAAACAACCAGTTTAAAGTAGAGCTTATAGAAAACCTGGAAGACGGCGATATCACTTTCTGTGATCATGACAGCTTTACCGACCTTTGCCGTGGTGGCCACATTCCAAATACCGGTTTTATAAAAGCGGTAAAATTAATGAGTGTTGCCGGCGCCTACTGGCGAGGTAACGAAAACAATCCGCAGTTAACTCGTGTTTACGGAATTTCATTTCCGAAGCAAAAAGAATTAAAGGAATATCTAGAACTGCTTGAAGAAGCTAAGAAAAGAGATCACCGTAAGCTCGGGAAAGAATTGGAGCTATTCACCTTTTCCCAAAAAGTTGGACAGGGACTTCCATTATGGCTTCCTAAAGGTGCAGCTTTAAGGGAAAGACTGGAAAATTTCCTTAAAAATGCTCAAAAGAAAGCAGGTTATGAAATGGTGGTAAGTCCGCATATTGGTCAAAAAGAACTTTATGAAACTTCAGGACATTATGCAAAATATGGCGAAGACAGCTTCCAGCCCATTCATACTCCTAATGAAGGGGAAGAGTTTTTATTAAAGCCTATGAACTGCCCTCACCACTGTGAAATTTATAATTCACAATCATGGAGTTATCGCGATCTTCCAAAACGTTTTGCCGAATTTGGCACTGTTTATCGTTACGAGCAAAGCGGCGAATTACATGGCTTAACCAGGGTAAGAGGCTTCACTCAAGATGACGCCCACATTTTCTGTACTCCAGACCAGTTGGACGAAGAATTTAAAAAAGTAATAGATCTTACCTTATATGTATTTGATTCTTTAGGTTTTGAAAACTTTACTGCTCAGGTTTCTTTAAGAGACCCGGAAAATAAAGAAAAATATATAGGCTCTGACGATGTTTGGGAGAAAGCCGAATCTGCGATAATTAATGCTGCAAAGGAAAAAGGTCTTAATTATGTTGTTGAAACCGGTGAAGCTGCGTTTTATGGACCTAAGTTAGACTTTATGGTAAAAGATGCGCTTGGCAGAAGCTGGCAACTTGGCACCATTCAGGTAGATTACAACCTGCCAGAAAGATTTGAACTTTCTTATAAAGGAAGCGACAATGAGACACATCGTCCGGTAATGATTCATCGTGCCCCCTTTGGCAGTATGGAACGTTTTATTGCTATTTTACTGGAGCATACCGGAGGAAATTTCCCTTTATGGTTAATGCCAGAACAAGCTATGGTGCTCTCAATCAGTGAGAAATATGAAAAATACGCTCAAAAAGTTTTAACTTTGCTGGAAAATAACGAAATTCGCGCCCTAGCAGATAATCGAAACGAGACTATAGGAAAGAAAATTAGGGAAGCCGAAATGAATAAATTCCCATATATGTTAATTATAGGGGAACAGGAAGCAGAGGATGGTACGGTTTCTGTACGAAAAAGAGGGGAAGGCGATATTGGCACCATGCCAGTAGAAGACTTTGCCGAAATAATAAATAAAGAAATTAAAGAAACGTTAAAGACGTTTAAAGTTTAACCAAAAATAGATCAGCCATAGCAATACGTAGAAAAAAATCGAAAAGACCGCTTAGAGCAGTCAAAGAAGATCAACACAGGATTAACCAAAAAATCAGGGCAGAAGAAGTTCGTCTTGTTGGTGATAATGTAGAAATGGGTGTTTATCCCACAAGAAAGGCATTATCTATAGCAGAAGAATTAGGCCTGGATTTGGTAGAAATATCTCCAGATGCTAAACCCCCGGTGGTGAAAGCAATGGACTATAAGAAGTTTCTTTACGAACAAAAGAAGCGCGAAAAAGCTATGAAAGCTAAAGCGAGTAAAGTTGTTGTAAAAGAAATACGTTTTGGTCCGAATACCGATGATCACGATTACGAATTCAAAAAGCGTAACGCAGAGAAATTTTTAAAAGACGGAGCCAAATTAAAAGCTTTTGTATTTTTTAAAGGCCGCTCTATCGTTTTTAAGGATAAAGGAGAAATACTACTACTTAGGTTAGCTCAGGATCTTGAAGAGCTTGGAAAAGTAGAGCAGATGCCAAAACTGGAGGGAAAACGTATGACCATGTTTTTATCTCCCAGGAAAGCAAAATAAAATAATAAGAGAGTTATAATATAAAAAGAGGATAACATGCCTAAGATGAAAACCAAATCTAGTGCTAAAAAGCGTTTTAAGCTTACAGGTACTGGGAAAATAAAAAGAAAGCACGCGTTTAAAAGTCATATCTTAACAAAGAAGTCTAAAAAACGTAAGCTTGCCCTTACTCATAGTACATTAGTACACGATGCAGATAAGGACAATGTTAAACTTCAACTTCGTTTAAAATAGGTTGAAGCTCTTAACGGTTTAATTAATTTAAAAACCCTGGAGTTGGGCAACACTTCGACTTCGCTCAGTGTGATGTTTGAAGTTAAGTTAAAAGTGTCTATTATGGGCCGCCTGCTACAAAACACATAAAAATATGCCAAGATCAGTAAATTCAGTTGCAAAAAGAGCCAGAAGAAAAAAGGTTCTTAAGCAAGCAAAAGGTTACTTCGGACGTCGTAAAAACGTTTGGACAGTAGCAAAAAATGCGGTTGAGAAAGCAATGCTTTACTCTTATAGAGACCGCAAAGCAAAAAAGCGTAATTTCCGTTCGCTGTGGATAATGCGTATTAACGCTGCAGCCCGTGAACACGGTATGTCTTATTCTCAATTTATGGGAGCTGCCAAAGCCGGTGGAATAGGTTTAAACCGTAAGGTACTTGCCGATTTGGCAATGAACCATCCAGAAGCTTTTAAAGCAATTGTAGATAAAGTAAAAAAGTAATTACAAATTAATTATACTCTCTTATTTAAAAATCCGGTTCTTTTGAGCCGGATTTTTTTGTTCTCATTTTTCGATAACGAATGAGTTGACTAAGAGTTGATTTAATTTCTGCTCTAAACGAATGACAGTTCATCTTGCCAGCAATACACGATTTTTTTAAGATTTATTGATGAATTCGTGGCTCCTTAAGTTTTTTCACGATTCCCTACTACCACCCATACCGCAAATAAATTAAACTCCATATAGGCTTAGAACCAATTTTCTGGCACCTCCAAAATCTCTATGTTCTCCTAAATAAATTCCCTGCCAGGTTCCCAGGTTAAGTCTTCCATTGGTCACCGGAATTTGAAGCGAACTCCCCAACAAAGATGCTTTAATGTGCGCCGGCATATCGTCTGGCCCCTCTACTGTATGTTTATAATACGGCATATTTTCCGGAACCATCTTATTAAAATGACTTTCAAAGTCTTCCAGCACCGTAGGATCGGCATTTTCATTAATTGTAATTCCTGCTGAAGTATGTTTTATAAACACATGTAATATACCCGATTTTATTTCTTTTAATTCCAGTAATTGGCTTTCTACCTCGTTTGTCACCAAATGAAAACCTCTAGACCTGGCCTTTAATTTTATTTCCTTCTGAAAAAATTTCATAATTACTGCATATTATTTTCTTTAGATGAATTCTAATAAAAGCCAATATTCCAGCCGAAATAAATAAGACTGAAGATATTGAATTTGATTAAAAATGTATTTCATTTAAACCTAAGGCAAGAAAAATAACCACTAACAAATTAAATATACTTACAAATTAACCAGGTTATTTCTGTTCATCTTAAGTTTTTTGAGGCTTTTTCTTCGCCGCCGGGAAAAGCACATTATTTAAAATTAGTCGGTAGCCCGGTGAAGTGGGGTGCAAATCAAGTTCGGTTTTTGGATCCCCTACCCTATGCTGATAATCTTCAGGATCGTGGCCTCCGTAAAAAGTAAAAAATCCTTTCCCTTTTATTCCATGAATATATCGAGCTTCACCATTTAATTTACTCTCTCCCATCACCAAAACATTTGGTTTAATATTTTTAGGATTATAAGCGGTTGTTTGCCCCATAAATCCTTTAACCAATCGCGTATGATTTTGAGTTAGCATAGTTGGTACCACATCCCATTTAGCGGAGAAATCCTTCAATGTAAAATAATCAGATTCCTTCGGAATATTCCTTTTAGCCGTCATATCTATAGAAGAAAACTCGTAAACCATAGGGCTTCGTTCTAAAGTAAAATCTGTAAAAGCAAAGGTATTGCTAAAGTCTATTTTAGATTGGTAACCCGGTTCACTGGGATCGCCGTCAAACATAGTTTCAGCAATATCTACTCCCTCTGCCGCCAGTGCGATATCAAAACTATCGGTAGCACTACACATGGCAAACATAAAGCCACCACCAACTACATAATCCCTAATTTTTAGAGCTACATCCAGTTTCTCCTCTGAAACTTTATTATAGCCCAACTTTTTAGCCAGAGCCTCTGCTTCTTCTTTTTCCTGAATATACCAGGGAGTGGTTCTAAAAGTCCTATAAAACTTTCCGTATTGCCCGGTAAAATCTTCGTGATGTAAATGCAGCCAATCAAATAAAACCAGTGCATCATTAAGCACAGCTTCATCATAAATGGTTTCATAGGGAATTTCAGCATAGGTAAGCGCCATGGTTACCGCATCATCCCAGGGTTTGTTTCCCTGTGGTGAATACACTGCAATTTTTGGAGCTTTTTCCAATAATACGACTTCCTGGTTTTGCGACGGACTACTAATCTCTTCGAGGATAGACTGGGTTTTAGCATCACTAATTACCTCAAAAGAAACCCCTCTAATTTTACATTCTTTACGCAATAAATCTGTGTCTGAAATTAAAAAAGATCCACCTCTATAATTCAGTAACCATCTAACTTCTAATTTTTCTTCCAGGGCAAAGTAAGTTATCCCGTAAGCTTTTAAATGATTCTTCTGGGAATCTTCATCCATGGGAATTAACAGCTGTGATGCTGTCGCAGAAAAAGAGTTTAAAACCAGAAAAATAAAAAAGACCAGAAAAGGGTTTGTTTTTCCCTTTTTCTGGTCTTCAAGACTTAATATTTGAATTTTATTTTTTTTAAAACGGCACTTCGTCATCATCTTCATTATTTAACCCACTATTCATAGAACTGCCAAAGGCTTCATTCGCACTCGGGTTAGGCAGGTTTGGAGAACCAAACTCATTCTCTTCATTCTCCCCGGTATTCATTTTAGAATGATACTCGAAAGGTGAATCAAACTCTTCTAAGTTATCAAATTTACCAAGATGACCAATAAATTTAAGACGTATATTTTCCAGTCCACCATTTCTGTGCTTGGCAACAATAAATTCTCCCTGCCCATCGGTAGGTGTGCGTTCTTCGTCATCCCATTCTTCAATTTTATAATACTCTGGACGGTAAATAAAGGAAACAATATCAGCATCCTGCTCAATAGCTCCAGATTCCCTAAGGTCAGACAGTAAGGGTCTTTTACTACCTCCCCTGGTTTCAACCGCACGAGATAACTGAGAAAGCGCAATTACCGGTATATTCAATTCTTTGGCCAGGGCTTTAAGGTTACGGGATATTGTAGAAATTTCCTGCTCCCTGTTACCTCCTCCTTTTTGGCTTCCGCCCGCGGTCATTAACTGTAAATAATCAATTACAATAAGTTTAATACCGTGTTGCGAGGCCAGTCTTCTCGCTTTTGCCCTAAGGTCGAAAATTGAAAGTGAAGGTGTGTCATCTATAAATAAGGGGGCATTTTCAAGATCTCTAACCTTTACATTTAGTTGCTCCCACTCATGTTTTTCTAGATTTCCGGTTCTAAGTTTCTCGGAAGAAAGACCGGTTTCTGAAGAAATTAATCGCGTAATTAACTGCACTGCCGACATCTCCAGAGAGAAAAATGCCACGGCCATATTTTGCCCTACCGCAATATTTCTCGCCATCGATAAGGTTAAAGCGGTTTTCCCCATACCGGGACGTGCTGCCACAATAATAAGGTCACTGGGCTGCCAGCCGGAAGTTAGCTCATCTAATTTATCAAAGCCGGAAGGCACACCACTTAAACCTTCTTTATTAGAAATCTCTTCAATTCTATTTTTTGCCTGAATCACGAGGCTTTGTGCTGTCTCTGTAGATTTTTGAATATTCCCCTGGGTTACCTCATATAATTTAGCCTCAGCACTATCCAAAAGATCAAAAACATCGGTAGATTCGTCGTATGCTTCTTCAATAATCTCATTTGAAATTTTAATAAGGCTTCGCTGAATATACTTTTGAAGAATAATACGCGCATGAAATTCAATATGCGCAGATGAAGATACTTTTTGAGTTAGTTGAATAAGGTAATAATCTCCTCCTGTCTTTTCAAAATTACCATCTTTCTTTAACTGGTTAGAAACGGTTAATAAGTCAATCGCTTCAGTATTTTCAAAGAGCTTATGTATGGCTTCGAAAATTAATTTATGGGAATTTTTATAAAAAGCATCGGGGCTAAGAATATCAATTATCTCATCCACACCCTTTTTATCTATCATCATTGCACCCAACACAACTTCTTCTAAATCAACAGCTTGAGGCGGAAGCTTACCTTTCTCAAGACTAATAACATTACTTTTTTTAGCTGAAAATTGCTGCGGGGCGGTCATTTTATCCATATTACGAAAATATAAAATTTGTTAAGAGCATCTTAATTTTACGACAACTAGTTAATCAACAGATAGTCAACATTTAACCTGTTGAAAACTATATATTAGTGTTGATAAGTGCAAAAAAAACCGAAACCAGGGTTTCGGAAATTAAATGGGTTATGATATGTGGGGGTATTAGCCTTTAAAAACCCCCATATTCAAATACTTATCCATTCTTTGATTAACCAAATCTGTTGGTGATAAGTTTTTAAATTCCTCATAAGCCTCAAGAATTGCATCTTTAACGGTAGCAAAAGTCTCTTCTCTATTGCTATGCGCGCCTCCAATTGGCTCTTTTACAATTTCATCTATTAGCTTCTGTTTTTTCATATCCTTTGCAGTAAGCTTTAAAGCATCTGCTGCCTGCTCTTTATACTCCCAGCTTCGCCATAATATCGAAGAACAAGATTCTGGAGAAATCACCGAATACCATGTATTTTCAAGCATCATGACTTTATCGCCAACCCCAATACCTAAAGCACCTCCACTAGCACCTTCTCCAATAATAACAACAATTACCGGAACCTTCAGCCTTGTCATTTCCAGAATATTTCTAGCAATGGCTTCTCCCTGGCCACGTTCTTCGGCTTCAAGACCTGGATAAGCTCCCGGAGTATCCACAAACGTCACTACAGGAAGTCCAAATTTTTCGGCAGACTTCATTAAGCGCAAAGCTTTACGATAACCTTCGGGGTTTGCCATTCCAAAATTTCTATACTGCCTTGTTTTAGTATTATAGCCTTTTTGCTGGCCTATAAACATAAAACTCTGATCCTCTATTTTACCAAGACCACCAATCATCGCCTTATCGTCCTTTACATTTCTGTCTCCGTGAAGTTCCAAAAACGTATCACCACAAATAGCATTAATGTAGTCTAAAGTATAAGGCCTATTGGGATGTCTTGAAAGTTGAACCCGCTGCCAGGCCGTTAAATTCTTATATATCTCCTTTCGGGTATCCCTTAATTTCTTTTCAATTTGCCTACAAGTAGCCGTAACATCCACATCGCTCTCTTGCCCTATATTACAAGCTTTATTGTATTGTTCTTCCAACTCTTTAATGGGTAATTCAAATTCTAAATATTCCATAAGTTGTTATGGTTTGTTTTTATTAGCTTACAAATATAACAAACTTTAAAAGGAAGAATTATGAAGAAAGAGCATTAATTTTCGACAAATTTTTGACGCTATCTTTTAGCCCTATATAGTAGAAAAATAGCCAAAAGGCCAAAACTAATATTTGGGAACCATACAGCAATTAAAGGAGAGAAGGTTGATTGTTCGGCCATAGTCCCAAAAACTTTGTCGAAGAAAATAAAAATAAATGCCAGGGTAATGCCTACAGCCAGGTTAACCCCCATACCTCCACGACGCTTCATAGAAGATACGGCCACTGCAATAATGGTTAAAATAAAGGCTGAAACCGGAATACTCCATCTTTTATAAGCCACCACCAGATATCTATTAATATTTCCTGAGCCCCTACGCCGCTCTTGTTCTATAAATTCATTAAGCTCGGTATAATTTAAGGTCTCGGCGATATAGGTTTCAGGGGTTAACTCATCAAACTCGAAAGGAAGAATGGTATCTAACTTGTTTTGGTGAAAAATTGAATCGCCATCCACACCAATAATACGTTTATTTACGTTAGTTAACGAGTAGGTTGTATCTTCCTCATTAAATCTTAAGCTCGAAGCGCTAATTTTAAACTTCAACCTATTTCCTTCAAAATGCTCTAAAGTAAAATTACGGGCAGATTTTCCCAGGGGTTGAAAATGACTCGCATAAATAAACTCATTATCATTTATTTGCCGGTAAACGTCCCTGGTTTCCTGTGTTTCTACGTTCTTTTTTAAGTACTCATACTTAAACTCATTGAAGCCCTTACTGGCCTTTGGAGCCAGAAACATACCAAGAATTAAGGCTAAAATACAAACAATACTCGCACCGATTAAATAAGGCCGTAAAAACCGCCAAAATGAAACACCACTACTTAAAAAAGCAATAATCTCGGTATTATTCGCAAGCTTAGAAGTAAACCAAATAACCGATAAAAATAGAAACAGCGGGAATAATAAATTAGCAAAATAGATTGTAAAATCTACGTAATAAAGCGCCACTTCTATAAAAGGCACTTCGTTATCCAGTATTTTACCAATTTTTTCAGCAAGGTTTACCGTAATACCAATTGGTATAAATAGTAAAAGCATCAGGAAAAAAGTTCCTAAATAGCGCTTTAAAATGTACCAATCTAATATTTTCAAAGTTTACAGTCTTTTATCCATTTGTTTCACCATTATGTTTTTCCAGGTGGTAAAATCTCCTGCTAAGATATGTTTTCTGGCTTCACGTACCAACCACAAATAAAATCCAAGATTGTGAATAGTGGCAATTTGCTTACCAAGAAGCTCGTTCACACTAAATAAATGTCTTACATAAGCTTTGCTATATTCTCTATCAACAAAAGTGATTCCCATTTCATCTATTGGAGAGAAATCATCTTCCCATTTTTTATTCTTAATATTAATCGTTCCATGAGCCGTAAAAAGCATACCATTACGTGCATTTCGGGTTGGCATCACACAATCAAACATGTCTACTCCCAAAGCAATATTTTCCAGGATATTAATAGGAGTTCCCACACCCATTAAATATCTCGGTTTATCCTCGGGAAGAATTTCGGTCACCACTTCGGTCATGGCATACATTTCTTCAGCTGGTTCCCCAACCGAAAGCCCACCAATAGCATTCCCTTCTGCTCCAACTGAAGCGATATATTCTGCAGATTGTTTTCTTAAATCTTTATAAGTACTTCCCTGTACTATTGGAAACAAAGTTTGGTTAAACCCATACAAAGGATCTACCTTCTCTAAATGATTTACGCACCTATCCAACCATCTATGAGTCATATGCATAGAGCGTTTTGCATATCTATAATCACACGGGTACGGTGTACATTCGTCAAAAGCCATAATGATGTCTGCTCCAATAGCACGTTGAATCTCCATAACATTTTCTGGTGTAAATGTATGATAAGAACCATCTATATGCGACTTAAATCTCACCCCTTCCTCCTTAATTTTTCTTCGGGCAGAAAGGGAATAAACCTGGTACCCACCACTGTCGGTTAGGATATTACGATCCCAATTCATAAACTTATGTAAGCCACCGGCTTTTTTAAGAATTTCTGTTTGAGGCCGTAAATAAAGATGATAGGTATTTCCTAAAATAATATCGGGATTAATCTCTTCTTTTAGCTCCCGTTGATGAACTCCTTTTACCGAAGCAACGGTACCAACAGGCATAAAAATAGGGGTTTCAATTTTACCGTGATCGGTTGTTATAGTCCCGGCGCGGGCTTTACTACCGGCGTCGGTACTCAGCAAATCAAATTTCATAGTGCTTATTAAGTGAGCGCAAAGATACTCAAGTAAACTACCTTTAGGCAAACCCGCGAGATATTTTTTTGTTTTCAAGGCATCTCTATTTCCCTGAACAAAACATTTAATTCTAGATTATAGAGTAAATAACAAGTAAACTACCGAGGGGCAAGCCCACGAGGCATTCGTTGGAAACAAATTTTTAATTTCGAGGCAAGCCTCGGAGTATTAAACCCTTTGGCGGTGCCAATAAAAAAGTTTAAAACAGGAAAATGTTAGTTACTTCATAAGTTTTCTTGATAACTGCCTGGCAAGCACTTTGACAAAGCCTTATAAAAACCTATTTTTGTGGCTATTATTTTAACAACACAATTTTACTTTAATGTCAAAAATCAAAGAATTAGAAGATTTTGCCACCCAGGTTCGCCGGGATATCTTAAGGCAGGTTCACAAGGTGAACTCGGGGCACCCCGGAGGTTCGCTTGGTTGTACAGAATTTTTCACCGCTTTGTACCAGGGCGGAGTTATGGAACACAATCCCGAATTTAATATGGATGGAAAAGACGAGGATATTTTCTTCCTGTCTAATGGCCATATTTCACCGGTATTCTATAGCGTTTTAGCCCGCAGTGGTTACTTCCCTGTAGACGAACTTAATACTTTTCGTCTAATAGATTCAAGGTTGCAGGGTCACCCTACCACACACGAAGGTTTACCGGGAATTCGCATGGCTTCGGGCTCACTGGGCCAGGGACTATCTGTAGCCCTTGGGGCAGCTCAAGCTAAAAAGCTTAATAAAGATAATCATTTAGTGTTTGCCCTTTTAGGTGATGGTGAATTGCAGGAAGGACAGAATTGGGAAGCTATAATGTATGCCGCCGGAAATAATGTAGACAACCTCATCGCTACCGTAGACCTTAACGGGCAGCAAATTGACGGAAGTACAGAAACCGTTTTACCAATGGGCAACATGAAAGCTAAATTTGAAGCTTTTGGCTGGGATGTTATGGAGATTGAAGATGGTAACAACATGGAACAGGTAATTGATGGCTTAAATGAAGCCAAGTCCCGCACCGGAAAAGGAAAACCTGTTTGTGTTCTTATGACAACCGTAATGGGTAACGGCGTAGATTTTATGATGCATACACACGCATGGCACGGAAAAGCTCCCAACGACGAGCAATTAGAAACAGGTCTTGCCCAAAACCCTGAAACTTTAGGAGACTATTAAAGCCCCATTTAGCTTCCCTCAAAAAGGGAGGCATATAAAAATTAGGGGAATGGACATACAATAATATAGATTTCCACCTATACTGAAATGAATTCAGCACAGGCTACGGAAACGACAAAGAATAAAAGAATGAAAACATATATAGATACAGGAAAGAAAGATACCCGTTCTGGTTTTGGGGAAGGCCTTACCGAACTTGGTAGAACCAATCCAAACGTAGTGGCACTTTGTGCCGATCTTATAGGATCGCTTAAAATGCAGGATTTTATTGACGAAAATCCAGATCGTTTTTTCCAGACAGGAATCGCTGAAGCCAATATGATGGGAATGGCTGCCGGGTTAACCGTAGGTGGTAAAATTCCTTTTGCCGGGACATTTGCCAATTTTGCTACCGGTAGAGTTTACGATCAAATTCGTCAATCTATTGCATATTCAGGGAAAAATGTAAAGATTTGTGCTTCTCACTCTGGAGTTACTTTAGGAGAAGATGGTGCTACCCACCAAATCCTGGAAGACATAGGACTTATGAAAATGTTACCGGGGATGACGGTAATAAATACCTGCGATTTTAATCAAACCAAAGCAGCTACCATTGCCATAGCAGAACATGATGGACCGGTTTATCTTCGTTTTGGAAGACCTAAAGTAGCTAATTTCACTGCAGAAGACCAAAAGTTTGAAATTGGAAAAGCAGTTCAATTATACGAAGGAACAGATGTTACTATTATTGCTACCGGCCATTTAGTTTGGGAAGCAATACAAGCTGCACAACAACTTTCAGAAAAAGGTATTAGTGCTGAAGTTATCAACATTCACACCATTAAACCTTTAGATGAAAAAGCTATAATCGATTCGGTTAAAAAAACCGGTTGTGTGGTTACTGCTGAAGAACACAACTTCCTTGGCGGTCTTGGGGAAAGTGTTGCACGTACATTAGCTGAAAATAATCCAGCACCACAAGAGTTTGTGGCAACACAAGATACTTTTGGAGAAAGCGGTACACCAGATCAATTAATGGCTAAATACGGTCTTAATGCAGAGGCTATTATCAAGGCTACCGAAAAAGTATTAAAGAGAAAGTAAATAAACTATTGGCAAGCCAACAAATATTTATTTTTTCTTGGATTTTTTGGCAAGCCATAGATTATTAAATCTCGATTATCGAGTAAAAATTCTTTTTAAGTATTTTAAGAGGCTATTTTTAAAGTTATTAAAATCGTCATCCTGAAGTAATTTCAGGATATAATATGTTTATTTTTAAAACATGTTAGAAGCTGAAACAAGTTCAGCTTGACGATACAGGACTTTTTAAATAGCCTCTTTTTTATTTTATATAGAATAATAGGCATTATTAATGCGTTATCTACATCTAATAATAAAACAATCTACTATGAAGAAATTAATGTTTATCGCTGTTTTTTTGTGCTCCTCTGCAGGGCTTATGGCACAGGAAGCAGATTTTGGAATTAAAGGTGGTTTCAATTATGGAGCTACAGGAGATTATGAGAGTATTGGTGAAGGTGCCGATGATTTTAATCAAATAATAAAAGGAAAAGAAAAATCAGGCTACCATATTGGACTTTTTAGCCGCTTTGAAATTGTGGGTATCTTTCTGCAACCCGAATTAATGTATACCCGCTTAAATACCGAATACGAAACTTTTAATTATAAAATAGATAAAATAGATGCTCCTATTTTGCTGGGTGTAAATGTTTTTGGGCCTCTTAATGTTAAAGCCGGACCTTCTTTTCAATATATTATAGACAATGAATTGGAAGACACTACGCTTAAAATTGGCGATGTTGAAAAAGACATTACCGTAGGCTACCAGTTGGGTGCGGGCATTAATCTGGGACGTCTTGGGTTTGATGTAAGGTATGAAGGTGCATTTACCGAAAACACAGCTTTTAGCGAAGAAGCTTCTGAAAACTTCCGAATTGATTCAAGGCCTTCTCAATGGATTTTGAGTTTATCTTATGCCTTTTAAACCGTCTTAGCCAGAACTGCAGAAAGTAAACCACCTTGTAGGTGTTATGATCTTTGGCGGTACAAAAAAAGGCTGTTCGAAAAGTTTTTTGAATCGTCATCCTGAACTTACTTCAAAATCTAAAATGTTAATAAAGCAAACAATTTAGAAGCTGAAACAAGTTCAGCTTGACGAGCTTAGACTTTTCGCACAGCCTTTTCTCTTATAATAATTGACCTGACCTATTGAAAGGTATCAGGATCTAAATAATCTGGAGTACCATTTCCATTAGTATCTGGAAACTCTATACTCCCATCTTCATTAATAATTATTTCATCTTTGGTTGGTGTTCCGTCACCATCATCATCAGGGTCGGCAAAATTTGGAGTTTTATCCCCATCACTATCATCGTCTAAAACATTATTATTCTCATTAAGATCTTCCATCCAGCTTGGTATACCATCCTTATCATGATCGGCCTCGTTTACACCTAGTAATTGCACATTAAAAATTAAAGGGCTATAAGGCGGTATACTGGCTTGTGAACTTGAAAAATACCCTAATCCTGAAGGAAAAATAAGCGCTCCTATACCATAATCATCATTAAACTCTACGGTATTATCAGAATTTGTGGTATATCCTGTTGCACCTTTAAATTCAACAATTCCTTGAGAGAAACCTTTTATGAGCGAAGGCAGATCAAACCATACCGGAGTACTGGCATTATCAAACGAATTAAGGTTTAGTAATTCCCCACGATAAGTAACCAATGTGGAATCGGTAAACCTTGCCTGCTGTCCTTCCCCTTCTCTTACTTTAAGCACGTACATGGTATATTCTACATCATTGCTTACCACTGTTTTTGTGATTAAATTTTCTTCTTCAGAAAGTGGCGTTTTATTGGCATTATCACCAGCTATAGTATCAAAACGAACCATATAATCAAAATCATCTGAAGGATTTTCAAACTCTTCGTAGTTGTAAAAATGCGTTTCCAGGAAGTTATGAATAGAATCTTCATCAGCTATGGCCTGCTCTTCAGGGTCTCTTTCTTCAAATTCAGAAGAATTTCCGTTATCATCGTCCTTACATGAAATCAATGTTAAAGCGGAAATAAAGCTTAGAATAAAAAATTTGTTTAATTGCATTGTCTATATTTTTGGCGCGCAAGATACAATATTCTTGTATTTTTGTTTACAGATTAACGCAGTTTTAAAGTAGAGATTTTATGAGAGTTGACAAGTTTTTATGGTGCGTAAGATATTTTAAAACCCGAAGCATTGCTACCAATGCATGTAAGCAGGGAAAAGTGAAAATGGATGGTACCAGTGTAAAGCCTTCTAAAGAAGTGTTTCCTAACGATAAACTTAGCGTACGAAAGAACCAAATAGATTATCAAATTGAAGTATTAGACCTCCCTCCTAGCAGGGTTGGAGCCAAATTGGTAAATCTTTACCTTATTGATGTTACACCAAAAGAAGCTTTTGAAAAGCTGGAACTTTTAAAGTATTCTAAAGATTATTACCGTAAAAAAGGTACAGGCAGGCCCACTAAAAAAGATCGGCGCGATATAGACGATTGGTTTGAAAACACAGATCCCAATCCAGATGATGTCAAATAGTAGTTTTTCCAGTGAATTCTGGTCTCAGCGTTATAAGCAGCATAAAACGGGCTGGGATCTTGGCGAGATCTCCAGGCCTCTTAAAACCTATATAGACCAGTTTACAAACAGGGACTTAAAAATTTTAATTCCAGGTGCAGGTAACGCCTATGAAGCCGAATATTTATTCAGGAAGGGTTTTAGCAATGTTTTCGTTGCCGACATTAGCGAAAAGCCACTTCAAAATTTTAAATCACGGGTTCACGGCTTTCCTGAAGATCAATTACTGCACACTAATTTTTTTGATATAAAAGGGCAATTCGATCTTATTCTGGAACAAACCTTTTTTTGTGCGCTTCCTGTAGAAGCGAGACCGGAGTACGCAAAAAAAATGTCAGTACTTTTAAAAGACCAGGGGCTACTGGTAGGCTTACTTTTTAGTTTTCCGCTTACAGAAAATGGTCCACCTTTTGGCGGAAATAAAGAAGAATATTTAACGTATTTTAGTCAGTATTTTGAAATTGAAGTTCTGGAAGACTGCTATAATTCTATTACGCCAAGACAGGGAAACGAATTATTTTTCAAATTCAGAAAAAAGCTATAATAAAATCCAGACCGGATTAAGTCTGACAATATTTTAAAAACTCTAACGAATTCCCTAAAAGGGATAAAATTGTACCAAATGAAAGAAAGTGTACTTATATTAAATCACGACCAAATTCAGCATAAAATAAAAAGAATAGCTTACCAGATTTATGAAAGTAATATTAATGAACAGGAAATAATCCTGGCAGGCATCGCCAAAAAAGGCTATCAATTGGCTACACTATTAAAAGAAGCCCTGGAAGCTATTTCCCCACTTGAGATAAAACTTTGTAAAGTACAAATAGACAAAAAAAATCCGCTAGAAAAAATCGATACATCGCTTTCACCTAAGACATACCAGGACAAATCGGTTATCCTGGTAGACGATGTTTTAAATTCTGGAACCACCTTAATTTATGGGGTAAGACACTTTTTAGATGTTCCACTCAAGCAATTTAAAACTGCTGTTTTGGTTGATAGGAATCATAAAAAATATCCCGTAAAAGCCGATTTTAAAGGAATTTCCCTTTCCACTTCTTTAAACGAAATGGTAGAAGTTTCATTTGAACCCAATACCTATAAAGCTGAACTTTTATAGTTTCTCTATAATTTGAGCTACAATCGTTTCAGGTTTTTTGTCATCTACCGTAACATTCAAATCTGATTGATTGTAGTAGTAGGCACGCTCAAAAAGATGTTTTCTTATAAATTCTTCCAAAGCTTCCCGGGTTTCGAGGTGGCTAATAACCGGGCGATGGATTTTTTCAGGAAAAAGTCGGTTTAATAAAGTTTCAACAGAAGCTTTTAAATAAATACTTAAGCTATCTTTTTGAGCAGAAATTCTTTCAAGATTATTTCCATAACAAGGCGTTCCACCCCCCAATGAAATGATCATATTCGAATTATTTTCTAAAATATCATCTAATGCCTGTGATTCTAGCTTTCTAAAATACAACTCGCCTTTTTCTTCAAAAATAGCGTTGATGCTCTTCCCTTGCATCACTTCAATTTGATCATCAAGATCTACATATTTGTAATTCAGCTTTTTAGCAAGCATTTTACCTACAACCGATTTACCGGAACCCATATAGCCCGTTAAAAAAATTTTCATCGTTAAAGTACTTATTATTAGGAGAATCCAAAACTAATATAAATTTATCTCAATTTAGGCTTGAAAAATAAATTAATGCGTGTATATTTGCACCCGCAATCGCAAAAAGATGATTGCCTTTTATTGATCTGGTAGCTCAGTTGGTAGAGCATCTCCCTTTTAAGGAGAGGGTCCTGGGTTCGAGCCCCAGCCAGATCACTTTTTAAGTTCTGATTAAAATATAACAAACCAGATCTGGTAGCTCAGTTGGTAGAGCATCTCCCTTTTAAGGAGAGGGTCCTGGGTTCGAGCCCCAGCCAGATCACTTTTTTAAGTTCTGAATTCTTAACTCGTAGAATTCAATTTTACTACAGCCCTTGGAAACTTCATTATTTCCAGACTTGTTTTAAGCCCGGGTGCTGGAACTGGTAGACAGGCATGGTTGAGGGCCATGTGTCCATTAGGGCGTGCGGGTTCGACTCCCGCTCCGGGCACTTACAAATCTTTTATCCTATTATTTTCTTAATTAGACCAAAAAACTTATAAGGTGGATATTTTAAAGGTATATCTACTTTTGTTGTAGAATTTACCACCCCTCTTTCGTGCGTAAATGCAAGAAAGCTTTCTTTACCATGATATTTACCCATACCACTATGCCCTACCCCGCCAAACGGTAATTTATGGTTCGCCACGTGTATAAGCGTATCGTTAACACAGGCACCACCAGAGCTAGTTTCCTGCAAAACTGTTTTTGCAGTTTTTTTATTTCCAAAATAATAAAGTGCTAGCGGCTTTTTATTACTATTAATATAGGACAAAGCTTCCGCCAATTGGTTAAACTCCATTACCGGTAATATAGGCCCAAAAATCTCTTCTTGCATAATTTCATCTTCAGGCGTTACATTATCTAAAATTGTAGGCGAGATGTACTTTTCTGCTGCATCTATACTCCCTCCTGAATAAACATCCCCATTTAAATACTTTTTCAACCTGTTTAGAGCCGCAGTATTTACAATTCGACCGTAGTAATCGCTTTTCTGAGAATCCTCTCCCAACATATCCTTAAAGGCTGCAGAGATTTCGGCTAGAAGCTGTTTTTTCACCTCTTTATGAACCAATAAATAATCTGGCGCAATACAGGTTTGTCCGGCATTCATTATTTTACCCCAGGCAATGCGTTTTCCTGCAGCCTTTATATTTGCATCCTTATCTACCACACAGGGACTTTTCCCTCCTAATTCCAATACCACTCTACTTAAATGTTCAGCTGCGGCTTTCATCACTATTTTACCAACGCCCGGGCTCCCGGTAAAAAACATTATATCAAAAGGAAATTTAAATAACTCTTGGTTTGCCTCCTTTCCACCCTGAACTACCGTAATATATGCTGGCGAAAAATGCTCTGCTATCAATTCTTCAATTACCAGCGCAACATTTGGTGTATCTGGCGAAGGTTTTAAAACCGCACAACAACCGGCAGAAATTGCACCAATTAAAGGATTAAGGCTTAATTGAAATGGATAGTTCCAGGGTGCCATTATTAAAGCAACCCCTAAAGGTTCATAGAGAATTCTTGAACTTGAAGGTTTTATTTGCAAGGGAGTACTAACCTTTTTTGGTTTCGCCCATTTCTTTAAATTTTTAATATGATAATTAAGCTCTTCTATTAGAAGGCTTACCTCTGTTAGGAAAGCTTCTTCTTTAGATTTATGCAAATCCTTCCATAATGCCTCATTTACTTTATCTTCATATTGTAGAATAGCTTTTTTAAGTTTCTTTAATTGTTCAAGTCTAAAATTTATACTTTTTGTTTCCTGAGAACCGAAAAAAGCTCTTTGGACCTTAAAAATTTTGGAGATATCTTTTACTGAAGTTTCTTTCATATTCTTATTTTTAACGAGCTTTGAATTCATCCATAGTTTTATATACGCCAATCACTTTTCCCACAAACCAATCATAAAACCAAATTGGAAAAAGCCCCTGAAAAAACCTTACAAAACGTATACTCCAGGGCATGCTTAAATAAATTCTATTACGTTCAATAGCTTTAATCACCTTCTTTGCCACTTTATCCTGATCCAGGATAGGAATAGTAGATTTTACCCCATCAAACATTCCTGTATTTATATAATAAGGAGTAACCGTGGTAATTCCTACTCCTGTTTTTAGCTGCTTCATCTCCAGACGCAAACTATCAGACCAACCCGTGGCAGCCCATTTACTAGCCGCATAGACAGCAAGTTTAGGATTTGAAACCAGGCCTGCAGACGAAGTAATATTACAAATATGACCTTGCTTTCTTTTAATCATACCCGGTAAAAAAATAAGCGCAAGCTGCATGGGAGCAATAGCATTTACTTTCATAACTTTTTCAATACTTTCGGAAGAATTCTCATGAAAATAATTCCCAAATACTATTCCGGCATTATTAATTAAAATATCTACAGCACCAATCTCCAACTCTACCTGTTCAGCAATTTCCCGAACCCAATTGGTATTAGTAATATCTAAAGTATAGCCATAAGCCTCCCCAATAACTTCAAACTCTTTTAAAGTTTGTTGCAAACTAAGTTTATTTATATCCCATATTACCAGTTTTCCACCTTTTTGTAGTATTTCACGCCCCATTATTTTACCTATACCAGACGCTCCCCCGGTAATTAGTACAATTTTAGAAGAAAAATTCGTCATAAATCTTACTGTTTAACCTTTTAACTAAAAAATTAAACATTTTAACAATTCCATAAAGTGTTTAATGTTCAAATTTAGTTAGATTTGGTGTATCTTAATTACATTATGGAACTAATAAAACAAAATTTCAGCATAAAAGACCTTGAAAATTTAAGCGGAATTAAGGCGCATACCATAAGAATTTGGGAAAAAAGATACAATATTTTAACTCCCGACCGTACTTCTACAAATATTAGAACCTATGATAGCGCTAATCTGCAAAAAATTTTAAACGTAGCTTTTTTAAATGAACACGGTTACAAAATTTCAAGGATTTCCAAACTAAGTGAAGAGGAAATATCAAAAATGGTACGCAGTATTTCTGCTCGTTCCAGTAAGGAAAATCGTGCTCAGAATTCATTTAAGCTCTCCATGATGAATTTCGATGAAGAGCTTTTTAATACCACATACAGCAACTTACAAAAGGATAAAAGTTTTAGAGAGATTTTTAATCAGGTTTTTCTTCCGCTTTTAGAGCAAATTGGCATGTTATGGCAAACCGATACTATAAAGCCAATTCATGAACATTATATAGTAGACCTCATTAAACAAAAGCTATATTTTAACCTAGCGGAAATAAAAAAAGAACTCAAACCTACCTCCGATAAATTGTATGTTCTTTTCCTTCCAGAAAATGAAATTCATGATATTGGTATTATTTACTTATATTATGAACTATTATTCCACGGCAATAAAGCCATTTATTTAGGCCCAAGTCTTCCATTAAGTGACCTCGATTATTTATTGGAACGTCATAATAATATCAGCTTTGTAAGTTATTTTACCACAGCTCCCGGAGATGTTGAAGGTTTTATAAATGAATTCGAGGAAAGGGTTTGCGAAAAAGAAACTTACGAATTATTACTATTTGGACACAAAATTAGGGACATTCAGCATAAAGAGTTACCAACTTTTGTAAAAACCCATACAAGTTTAAATCAATTTATAGATAAGCTTTAGAAATATATGAAAAACAAAATTGCTATTATTGGTTCGGGTTTTGCTTCTCTTGCCGCTGCCTGCTATTTGGCCAAAGATGGATATGAAGTTGAAATTTTTGAGAAAAATGCTGATATTGGTGGTCGTGCACGCCAGTTAAAAAAAGACGGCTTCTGTTTTGATATAGGTCCTACCTGGTATTGGATGCCCGATGTCTTTGAACGTTTCTTTGCCGATTTCGGGAAAAAACCTTCTGATTACTATGAACTGGAAAAGTTAAGTCCGGCCTACAAAGTTTTCTTCGGAAAAGAAGATGCTATAACCATAGAAGATAGCCTTGAAAAGATTTGCACTGCTTTTGAAGCTGAAGAACCCGGAAGCTCAAAAAAGCTAAAAGAATTTATTGAAGAAGCTAAAAACAACTATGACATTGCAATTAAAGATCTTGTATACCGCCCGGGTGTTTCTCCTTTAGAGTTAATAACACCAGCTACCGCTCGTAAAATTGGGCAGTTTTTCAGTACTATTTCCAAAGAAGTTCGAAAAGAATTTAACAATACAAAACTGGTTCAAATTTTAGAATTTCCGGTGCTCTTTTTAGGTGCCAAAGCAAGCAATACTCCGGCCTTTTACAGCTTTATGAACTATGCCGATTTTGGCCTGGGCACCTGGCATCCCAAAGGCGGTATGTACAAAGTGATTGAAGGCATGGAAAGCCTGGCAAAATCACTGGGCATAAAAATAAACAAGAATGCCCCGGTTTCTAAAATTTTTGTAGAAAATGATACAGCTACTGCAATTCAGGTAAACAAAGAAAAAATTAAAGCCGATTATGTCGTAAGCGGTGCCGATTATCATCATACTGAAACTTTATTACCGGAATTTAAAAGACAATACAAAGAGTCTTATTGGCAAAAAAAGACCTTTGCTCCTTCAGCTCTATTATTTTTCGCGGGTTTTAATAAGAAATTAGAAAATATAACACACCATACATTATTTTTCGATACCGATTTTGAAAAACATGCAAAAGCCATTTACGACGATGCCCAATGGCCTGAAGAGCCACTTTTTTATGCAAGTTTTCCATCTATCACAGATCATTCTGCGGCCCCGAAAGGTAAAGAGGCTGGAATATTTTTAATTCCTTTAGCACCGAATATTGAGGATACTCCTGAAATTAGAGAAAAATATTTTAAAAAAATTATAACGCGTTTTGAAAGTTTAACCAATCAAAATGTAACCGATCACCTTCTTTTCAAGGAATCTTTTTGTGTAAAAGATTTTAAAGAAGAATATAACTCTTACAAAGGCAACGCATACGGTTTGGCAAATACCCTTTTGCAAACTGCATTTTTAAGACCTAAATTGAAGAGTAAAAAAGTACATAAATTATTTTTTACGGGACAGCTAAGTGTTCCCGGACCAGGGGTGCCACCTTCCCTTATCTCAGGAAAGCTTGCAGCCGGTTTAATTCAAAAAGAAGATTAAATTATGAAAGCCATTTTTGATACGGTTTCAAGGGTTTGCAGCAAAACTGTAACCCATCATTACAGTACCTCGTTCTCTACGGCAACCAGGATGCTTGCGCCCTCTATACGTCAGGACATTTATAATATCTATGGCTTTGTACGTTTTGCCGATGAAATAGTTGATACTTTTCACGATTATAATAAAGAAAAACTTTTTAATGATTTTGAGGCAGATCTTTATAAAGCGATTGAAAATAAAATTAGTTTAAATCCTATTTTAAATGCATTTCAGGAAACTATACACAAATATAATATAGAAGAATCCCTTTATCGCGCATTTATGAAAAGTATGCGCCTTGATTTGCATAAATCTGATTATCTTAGTGTAGCCGAATACAAAGAGTATATTTATGGAAGTGCCGATGTAGTTGGCCTAATGTGCTTAAAGGTTTTTGTAAACGGAAATCAGGAAAAATATGAATCTTTAAAAGAATCTGCTATGAGTTTGGGTTCTGCTTTTCAAAAAGTAAACTTCTTAAGAGACTTGAAGGCCGATTATGAAGAATTGGCCAGAAGTTATTTTCCGGGGACAAATTTGGCACAATTAGATGAAACCAGTAAGCAACGAATTATCGCTGAAATTGAAGAGGATTTTAAAAATGGTTTAAGTGGAATTTCCCACTTACCGGTAGAAGCTAAATTTGGGGTATATACTGCTTATATTTATTATAGAAAATTATTACATAAATTAAAGAAAGTCCCATCTTTGGAGATTAAAAATAGTAGGATTAGAGTTCCAGATTATGAAAAAGCCGGCTTACTGGCCAAATCTTATATTTCGTATAGATTAAAACTTATATAGCATGAACATTTTATTATGGATCTTTGTTTTTCTAGGTACTTTTATAGCTATGGAAGGCATGGCCTGGTTTACACATAAGTACATTATGCACGGACTCCTTTGGAGCTTACATAAAGATCACCATCATAAAGATCATAGCCATTGGTGGGAGCGAAACGATCTCTTCTTTATTTTCTATGCTCTGGTGAGTATAGGATTCTTTTTACTCTGGCGATATGGAGGTGTTTGGTTTGGACTGCCTATTGGTTTAGGAATCCTGGCTTATGGTATAACCTATTTCACAGTTCACGATATTTTTATACATCAACGTTTTAAAATGTTTAGAAATGCCAATAACAAATATGCAAAAGGCATAAGAAGGGCTCATAAAATGCATCACAAACACCTTGGAAAAGACGATGGGGAATGTTTTGGTATGCTGTTCGTTCCTTTTAAATATTTTAAAAAATAAATTAGCCCGGGGCAAGCCCACGAGGAATTGGTTGGAAACAAATTTTTAATTTTGAGGCAAGCCACAGGATATTAAACCCTTTGGTTACATCAGTAAAAACAGCGTATACACACATTAGTCTATGTTAGGGCCCAGTTATTTTTATGTAATTATTGGAGGAGGTCTTGCAGGTCTTCAGCTTGCCCGGCAACTTAGCCGGGATGTTTTTTTTAAAGGAAAAAAGATCGCCATCATAGATTCAGATTTTGCCACACCTATCAAAACCTGGTGTTTTTGGGAAAAAGGTTCAGGCAAATGGGATAATCTGGTTTTTGCATCCTGGCAAGAAGGTAAATTTATTTCTTCTAAAGCAGATATAGATTTAAAACTCCCCCCCTACTCATATAAAATGATAAAAGCTGCAGATTATCATCAGCACCTAAGAAATGAAATAGAAAAATCTGAGGACATTGAATTTATTACTGATGATATTCAGCATATAGATCCTGTTACCATGAAGGCCAGGGGACAAAAAACAACCTATACAGCCACTCATTTTTTCGACAGCAGAGTAGATCCATCTTACCTGGAGAGTGAGAAATACACCAGTATTTTTCAACATTTTAAGGGCTGGGAAGTAGAAACAAAAAACCCGGTTTTTACACCAGGCTCTTTTACTATGATGGATTATAGAATTAAGTATCCAAACGCCACTGCCTTTACTTACATTCTCCCCTTTACAGAAACAAAAGCTTTAGTTGAATATACCTTCTTTTCACCTTTTTTAACCGAGGACAAAGTATACGACGAAAAACTTCGGCATTATTTTGATAAGATATTAAAGACTAAAGATTATGAAATTAAAAGCACCGAATCTGGCGTCATCCCTATGACCGATTTTCCGTTTGACAAGGAAAATAGCATGCAAATCACCAAAATTGGTACCGGTGGTGGTTGGGTAAAACCTTCAACAGGCTATTCCTTTAAAAACACCGAAAAACGCATTTCAAAAATCATTGAAAATATTAAAGCCGGTAAACTTCCCGGAGAAAATTTAATCAATAACAGGTTTAGAAAATATGATGCCATATTTTTGGATGTACTCTCACAAAACAACCAAAAAGGCGAAGAGATTTTCACAAAATTCTATACTAAAAATACACCACAGGATATTTTTAAATATTTAGATGAAGAAACTTCGGTTTCAGAGGACCTTAGAATTATGTTTTCTCTTTACAGCTTTGACTTTATCAAATCTTTTTTTAGAAAAGCTTTTTAAATTACTCGGCCAAAAGCTGGTTCAACAGGTTCCTAAAGCTCTGACTATTCCAATCGGCGGCACCCTTTTTATCTACCACAATAGTACCGTTTTTGTCTATTACATAGGTAGAAGGCAAGGTATAACCATCTAAAGGCTTAGGATCTTTAGAAAGCATTCTATAGCTAGAAAAACTGTAACCTTTACGTTTAAGAAAATTATTAGTGGTTTCGTGATCTTCGCCCGAAATAAAATAAAACGCTACTTTATCTTTATAATCATTGTAGAGCTCCTGAAAACTTGGCATTTCAGCGATACAAGGAGGACACCAGGTAGCCCAATAGTTTACCAGGATTACTTTTCCTTTAGATTCAGCAAAATCTATTTTTTTTCCAGATTCTGTCTCCAGGGTCCAGCTATAGGTTTCTAGCTGTTTCCTATCCTCCTCATCGGTGGCAGAAGGACTAAAAGCAAATATTTTATTTACTACAATTTGAATAGGTTTTCGGGTTTGGGGAATAATCATTGCCAAAATGATTATAATAAAAATAATATTACTCCATTGATTCTTGAAAAGCTTCTTCATTGCCGTTTTTTAATGCTTAGACGTAAAAGGCAAAGATACTTAACATCTCAATTTAAAGCATAAAAAAGAGGCTGATTAATTGATGTTCTTTCCGCGTCCCCCTGAACTGGTTTCAGGGTCAAACTCCTAAGAATTGTAGATTCTGAAACAAGTTCAGAATGACGGGAGGATCAAATAATCAGCCTCTCTATAAAATATACTTCTTAACTAATTAAGCTGCGTTTTGCTTCTTAATTAAGTTAAGTGCAGAACCATGCTTATACCACTCAATTTGAGGTTGGTTGTACGTATGGTTTGCTTTAATCGTATCTTTGCTACCATCGGCGTGTACAATTTCAATTGTAATTTGCTTGTCTGGAGCAAAATCTTCAAGGTCTATAAAGTTAAAGGTATCATCTTCCTGAATGAGGTCATAATCGGCCTCATTATCAAAAGTTAAACCTAACATTCCCTGTTTTTTAAGGTTTGTTTCGTGAATACGGGCAAAAGATTTTACCAATACCACTTTTACTCCTAAATGACGAGGCTCCATGGCCGCGTGCTCTCTTGAAGAACCTTCTCCATAGTTATGATCTCCCACAACTACCGTTGGAACGCCTTCTTTTTTATACTCACGTTGCACGGCAGGAACGCCATCGTATTCCCCTGTAAGTTGATTCTTTACAAAGTTTGTCTTTTTATTAAAAGCATTAACCGCTCCAATAAGACAGTTATTAGAAATATTATCTAGATGCCCTCTATAACGCAACCATGGCCCGGCCATAGAGATATGGTCTGTGGTACATTTCCCAAAGGCTTTAATAAGCAATTTAGCTCCGGTAAGGTTTTTACCATCCCATGGCTCAAAAGGAGTTAATAATTGAAGCCTTTCACTATCTTTAGCTACTTTCACTTCAACTGAACTTCCATCTTCTTTTGGTGCAATATAACCTGCATCTTCTACTGCAAAGCCTTTTGTGGGTAATTCTATTCCCGTTGGCTCGTCTAGCATTACCTCTTCCCCATCTTCATTCATCAACTTATCACGGGTAGGATCAAAATCTAAACGACCGGAAATAGCAATTGCTGCCACCATCTCTGGCGAACCTACAAAAGCGTGGGTATTTGGGTTACCATCGGCACGTTTAGAAAAGTTACGGTTAAAAGAATGTACAATGGTATTCTTTTCTTCCCCTTTTCTATCGCTACGATCCCATTGACCAATACAAGGTCCACAGGCGTTTGTAAATACAGTTGCATCTAAATCTTCAAATATTTGAAGCAAGCCGTCACGCTCTGCGGTATATCTAATTTGCTCAGACCCCGGATTAATACCAAAATCAGATTTTGCTTTTACTTTTTTCTCTACTGCTTGTTTTGCAATAGATGCTGCACGGGTAAGATCTTCGTAAGAAGAGTTGGTACACGAACCTATTAATCCCCAATCTACGTTAATTGGCCAGTCGTTCTCTTTTGCTTTAGCCCCCATCTCAGAAATAGGCGTTGCCAAATCTGGAGTAAATGGCCCGTTAAGGTGTGGCTTTAATTCTGAAAGGTTAATCTCTATTAACTCATCAAAATACTGCTCTGGGTTTGCATAAACTTCATCATCTCCGGTTAGGTGCTCACTAACTTCGTTTGCCGCATCAGCAACATCGGCGCGGTTGGTAGCACGCAGGTAGCGGTCCATAGACTCATCATACCCAAAAGTTGAAGTGGTTGCACCAACTTCTGCCCCCATATTACAAATGGTTCCTTTTCCGGTAGCCGACATAGAGCGGGCACCTTCACCAAAATATTCTATAATTGCACCGGTTCCACCTTTTACGGTAAGTATTCCGGCTACTTTTAAAATAACATCTTTAGGAGCCGTCCAACCAGAAAGTTTTCCGGTTAATTTAACTCCAATAAGTTTAGGGAATTTAAGTTCCCAGGGCATTCCGGCCATTACATCTACGGCATCGGCTCCACCAACACCAATGGCAACCATTCCTAAACCACCGGCATTTACCGTATGGGAATCGGTACCAATCATCATCCCTCCAGGGAAAGCGTAATTTTCTAATACTACCTGGTGAATAATTCCTGCACCGGGTTTCCAAAATCCTATTCCGTATTTATTTGAAACAGATTCCAGAAAATCAAAAACCTCACTACTGGATTTATTGGCAGCCTGCAAATCTATAGCAGCTCCCATTTTGGCCTGGATAAGATGATCACAATGCACTGTAGTAGGTACTGCAACCTGCTTTTTCCCGGCTTGCATAAATTGCAATAAAGCCATTTGGGCAGTTGCATCCTGGCAGGCAATCCTGTCTGGCGCAAATTCTACATAGTCTTTTCCTCTTTGGTAGGCCTCTTTGGCCGCACCATCCCATAAATGCGAATAAAGGATTTTCTCTGAAAGGGTTAAAGGTTTTCCAACAACCTCACGCGCTGTATTTACACGCTCGGCCATTTGGCTGTAAACCTTCTTGATCATATCAATATCGTATGCCATATTATTATGTATTTTAGTTCTAAAAAAGTCTAGCAAAAATAAGGATTTCGAGTGGATTTTGAAAATAAGAAGTGATTATCAAAATTTAATGAAAATAATTTTTCATTTCGCAATTATAGATAGTTAAAATTCAACTAAAACTAATAATTAGGTTGAAATTTATGAATTTAATAAATTAACTTAATAAGATTAAAAAAAATATAATCCGTTGCCGGGAAGAAAATAAAATTTAAACCCATTCTTGATAAGCTCTGCGAGATTAAAAAAGCAATTCCTTAAGTTTATTTGTTTAAAATTGAAAGTGGCTTCACCCTAATATCTTTTAAAAGTCTAAGTTTTTTCTGAATTTGACTGGTAGCTCTAAGTGAAGTACTTTACTTATTTAGAGGAACGAGGACTATTACAAGCGAAACTTTAAAATCCCGGAATGGAAATTGGCAAACTACAGAATTATAACAACTGTTATAGAATCACCCCCAATTTACAGATGATATTACAACAAGGCCTAAATGACGATAAAACGTATTTTATCATTAAAAACTTCTAAACTTATTGTTTTGAAGGTGTATCAAATTTTTTCTTTTGAATAAATAAACTATTGGAGAAAAGAAAGGCAGGAGAAATATAGAGAGTATCCAAAAAGTTTTACCTTTTAAATTCTGCTTACTTATATCAAATAAAATAAACAACCAGAATATAAATAGCATCACAAGTGCAGTCCAATTGAAGTAAGTACTTACTTCTTTACTTAGTTCCAGCACATTTGTAATAAAATCACTCCCCCATAAAATATAGAAAACAATACTAACCAGTACTCTATATTTAATAAAGTGCTGAATCATTATAAGAGGTTTTGAATTATCTTTTCTTCAGAAATACCTTCGGCTTCAGCTTTATAGTTTTTAATGATTCTGTGACGTAAAATACCTATAGCTACTGCCTGCACATCTTCTATATCTGGTGAAAACTTTCCATTTACGGCAGCGTGGGATTTTGCGGCAAGAATTAGGTTTTGTGAAGCTCTTGGCCCTGCTCCCCAATCGAGGTAATTTTTTATAAGTTCAGGAGCTTCGGCAGTATTAGGCCTGGTTTTTCCTACCAGTTTCACTGCGTATTCTACCACGTTATCGGCCACGGGTATTCTACGAATTAATTGCTGAATTTCCACAATTTCTTCCGCAGTAAATAAGGCGTTTATTTTTTGGGTTGTATCTGTTGTGGTACTTTTTACAATAGCTACTTCTTCCTTAAAACTAGGATATTCCAACAAGATAGAAAACATAAACCGGTCTAATTGTGCTTCTGGTAACGGATAAGTCCCTTCCTGCTCAATTGGATTTTGTGTAGCCAGTACAAAATAAGGATTGGCCAGGCGGTAATGATGCCCGGCAACGGTTACAGACCTTTCTTGCATGGCTTCCAGTAAAGCTGCTTGCGTTTTGGGCGGAGTTCGGTTAATCTCGTCGGCAAGAATTATATTGGAAAAAACCGGGCCTTTTATAAATTTAAAGGTTCTGTTTTCATCCAGAATTTCGGCTCCAAGAATGTCACTGGGCATCAAATCGGGCGTAAATTGAATTCTTTTAAAATCCAGGCCCAGCGCCCTGGCAATGGTGTTTACCATTAATGTTTTTGCCAATCCGGGAACACCCACAAGCAAAGAATGTCCTCCTGAAAAAACAGAAAGCAGGATTTGGTCTACAACCACATCCTGCCCTACAATAGTTTTAGCAATTTCGTTTTTTAAATCGCGGTGTTTACGCACCAGATTTTCTACAAGAGCAACATCTGACATTGATAAAAAACTATTTTTTTAACCAGTTACTACTATACTCACAATCTTTAAACTTACCGTTTACTTTAATGTAAGTATCCCCAATTTTTTCCTTCTGCCATTCCTCAATAGCTTCCAGTTGTTTATCTCGTAATGCCAACTCTTTTATTTTAGAAAAATCTTTAGCATAGTTGGCTTTGTGCTCTGCAATTCTTTTATCTATTCTTACCAGTTTAAAAAACGGACGCCCTGTTCTATCTTGATCACGCAACCTTAAAGAAATTTCACCTTCCTGTAATTCTCCAACTTCTCGATATAACTTAGGATCTACTCGAGCAAGTTCTTCAAAACGAGTACTACCTGTTTGTGGATTAATAAGTTTACCACCATCTCCTCTAGTTTCCTCCTGGTCAGAAAATTCACGAGCAGCTTCGGCAAAATCTAAAACACCTTCATCCAGCCTTTTTCTTATACTATCTATCTTAGCCTTGGCCTCCTCAACAGAGGTATTGGTCACATCAGGAATAAGAAGTATATGTCTTAAATCTACATTTTGCCCCCTAATTCTATCTATTTGAATAATATGATACCCAAATTCGGTTTCAAAAGGCTCACTTACTTCACCTTCCTGAAGGCTAAAAGCAACATCTTTAAACTCTTTTACAAAATTATCTTTTCTGGAGAGCGAAATTGCGCCACCTTCACTGGCACTCCCAGGATCTTGTGAATATAAAACTGCCTTAGTAGCAAAACTCGCATCATTATCTAAGACATCTGCCCTAAATTCATTTAAACGATCTATTACTTTTTGTTTTTCACTTTCGGGAATTTCAGGTTTTATCACAATTTGGCTAAGCTCTATTTCTTCTCCAAAAACCGGGCGTTCATCTTCAGGAATACTTTCATAAAAAGCCCTCACTTCTTCTGGGGTAATTTCTACCCCTTCAATAATTCGTTGCTGCATACGACTGGCCAATTGGCGCTCTTTGTTTAGCTCGAACAATTCACTTCTAAATTCAGCTTCATTTTCTTTGTTATAAAACTCAAGCACCTTTTCCATGGAACCTACCTGGCGAACCATTTCAGAAATTTGTTGGTCTATATAATTATTTACTTCGGCATCCATAATAATAATACTATCCTGGATAGCGTGGTGTGCATACAACTTATTTTCCATTAAAGAACCTGCCAGTTGGCAATCGGTAACATCAGCGGTAGACATTCCCTGGCTCTGCATATCCTTATACATCATGTCTACATCGCTGTCCAGAATAATATAATCACCAATTACTGCGGCAATTCCATCTACCTTTCTGCGCTCTGAACTGTTTTCCTGGGCAACCGTATTCTTTGCAATTTCATCTTCTGGCTGAATGGCCGTACTATCGGTAACAATTACATCCTGAGCATAACCGGTAAAGCCAAATAAAATGGCTAAAAGCAAGCCGGTGATTTTAATTATAGATTTCAAATTCTTCATTTTTAATTGCATCTTTTGTAATATCTTTTTCAAGTTCTTTTATCAGGTTTAATTTTCGCTTATTCAGCAAAATTTTCTCAATTGTTGGCTCGGCATATTCAAAGGGCGCATCTTCCCCACGCTCCAACACATCTTTTATAAAAATCAAATATACGCCTAATGAATCTTCTACCTGAAGAAAATTAGATTTGTTTAAAAGTTTATCTCTATGCTCTATGGTGAGCGCAGGAATTTTATTGTATACCGTTTTTAACTTTACCCAAACCGAATCGTTTAGAGAATAATTCTTAAACTGAAGTGAAATTTTCTCAAGTTCCTCTATATCCTCTTCTTCAAAGCTAGTTAAGTAAGAGGCTATTTCATCTATTTTGGTATTTTTTGGAGCCAGGCTTACATATCTTAGTTTCAATAAATCGTCTGAAAGCTTAAAATTTCCTTTATTCTCTTCAAAGTATGACTGCTTTTCTTCAATAGACAAAGTACTGTCTAACTCCCTACTTACCACCGCATCTTTATAGGCACTGGTATAAAGCTCATTCTTATAGTTTTCTATAAGGTCTTTAAATTCCCTAAGTTGACTCTCCGGAAGATTTAATTGTGCCCTATCTATAAGCAATTGCTGTGTGGCCCAATTATTTATATAATTAGAAACAATAATTGCACTGTCTTCTGCAGAAGTATTTTCATTGATTAAGGCATTAATATCTTCCTTATACAAATAAGTATCATTAACCCTTACCACAACTTCCCTATCATCCTCTTTTTCAAGATAGGAACAACCCGCAAGCATAAAACCGCTTAGTAAAAAAACTATAAATACAGGTACTATTTTCAACATTTTCAATTATTGCACTAACAATATACATACCATTATTAAATATCTAAGAGCCTGTAAATTGCCGGTAAGCAAAAATAAGAATTCATTTAGGTTCTACAAGCTTATATTTAAACGATTACAAGTAAGCAAAAATTATAAGTATATAATTGAATTTTCTTAAGTATCTTTAAATGAAGTATTTATTAATTGTTTTATTCAAGTTCCATAAAAAACTTTTAATATGAAATATACCAGTGAAATTAAAATTAAAAAGCCCCTGCCCGAAGTAATTAAAAAATTTAGCAATCCAGATAACATGAAGCATTGGCAGCGCGGATTTATCTCTATGACACCTATTTCCGGAAATTTAGGAGATAAAGGCTCCAAAAATATGCTAATATATAAAATGGGAAAGCGAGAAATTGAAATGGTAGAGACCATTGTAGAAAATAAGCTTCCGGCTATTTTTCACGCAAACTATTCGGCCAAAGGCGTCTATAATATTCAGAAAAATAGTTTTAAAGAAACTGAAGAGAACCATACGCTTTGGATATCACAAAACGAGTTTATTTTTAGTGGTTTTATGAAGCTCATGGGCTTATTTATGCCAGGCGCTTTTAAAAAACAGACTAATCAATATATGAAAGATTTTAAAAATTTTGTAGAAAACAACCAAAGCGTGTTAGATTAAGAAATAGTTTCACATTTTAATATGAATAATTAAAAGCTGCTATTATATTTGCCAAAAACAATTTTATTATGATACGAAGCAGTTTAATAATTGCCTTTTTAACTTTTAGCATTTTTGCTAGTGCCCAAAGCAAGATAGGAACTATAGATACCGATTACATTCTTTCCCAAATGCCTGAAATGGAAGAAGTAAATAAAGGACTGGAAGCCTACGACAAAAAATTACAGCAAGACTTCCAAACTAATGTAAAACAATACGACACCCTTGTAAAAAAATACCAGGCCAATGCCGAAAGCCTTGCTGCTGAAGCCCGCCAGGAAAGCGAATCTGAAATTATTGAACTCGAAAACCAAATAAAGCAGTTTAGGCAAAGAGCACAATTAATGATGCAAATGCGAAGAAACGAGCTTACCAAACCACTTTATGAGAAAATTGACGCCGCAATGCGCCAGGTAATTGCCGCAGAAGGATTCACCCAAATCTTTCACGCAGGTGGCAACAACCTCGCATTTTCGGCAGAAGAATATGATATTACCGAAAAAGTGATGTCTAAAATGGGAGTAGAACCCAAAGCGGCCGGCACAAACGAAGAATAGTGCCTTTTAAAATAATTGAAGCTTATTACAACCTACTTGCAACATGACACTTAATTGGTGATACAGGTTGAAACAAGCTTTAACTTAATAAAGACTTTACTCCTTATAAAAAGTCCCCGTAAGTTTTAAAACTTACGGGGACTTTTTTATTGTGATAAATGTAAACGCATCTACCTACTATAGTTAGGCGATTCGTTGGTGATAGTTACATCGTGTGGATGACTTTCGTGAATTCCAGAAGCCGTAATTTTAACGAACTTTGCTGTCTCTTTAAGAGTCTCTACATCTTTTGCACCGCAATAGCCCATTCCTGCTTTTAGACCTCCCACAAATTGGTGGATACTTTCTTCAAGCTCACCTTTGTAAGGAACACGCCCCACAATACCTTCAGGTACCAGTTTTTTAATATCGTCTTCAACATCCTGGAAATAACGGTCTTTAGATCCTTTTTGCATGGCCTCTACAGATCCCATTCCGCGGTATGACTTAAATTTTCTTCCTTCGTAAATAATAGTTTCCCCCGGAGATTCTTTGGTCCCGGCAAGTAAAGAACCTAGCATCACACAATCTGCTCCCGCAGCCAGTGCTTTCGGAATATCTCCCGTATAACGAATTCCTCCATCGGCGATAACCGGAACACCACTGCCTTTTAGGGCTGAAGCTACTTCAAGTACCGCTGAAAATTGTGGAAAACCAACTCCGGCAACTACCCTGGTAGTACAAATAGAACCAGGACCAATTCCTACTTTAACCGCATCTGCACCAGCTTCTACCAAATATTTTGCAGCCTCACCGGTAGCGATATTTCCTACAACCACTTGCAGGTCTGGAAATTTGGCTTTTACATCTTTTAGCACTGTTACCACCCCTTTGGTATGGCCATGGGCAGTATCAATAATAATGGCATCTACTCCAGCATTCACAAGAGCCTCAGCTCTCTCTACAGCATCAGCAGTAACTCCTACCGCTGCTGCTACGCGAAGCCTTCCAAAACTATCTTTATTGGCGTTGGGCTTAAGGGTAAGTTTAGTAATATCCCTAAAAGTAATAAGCCCAACTAACTTATTGCTATTGTTTACTACCGGAAGTTTTTCAATCTTATTTTCCTGTAAAATATCCTCGGCCTGTTCCAGGGATGTCCCTTCAGCTACAGTTACCAGGTTCTCTGAAGTCATTACCTCAGCGATTGGGCGTTTAAGGTTTTTCTCGAAACGCAAATCCCTATTGGTTACAATTCCCAACAATTTCCCATCTTCATCTACAATTGGAATTCCACCAATACTATGCTCGCGCATACTTGCTTTAGCATCGCTCACACTTGCATTAATAGGCAAGGTTACGGGATCTATAATCATTCCGCTTTCAGCTCGTTTCACCTTTCGTACCTTTAGAGCTTGTTGCTCAACAGTCATATTTTTATGCAGCACACCAATTCCACCTTCACGGGCCATAGCAATGGCCATTCTGGATTCGGTTACCGTATCCATCGCTGCCGATACAATAGGAACGTTTATAGAAATATTTTTAGTGAATTTTGTACGGATACTTACTTCCCGTGGTAGTACTTCAGAATAAGCAGGGACAAGCAATACATCATCGTAAGTAAGGCCTTCTCCTAAAATTTTGGATTCGTGTGCGATCATAGCAATTAAAGATTTAATTGCGTGCAAATATACGTTTTTTATAGAAAAAATAGGTTTAAAACCTATTAGTTATCAGAAAATTACTTTAGGGAAAATTTAGCTACCAAATTCGAGTACATCGGTAGAATTAAAGCCAATCTTTATCCTATCGGCCACATGAGTCTCTTTAGTAACCACCGAAACCTGATGACCGTTGTCTAACTTTAACAACAATTGGGTGGTATTCCCCATAAAGGTTTTCTTCAAAACCCTGGCATGGGTAATATACTCGCATTCCTCGTTAATACTAAGGTTTTCGTTGCGTATAGCATGATTACAATTGGGGTTTAAAGGACAATTAAAAGCGGTTTGTAATTCTTTATTTAGTTGAATAGTATTTCCAAAAAGAGAAGCCACATACACCGAATTAGGTTTTGTATACAAATTTGAAGCCTGGTCTTTTTGAATTACTTTTCCGTGTTGAAGAATAAGAATTTCATCGGCCACAGAAAGAGCATCCTGCGTATCGTGAGTCACAAAAATTGCGGTAACGCCAGTTTTCTTTATAATTTCAAACACCTGGCTACGCAACTGCATTCTTAGCATCGCATCAAGATTGCTAAAGGGTTCATCTAAAATCAACAAAGAAGGCTCTGGTGCCAAAGCCCGGGCCAGAGCAACTCGTTGTTGCTGCCCTCCTGAAAGTTGATGCGGATAACGTTTTTCCAATCCGCTTAGGCCAACCAAATCCAACATCTCCAGGGCGCGTTCTTTTTTATTCTTAAGCTTAGAAATCCCGTAGGTTACATTTTTTAAAAGGTTAAAGTGGGGAAATAAAGCATATTCCTGGAAAACCAAACCTATTTTCCGTTTTTCGGGCGGCACTAGTTTATTGACCGAAGACAGCTCTTTACCATTTAGCACAATGCTACCGTGATCTGGCCTTTCCAAGCCAGCAATAAGCCGAACCAGGGTTGTTTTTCCGCTTCCGCTTTCACCAACAATAGCACAAACATTTCCCTTTTCTAAATTAAAAGAAACCTCCTTTAAGGCAAAATTTCTACCTTTATCAAAGCTTTTAGAAATGGAGTCCAGGCTTAGCATACTAGTCTTTTATCAATAATTTATTCAAAAATATCACCGGAATTGTTGCCGTGAAGATAATAAATAATGAAGGAATGGCAGCCTCCATAACCATTTCATCGCTTGCATATTCAAAAGCCTTCACTGCGAGTGTGTTAACATGAAAAGGTTTTAAAATTAACGTAAGCGGTAGTTCTTTTAATACATCAATAAACACCAATATCATCGCACTTAAAATCCCGGTTTTAATAAGTGGAAACTCTATTTTAAAAAAGGTCTTAAAGTTTCCCACACCCAGCATCTTAGACGAATCTGGTATACTATTACTTACTTTTAAAGCGGTAGATTCTATTGGGTTATGCGCTACCGCCATAAATCTAACGCTATAGGCATAGACCAGTGCCACCAGGGTACCGTTAAATAAGAATCCGGTTTTAATTCCAAAAAGTGAATCCATCGTAACTATAAACCATTTATCGAAAGCAAGCGTAGGGATCATAATGCCAATGGCCACAACAGCTCCGGGAATTGCATAACCTAAAACCCCAAATTTAGATATACTTTTAATTCCGCTGGTATTACTCCATTTAGCAAAATAAATGAGTAAGGTAGCAAAAAGCACCGTTACCAAAGAGGTGATGAAAGCTATCCCAAAACTTTGTAATGAAAGTTGAATAAAATTAAAATCGAACACTTGTTCGGCCGTTAAAAATGCCCAATAGCCTAATTGCGCCACAGGAATAAAAAAGCCTAAGATTACGGGAATTAATACCAATAAAAACTTTAGGTTTTGCATTAGTCGGGTACCGGTTTTTCTATGAATATATCTGGAAGCCCTATTTCCGGAAACCTGAACACTTTTTCGCTGCCATTTCTCGATTAAAATTAATGCAAAAACTATAAAGATGAGTAATGCTGAAAGGTAAACAGCAGTTTCCGGTTCCTCCAGAGAGAACCATGCCCTAAAAATACCGGTTGTAAAAGTATTTACCCCAAAATATTGTGCCGCACCATAATCATTTAAAACCTCCATGAGTACCAATATGAGTCCCGCAATAATTGCCGGTCTTGCCAATGGCAACATAAGTCTAAAAAAAGATTTAAACTCCCCCACCCCTAACATCGTTGAAGCTTCCAGTAAATTTCCTGCCTGGTTTAAGAAAAAGGCACGCGAACTAACATACACATAAGGAAAAAGGGAAATACTTAATACATAGGCCAGCCCATATTTATTCATAATATCTATTCGAATAAATTCCAGATTTAGAAATCTAAAAATAAGATCAAGGCTTCCGCCATAATCAAACACCCCGGCATAGGCATAGGCTACGATGTAAGATGGAATAGCCAATGGAAGTATAAGCAACCACTCCAGTTGTTTTCTAAAGGGAAATTCAAAACGCGCTACCAACCAGGCTGTACCCACCCCGGTGATAAGCACTAACAAACTACAGGCAAAAATCAGAAAAAAGGAGTTCCCTATGTAGTCTACCAATAGATTATCTACAAGATGCCACCAGGTTTCCCCGGGCCCCTCCAATAGTTTTACTGCAATAGCAATTACCGGTAAGGTGATAAAAAGAACGATGGCCAATGTAAAAATTGACCATCGATTTGTATCTCTTTTAAGCCTCCTTAACCTGGCTTTTATTGAGAATATGTCACTATTATTTCCAGCCTGCTTCATCAAATAGCATTACTGCTTTTTTATTGTTTTCGCCAAGTTTAGAAAGATTAAGGGTATCTTCTTTAAATTCGCCCCATTCCTGTAATAATGCTGCAGGTGCTACCGCTTCGTTTATCGGGTATTCATAGTTTGAATGGGCAAAAACTTTTTGAGCTTTTTCAGAAATTAAAAACTCTATAAATTTAATAGCATTTTCTTTATTAGGAGCATATTTTGCCACCCCGGCCCCGCTTACATTAATGTGTGTGCCACGACCATCCTGATTAGGAAAGAAAAGTTTAATACTCTCTCCTGCTTTTACTTCTTCGGGATCTTCAGAATTTAAAAGTTTACCTATATAATAAGTGTTTACAACAGCAAGATCACCTTCTCCTGCAACTACCGCCTTCACCTGGTCACGATCATTCCCTTTAGGAGCCCGCGCCATATTTTCAACGATTGCCTCAGCCCATTTTTTCGCCTCTTCTTCCCCATTATGAACCATAATAGAAGCCATAAGTGACTGATTGTAAATATTCCCGGAAGAACGTATTAAAAGCTTATTTTTCCATTTTTCTGAAGCTAAATCCTCATAAGTAGATAATTCACTCTCATCTACCCTATCTTTAGCATAGGCTATTACCCTGGCTCTTTTGGTAAGTCCGAACCAATGGTTATCGGCATCTTTAAGATGAGACGGAATGGTTTCTTCCAGGGTTTTTGAAGACACCGCTTGCAAAAGCCCACCGCTTTTAGCTCTTTCTAATCTACCTGCATCTACAGTAATAAGCACATCGGCGGGAGATTGCTCTCCTTCCATGCTCATTTTTTGTATAAGCTCATCGGCGTTGGCATTTATTACATTTACAGTAATCCCTGATTCTTCTTCAAATTGTTTAAACAACTCCTGGTCCGACTCATAATGTCTATGAGTATAAACATTTACTTCTTGAGTTTTTTCTTCCTCAGTATTTTTATCTTTCTCTTCTGCGTTTTTGCAGGAAAAGACTAAGCTTAATGCCAGAAGACCAATTAATGTTTTCTTCATTGCTATCTTTTTTAAAATTTTGTTCAAATATAATTATTTAGAATAGGTTTAAATAAAAAATAAGTACTTTTTTAAGCCGAATAATATTCCTGATTCAGGCTAAGTAGGCTTTAATTATTCATTTCTACCACCTAAGCTTTAAAATTTAAATTGAAGACTTGTATACCAGGTTATGGGCTGTGCCGGAATAATCCCCGGACCGGGGTAACCCGTAGCTCGTCTTGTAAAATAGGAGTTATCTAAAAGATTATTCACCCCAGTTTCTAACTTAAACTTACCTAAACTATAGGAAGCCGAAAAATCTAAAATCCCATAAGCCGGAATACTCCCTTCTATACCGCGTTGGTTATCATCAACATCTTGTGGGGCATTGGTAGCATCTGTATATTGCTTAGACAAATAGGTATATTGAAGACCGGCCAGAAAATTAGCATAACCAAAATTTAAACCTGTTTTTAGGTTTACGTAGGGAATAAACTCTACCTGATTCCCCTCCACATTAGTTTCTTCTGAGGCGGTATATTCAGAATTTGTAAAAGCGGTGTTTAGAAAAAGGTTTAATCGGTAATTCTTAGCTTGTTCAAAAAAAGTATTCTTAATGTTCCAGTCGGCAAAAGTTTCTAAACCATAAATAAACGCATCTCCAATATTTCCACGCCTTCTAACTATAAAGCCATCTTCAACTCCCAAAACTTCCCCGATCCTATCTCTATACCATAAACCAAATATACTGGCGTCGTAAGACAGGAAGTTTTTTAAATTCCCCCTAATTCCAAAATCTGAGGTAAAGCCGCGTTCTTCTGAAATATTTGGATCTACCACAAAACTCGGATTTACAATTCTAATATCGCTAAAGGTAACCGACCTGTAATTTTGGGAAAAATTAGCATATAATTCATTAGATGAATCCAGGTTATAGCTGGCTCCAATTCCTAATAACACAAAGCTTCTTTCCAGGTCTTTATCCTCTTCTTTGGTTCTATTAATTAAAGGATTATCGGCCAGGTCCAACACTATTTCTTTATAAAAACCATTGGCCTTTGTATTTATATACTCTAACCTAAAACCGGGTGTAACCGACAATTTATTGGTAAGATTAAAGATATTTTCTCCAAAAATGGCAAGGTTTTTATTTGGAAATTTATACTCAGATTGCCTTGGGTAATTTGGGTATTCATTATTGGTAAAAGTAAATTCAGGCTTAGCCGAAACTGTTCCCGGACCTTGTTTTTGAAAATTATTGGCATCGTAATATTTACTTCCAATTAAAAAAACCGATTCCCCATCAAATAAATTATACCTGCTTAATAACCTGGCCTCTGCACCCCAATTAGAAAAATCGTCTACCAACAATTCCCTTGGTGCCGAAAGATCATCAGGTTGCGAGACACGGTTTTCCCTAAAACCAACGGCTTTACGCGATGCATCCAACCCAAACAGGTTTAAACTAAAGTCTGTTCTATTAGAAAAGCGATGTTTAAATTTTAGCGCATATAAATTCCAGTTTACATCAAACCAGTTTCGCTCCCTATTGCTAAATGTAGGATCTTCATAAAACTGTGCATCGGTGAGGCCGCCGGGTTGCTGAGCTACATAATCTAAATAAGTATACTCAAAACTAAGCCTGGTTTTATCGCTAAAATCCCATCCAAAATGAGAAAAGAAATTATTAGAGGTATATTCTGAATTAGGCCTAAAACCTTCTCCGATTTTGTAGTTGTAGTAAGTGTAGTAGCTAAACTTACCAATAGTACCTGCCAAACTATTAAAACTAGTAAAAAGGTTATAAGAACCTACCGACTGCCTTGAAACCAATTCTATTTTTTTATCGCGCGGAGGCTTTTTAAATTTGAAATTAATGAGACCGCCAAATTGTGTCCCATATTGTAAGGAAGCTGCACCTCGCACTACTTGAATTTCCCTTAGCGCCTCAGGCGGTGGGGTATAATAACTCTCGGGATATCCCAACACGTCGGCCGAGATATCGTAACCATTTTGCCGGGTGTTGAAATTCTGGGTTCGGTTAGGGTCAAGGCCGCGCCCACCAATATTTAATTGAAGCCCCGCATCGCCATTATCATAAATATTTAAACCAACCACCTGGTTATAAATCTCCCTGGCATTATTGGCGGCGAGATTTCCGGAAACTTTATCCATAAGAACCACTTCACTTTTTTTACCGGCATAGATAGCAGTTCCCTCTACCTTTCTAAGCTTTCTTAAAGCGAATAATTGCTCTCTTCTATTGGTAATCATCACCTCACTTAGACTTTCGGCTAATGGCGAGAGGCTAAAATCCATTACAAGATCTCTATTTATTGTTATTTGCTTTTCCAGGATAGTGTGTTCGTAACTAAAAACAGCAAAAATATAAGTACCTGATTTAATGCCCTTTATTTCAAAACTACCACGTTCATCGGTCACCACTACATCAGATGTTGTTTTATTCCAAACTTCGGCATTTGGTATGGGCGCCCCTGTTTCAGTAGAAATCACCTTCCCGCTAAGACTATGCTGGGCATAGCCAAACGACACTAAAAAAACTAATATACTAAAGACCTTTAATTTCATCCTTAAATGGTAAAATGAATGTTTTATGTTTAAAAGAGTCCGCGAAATTAAGCAAATTAACCTGCGGGTCTATATAGGGAGTGCTCTTTCTTCCGTTAAGCGCCACATAATTTTCTACGTAGATTTCAATATTTTCATGACCATCTTTAGTAAAATGATCGGCTAAAAAATGAGCGTATTCAAGAATAAAATCGGGCTGAAAAGACATTTGTTTCTCCTGAAAGGGTGTAAGAAAATCTGAATTATCTACATAAAATCGTTTTCCAGTCTCAGCGTTTACCACTTTAAACTGAGCATAGCCGGCTTTTTCCATAAGCATTACCCGCCAGGAAAACCTAAAGCCCTCTTCTGTCCAAAACAGTTCGCCCGGATACAGTAAATATCGCCACGGGAATAAAAACTGAATAATAAAAAAGACTGTAATCACACCCAGACTTAGGTTTTTCTTTACCCCTAAAAACTGGTAGGCCTTTAGATTGTCAAATTTTTGTTTCGATATACTAAACCACTTTGATATTAAACCTAATATACCATGATGGATTTTCGGACTAAAAAAGATCAATGCGCTAACAATCATAATAAATGGAAACATGCCTATTGGGAAAAGCACACGTGTAAGAACATGAAAAACGATCACCATTAAAAATGCTACAAAGCGGGTTCTTTTGTAAAGCAACAAAAAAGGAATTGAAAGATCGTATAACATTCCACTCCAGCTAAAGGCATAATGCACCCATTCCTGTTGCATAAGATCGCCCAGGAAAGGAAGATCGTATTTTGATGGCAACCATATTTTTAAAGGCATGGCCCTAAAAAGCCAATCGGAATTAATTTTTGCCAGGCCTGCATAGAAGTAAACAATTCCCAGTAATAATTTAATTACATCTATGCACCACTGAGGTATTTTTTGAAAAGCTTTGGCAGGATTTTGCCGGGCATCTATAGAAAAATAGACATTAGCGGGTAAAAAAATCATTAAAAAGCTAAGAATACTAATAAAGTAATAATGGTTAAGATAGGTAGTTTTATCCATAAGCTCTATATAGGTAAAGCTTAGGAAAAACAAGATAATGGCCAAACGATATTTATAACCTACGGCAACCATTAAAGCCGCTATACCACAAAGAATAAATATTAGATAAGTATATTCTCCCAAAGGTTTAACCCATTCAAACCCGTAATAAGAAAAGAAGAATTCTGGTGTGATATATAATTTTTCTATCCAGCCATTTAGCCAAAAACGTACTATACTGGCAAACATCATAAGGCCAAAAAACAAACGAAAAACCGCCAAGGGGGCGGCTTCCGTTGTCTTATTTAGATATTTACTTAGCACGGTTTGCATTAATTAATCCCCGTCTGAATCTACATAATCTACGCTAATTGAAAGCGTTTGCATCATATCTACTTTTAAGAGGATTACCAGCTTTTGAAGCTCATCATGAGCCGCTAACATCTTAGAATTATCGGTTTCTACCTGTAACCTAAGATTATCACCCAGGTCTGAGCTTTGATTTCTAATGGCCGAAAACTGATCTGATATAGAAGCCGTTAAACTCTCTGAATCTGTTTTATCCTCCATATATTTCAAATACTGGAAATAACTTGGTCCATTTTCACCCCCGTTAAGCTGAACCCCATAGTAAAAATCTTCAAAGCTATCCAGCGCCTGCAGGTATAAATTCTTCGAAATATCTCCGGCATAAAGCCCTTCAACATTTCCTGGTGAAGGTGAACCGGTAAAAGCACCGGCAGGATAACCAATTTTTCCAGATCTTAGTATTTTTTCATAATACATTACATAATCGTTGGTAAATCTATCTACCGAACCGGTACTTGAAGAACTGGTATTATTTACAAAGGTATCTCTGTAATCACCTTGCCAGGAAGTTGTAACCTCAGCAGTTAAGGTATTGATATGTTCGGCCACAGACAGTATATAATTGATAGATTCTGGATTTGCAGTTAAAGCCCCCAGGGTCTCTTCTGCCGTTCCGTAGCTGTACAACAAGTAATCTAAAGCAGGAAAACCTTGTTCTGCATAACTTGAAGGCAATTCAAGATTATAACTTCCGGAAGCTATTTTAGATTCAATATTTTCTGTTTTGGTTGGGTATGTATTTAGGAAATTTCTGTAACCTAATTCTTCAGCTTTTCCAATTTGAAACATCTCCACGGTTTGAAACTCCTGATAAGCTACCTTATATTGGGCCCTAAGCGTTTTTAATACCGCAAGATTTGGAGTTTCAGCAAAAGCCTTAGCTATATCTTCCAGCTTTTGTGTCTCCTCTTGAAAAGCCACAAAAGAAGGCACAATTATATTATCGGCCCAATTGGCCAGCATTTTGCCCCTGTCAAAATTATCTGAACCAGTAGAATCGCCACCCTCACCATCATCTGTACTACAAGCAACGGCAAATGCTAACATTGCGATCAATAAAAATTTTGAAATCTTAGTCATAGCTATAAATATTAAAAACCGGAGCAGAAAAAAATAATTCAGCTCCGGTAAAGTTTTTTAATTATGCTTCTGCTACCGTAAAATCGAAGGCAGCAGCAACTTCTTCAGAAATAGTATCTAAAGTCTCTGGTGTCACTTCCCAAAAACCATCCCCACTCATTAACTGTCCTAAATAATTTTCAACATTATCGGCAGAAATATAGGGTGCACCTGTTTCCGGGTTATGGGTAAACCTAAGACTATAGATAAATCCATAAGCTTCAGAAAGCGAATGAAATGCAGCTCCGGTTTGCCCCTCAGCCATTTGCTCTTTACCTGCCTGTAGATAATATACTGTCTTTACAGCAATAATTTTTGAAATATTCTCACGGATAATTTTTACCTGGGCATCACGAGCCTGGTAATCTCCGGCAACAACAGCTGCCCTACCGGTTTTAAAAGCTTCAAAAGTTTCTTCGGCTATACCTTCAAAATCACTATCGTCATTTACACTCCCCATATATTTAAACAAAAGGGCATCATCACTTTCATTTAAAACCGAATTGGGATCTTGTTGTGGAATAGAAGGATCTCCGTAAAGGTATCCGTAAGCCTCATCCCACTTATGCTCCATGGTGGTATAATTTTTACCTTCTTCAAGCATACCGGCATCATTATTAGCACGATTATCGCCTTCATCCAAAACTTCCTGAGACAGATAGTTATTTAAAATTTGATCTGCTAAAAGCCCTCCAATTAAGCCTTTTGCAAAAGCCTGGTTCATTTCCAAACCTTTCTCATTAATATATCTAACCTTAGTTCCCTGGGCTATTTGGCCCGCTTTACCGGTATCGGCCAAAACTTCTTTATTAGCTTTTACTGCTGTAAATTGCTCAGAAATATAAGAATCAAAGTCGCCTTTAATCTCGGCACTTTCTACTGTATTTGCTGAAAAATACAATTTGGAAGCCGCTACTTTAGATTTTATACTTTTGGAGGATTCATTAAGGCTTGCATTCTCAAAAGGAGCATTTTCATTTGCAAACATATCAAGCAAAAGTGTTTCGCTTCCATTTTCAAAATCGGTAAACTTAGCCAATATTTCGGAAGTCATTTGCAGCCTTGTAGTTTGACCTGAGTAACTTACGCTAGAATTAGCATCTCTTTCAAAAGTATAGGTTTCAGGGACCTCCAACTTTGGGGTTTCTGGTGAAACATCATCGTCAGATGAACAAGAGGTAAGCGTTAACCCACCTAAGATTGCTGATAAGAACAGCTTTTTCATATTACTTTATTTAGACTGATTAAAATTATTGAGCAGCAAATATAAAAACAGAATTTTGTTAGAACAAGTTTATTTAGATTAATTTTAAATAGGTTTTATTAATCAACTGCAAAATTTAAATAAAGACTATTAATGATAAGCATTAAAGATTTTAGAAGCTTCGTTATAAGCAGATTCAAAGCTGGTCATTTTAATATTTGAGTCCAGCTTTTTAGAGTTGAAATAAGAAAGCATTTTCTCTGATGGCATATTACCGGTAAGCTCATCTTTTGCCATAGGGCAGCCCCCAAAACCCTGAATAGCCCCATCAAACCTTCTGCAGCCCGCCTGGTAGGCAGCATCAATTTTTTCGTGCCATTTGGAAGGTATGGTATGAAGGTGGGCTCCAAATTCTATTTCGGGATATTCAGGAATTAGATTTGAGAATAGGTATTTAATAATATCCGGAGTAGAACTTCCAATAGTATCTGATAAAGAAAGAATCTTTACTCCCATATCCGATAACTTTTTTGTCCACTCCCCCACAATCTCCACATCCCAGGGATCGCCATAAGGATTTCCAAAGCCCATAGAAAGATATGCTACTACTTTTTTATTCGATTTTTCTGCAATTTCAAGAATCTCGCCCAAAATATCTACAGATTCACCAATGGTTTTATGGGTATTACGCATTTGGAAGTTTTCGGAAATTGAAAAAGGATAGCCCAAATAATCAATTTCAGGATGCGCTGAAGCATCCTTTGCTCCCCGGGTATTTGCTACAATAGCAAGCAGTTTACTTTTTGTGGTAGAAAGATCTAATTTAGATAAAACTTCAGCCGTATCTACCATTTGCGGAATAGCCTTAGGAGACACAAAGCTTCCAAAATCTATGGTATCAAAGCCGCAACGCAATAAAGACTGAATATACTGTACTTTTTTTTCAGTAGGAATAAAGGTTTTTATTCCCTGCATAGCGTCCCGCGGACACTCAATAAGCTTGATTTTATCCATATCATCAAAGATAGTATTTTAAGGAATATCTAAAAACCAATGCATATTAATTCATTTTATTAGCATCCTACTAGTAAAAAAGTATAACTTCTAATTTTCCTTTAAGTCTAATTTTATACAACTAGATCAGTATAAAAGTTGCTATTCCTATAAAAACCACAATCTGCAACCATTTTAGAACAAGGGCAGAGTGTGTATGCTTTTTTAAGTAAGCAGAGATTTTCCCGGCTAATAAAGCTACACTTCCAAAGATAAGAATTGTAATACCCATAAAAAGCAGGCCTAAAATATAGAATTGAAACACGGTATTTCCTTCCGGATCCCAAAGAAAACCGGGAAAAAAGGCCAGAAAAAATATGGTCACTTTTGGATTTAGCACATTCATTATAAATCCCTGTTTGAAAAGCGACAACAAAGATTTCTTTTGAATTCCTTTTGAAGAATAAGCAATTTTAGGGTCGCTCTTAAAAACCAACCAGGCCAGATACAGCAGATAACTAGCACCCAGTAATTTAATAATTAGAAAGAGTGAATCTGAACTTTTAATAATCGCCGATACCCCAAAAGCCACCAGACTGGTGTGAACAATAATACCCGTGGCCAGTCCCAGAGCTGTGACAAAACCATACTTTTTACCATTGGCTATTCCCTGAACCATAACATAGATAATATCGGGGCCCGGTGAGATGGTTAAAATAGCTGAAGCCGTTAAAAAGGGAATGAGCTGGTCTATCATTTAAAATAACTTAGCCCCTACTTCTATTTAACAATGCTTTATTAATTCTTTTTATTAAAGCCGGGCCTTCATAAATAAATCCGGTGTATAATTGCACTAAACTAGCACCGGCATCAAGTTTCTCCAACGCATCTTCGGCGGTGTGTATACCCCCAACTCCAATAATTGGAAAGGCTTTATTGCTTTTTTCAGAAAGAAAACGAATTACCTCGGTAGCCCGGTTTGTTAAAGGCTTTCCGCTAAGTCCGCCGGTTTCTAACTTATTTTCAGATTTTAAGCCTTCACGGGAAATGGTTGTATTGGTTGCGATTACCCCTGCGATTTTTGTTTCTTTTACAATTTCTATAATGTCCAGTAACTGCGCATCGGTAAGGTCGGGAGCTATTTTTAGCAAAATAGGCTTTTGCTTAAGCTTTGCGGCATTTAAATTTTGCAGGGTATTCAACAAATTAGTAAGCGGCTCTTTATCCTGTAACTCCCTTAAATTCGGGGTATTTGGAGAACTCACATTTACCACAAAATAGTTTACATAATCGTAAAGCGCTTCAAAGCAAATCTTGTAATCTTCTACGGCATTTTCGTTTGCAGTAATCTTGTTTTTCCCAATATTCCCGCCAATAAGTACATTTTTATTTTTCTTAAGTCGGGCAACAGCTGCTTCTACCCCATCATTATTAAAGCCCATTCGGTTAATAATAGCATTATCTTCTTTTAACCTAAAGAGGCGTTTTTTCTCGTTACCGGGTTGCGCTTTTGGGGTAACAGTGCCTATTTCAATAAACCCAAAGCCTAAATCTGATAGCTCCTGAAAAAGCTTTGCATCTTTATCGAAACCAGCGGCAAGCCCCACCGGATTCTTAAATTTAAGTCCGAAAACCTCTCGTTCCAATCTCGAATCTTCCACCTGGAACTTCTTTTTTACCAGGTTTTTAAAAATGGAAGTTTTACCGAATTTCTTTAAAGTGTTAAAAGTGAAATGATGCACCCATTCAGGATCAAACCTAAAAAGGAAAGGGCGTAAAAGCGATTTATACATTATAACTGGGTTTTCACAAAAATAGACTAATTTACACAGCCCAAAAAGTTCAAATCGATTATTTTAAGTTTCAATATCCTTTTGCCGTATCATCTCCCCTCCTATCGGCACCAGCTTCCAAACGGCCATTGGGCAATATTTTAATCGCATCTACTTTTCCTATAATTCGAGATTCATTTTCATCTATATGATAAGCTTTCAACCTTAAAGAATCTAACAAACTGGCTTCAAATGCATTGGGCTCAAAAAGCACCTTATCGGGCAACCATTGATGATGAAAACGAGGTGCGTCTACAGCTTCCTGCATATTCATTTTAAATTCTTTTACATTAAGAATAGTTTGCAAAACCGAGGTAATTATGGTAGAACCACCCGGTGAGCCCAAAACCATAAATAATTCTCCATTTTTTTCAACAATACTGGGCGTCATAGAACTTAGCATTCGTTTTTGTGGCGCTATAGCATTTGCTTCGGCTCCTACAAGCCCAAACATATCGGGAACTCCAGGTTTTGCGCTAAAATCGTTCATTTCATTATTAAGAAAAAAACCAAGTTCCTCAATATACATTTTAGAACCATAGGCTCCGTTTAATGTAGTGGTTACAGCTACGGCATTTCCATATTTATCTACTATAGAATAATGAGTGGTTTCGTCGCTTTCGTATCCGGGAATTTCACCATAACTAATATTGGAAGAAGGTGTGGCCTGGTCAAAACTAAAATTCTGCATTCTCCCTGAAAGATATGCGTCACTCAATAAAGTATCTACCGGAATATCCACAAAATCGGGATCTCCCAGGTAAAAACTTCTATCGGCATAAGCTCTACGTTCGGCTTCGGTGACCACCTGGATAGTTTTTAGCGAATTATGACCATATTCAGCTAAAGGAAAAGTTTCCAACATTTTTAAAATTTGCCCTAAAACAATCCCACCACTTGAGGGTGGTGGCATAGATATAATTTTTAGATCTTTATAGTCTACTATTACGGGCTCCCGCCAATGCGCCTGATACTTCTGCAAATCTTCCATACTCATAACACCACCTCTTTCCTGGAGATAAGCGATCATCTTCCTGCCGGTTTCACCGGTATAAAATTCGTCTCTTCCATTGGTAATTATTCGCTCCAGGGTTTTCGCAAGTTGAGGATTTTTAATGGTATCTCCCGGCCTGTAAGTTCTAGCAAATAAAATAGTATCCTTATTTTCTCGTAAGAACAATTCGCGGTAATGAGCCAGAGTTTTACTTTGTTTTTCGGTAACTACAAATCCGTTTTTAGCCAAAGCAACTACGGGTTCTAAAATTTTGTTTATAGGTAAGGTTCCAAACTTTTCGTGAGCTGCAAAAATTCCGGCAATTGTACCGGGAACACCAACGGCAAGTGGGCCGTACATACTTTTTTCTGATAGTACATTTCCATCTTTATCCAGGTACATTGTTTTAGAAGCCGCCAATGGCGCTTTCTCCCTAAAATCTAAAGATCCTTTTTCGCCGTTTGCTTTTCTATAAACCATAAATCCGCCGCCGCCTAAATTTCCGGCAAAAGGAAAGCTAACCGCGAGTGCCATTTCGGTAGCTAACATAGCATCAAAAGCATTACCCCCATTTTTTAGAATTTCCAAACCAATAATGGAAGCCTCTGCCCTGGCCGAAACCACCATGGCAGAATCGGCTATTACAGTTTTTTTACCAAAATTATCCTCAATAAGGTTTTTAGATTTTATACAGGAAGAAAGGATTAAAATAACGAAAAGGAATAATAGTTTTTTCATAAGTGCAAGGAATAGCTATTCACGTTAATTATATTTGCTTAGAAGAGATGAACTTACAAAATACTCTTAAAATTCTGAATAATAAAAGTTGAAACCAAATGATTAACAAACAGCGGATTATAGATAGATTTATTAGCTATATCACCATAGATACCCAAAGTGATCCCGAAAGCCAGACTACCCCCAGCACTCAAAAGCAATGGGAATTAGCTAAAAAGCTGGCGGAAGAGCTGCAGGAAATGGGTATGACCGAAGTTAGTATAGACGATAACGCCTATGTGATGGCCACGCTACCTGCTAATGTTGCGCATAAAGTTCCGGTTATTGGTTTCATTTCTCATTTTGATACTTCCCCCGATTTTAACGCTACCAATATAAAACCGCAAATTATTGAGAATTACGACGGAAGGGATATTATTTTAAACAAAGAGAAAAACATTATTCTTTCTCCCGAATATTTTGATGATTTAAAACAGTATAAAGGTCAAACTATAATTACCACCGATGGCACCAGTCTTTTAAGTGCCGACGATAAGGCCGGGATTACAGAAATAATGACGGCGATGCAATATTTATTGGATAATCCTGAAATTCCCCATGGAAAAATCCGGGTAGGTTTTACCCCCGATGAAGAAATTGGCCGCGGTGCCCACAAATTTGATGTGGAAAAATTTGGTGCTGAATGGGCATATACCATGGACGGGAGCCAAATAGGAGAATTGGAATATGAAAATTTTAATGCCGCCAGGGCCGTAGTTAAAGTAGATGGAAAAAGCGTACACCCCGGTTATGCCAAAGATAAGATGGTAAACAGCCAGTATATTGCGGTAGACTTTATTAATTCTTTACCAAGACTGGAAACACCCGAACATACCGAAGATAGACAGGGATTTTTTCATCTTAGCAATATAAAAGGGGATGTAGAAGAAACCCAACTGGAATATATAATTAGAGATCATGATTTAGGGCATTTTAATGCCAGAAAAGAGATGATGCAGGATTTGGCTTCAGAGATATGCTCACAATATGAAAATGATTGTATTTCGGTAGAAATCACCGATCAATATTTTAATATGCGGGAAAAAATTGAACCGGTAATGCATATCGTAGACATTGCCAAAGAAGCCATGAAAGCAGTAAATGTTGAACCCATTTTAAAACCAATTCGCGGTGGCACCGATGGATCTCAACTAAGTTATATGGGGTTACCCTGCCCTAATATTTTTGCCGGCGGCCATAACTTTCACGGAAAATACGAATATGTACCGGTAGAAAGTATGCAAAAAGCTACTGAAGTAATCGTGAAAATTGCAGAAATGACTTCAGAAAAATATAAGTAAATTAGCTTTTGGCAAGCCAACGAGACATTACATAAAAAGATTTTTATTTCAAGGCTAGCCCCGGATTCCCGATAAAGGGATAAATCTCGATTATCGAGTAAAATTTATATTCAAACAAAAGGAGAATGGCTGTAAAATCGGTAGATGAATATATTGAAACCCATAATTCCTGGGAAAAAGAGCTACAGGCTTTAAGAGCAGTATTGCAAAATACAGAACTTGAGGAATGTATAAAATGGGGAACACCGGTTTACACGCTTAACGGCAAAAATGTGGTTGGCATGGCAGCATTTAAAAATCATTATGCCCTTTGGTTTTTTAATGGAGCCTTGTTAAAAGAAAATACCACTCTACTTTATAACGCCCAGGAAGGCAAAACCAAAGCCCTAAGACAAATAAGATTTAGAAAAGAAGATAAAATAAGACCAGAAATTCTTCAGAAATATATAGCAGAAGCTATCCAAAACCAGCGGGAAGGAAAAGAGATAAAACCGGTTGTTTTAAAAAAGTTACTACTACCACCAGAATTAAAAGATGCTTTTAAAGCTGATAAAGGTTTAGAAAAATCTTTTCTGCAATTAACTAAAGGCAAACAAAAGGAATATGCTAATTATATTGCTGAAGCAAAAAGGGAAGGAACAAAACTATCCCGGCTGGAAAAGATTAAACCAATGATTAAGAATGGTGAAGGACTTCATGATAAATACAAAAACTGCTAATAGAGGAAGAATATTTAAAAAATTTATTTTTACGTCAACCTCAACTTGTTTCAGGTTCTAAAATGTTAGATTCTGAAACGAGTTTAGAATGACGTATTTTTTACAATTCTTAAATCTCCCTGAAAATAAAAAAGGCTGCCTGAAAAGTCTATTCTCGTCAAGCTGAACTTGTTTCAGCTTCTAAGATGTTTTGATTATCAATTTCTTAGGTCCTGAAATAAATTCAGGATGACGATTTTAAGAATTTTCAGACAGCCTTTTTCTATTCTAAATGATAACAGAAAAATTATTTCTTTTCCTTAACGGCTTTTGCCTTGCTTTCTTTTTCCGGCTTGGCTGTTTCGTTAAGTTTTTTACTCATTTCCATAGATATGGAAGAGCGATCAAAAGTTATTTTTCCTGCTCCGGTTTCTATAATCACCGCATTGTTTTTTTCACTAAAATCCACAACTTTACCGTGCATTCCACTTTTAGTGACTATACGGTCTCCGCGTTTTAATTCGGAAGCAAAATTGCGTTCTTGTTTAGCTTTTTTCATTTGTGGCCGTATCATAAAAAAATACACCACTAAAAACATTAAAATTATTGGGGCAAACTGGGTTAATTGATCCATTTACTAGCTAGCGTTTTCTTCGGTTTCTACAAAGGCTTTAATTTTAAGACGCTCTGTACCGGCTTCTGTATTGGCGGTTACCGTTACTGTTTTTGTTACCTGACCTTTTCCAGAGCCATTAAATTTCACCAACATTTCGCCGGTTTCTCCCGGTTGAATTGGGTCTTTAGTATAAGATGGAACGGTACAACCGCAAGTACTTCTTGCATTTGTAATTACCAATGGCGCCTGCCCGGTATTAGTAAATGTAAAGGTATGCTCTACATTTTTACCCTGTGGAATAGTACCAAAATCATGCTCTGAAGCCTCAAACTCCATCTTTGGATAAACCGTAGCCTGTGCATCACGTTCTGCAGCACTTTCTACATTTTCCGCTTTTACCTTTTCTGAGGCGTTATTGTTGTTGTCTTTACACGAAGTAAAAAGCAGCGCCCCTACTGCAGCCAACATTAAGATTCCATTTTTCATAATTATGAACTTTATAATTTAATTTTTAAAATTAAGAAATTTTCTTCATTACATAAGACCTCGCCCTACTTTATTTAATTTATTATGCTCCCTATACTCTTTAGATAGCTTATCTAAAACACCATTTATAAAAATACTACTCTTTGGAGTACTGTATTCTTTGGCCAGTTCCAAATATTCATTAATGGTTACTTTTACCGGAATTGAAGGGAATTTAAGGAATTCACAAATTGCCATTTTCATAAGTATCATATCAATTTCTGCAATTCGGTCTTTATCCCAGTTTGGGGTTTTTCCCAGCATTTCTTTTGCCAGCACATCATCATTTAGATAGGTTTTTCTAAATAAATCTTTCGCAAAATCTTTATCCTCTTCATTTTTATAAAGTTTACCAAGTTTTAAGCTTTCGGCAGAATGAGGTTTTAATTTCTGAAGAAATTTTAATACCGCAGTATTTACAATTGGCAAATCGTCTATCCAGGTAAGTTTAGCGTCTTCAAGATAGTCGTAAAGTTTTTCGTTGGGAGCAATAATTTCTTTAAAAACGGTAATTATAAACTCTTTATCTTCTTTGAAACTCGACTCCCGGGTTTCCATATAGCTTTTATAGATATCGCTATTTTTTAAAGCCTCCCAAATAATCTGTACATAATCATCATCCCTTTTCCAATGGGTTATTTTTCTTGACTCCAGTGTGTCCTGTAAACTATCGTTATTCTGGAAAATATTAAAAATAGCATTGGAAACGAATTTTTTATTGGGATCTTTCTCCTCACTGGTAGCAAGGTATTTCTGTTGGGATTTTTCTAAAAAGTTTTCGGCCTGGCCTTTTAACTCTTCAATGAGGCTTAGCTGCACCAGAAAAAGATCGTACATCTCTTCCATACTTTTAAGGAGAAATTTTTCCTCGGTCCCCAGGTTGTTGTTTTGGCTTTGGTTAAAGGCGTAGAGTGATTGCATTACTTTAACCCGAATATGTCTTCTTGTCAACATAATTGTAAAAGAACTTTTTAGAATTAGAAAAGGCGAAAGAATATTCTTTCGCCTTGCAAAAATACCAAACTTTTGAAATTGATTACTTCAAATTTTGTTTTTTTCTATCATCAATTCGTTGTTGTGCAATTTTAAGTGCTGCAAAGTGAGAGGTCATATCTTCCTTATCGGCTTTACTTAGAATTTCTAAAGTGGTGTTATAAATATTCTCTGTTTTTCGCATAATCTCTTGCTTCCCGTAATTTTCAAGTTCTGCATACACATTTATAATACCTCCGGCATTAATAAGAAAATCTGGGGCATAAACAATTCCTCTTTCCCTAAGAACCTTACCGTGTGTAAGTTCATCGGCTAATTGGTTGTTAGCTGCACCTGCAATAACCTTTGCATTAATACGCTTTACCGTATCATCGTTAATGGTTGCTCCCAGGGCACAAGGTGCATAGATATCTACATTGGCAGCGTAGACATCGGAACCTTCAAAAATTACTGCTCCGTATTTATTTTTTACAGCTTCAAGTCGTTCTTCATTAATATCACTAATAAAAACCCTGGCTCCATCCTGGGTTAAATGCTCTACCAGAGTTTCACCCACGTGACCTATTCCCTGAACCAATACCGATTTCCCTTCCAGGTCGTCACTACCAAACTTATGCTTTACAGCCGCTTTAAGTCCCATAAAAACACCATAGGCCGTGATTGGAGATGGGTTACCGGCACCGCCTTTGTCTTCAGAAATCCCGGTTACATATTTAGTAACTTCACGCACAGTATCCATATCGGCAGTTTCCATTCCCACATCTTCTGCAGTGATATATTTTCCGCTAAGAGAATCTACAAAACGCCCAAAACTTTTCATTAGTTCAGGTGTTTTTTGAGTCCTGGCATCACCAATTATAACAGCCTTTCCTCCCCCAAGATTAAGTCCTGTAATTGCACTTTTAAAGGTCATTCCACGCGAAAGGCGCAAAACATCATTCAAGGCCTCCCATTCACTACTGTAGTCCCACATTCTGGTACCACCCAGTGCAGGTCCTAAAACCGTGTTATGAATACCAATAATTGCCTTTAAACCTGTATCTTTGTCGTTGCAAAAAACTACTTGTTCGTGGTTATCAAAAGAAAGTTGACCGAATACTGGTGCAGACTTCTTTAGTTCATTTGCGTTTAGAACATCAACTTGCATAACTTGTTACATTTTTTAATTTAGTATTTTCATTTTTATGAAAATCACTATGCAAAAATAAAGAATATTTCAATAAACAGACTTTTAAAACGTGTTAAAATAACATATTCTTAAAATTCATCTTTTTATTCTTACATGAAGAACCTTAAGCATCTCAATAAATATTTTGTAAAATATAAGTGGAAACTATTGATAGGCCTGGTAATAACCATAGTGGCCCGTATTTTCGCATTGTATTATATTCCTCTAATTGGCGATTCTACAGATGCTATAGAACAATTTATTAATGGTGAGATAAGTACACTCGAGGTACTTAAAACCGAACTTGCCATGAATATAGCATTAATAATTGGAGCCACCCTAATTGCTGCATTTCTTACTTTTTTAATGAGACAAACATTTATTGTGGTCTCAAGGGATATTGAGTTTGATTTAAAAAACGAAATCTATAAACATTACCAGGAGCTCTCTCTTAATTTTTATAAGAAAAATCGCACTGGAGATTTAATGAACCGTATTAGCGAAGATGTTAGCAAAGTAAGATTATATCTTGGCCCGGCAATTATGTACACAGTAACCACTTTCACATCTACTGTGGTAGTCTTAATTTTTATGATTCAGGCAGCCCCAAAACTTACCTTATTTACGGTGGCACCCCTTCCTGTTTTGGCGTTTTCTATCTATAAAATTAGTGTGGCAATTCACAAGCGAAGCACTGTAGTACAGCAGTACCTTTCCAGGTTAAATACTTTTACCCAGGAAAGCTTTAGCGGAATTGCCGTTATAAAATCTTACGGGATGGAAAAGCAAATAAACCACGACTTTGTAAATCTTGCCAACGGGAGTCGTGATAAAAACATTGACCTTGTTAAGGTACAGGCTTTCTTTTTTCCGCTAATGGTTTTATTAATAGGAATTAGCAATGTACTGGTTATTTACATTGGCGGTAACCAATATATAAATGGGGAAATTGAAAATATTGGGGTTATTGTAGAGTTTCTGCTATATGTAAATATGCTTACATGGCCCATTGCCTCTATAGGTTGGGTAACTTCTTTAGTACAACAAGCTGATGCATCCCAGGAGCGTATCAACGAATTTTTAAAAGAAAAACCAGAAATTGTAAATAAAAAAGACACCCCCGATGAAATTCACGGTAGTATTGCTTTTAAAAATGTAAGTTTCACCTATGATGACACCAATATTACGGCCCTTAAAAATGTTTCATTTGAAATTAATAGCGGTGAGACCCTGGCCATTATAGGAAAAACCGGTGCCGGAAAATCTACAATTCTGGAACTTATTGGTAGGCTATACGATGTAGAAAAGGGGGAAATTTGTATAGATGGTAAAAATATAGAAGAGCTTAACCTGGATAGCCTAAGGACTAGTATTGGCTACGTACCACAAGATGCATTTTTATTTAGCGACTCTATTAAAAGCAACATCAAATTCGGGAAAACAAATGCTACCGACCAGGAGATATTTGAAGCTGCAAAGAATGCCTCGGTACATAAAAATATTCTTGGGTTCAGCAAAGCTTACGAAACAGTTCTTGGCGAACGTGGCATCACCCTTTCTGGAGGTCAAAAACAACGAGTTTCTATTGCCCGTGCTATAATTCACGACCCAAAAATTTTATTATTTGACGATTGCCTCTCGGCGGTAGATACCGAAACCGAAGAAGCTATTTTAAATAATCTCTTTAAAATTTCAAAAGATAAAACTACCATAATTGTAAGCCACAGAATTTCTTCGGCCAAAAACGCTGATAAAATAATTATTTTGGAAGACGGTGCTATTGTACAACAAGGCACTCATTCCCAATTATTAAACCAGCCAGGTTATTATAAAGAATTATATGCAAAACAGTTAAATGAAAAAGAAATGTGAAATTTTTTTGCTAGATGTTAAAAATTTTTAGATTTTTGAGCAGTACTAAACCAAAATATTTAAAGAATCTATTTTATGAGTGACAAGGGAATGATGGAGAAAGAAGAAATATTCTCTAAAGTGCTGAGAGCCGGAAGAAGAACTTACTTTTTTGATGTTAGGGCAACACGTGCAAACGATTATTACCTAACTATTACCGAAAGTAAAAAATTTACTAACGATGATGGTTCTTTCTTCTACAAGAAACACAAAATTTACCTTTACAAAGAAGATTTTGCCGGTTTCCACGAAATTCTTCAAGAGATGACAGATTTTATCTTGAATGAAAAAGGAGAAGAGGTAATTAGCGAGCGTCATCAAAAAGATTTCAAAAAGGAGTATGAAACTTCTGAAGATGAAAGTCAGGAAAACAATACACCAAAGAAATTTACCGATGTAAGTTTTGACGACATTTAAATTATTGCTTTTAAGATTTTATAAACCGTCCCGAGATAATCAGGACGGTTTTTTTATATTTATATCCCAAATAAAAAAAATATGCAAAAATTTCTACCCTTTCTAATTTTCTGTATTTGTTTAAACTCGTTTGCCCAACAAGAAAATAAAGAGCTTGGCCTGGATTATTATTTGCCCCAGGATATAAACTATAACGACAACATACCAAAACCTCAGGATATAATTGGATACATTCCCGGAGAATGGCATGTAACACACGATTTACTCGTAAATTATATGCGTGAGCTTGCCCGTGTGTCACCAAGAATAGCTATTGAAAATCGCGGCGAAACTTATGAAGGTCGCCCACTTATATTACTCACCATAACTTCTCCAGAAAACCACGAAAATTTAGAAGAGATTCGCAAAGAACATCTGGCATTAACGCAAGAGAATGCCTCTTCGCTAAATGTAGCAGAAATGCCTATAGTGGTAAACCAGGGTTTTTCTATTCACGGAAACGAGGCCAGCGGCTCTAACGCTGCTCTCTTAGCAGCTTATTACCTCGCTGCTGCCGAAAGTGAAGAAGTAAAAGATTTGTTGAACAATACTATAATTCTATTTGATCCTTCATTTAATCCAGATGGGCTGCAGCGCTTTGCGTATTGGGCCAACACCAATAAAAGTGAAAATATAAATCCAGATCCACAAGATAGAGAGTATAGCGAAGTTTGGCCGGGCGGTAGAACCAATCATTATTGGTTTGATATGAACCGCGATTGGTTACCGGTACAATTGCCCGAATCTCAGGCGCGTATAGCAACATTCCATAAATGGATGCCCAATATTTTGACCGATCATCACGAAATGGGTTCTAATTCCAGCTTTTTCTTTCAGCCGGGAATTCCTTCAAGAACCCACCCGTTAACCCCAGAAATTAACCAGGAACTCACTAAAGAAATAGGAAACTACCATGCCGAGGCTTTCGACGAGCTAGGCTCTTTTTATTATACCGAAGAAAATTACGACGATTTTTACTACGGAAAAGGTTCTACCTTCCCCGATATTAACGGAAGTATTGGAATTCTTTTTGAACAGGGAAGTTCTCGTGGCCACGCCCAGGAAACCGACAATGGTATTTTAACCTTTCCCTTCACCATACGCAACCAGTTTACTGCAGCACTTTCTACTTTAGAAGCTGCTAAAAATATGCGTGAAAAAATCCTTAACTATCAGCGTAATTTCTATAAAAACGCCCGTAACTCTGCCAAAGATGGTGCTTATGTTTTTGGAAGTGAAAAAGATGCTGCTTCAGCTTACGAACTGGCGAAAATACTTAAAAAACATCAGGTTGAAATTCATAGCTTAAAAGAAGATTTCGAAGCGGAAGGAAAGAATTTCAAAAAACATTCAGCTTATGTGGTCCCAAAAAATCAGCGCCAACACAGACTTGTAAAGGCAATGTTTGAACGCCGGACCGAATTTGAAGATAGTTTATTTTATGATGTTTCGGCATGGACCCTGCCCCTGGCCTTTAACCTGGATTTTGCTGAGGATGTTAAACTAAAACATGCGGGAGAAGAAATAAAAGAACTTTCCGCACCAAAAATTGAAACTTTAGAGAAAAGCAATTACGCTTATGTAATGCAGTGGCACGATTATTATTCACCTAAAGCCCTCAATATGATTCTTGAAGAAGGGCTTCGAGCAAAAGTGGGAATGCAAGCTTTTTCTTTAGCCGATAGGGAGTACGATTACGGCACCATTCTAATCCCGGTTCAAAATCAAAAGTTGGATGCAGATAGGATGTATCAATTTCTACAAAATGTAGTAGAAAAGTCGAATGTTCAAATTGATGCTATAAACACTGGTTTAACCGAAGGAATAAATCTGGGAAGCAACCAGTTTGAAGCCCTTGAACCTGCAAAAGTAGCTTTAATTGTTGGCGACGGAATCACTCCTTATGATGCCGGTGAAATTTGGCATTTATTTGACCAGCGCTACGATATGAAAATCACCAAACTGGACACCAGGAGATTTTCGCGTACAGATTTAAGTCGTTATACCGATATAATTTTGCCCAATTCCCGCGGAAGTGCTCTGGAAAAAAGAGACATAGAAAAACTTAAAGACTGGATTCGTGACGGCGGAACTTTAATTGGTTACCGCAATGCCGCGCGCTTTTTTGAAAAGGAAGATTTTATGGACCTGGAAATCAAAAAAGACAGCCTGGTAGCCAGGGATATTAGCTTTGAGGAACAAAGAGATTTTAGAGGTGCACAGGGTATTGGAGGTGCTATTTTTGAAGCAAAGATAGATCGCTCACATCCGGTAAATTTCGGTTATACCAATGATAAACTTGCCTTGTTTAGAAATACTACAATTTTTGTAGAAGCCGATAAGCAAAGTTACAACAATCCTATCCGGTACACGGAAAATCCTTTGCTAAGTGGATATATTAGTGATCCGCGCTTAGAAGATATTGCCGGTACAGTTCCTTTTAAACATACTGGAATGGGTCGCGGAAATGTAATACTATTTACCGATAATACGAACTTTCGCGCTTTCTGGTATGGTACCAATAAACTTTTAATGAATGCTATCTTTTTTGGCGACGAGATGTAAATTTTAGTTATATCACATAGAGAGCCCTAAGGTTTTAGAAAGCAAAATTACCGGGAAATGCCAATAATTAGATAAAACTGGCAAATCCCGGTATTTTTTTAGACATCTCCGGGCAACCTATATAAAACCGCGAACTCCTAAAACTCTATAAAGATAGAAACCTACCACCAGTTTCTGTTATGGTGAAGCTATTAATGAGGCTTCTTATAATGTTTACAACAAAACGATTAGCCCACATTGCGCAAATTTAAAAATTAGCCTCACTTATAAACTAAATGAAAACAGCTTTTTTTTATCAATGTAGCCCGGCCTGTATTGAAGCTTGTGGCAGTAAATACGAGAAAATAGAATAATGATTAACCTATCCGAAGTCCATTTTCAACCTTAAAATCGGGGTTTAGTAGTACGATATCATTTTCTTTTCCTACTGCTCCCAACACAAGGCATTCACTCATAATATTTGCGATTTGTTTCTTTGGAAAATTAACAACCGCCACAATTTGGCGGTTTAATAGTTCTTCTTTTTTATAGCGTTTGGTAATTTGAGCCGAAGTCTTTCTCTGGCCAATATCTTCACCAAAATCAATAAGCATTTTATAAGCAGGATTTCTGGCTTCGGGAAAATCTGAAACTTCAGTGATTGTTCCAACTCGCATTTCAACTTTTTCAAAATCCTTCCAGGAAATTTCCATATTGTATTTTTCAACAAAAATAGAAAAAAACACTATATTCAGAAGTGAATTATTTCATGGTAAGCCAATGAGGAATTAAATGAAAAGATTTTTTTTAACTTCGAGGCAAGCCTTGGAGTTCCAATAACTAATGGGAAAAATCTCGATTATCGAGTAAACTTATAAAATACTATGGCCAGAACTGCGTCAAATATGATTCCTTTAGGAACACCGGCTCCAAATTTTAATCTTGTAGATGTAATAACAAGCAATAGATATTCACTCGAAGATATTAGAGGCATCAAAGGGACTTTAATTATGTTTATAAGCAACCACTGTCCATTTGTGAAGCACGTAAATGAAGAAATAGTTAGACTTGCCGGAGACTACCGAGTTTTGGGTTTTGGTTTTGCCGCGATTATGAGCAACGATGTAGAAAACTATCCGGCAGACCATCCTGATAATATGAACGAGGTAGCAAGAAAACATCAATATTCTTTCCCATACCTTTACGACGAATCGCAGGAAGTGGCCAGAGCCTATAAAGCCTCCTGCACACCCGATTTTTATCTTTTTGACGATGAATTGAAGTTAATCTACCGCGGCCAATTAGACGACTCAAGACCGGGAAATGGCATTCCGGTTAATGGCAGGCATCTTCGCGATGCTATGGATGCCGTTCTTGCCAATAAAAAAGTATCGCAAAACCAAAAACCGAGCATTGGATGCAACATTAAATGGAAATATACACCAGAATCTTAATTCCTAAATCTATTATAAGCGTTATCAGTTAATCTTATCTTAAACCAAGTAAAACCTATTGACTTAATAGGTTGTTTAGAATAAAAATTCTTTAATTTTATAGTTCTAATCACTAAAAAACAAAACTATGAGCGAGTTAAAACTAGGGGATAAAGCACCAAATTTTGATGCTGAAACTTCGGAAGGGAAAATCAACTTTTATGATTATTTAGGAGATAGTTGGGGGGTTTTATTCTCACACCCGGCAGATTACACCCCGGTTTGTACCACCGAACTTGGCACCGTTGCAAAATATAAAGATGAGTTTGAAAAACGCAACACAAAGGTGATGGCATTAAGTGTAGATGGCCTGGAGTCTCATAAAGGCTGGATAGATGATATAAATGAAACCCAAAATACCACGGTAAATTTTCCTATTATCGCCGATGAAGATAAGAAGGTTTCCAACCTGTACGGGATGATTCATCCAAAAGCCGATGATACGCTAACCGTACGTTCGGTGTATGTTATTGGACCAGATAAAACCATTAAGCTAATGATTACTTACCCGGAAAGTACCGGTAGAAATTTTGATGAATTATTAAGGGTAATAGATTCGCTGCAACTTACCGCTTACCAAAAAGTAGCCACTCCGGCCAACTGGAAACACGGGGAAGATGTAGTAATTAGTCCTTCTGTATCTAACGAAGATGCCAAAGAGATGTTCCCTAAAGGTTTTAAAGAAGTAAAACCATATCTTAGAATGACGCCACAGCCAGATTCTAAATAAAACGAACTTCTATTAAGCCCGTCATCCTGAACTTGTTTCAGAGCCTGCTCCGAAATTTATTCGGAGATCTAAGATATTGACAATCTATTCATGTTAGAATCCCGAAGTTAATGCGGGATAAAGTCTGAATAATTTCAGCTTGACGAAAACAAGCTTTTTAGACTCATTCTTAAAAAAATACCTCACAGGTCTTTGAAACTTGTGAGGTATTTTTTATCCTTAAATTACCCTTCGGGGGTTAGGGGGGCTTTTACTTTACCGCTACAAGCTCCACATCAAAAACCAATGCTGCGTTTGGTGGAATTACACCACCGGCACCACGCTCTCCATACGCCAAATGCGATGGAATCACAAAGCGGGCCTGGTCTCCTACATTTAAAAGCAAAATACCTTCGTCCCAACCACTAATCACGTGGCCCATTCCCACAGGAAATTCCAGCGGCTGATTTCTTTTATAGGAAGAATCAAAAACGCTTCCATCAGTCAACATTCCTTTGTAGTGTACAGAAACAGTTTGTCCTTTTTCAGGTTTTGCTCCTTCTCCCTTTTTCTCAATTTTATAGCGAAGTCCGCTTTCTGTGGTTTTAAAACCCTGTGATATTTCTCCCAGTAATTCTTCTTCTCTTTTCTTTGCTGCTGCTTCTCTTTCTGCTTTAGCCCCATTAAATTGCCTAAAAGACTCTACTGCATTAAAGCTTTCTGCTTTCTCTCCGGCTCTAATAATCTCTAACTTTTCTATTTCATCACCTTGCTGAATGCTGTCTACAATCTCCTGGCCCTGAACCACACTACCAAAAACAGTATGTTTTCCGTCTAACCAGGCAGTTTCGGTATGTGTAATAAAAAACTGGCTTCCGTTAGTTCCGGGACCGGCATTGGCCATAGATAGCTTTCCAGGGGCATCGTGTTTTAGCTCGGGATGAATTTCATCTTCAAACTTATAACCGGGACCACCTACACCGGTACCCTGTGGGTCTCCCCCCTGAATCATAAAATTAGGAATCACCCTATGAAATTTAAGTCCGTTATAATAAGGTTTCCCCTGTGGGAATGCGTCATTTTCAAGCTTACCTTCAGCGAGCCCTACAAAATTCCCAACTGTACCGGGTACTTTTTCATATTCCAATTCAACTAAAATCTGACCTTTAGTGGTATAAAATTTAGCGTATAATCCGTCGTTCATTTTCTTATATTTTTTCGATTCACAAAGATATCTATTTTTCGTTTAATGGTTTTAATATACCTGCTCCCCATTTACATAAGTTTCCAAAACTTTAATTCCGGGAATTTCAGATTGCTCAACTTTCATAATATCTTTATCTAAAATTATAAAATCGGCAAATTTACCGGCTTCTATACTTCCTTTTTCTTCTTCTTCAAAATTCGCATAGGCAGCCCAAATGGTCATTCCTTTTAAGGTTTCTTCACGAGATAAGGCCTGTTCTTTCATAAAACCTTCCTGGGGAAAATTATTAGTATCCTGTCTTGCTACCGCTGCATAAAAAGTTAGAAAAGGGCTTACTTCTTCTACTGGAAAGTCGGTTCCCAGGGCAATAATTCCAGCCTGGTCTAATAACTTCTTATAGGCATAAGCACCTTGTATTCTTTTATCCCCTAAACGATCTTCTGCCCAATACATATCGCTGGTTACGTGTGTAGGCTGAACCGAAGGAATAACATTTTTACTGAAATATTTAAAATCTTCTTCATCAATTACCTGCGCGTGTTCTACTCTCCATCTACGGTCTTCATCGTTGGCTAAAAGTTTATCGTAAGTTTCCAAAACCATATAGTTGGCTGAATCGCCAATAGCGTGAGTGTTCAGTTGAAATTTTGAATTTGCTACCCGCTCTGCAGTTGCTTTAAAATCTTCAACAGGCGAGAGCAAGGCTCCAAAATGCCCGGCACGGTCACTATATTCTTCCTTTAAAGCAGCACCTCTTGAACCCAGTGCTCCATCGCCATAAAATTTTACTGAACGCACATGTAGCCTTTCGGTTTTAATAGGGTCTTTATCTAGATAGTGATCCAGGTTTTCTTTAGTATTACTAATCATTGCGTATAGCCTTATTTTAAGACTTTCGTCTTTATGAAGGCTATCCATGAGCTCTATAATTTCTTTATCAATTCCGGCATCTACAACTGTGGTTAAGCCATACTTGAAAGATAACTTCTGAGCATCTAGCAAAGCATTTACCCGTTCTTTTGTAGAAGGTTCAGGCTGTGCTTCAGCAATAAGCTGCATAGGATTATCTATAATAATACCGGTTAATTTTCCATTTTTTTGTTCAATATCCCCACCATTAAAAGAAGTCTCTGTTGTAATTCCGGCTTTATCTAATGCAGCCTGGTTAGCCAAAAGTGCGTGGCCATCTATTCTGGTTAGGGCTATTGGGGTATCTGGAAATAATTCATCTAAAGTATCTTTGTTCGGAAATTCTTTTCTCTCCCAGTCGTTCTGGTCCCATCCCCTACCGGTTATAAATGGAACATCTCTTTTATTTTGAAAATCAACAATGCGCTGTACCACCTCTTCAAAACTTTTGGTGCCTGACAGGTCTACCCGTTGTTGCTGTAAGCCTAATCCGTAAAAATGGGCATGTCCATCTATAAAACCGGGAAAAACGCTTTTTCCTCCCGCATCAAGTTTCTCGGCGATATTATATTTTTCCTGAAGTTCATCAACATTTCCTACCTCAACAAATTTCCCGTCTTTTATCACAAAAGCTTCAGCGGTATTGAAATTTTCGTCTACGGTATAAACTTCGGCATTAAAAACCATGAGATCCACTTCTGCTTTATTTTCAGAATTACACGAAATCAAAGCAAAGCCCAGAAAGCAAGCAATTAATATATTTTTCATCTAGATTATAATTTTATATAAAAATAAAAAATGCGCCCGGTAAAGGCGCATTTTGTTGAATTATTTACTTGTGCAAATTTAGAATATTGCATTAATAATTTGATCTCGTATACTTTTATTAGCTGCAGCTGCAAGTGCTACCGAAACGAATAACCCAATCATAGCGTAAGAGAAATCTTTAAAGATCATCTTACCGGCCTTCTTACGGTGCTTTTTACCTTTTTTGTTTCTAGCCAGGCTTATGGCTATTTCCCTACCTCCAATAATACCAAGGAATACCCAGGTAGTACTCATAGGTACCGTACTAATAAATAATTTATAGATAAGTAGAATTACATAAGTTAAATCTACAAGAGTTGCTGCCCGAATATCTGAGATTCTAGATTTCTCACTAACTACTTCCTGGATTTTGTCTCCCCTTAGGTAAAACAACAGACCTAAACCTCCAAAAATAGTAAGAGCGAACACTATAAACTGGAAAGTATCTAGACTACGAGGAAGGAATACCGCTATATTAGCACCATCCTGCATTACCCAAACTCCCCAAAGCGTACCACTTACAAGCCATTGAACGGCAGTCCAGCTATTATTGAATTTACGGCTTTTAAAATATTTTTTAATAAAATTATAGGATAGGTACCATACTAAAAACGATAGTATAAAGGCCATAATATAACCTGTCCAACTTTTCCATACTACCGATGTAATACCCGAAGTATCAGCACTAAACACACTTAAAATAAGGAATGTGGTAGAAACCGGCATTTTTAACCTGGTTAGAATAAGCAGTACCAGTGGTGCTATAATCTGAAAAAAGCTAAAAGATTCTGGGTGTGGATAAGGAGAGCTGCCATCTGGTTTTAAAAGCCGTTGATAGGTTACATCCCCATCAAAATAAAACCAGCTAAAACTAACTACACCCAAAAAAATGAAGCCTACATACAACCACAAAATCCACCAACGCTTGGCTTTGTTACTCTCAATAAATGTTCCAAGAGATTGGATACTATCATTTGCAACGGTGGCATAGGCTGCAAAGAAAAAACCAAGCCACATTGCTGCTGTTTGGTTACCGGTAAATATTCCGGCCATAATTATACCTACAATTACTATTGCAAGGAAGGCTTTTTCCTGCACCATATAATCCAGAATATTCAAATATGGACGGGAACGGTCACTTCGTTGAAACTTTTTACCTTTTGCCATTAATTAGCTCTTTTAAATTTGTAAAAAATTATAATTTAAGGGATAAATTGTTTTTCCTTAAAATTGGGTACAATATTAATTAGTTCTACGCTTAATTTTGAATTTCCAATGTTGTGTTATTGTTAAGGAATCTTTAATAAAAATAAATTTAAAAATACTGATTCACAATCACTTAAGAAAATATTGATAACATACAACCTATATAAGCACAAAAAAGTGGCTGTTTAAAAAGTTTGTTCTCATTAAAAATAAACTCATTTTCAGTTTCTAACACAATTTTAATCAGCAAGATGTTAGACCCCAATTTTAATTGAGAAAAGCACTGAAAATAATTTAAAAGAGACGATTTTAAAACCTTTTAAACAGCCACTTAAATAGTTAATCGAAAAATTTAATCTTTAAAAATCAAACTTATATGTAGCCCCGGCAAGCAATTGTAATCCCTGAACCCTAAAGTTGGTCCAGCGCTGGTAATCGTTATTCAATAAATTACTTCCTTTCACAAATACCGAAAGTCTATCATTAAAACGGTAACCCAAATTTGCATTTACATCAAAATAACTGTCCAGGCTAATGGTATTTAAAGATGGTTCTCCGGTAGTTATTGCAACTACACGTTCCTGGTCGTAACGTTCTCCCACATAAAATAAATTAGCACCGGCAAACCACTTCTCACTAATTTGATAATCGGCATTTAAAGAAGCTTTAAAATCGGGTAGGTTCCAGGCTTCAGCCTCATCATCTGTATTATAATTAAAATATTCGGCATTAATTCCCAGTCTAAAGTTTTGGTTTACATCAACATTAAGCTCTCCGGCAACCGATAGGGTGTTTACATCATCATAAACCACTTCAAAAGAATTTCCGAAGGCATAGTTTTCGGTGATTAGGGTATTGGCCTGCGGATTGCGCTTAAACAAAGCCTTATTAAACTGCGACTGATACCCGGTTTTGAAATTATAAGAAACAGCATTGCTTAATTTTCCTTTAGCGCCAACATAGGCATTATACTCATTATCGGTTGGCTTTACTTCCAAACTTGGGGAAACATAGGGGTTCTCCTGTACAAATTTAAAGTATGTATTTTGTTGCAAACCACCTTCAAGACCCGCGTAAGGGGTAAAATAGTCGCCACCAAGCCTGTAGCTTGCAGTAATTTTTGGATAGATATAGAAATTGCCATCGCTATTTTCTACATCCTGGCTATAAAAGAAAGCCACGCCAAGATCTAAAGTAAGGTCGTCCCTTAAGATTAATAAGCTCGGGTTAATACCAAAATTCATAAAAGCGTAATTATAGTTTTCAGAAGCCAGAAATTGTTCCCCCATCTCTCCCTGCACTATATCTGCATAAATATTAGTGGTTATAAGTTCATCGGCAATATTTACCTCAAAGTTACCGCTGGCGTTAAAATGATTTTCTGAAGTTGAATAAGAATCTCCGGTATGTCTAAACTTTGCACTTGCATTATCAAAAAATGAATCATAAAGTTCTATTTCCCCACCAGCATATACAGAAAAATAATTTTGAGATGGATCTATAGCATTTAATTCGTCGTTGCTAAAATCTTCATTTTTCGGCAAACCATACCAATTAAAAAGTTGGTGACGGCCACCAATTTCAGTTTTCCAGCCCAAATCGCGATTTTTAGAGTTATAGCTTAAGTTTAGCTCGGTATCATAAAACTTATCATCTAAAATAACATCCTTAATACCGCCCTGGGATGAATTATGGCTTACATAAACCCCAAAATTATCGCTGCGGTTTACTTCCAGGTTGCTGTAGAATTCAGCTAATAAATTACCATAATTTCCAAAGCCAAGGCTTGCATAATTATCGTACACCTTAATTCTTCTTTCTCTTTTTAAGGTGGTTGCACGACCTTTGGCAGGTGTAAAAGTTGAGGCTACAGGTACCGAGAAAATACTGTATTTCACCGGTCTCTTTTGGGTTCTAACAGAATCTGACCTACTTGGGGTTTGCTTTATCTTATTAGCGTCTTTTACCGTAGGTGTATAGGGTTTTACTACAGTTACGGTTTCACTATCTATAGGATCCTGAGCAAAAAGAACCCCGCCAATTAAAAACATACTTAGGATAAGGCTCTTTTTTATTGAAATCATTTGCATATAGAAATTCTTAAATGTTAGATTGAAAGTTGAATTAGTTGTTTGCTTCTACCGAAGAATTGGTTTTGGCCGCTTCTGTCTTTATTCTGGCTAGCTCCTGCTTTGCTTCCTGTACAATTTCAGGATAGTTTTGGAAGTTTTTAATTACATTTTCCAAAATATAGGTAGCCTGGTAGGTGTCGTTTAACTCGTAGAAGTTATCGGCCATTAATACCAAACCTTTAGCTCCCCAGCGTTTATAACCCGAAAAATCTTTGGCTAAAATTTGAATCGCAGCGTTAGAAGCTTCGTAGTTACCGCTTTCATTTTTAAAATAGGCATCATAATATAAAGCTTCAGCCGCCAGTTCCCCTTTAGCCGTTTTTTGTACTTCGGCATACGCGCTTTTGGCTTTACTCATATTACCAGACGCAAATGCCGCACGGGCCACAATTACCCTGGCATCATTACGGGCCTCTGAATCTGACTCTGAATTAGCCAAAACTTTGTCGGCGTAATTTGCCGCTTTCCCAGGCTGGTCTAATTCCAAATAGGATTTCATCAGGTTTGATTGAGCAAAAATTATATTCTGTTCAGAACTGGCTTGTTTTTCTAGCTTCTCTAAATAACCAACGGCTTCACGGTAATTTTCATTTTCAAGCAAGATTTCAGATAATCTTGAAAGGGCCTGCTCGGTAAATTCATTCTTAGGTTTATCGGCTACAACTCTATAATTTGTTGCTGCCTTCGCTTTATTTCCGTTTCGGAAATATAACTGACCTAAGTAAAAATTAGCATTTATGGAATGAATTCCGTTAGGGAAACGTTGCAGGTAGTTTTCAAAACCACTAATTGCCCTGTCATACTCATTATTGAAATATTGATTTTCGGCTGACTCGTAGGTAGTGTTATCCAAATCGGCATCGGTTACTTCCACAAAATCTATGTTCTGTACCCAGTTTGCATATTCATCTGTACGCCCAAGATCTACGTACACCATTCTTGCAGTAGATACTGCTTGCATAGCTTCAGGTGTATTCGGGTAATTCTGTACTACTGTCTTTAGCCTTTCTAAAGCCCGGTTTCCATTATCGGCATTATAATGAATTAAAGCCTGGCGCAACATGGCTTTAGGCACAAAGGCACTTTTAGGAACTTCTCTAATAAGCCTATCGTAAGCCGATAAAGCCTGGCTGGTATTATTTGCTGAAACATAGGTGTTCCCCAATTCATACATAGCATCATCTCTGTAAGAAGAACGTGAATATTTATTTATAAAGTTTTTAAGTTCAGAAATTTTAGTATCTCTTCTATCTATAAAACCATAACTCATAGCTTTTTGAAAAGCAGCATAATCGTTAGTACCACTCAACGAAAGTGCCTTATCGTAGGCTTCAATTGCCGGCCAATACTGGCTGCTTACAAAATAAGTATCTCCCAAACGCAATAAAGCATCATTTCTACGGGCTACCTCATTAGAACTATTTTCGGCATAACGTTTAAAGAATTCTATAGCTCGCGCGTATTCATTCTTTTTAAAGTAAGCATAACCAAGGTTATAATCAAGGTTCTCCAATTCTTCTGTTCCCCTTGCAGCACTCATCCCTGAGAATTCGCGATATCCAAGAATGGCATCGTCAATTCTATTGATGTTGTATTCACTTTCAGCCTTCCAAAAAGTAGCTTTGGCTGTTATTTTTTGGTCCCTGGGTTCAGAAAGTGCTTTTTCAAAATTTAAGATAGCATTTTCATAATCGCTTTCTTCATAAAGCTGAAGACCATAGTAGTAGGCAACTTTCTGGTAGGCCTGCTTATCGCTAAAGTTACGATTGTTCTCCAACAAGCGCATGGCCTCTTCAAAATTGCCCGAAGTAAGAAAAGAATCAATCAGCAAGCTTTCCATAGCCTGCCTATTCTCAGAATCGGGATATTTTTCTATATAATTAATCAATACCTGTGACGGACTTTCGTAGCTATTCCCAATCTCGTAACTCAATTTAGCATAATTCATATACGCATCTTCCTGAATTTGCGGGTTAAAATTCATCTCGCTGGCATTTTTAAAAGCATTTAAAGCCTGCTGTTTTTGATTGGATTCTAAATAAGACTGCGCCAGGTGGTAATATGCATTTTGGGCAATTTTATTTTTTCCGTCTATAATTTTATTGAATTCAGAGATGGCATTTTCATAATCGCCCTGTTTATAATAAGCATAGCCCAATTGATAATAATCGGTATTATTCCACCTTCCTCTTTCCCCGTCATATTCTTTTAAATAAGGTAAGGCTTGTTCATATTGTTCTAAATTAAAATAACTCTCGCCAATTATCTTATTAAGTTGAGAGCGTTCTATACGATTAGAGCTTTGTAATTGCGCCTTTGCCAATTTTATAGCTTCTTCAAACTTACCCAGTTTAAAGTTCATGTCGGCCTGGAAATAAGAAAGGTCTTCGCTATACCTATCGTTACCACTTACAGCTTCAAAATTTCTATTGGCTTCCTCATAATCATCGCCCTCATAGGCCATATAGCCCAGGTAATATTTAGCCTGTGAGCCAAATTCTTTAGAGTCTCTCACCCTTTCTAGATATTTACGAGCCTGGTCGTATTGTTTAGCCCTAAAGTAGGCATAGCCATTATTAAAGTAGAAGCGCTGCTTTTCGGCACGGCTCATACTATTTTCATCAACTTTATTGTACCATTTACGGGCCAGGGAATATTTTCCGGTTTGGAAATAATAATCGGCAACATCGCGATAAGCAGAATTGGTCTTTGTACTGGTAGGATACCTACTTACAAAACGTTCCATTAACCTATCGGCTCCCGGTTGGTTTAAGCGAACGGCTGCATTAGCAATGTAATAAGCACAATCCCCTTCAATTTTTTCATCTTCTGTTTGCTCTTTAACTTCATCGAATAAATTTTGAGCTGCCAGAAACTGCTGATTATTGTACAATTCAAGTGCTTTATTGAATTCGGCCAGATCGTGCGTATAATTGGCCGATCGCTGAGAAATGCCGTTAAAAGAGAAGCATACTAAAACAACAAACAGTAAAATTTTGTTAGGTGTCATTTATAAATATTTAAGTTGATGATTCAAAGATAATTTAAACCTTCCTTTATTAACGCCCATATAAAGTGATAATTATGTTAATGTAAAAAAAAGTGAACCGGCAGCTTTTGAAAAATGTATATTTACCTATATTTTTAACCCAAACAAAGCCTAGATTTTTATGTCTAATACCGTCCTGGAATTAAAAAATGCTGCCATTTATCAGCGTGAAAGCCTAATTTTATCTGAAGTTGATGTAGAAATCAATAAAGGTGATTTCGTTTACCTTATTGGTAAGACCGGTACAGGAAAAAGTAGTTTTATGAAAACACTTTACGGAGATTTACCACTTACCGAAGGTGAAGGGAATATTGTTGATTTTAATTTGCGAACACTTAAAGAAAAAGATATTCCTTTTCTTAGAAGAAAACTGGGTGTGGTTTTTCAGGATTTCAAGCTTTTAACCGATAGAAATGTAAAAGACAACCTGCTTTTTGTTCTGAAAGCCACCGGCTGGAAAGACAAAAAAGCTATGGATCATAAAATAGATGAAGTTTTGGATAAAGTAGGAATGAAATCTAAAGGCTTTAAATATCCTTATCAGTTATCTGGAGGCGAGCAGCAGCGAGTAGCTATTGCTCGAGCGCTTTTAAATGATCCCGAGCTTATTCTTGCCGATGAACCTACCGGGAACCTCGATCCGCAAACCTCGGTGGAAGTAATGGAGGTACTTCAGGATATAAGCAAAAACGGAAAAACTATTCTTATGGCCACGCATGATTATGCGCTACTATTAAAATATCCTTCCAAGACTTTAAAATGTGATGGACAGCGCGTTTTTGAAGTGGTTCAAAAATCGGTTTAAGCTTACCTAAAATTAGAGAGGGAATATATTGATGTTCTATTAAACCCTAATTAAGAAAGGCTCCCTAAATAATAAATAGAGCAATTTTAAAAAATCTTGAATTCTACGTTACAAAAGTAGGCGATTAAGGTTTCACCTCATCTTCTTTAAGCCTTTCCGGCCTTCTATCTATAACAAGGTAATAAAAGTTTACAAAAACAATTATACCATTGGCAATAATTACAGGCCAGGATTTTATTAAAATTCCATAGATAACAAATAAAATACAGCCCAGTGTATTTATAATTCTAAGCTTTATGATATTTTTCATAAAGAAAGAAATAGCAATAAAAAAGGAAGAAAGATAACCAATCCACTCTGTAAGACTAATCCCTAAAAATTCCATATAAAAAAGAGTTTGTTTAAAAGTTCTTTAAACGTCAACCTGAACCTGCCCAAGCTTTCAGGTGGGCATGTTTCAGCTTCTAAGGTATTAAATTTAGAATAACGATTATTGAAAATTTTTAAACAAACTCTTTACTACCAGATAATTATACTATTTTGTTTCTCTTACGTTCGTTTTCGGTAAGATAAATTTTACGCAATCTTAAATGACTGGGAGTTACTTCTACATACTCATCTTTTTGAATATATTCTAAAGCTTCTTCTAAAGAAAACTTTCTTGCAGGAACAATCTTCGCTTTATCGTCTGCACCGGCAGAGCGCACATTGGAAAGTTTCTTGGTTTTGGTAATATTCACAGCCATATCATCCTGGCGGGAGTTCTCACCAATCACCTGCCCTTCATAAATTTCTTCTCCCGGATCTACGAAAAACTTACCTCTATCCTGAAGTTTATCTATAGAATAAGGAATTGCTTTTCCGCGTTCCATAGAAATTAAAGAACCATTAAGACGTTCTGGAATCCCACCTTTTAATGGTTGATATTCTTTAAACCTATGTGCCATAATTGCCTCACCCGCAGTAGCAGTAAGCAATTGGTTACGCAAACCTATAATTCCTCTAGATGGAATCATAAACTGAATAATCATTCGTTCGCCACGGGTTTCCATGCTAAGCATTTCGCCCTTTCTTGTGGTTACCATCTCTACAGCTTTCCCTGAAACTTCTTCAGGTAAATCTATGGTTAACTCTTCTATAGGCTCACATTTCTCACCATCAATTTCTTTGATAATAACCTGTGGCTGCCCAATTTGAAGCTCATAACCTTCCCTTCTCATAGTTTCTATTAAAACAGAAAGGTGCATTACCCCACGTCCATAAACCAAAAACTTATCGGCACTATCGGTTTCCTCAACTCTTAATGCAAGATTTTTTTCTAACTCCTTGGTAAGTCTTTCTTTAATATGTCTTGAAGTCACAAATTTCCCATCTTTCCCAAAGAAAGGCGAATCGTTAATGGTAAAAAGCATACTCATTGTAGGCTCATCGATAGCAATAGATTCAAGACCTTCAGGGTTTTCAAAATCAGCAACAGTGTCACCAATTTCAAATCCTTCCAGACCAACCAAAGCACAAATATCACCTGGTTGAACTGCTTCTACTTTCTTACGGCCAAGACCTTCAAAAGTAAATAGTTCCTTAATTTTTGTTTTTTTAAGGCTACCGTCACGCTTTACAAGCGAAACCTGCATTCCTTCTTTTAATTCTCCTCTTTGCAATCTTCCAATAGCAATTCTTCCGGTAAAAGAAGAAAAGTCTAAAGAAGTAATAAGCATTTGGGGTGTTCCTTCCTCGATCTTCGGTGATGGAATATGTTCCAAAACCATATCAAGAAGTGGCTCTATATTTTCTGTTTTATCATTTGGATCGTTGCTCATCCAATTGTTTAAGGCAGAACCATAAACCGCTGGAAAATCAAGCTGCCATTCTTCAGCCCCCAATTCAAACATTAAATCAAAAACCTTTTCGTGTACCTCATCTGGCGTACAATTAGGCTTATCTACTTTATTCACCACCACACAAGGTTTTAAACCTAAATCAATAGCTTTTTGTAAAACAAAACGTGTCTGTGGCATTGGGCCTTCAAAAGCATCTACTAAAAGTAAAACCCCATCGGCCATATTCAAAACCCGCTCTACTTCTCCACCAAAATCGGCGTGACCGGGAGTATCAATAATATTAATTTTAGTGTCTTTATAAACTACAGATACGTTTTTAGAAGTAATGGTAATACCACGCTCCCTTTCCTGATCGTTATTATCAAGAATAAGATCTCCTGTATTTTGATTTTCCCGAAATAAACGGCAGTGGTACATAATTTTGTCTACCAGGGTAGTTTTACCATGGTCTACGTGTGCGATAATCGCGATGTTTTTGATAGCTGTCATATAAGCGCCTAATTTTTTAAGGCTGCAAATGTACGGCAATTTTTAAAGATATAATTAACTTACACCACTTATTCAAATAAAATATTTAATAGCAAACCAACTGTAAATCAAAGCTTCATTTAAAAACAGGTATCCTATAATTAGGAATTGGCTTTCATTTTCTTGCAAAAGAAAAAGGCAAAATAGATCACAAAAATTGTCCCAAAACCTATAGCCAATAGAGGTTCTTCGGGTCTCTGGTAAATAAAGAAAACGGTGGCAGACACCATTATTATTGCATTTAACAGGAAATGCCTGGTTGTGTAACAATTACTAAATTATTCCCTAATACCAGCCATTTTTTTCTGAAAGTACAGGGTTTAAGACCAGTCTTTAACTTTCATCAGCCGATGGGCCATAGGTAGCCGGCACGGGAATATCTAAAAGTCTAAAATACACCCCTAATTGCGCTCGGTGGTGGGGCAATTGGTTAAACACCATCATTCTTAGCACACTATATTTTGGCATATCCATTAAAACTTTCCCATCCTGAATCATTTTCCAATTCTTTTCGTATTCTTTGTCCGGTTTACGTAAAGAGGCTTCAGCTTCTGCGGTATTATTTTGTAAAACTTCTAGAATTTCTTCTACAGTCCCAAAATCTGGAGCTTTGTAGCCTGACAAATCCATATCGTCCATTTCCATAGTTCCGGTAATCCAACTGGGAATTTCAGCAAGGTGATTGGCAAGTTGCCTTATAGACATAGACTTTTTATGTGGTCGCCAACGCATCTTATCTTCAGGTATTCTTTTTAAAAATTTCTCGGTAAGCACCACTTCGTGCTGCAGCTCTGATATAAGGATGTTTTGAAGTTCCATAGTTTAAAAAATTAACATAGAAAATTACAATAAAAATTCGTTTTTAGTTCAGGTTCAGCCAATTAAATTCACTCGGGAAAACGCGTATTTTTTGAATTGCTCCTACCGCTTAATTCCACTATATTTGCAAAACCAATTCTTTTTTTATGAAACTTGACAAAATCCCGCAGTTAAAACATATAGACTCCAATAATTTCTTTTTACTTGCCGGGCCGTGCGCCATAGAAGGCGAAGAAATGGCACTAAGAATTGCCGAAAAGGTGGTGAAAATCACTGATAAGCTGGAAATTCCTTACGTTTTTAAAGGATCTTTTAAAAAGGCAAACCGCAGCAGAATTGATAGTTTTACCGGAATTGGCGATGAAAAAGCTTTAAAAATTTTACGAAAAGTTTCAGAAACTTTTCAAATCCCAACTATCACTGATATTCACGAGGTTAGTGATGCGAAATTAGCTGCCGAATATGTAGATGTGCTTCAAATTCCGGCTTTTCTGGTAAGGCAAACAGATTTGGTTGTGGCCGCTGCAGAAACCGGAAAAGTAGTCAATTTGAAAAAAGGGCAATTTATGAGTCCTGAAAGTATGAAGCACGCGGCAACAAAAGTTACCGACTGCAATAATGAACAGGTTATGATTACCGACCGCGGAACCATGTTTGGCTACCAGGATATGATCGTAGATTTTAGGGGAATCCCCACCATGCGAGAGTTTGCTCCTACTGTTTTAGATGTTACCCACTCTTTACAACAACCCAACCAAAGCAGTGGCGTTACCGGTGGAAGACCCGATATGATTGAAACCATTGCCCGCGCAGGAGTGGTAAATAATGTAGACGGCTTATTTATTGAGACTCATTTTGATCCTGCCAATGCTAAAAGTGACGGCGCCAACATGTTAGACCTTAAACACCTGGAAAAACTTTTAAGTAACCTGGTAGCTATAAGGAAGACGGTCAATAAATTATAATCTAAAATTTGCCGGAATTTATTTGCTAAAAAAAATTATTAAAACAACTTTCCCGGCTTGTTATAGTAATAAAGCCATAAGATATATTATAAAATGATTTCCAACCTTCAATTTGGAATATAAGTCTTTCTTTTACAAATAAATCCTCTAAGGCAAGCCCTGAAAGATTAAGTAGCGATGATTGGTTAAACAAAACCCATAGCTATCTTAACTGTACTTTTATTAAATTAAATAAAAGTTAATCTAATTGGTTATTAGGAGTTTTCATTTTAATTTAAGTTAATTTGATGCCAAACCAAGCAAAAATAACCTTAATGAAAACCCAACGAATGTTAGAGAGTTTCTTCTCTTCCAATTCAGTATTAGCTATTTTTTGTCTTTTTATAATAGCTCCTTTATCTGCGCAGGAAGAACCCGAAATTTCTGTGGGTGGTGCCCTACGATACAATTACAACCTATCTTCCTGGAAATCTGGCCAAAAAGCCCGGGGTGGAGATTTTGGATATGATATATTCAGAATAAATTTTAATGCAAAATATAAAGGAATTTATCTAAATGCTGAATATCGTTTGTATTCAGATGCTTTTGGAGGTGGTGTGATGAAACAAGGCTGGATGGGTTATAAATTTAACGATTTAGACGAAATACAAATTGGGTTAACCCAGGTACCATTTGGCATTCAACAATATAACTCCCACAATTGGTTTTTTAATCTCACCTATTATGTAGGCCTTGAGGATGACCACGATATGGGTGTAAAATATATTCACGCCGGTAAAAAATATGAATATCATTTAGCATTCTTTAAAGGTGCAGAAGAATTACAATTTGGGAGTAATACCGAATCTTCTACCAGCCGCTATTCTTATGATGTTGTAGGAAGAAACAAGGAAATAAACCAATTTAACGGAAAATTTGTTTACAAATTTGGCGAGAAAGCAGCAAATCGACTGGGAGTTTCGGGGCAATATGGCGGTCTTTATAATTTAGACACCAAAAAAACAGGAAACCATTATGGCCTGGCTGCGCATTATGAGATAACGCAAAATCGATGGAATTTAAAAGCACAGGCACTAACCGCGTCGCATAATCCCGAAAACGCTGAAGGAGAAAGTAGAGATGCCCTGGCTTTTGGAGCTTACGGCGCCCCATACCAGGTTGCCGCCGATTTTAACCTGTATTCCCTGGCAATTTCAAGAAATGTACCTGTTAACCTGGGCCCTATTTCGAACCTGGAATTCTATAATGATTTTGGGTATATGCAAAAACATCATAAGAATTTTACCGATTCCTATATGAACGTAACGGGTGTTTTGGTTACCGCCGGCCAGGTTTATACCTATATTGATTATGCAGCAGGTTATAACCATTCCTGGTTGGGAGGCGATTTTGTAGATGATTTTGCAGCAGGCGTTTCCGATGCTAAATGGGAAGCAAGATTCAATATAAATATAGGCTACTATTTTTAATTTAATTTCTGAAAACCAATTATATGGCTAAAAAAGTTACAAGAAGCGATGAAAAAAAATCAATCTTTGGATTAGAAGTAAACGGACCCGTTTTCTTTATTTCCTCTTTTATCATTATTGCAAGTATAGTTTTAACCCTGGTATTTGAAAAGAAAGCCGAAAGTGCTTTTACCAACATCCAAAATGCCGTGGCTAATAATGCCGACTGGTTTTTTATACTATGCGTAAATTTATTTTTAATTTTCCTCTTCTATCTCGCAATTAGTCCTTTTGGAAAGATGCGCATAGGTGGACAAAAAGCCAAACCAGAATTTAAAGTGCTATCCTGGTTTGCTATGTTATTTAGTGCCGGAATGGGAATTGGCTTACTATTTTTTAGTGTAGGAGAACCTATTATGCACTTTACAGAACCGCCAAGAGAAGCTGCCGGTACTGTTGCCGCGGCTAAAGAAGCAATGAACTTTACATTTTTACACTGGGGTTTTCACGCCTGGGGAGCTTATGCCCTGGTAGGTCTTGCCCTGGCATACTTCACCTATACAAGAGGATTACCGTTAACTATTCGCTCTATCTTTTACCCTTTTTTAGGCGATAAAATTTACGGAAAAATAGGTGATACTATAGATATTTTTGCTGTTTTGGCAACTCTTTTTGGACTGGCCACTTCGCTTGGTTTTGGAGTAGAACAAATTGCTTCAGGTTTGGCTTATGTTTTTAATATTCCCAGCGGGATTACCACTCAAGTGATTTTAATTGCAGGAATTACCCTGGTAGCTACGGTTTCTGTAGTACTGGGTGTAGATAAAGGAGTAAAGTTTTTAAGCGAATGGAATATGCGTGTAGCTTTAATTTTATTAGGTCTGGCACTCATATTAGGCCCTACCATTTTTATATTTAGATCTTTTGTTGAAAATACAGGCAGCTATTTATATAATTTTATTGAAATTTCTACCTGGAGCGAAACCTTTACCAATACTTCCTGGCAAAATGACTCGACTGTTTTCTATTGGGGCTGGTGGATTGGATGGTCTCCATTTGTGGGAATGTTTATTGCCCGTATCTCTAAAGGAAGAACCATAAGAGAGTTTATATTAGGGGTTTTACTTGTTCCTTCCCTGGTAACATTCTTCTGGATGTCGGCTTTTGGAAGTGTAGCAATACAAGATGCCATAGGTGGTGACATGAACATTGTAAACGCCGTTAACGATGATATAGCCACAGCTCTATTTGTATTTTTTGAAGATTACCCCCTTTCTATGGTAATAAATGTGGTAGCCGTTATTCTTATTGCAGGTTTCTTTATTACCTCTTCCGACTCCGGTTCATTGGTAATTGATAGTTTAACTTCGGGAGGGAAAATAGACGCCCCAAAAGGCCAACGTGTATTTTGGGCCGTGACCGAAGGTACTGTAGCCGCTGTTTTACTTATAGGCGGTGGTTTACAGGCATTACAAACAGCCACCATTGTAACAGGGCTCCCGTTTGCCTTTATTTTGCTGGTAATGTGCTATTCACTTTACAAAGGTTTAAAAGAAGATCATTTAGAACTGCAGGAAAAGAAAGAGCAAAAAGAGATGGAAAACTACGAAGAAATTGTAAATGAGATTGTGAAGAAAAGAAATTTAGATAAAAACAAAGAACAACATTAAAAAACAGGCATTATGGAGAAATTCAATAATATTCTGGTTGCCTTAGACCTTTCAGATATTGATAATACCCTTATCAAATACGCCGCGTTTCTGGCAGAGACTTTAAAGGTTGAAAAGGTATATTTTGTGCATAACATAAAAAAGTACGAAATAACCGCATTATTTCAGGAACAATTAAAAGATATTAATCTCGATGAAATTATTGGGGATGAACTTAATGAAAAAGTAGAAAGTTTATTTACCAGTAAAGTAGATTGGGAAGTCCTCATTTCTGAAGACCCCTATACTGAATCCCTAATCAATTATATTACCAATAAATATTATATTGATTTGGTTATTGTTGGAAATAAAAAGAAAACAAAAGGCACAGGAATAGTTAGCAGCAAACTCCTTAGGCTGCTTAAGTGTGATATTTTGTCCATTCCAAGAGATTTTTCTGCGCAAGTAAACAATATTTGGGTAGGAACAGATTTTTCCCGGGAGTCTAAAAAGATATTCAACATAGCACAAATGCTTCGGGAAGCAACATCATCGCCTATAACTGCTGCCCATGTTTATTCGGTGCCGGTGCAGTTTTCACCATATATTCCTAAGGAATCCATGGAGCCTAAAATTGAAAAACATATCAAACAAAAAAGTGAAAAATTTCTAAGTAAACTAACAAATAAAGAGGGAATAAATTCACTTATTATCCCCGGAAGGGATTCTAGTATAGCCAGCAATTTACTGGAATTCGCAAAAAAGAATAAGGTTGATATTTTAATTGTTGCCGATAAAGGAAGTAATAATATTTCAAATCTTTTAGTAGGAAGTGTAACCGAAGAACTTTTTGGAGAAAGGCCAGAAATTCCATTATGGATTTCTAAATAAAGGTGATAAATAGTGCTACGGAAAAATTCTTAGGTACTAAACAAAGTTTAATGCCAGGTAACTGTTAGTATCATACAAAGTAATACCTCGTGCCCTACCATGAGGTATTTTTTTGAGTTGCAATCTTTTAAATTTGATTAAGAAATATATTCCAGAATAATGCCAGCACAAGGAACTCCTTTTTTAATTCATTTAATTTCTAATACCACAAAAACCGGCAAATGATCTGAGGGGTATTTTAAATCTTTGGAATCGCTTAAAACGGCGTATTTCTTTACGTAAGTATTATCTTTTGAAGTAAAGATATAATCTATTCTACGTGTTACTGCTTCTTTAAAATTATAAGCATTAAAAGTACCTTCTGGACCAAAACGAAGCGCTGCCACTACCCTAGTGTCGTTCATCTTTTCTGATAAAAATTGAATTGCACTGCTTTGCGGCTCCAGGTTAAGATCTCCCATTAAAATAACAGGCAGGCCTTCTTTATTTAAAGCTGAAATTTTCTCCCAAATAAGCTTCGCACTATTTTCCCTTGCTGTTTTCCCAATATGGTCAAAATGTGTATTAAAAACCCAAAAGTTTTTACCTGAATTGAGCTCTTTAAATTTAGCAAACGTACATATACGCTCCATAGAAGCATCCCAACCCACAGATATTTTTTGTGGTGTTTCTGAAAGCCAAAAAGTATCTTCTTCCAAAACTTCAAAAGCTTCGCTATTATAAAAAATGGCACTAAACTCTCCGGCCTCCCTACCATCGTTCCGTCCTACTCCAACATATTTATAAGTATCTATTTCAGTTTGAAAATGCTTTAACTGCCCCAGCAAAGCTTCCTGAACCCCCATAATGTCGGGTTTGTAAAACTTTATCTGGTTGGTAATATGCTCTTTGCGCTGAGACCATGAGTTTTCACCATCATTTTCATTGGCATATTTAATATTGTAAGACATTACTTCCAGTTTCTGGGCTGAAAGCGTCAGGCTAAGCAGCAGGATAAAAAGACTAAAAAAGATACGCATATAAAGAATTGTTTTTACAAAGTTCCGAAAACAATTGTTTCCGATTTCAGTTTAAATTCCCCCTAAATGTATAAATAATAATATTTTTTTATTTACTTTGTTTTTCAAAGTACTTTAAAATGGAAAATAAAAAGTATCTAAAAGATTTATCCGACATTAAGTTTATGATGAGTAGGTCTTCCCGCTTTGGCTCCCTAAGTGGGCTTGCGGGAGTATTTGCCGGCATATATGCTCTTATTGGAGCAGTCATTGCCCAGGTTTTATTATGGAAACACCATGCAGTAATAGCCTTGCTAAGTCCTAATTCAATAAATTCACAAGCATTGACGCAGTTATTTTTTATAGCCCTGGCAGTTCTTGTTCTGGCTATTGGAACCGCTATTTTACTCAGCATTAAAAAAGCCAAAAAACTTTCTGAAAATGCCTGGAACAGTACCAGTAAACGTTTGCTTATCAATTTTTTTGCGCCTTTAACGGTCGGAGGCTTATTTTGCCTGGTTCTATTGCAATATGGTCTTATTGGCCTAATAGCTCCAGGGATGCTTATTTTCTATGGGTTGGCACTTATTCACGCCGATAAATATGCTGCAATTGATATAAAAAGTTTAGGATATATCCAGGCAATACTGGGACTTATTGCCACACAGTTTTTAAGTTATGGTTTATATTTTTGGACCATAGGTTTTGGGCTTTTTCATATTGTTTATGGTATCTGGGTGTACAAAAAGTATGACAGGAAAAACGCCGAATGAAAAATATAATCAACAATATCAATAAAGCATTTGATCATAGGGTGCGCCTGGGAATTATGAGTGTTCTAATGGTAAATGATTATGCCGATTTTACGAGCTTAAAAGAATTATTGGGGGTTACCGACGGTAATATTGCAAGCCATATAAAAGCTTTGGAAAAGAAAGATTACATAAGAGTTGAAAAATCTTTTATAAATAGAAAACCAAATACAAGATATAGCATTACCCCTGCCGGAAGGAAGGATTTTAAAAAACATATTAATGCCATTGAAAAATTATTGAGCCCAAACGGCGGAAAAATATAACACTCTTTTTTTATGAATTCACTTTGAATTTCAAAGCACTTAAATAACTAATAATTAAAAACTTTTTTTATGAAAACTTACCGAATTTTAATTACTGTATTTATAGTGGGCGTCCTTTTATTAATTCCCTTTATCGCAATGCAGTTTAACAACGAAGTGGTTTGGACGGCTTCAGATTTTGTTATCATGGGCATTTTGCTACTGCTTACAGGCCTTGCAATTAATATGACTTTTGTAAAAGTTTCTGCCAGGCGAAACCGATTTATACTAAGTGCCATTATTCTTATTGTATTTCTATTAATTTGGGCAGAATTAGCTGTGGGTATTTTTGGAACTCCTTTTGCAGGCAGCTAAGGATCTGGTATAAAACATCCTGAAATCGAATAATGCAGTATTTTGTAGGGAAAAATTCTATTGTACGAGAAATTTGGGGTAAAAGCGACACAATTCTCTTAATTTTCGCCGGTGCCTCGGCCGAGTTTGCGCTTAATAAAGCGGTAGACTGGCTATATTTTACGGGCCGCTTACCCAAAGACCCATTGGGAAGGCTTTTTTCTACGGTTTCTTATGCGCGTGAAATAGTTTTTGCTGAAAAAAGCGCGGCTTTTAAAGCTATAGATAGCATAAGTGAAATACATCAATTAGTTGAAACTAACCGGGGAAAACGCATTCCCGATTGGGCCTATCGCGATGTATTATTTATGTTAATAGATTATTCTATAAGATCTTTTGAAATCCTGGAACGCAAGCTTAAATATTTTGAAAAACAAGAAGTCTTTGATGTCTTTTTACGGCTTGGAAAACGAATGAATTTAGTAGATCTTCCTAAAGATTTTGAAGAGTTTGAAATTATGAGAGAGAATCATCTTCATCAAAACCTGGAATATAGTGCTTACACCAAAGACCTTTATAAACAATATAGGTATCACTTGGGAATTGTTCGGTACAGGTTATTATTGGAAACACAAAGTCTTATCACTCCCAACAAGGTTTGTATATATTTACATTTGAAAAAAAATTCGTTGCTAAGCCCGGCAATTCCCATCTTTAAAATTAGCAAAAGCATACACCTGGATACTTTCTTTAAATGGCTTATTCTACCGGGCGCCTATAGACAAAAAATTAAATCTTTAAACTATAAAAATTTTTAAAACCCATTCAAAATAGAGAAAACATACTACTGAAAAATTCTTCAATTATAACTGTTAAGCATACTCGTTAGGTTTTAGTTTACCATCAACAAAATCCTGTAAATAGCTAAATCGAGGAGTTAATTTCCCATTTTGCGTAATACGTGCCCGTTGTAAAACAGCATTTTTATCATTATTAAAAAAAGCCGGGATTACATGTTCCATAAACATATCCCCAAAACCTTCACTGGCATCTTTTGGCAATTCACAAGGTAGATTATCTACCGCCATTACCAAAATACTGTCGCTTTCCCTAAAATCTGTTTCAATTTCATTCTTTGCATTATAACCATAAAAAGGCTCTGCAATGGTTGAAGGCCTAATAGTGCTGGCAATAGGCCCCTTGATATCGCAAGAAATATCTGCTATATATTTTATACGAAAGTTTTTTAATTTTGCATTTTCCGCAGTAAAAAACACAGGCGCCCCATCTCCATAAAAATGTCCCGATATAAAGAAATCACTACACCTTGCGAAACGCATAAAATTAGACTCATAGCCAGAAGGATCTTTAAAAAATTCGGCTTGACTGCCTTTGGTTTCGTCCTTTCGCTTATTATAATCCAATACATCTATATTACAATACACCGGATCTTTTCCGTTAAACTCAAGAAAAGCATCTACCTCCAGTTCCCTGATTTTTAAATGATCTAAAACCTCTTTGGCTCCGCGAGCTACCTTTCCTGCGCCAGTTAATACTATCTTGATGGGCGGAACCTTGATATTATTCAATTCTGCCAACATGGCATCAAGATCTGTCAGGGATTCTACTTTGGGTAAAGTATATAAATTTTCCTTTAAGCCAATTCCTCTAAATCCATTATAAGTACCTACAAGCCCTGCATAGCGCCCAAAACCAATAAGCCTGTGTCCCTCCTGGTTTACCACTACTTCATGATCGTATAATTCTATATTATTAGTAAGAATTTCCCGAAGCAAATCGCGGTTATAGGCTTGTTTTTTAATGGTATGGGAAAAGAAAAAGTATTTTTTATTCGGAATTAGCGCCGGTAGCGGAACTTCTTTAACACCAAGCAACACATCACAATCTGAAACATCATCGGAAACTTCAAAACCCGCGTCGCGATACTCCTGATCGCTAAACACCCGAATACTTGAACTTTGCACTTTAAAACTGGCTTCCGGAAAACTATTCACGACTTCTTTTAACTTGTTTGGCGAAAAAACAACTCGACGATCTGGCGGTGTTTTTTCTTCTTTAATCAGTGCAAATTTTATCATTTCTGGTATGGGTTTTGTTCCTTTTGTATGTGTAATTCAAAGATATGAATTTAAAATTGTATCTTTGCCAGCCTTAAGTTTTGTTATACTTAAGTTTTAAATGACAATGTTCTTTACATATGGGGTCGACTTGGTTTTGACAGCGAGTCTAATTGAGTTGTAAGCACGTCGAGCGCTGGGATATAGCTCGTAAATCTCATATTTCACACTTTTTTAAACGGCGAAGATAACTACGCCTTGGCTGCGTAACCGAATTATAGTAGGTTTTGCTTAGTCCCTACAAGGTAGGGAGCCAAGATGTCCCGCGAAGGCCTTGATTTACGGCATTCGCACTAGGGGCACCGATAAAGTAAATATAGGAACTGCAGTGTCTTGATGCAGTTCTGAAATTTAATTGAGGATACGGAAGAAGTTAGGTAGTTTTCGGCCAGACTTTTTCCCGACAATTTAAGTGAAAACTAAGCGTGTAGAAGGCAATTTAATTGCTTGTTTGGACGAGGGTTCGAACCCCTCCGACTCCACTTTTTGAGTATCAATCTCAATCAAAAACCCCGAGATCCTAGGATTTACGGGGTTTTTTGTTTTTAGGTTACAAGTGCTCCAGTCTGCTAGCGGTACTGTGAGTTTTTTCTGTTCTATTATTCCTTCATAGTTTTTTTAACCATAAAAAAGGGGCGATTAAAAACCGCCCCAAATTAGTCAACCAAACACAGTCAAATTTAAAATCAGTTGAAACTAACTTTTAGAAATTTAAAGATTAGAAGCTTCAGTTTCCGTAAATCTTTAAAATGTTTTCGCAGTGAATTCTTGAAAATTAAATGATCTTTTAAATAAAAGTTTTCACATTGTACATCATCGCACTCCTTTAAACCTTCCAGCTTATTTTTATAATCAAAAAATGCAGTTAAATGATGTTCATTAGCTTTATTTAATAAGTCAAGTTGTTCTTTAAGGTAAGAAGCATCTTCAGAGTTTATATCAATATTCAAACTGCTCTTTCCCGATTCTAATATGTTTCCAAAGAAATTAATTTCCTCGCTTATAAAAATCAAATTATCTTCCCAATCCTCTGCTTCAGATTGTATGCTTAAAATTTGTATTTCTTCTTCACCATAATGTTCCTGAAACTTTTCATTCATTTTCCACTATTTTTATATTTTTATTTCCTTTGGTATTTGTTCAACTCCAATAATTTTGATGGAATTCTTACCGGTAGGAAACTCCCATTCTACTTCATCTCCTTCTGCATAGCCAAATAAGGCCAAGCCCATAGGTGCCAGAATTGAAACCTTATTTTCTTTTATATTACTTTGATCTGGAGTAACGATTTGATAGGTTTTATTTACACTAAACGGAGTAGCGATTTCTACCTTGGAATTAAATCGCACCACATCTTTGGGCATATTTTTTTCACTTACAATTTTGGCTAGCTCCAGTTCATTCTTTAGTTTTTCTATAGATGCACGATAAGTACTATCTTTGTAGTAATGCGCCATTGAAACAATTCGTTTTAAAAGCTCATACTCTACCTTTTCAATTATAATAACATCATATTTCATTTTCTCTGCTACAATTAATTAAGGAAATATACCACGTTGGTTATAAGCGGTCTCTATTCTTGAAATTGCTAAAATATAAGCGGCCGTACGCCAATCTGTATCTCTTTCTTCAACTGCTCTTTCAACTTTTTTAAACACCTGAAGCAATTTCTTTTCTAATTTTTGCATCACTTCTTCCAGTTCCCAAAGCTCTCCATTTCTATTTTGTAGCCATTCAAAATAACTACCTATTACCCCACCAGAATTACATAAGATATCTGGAATAATAGTAATACCTTTTTCTAACAATATGGCTTCTCCCTCTTCGTTTGTAGGGCCATTAGCTCCTTCGGCAACTATAGAGGCCTGTATTTTATAGGCATTATCTCCTGTAATTTGATTCCCAAGGGCGGCCGGAATTAAAATATCACATTCTAGCCCGAAGAAATTGGCTGGTTCGATTTCCCTGGCATCTTCAAAACCTTTAATAGAACCTTTTCTAGGGCTTGAGTGTTCAAATAATTTGTCTACAGAAATGCCATCTTCATCAAATATAGTAGCATGGGCATCCTGTACAGCAATCATTTTTGCTCCATCGGCTATTAAAAATTTTGAAGCCCAATAGCCCACATTACCAAAACCCTGAACGATAAAGGTTTTATCTTTTAATGATTCTCCTCGAGATTTTACGAGTTCTTTAGTAGTTAAATAAACACCAAAACCGGTTGCGCGATCACGACCTTCCAAACCACCAGATCCTACAGGTTTTCCCGTTACCACATGTTGGTTTTGAGAACGTTCTGAGGTTGAAATTGTAGACATATAAGTATCTGCAATCCAGGCCATGGTCTGTGCGTTGGTATTTACATCGGGTGCTGGAATATCATGTTCCGGCCCAATATTTTCTCCTAAAGCATATGTAAACCTACGTGTTATTCTCTCTAGTTCGGCATCAGAATAATCTCTGGGATCTAATTGAATTCCACCCTTAGCTCCCCCGTAAGGCAAACCGGCCAAAGAAGTTTTCCAGGTCATCCACATGGCAAGTGCCTTGGCAGCATCCACATCTACCGTTGGGTGGTAACGCAAGCCTCCCTTATAAGGGCCTAAAGCATTATTATGCTGCACCCTGTAACCGGTAAAAACCTCTACTTTACCGTTATCCATTTTTACAGGAAAATGAACCACAATCTCGTTGTTGGTTATTTCCAGTATTTTTTTAATGTTTGGATTTAAATCTATGATACCGGCAGTTTTATTAAACTGTTTCATAACCGTATCATACATACTCTGTTTATTTTTTTTTGTAGCAATCATATTTATAGTTTATTGGAAATGTTCACAATACATCTTTCTGTTTTCCTTCCAGGTACACTGGTGCCTCAAATCGCAATTAAAACAAAGCGTTTTAAAGAGCTCACTACCTGCCTGCTGTATCTCCTTTCCACTTTCTTCCAAAATTGCCGGTCGTTCCATTTCAGCTATATTCATAGAATCTGCATTTTGCAGGGTACTAAAGCTAAAGCTGTGCCCAATTAATTCTACAACAGGCTAATAAATATCAATGTATTGATTTTGAGTGTATTAGAAAATAAAAAATAATTATTTAATTTCTTAAGGATGAAAAGAAACTCCCCGAACGGGAGAAAACTACCCAGAGCTTTATTTAATCTTTTCCCGTAAAGTTTTACGGTCTATTTGAAGAATTTCTGCAGCCTTGGATTTATTTTGGTCTACCGCTGCAAGTACTTTTAGAATGTGTTTTTTTTCTACCTCTTTTAAGGCCATTAACTCCTCATCTACATTAGGAATTTTATATTTTATGGAAGCCGGTAAATCTTGTGGTAAAATTTCATGCTCACACATAATAATGGCCCTTTGTATTACATTTTCAAGTTCCCTAATATTGCCGGGCCAGGTGTAGCGGTTTAAAATTTCGACTGCCTTTTTAGATAAGGTTAAATTGCTTTTACCATAATCACGCTGGTACTTCTCCAAAAAAGTTTTGGCTAGTGGTACAATGTCTTCTTTTCTCTCCCTTAGAGGAGGAGTTAGGATCTCCACTACATTTAACCTATAATATAAATCTTCCCTAAAAGTTCCTTTTTCTACCATTTCCCGCAAATCTATATTTGTTGCGGCAATAACCCGAACCTGAAGTTTTTCTGATTTTCTATCGCCAATTTTCCTAACCTCCTTTTCCTGAAGTACACGTAACAACCTAACCTGTACGGCTAATGATGCTGTACCTATTTCATCTAAAAAAATAGTCCCTCCATTAGCTTCCTGAAAATATCCTTCGCGTGTTTCTGAAGCACCGGTATAAGCCCCCTTAACAGAGCCAAACAATTCTGATTCTAACAAGTTTTCTGGTATAGCACCACAATTAACAGCTACAAAAGGATTGCTGGCAAAAGAACCTTTATAATGAATAGCCTTCGCAACCAGCTCTTTCCCCGTACCACTCTCCCCTCTTATTAAAATAGTAGCACGATTATTTTTCACTCTTTCAATAACATCAACCAGTTCTTCAAATTTAGCTGAAGTTCCAATCATACCCGCATAATTATTTCTCGCACCTGTTGCCAGACTGGATTTTGGGGCTTTTGAAGCCCGGTTAATAAGTGAATTTTTAACTGAAGTAAGTAATTCGTTTTTTGTAAAAGGTTTTGGCAAATACTCTAAAGCACCAGATTTTATGGCTGTGAGGGCATTATCAATAGAAGGAAATCCCGTAATTACAAGTTTTGGGATTTCAGTATAGTGGTCATCTACATATTTTACCAGTTCCATCCCATTCATTCCAGGCATTTGCAAGTCGGTTATCAGTAAATCAATCTCACTATGCTTTAAAATATCTATTGCTTCTAATACAGATCCTGCTTTATAGGTATGATAATTTTCCTGCTCAAGATGCCTGTCCAGGATCTCCAGCATATCGTAGTCGTCATCAACTATTAATAAGTTTTCTTTACGTATAGACATATTAGAATTTCAATGGTAATTGAACTTTAAAGATGGTTCCATTTGGTACATTATCAGCAATACTAATTTCACCCCTATGGCTTTTTATAATTCCGTGTACTACGCTTAAGCCAAGACCAGAACCTTCTCCCAAAGGTTTAGTAGTGTAAAAAGGTTCAAATATCTTATCTTTTACTTCTGGATCTATCCCTTTTCCGGTATCGGCAATTTCAATGGTATAGTGCGTTTTCGTATTATGAATAGCAATCACAATTTTCGAATTTTCAGGAGAATAATAAATAGCATTAATTACCAGGTTAAAGAAAACCTGGGTTAATTGTATAGGATCTACCTGCGCCTTTAAACCGGGATCGTCAATAAGAAATTCAAACTTTATATTCGCTTTTTTAAAATTAGGTTTTAATAAAGAAAGCGCCTGACTAATTACCGGTTTAATTTCAATTTGTTTAATATCCTGGGGCATATCACACGAGAAGAACATAAGTTTCTTCACTACTTCCCTGGAGTACATAGCCGATTTTATAATTTTTTGTGCGTCTCTTTTTATTTGTGCCCCCTTGCTTTTTTCCTCTATAAATTCGGCGAAACCAAGAATATTCCCCAAAGGAGTATTTAATTCATGGGCTATCCCCGCGGTAATTTCCCCTAAAATAGATAAACGATCGTTTCTTTGCGCTGTTTTCTTTAAAAGTTCCTCCTGGGTTTTTATAGTTTGGCGTTCAAAAAATAAAGCAATCTCATAGGCGATCTTATCTAGCAAACGTTGCTCTTCTACCAAAAAATGTGCTTTAGACAAATCTGAAGCCGGATAATGAACCTTAATAAAGCCCATTGGTTTTTCGGAAGTTTGAATAATACTCTTTTGAGAGTAAGCTTTTGAGGGAATTGGATTTGAAGTTAAGTGGCAATCTTCATATTGAATCTCCACAGTAGCAAGCTCTGGGAATCGCCAGGCATTTTTTAAAATTTGTACAATAGTCCCTAAGGTATCTTGGTAAGAGCCGTTATATTCTCTAATAGCCGTAGAAACCTGATAAAGACAGGAGAGTTCCTTTATACGTTCATTTAACTTTTCTTCTATAGAAATACTTTCCTGTATCATCTTCAAATGGTTTCTATAACAAAGATAAGTAGAAACTAATAGTTTTTATCATAATTAGGAAGCAGCTGGAAAGAAATTCAAAATTTTAGTTATTAGTGAAATTGGCAACCGTTTAATTTGCGTTGACGAATCTTTATAAAATCTCCAGGAAGCAGTAATTTTTTATTCATTTTGCTAACAGATACTTATAAACTCTCCTAAAACTACAAAACACACTTTCTAAAAACCAATTTTCTCCATTCCCAGCTAAACTTTTATAATTTTTCACAAAAAGATCTGGATAATTCAAATAAATTACATTAATTTAATTTATATTTAAAAAATTATCTGATATTCTGACGGAATTCGCAAGCAACTATCATTTAAATAACATAAAGCTAATTAAACAAACTTTTAATAAACATAATCACCTTGGGCGCAAATATGTTTAAAATTGAAAATAATAGCGATCATGTTTTAGTAGAACATTTAAAATCTGGGGATGAAGCGTCCTTTCAGGTACTCTTTAATAGATATCAGGAAGACGTATATTATTATGCAAAAAGTTTGGTGAAAATAGATGTACAAGCTGAAGAAATTGTACAGGATGTTTTTATAAAAGTTTGGGTAAGCAAACATCTTTTAAAGCCTAAAAAATCTTTTAAAGCCTTTATTTTTACCATAGCCCGCAATCTGGCTTTTAATTTTTTAAAAAAAGCAGCTAACGATCGTGAATTGATGAACAGGGTTTTTTATGAAAGTATAGAATCCCATAAACCAACAGACATTAACCTCACTGAAGCAGAATATAAAAACTTAAGTGAACGCGCCATCACTTCTTTACCGCCACGCTGTCAACTAATCTTTAAAATGTCGAGGGAAGAAGGAAAAAGTTATGAAGAGATAAGTGATGAGTTAAATATTTCGGCAAATACTGTCAAAAATCAAATGACCAAAGCTTTAGGGAATATTCGGGAATTTCTAAGCCTACATGGCGATATAGCATTTTTATTGGCGTTGCTGTGGAATTGCTAGAGAATCTCCTTAAAAGTATTATATCTACTTCTATATTCGAACCAGCTTTTTTAAATATTTTCTCAATAAAAGTAAAATAAATAAAAAGTGTAATTATTATAAATATCCATATATTAAAGCGACTTTCAGTAAACTACTGCGCAGCAAGCCAGCGAAGCATTCGTTGGAAACAAATTTTTAATTTCTAAGCAAGACTCGTGGTATTATTTCCTTTGGCGGTGCCATTAAAAAATCATGAATCTTCAGTTATAATTTCATCAAACTATTAAATTTTAACATTTCAGCCTAAGCCCTACTATACTTGACTTCAACCTCTATTTGTTAAGAAATTTTAAAGAAAATCTAAAAAAATTCACAACTTGAATAGTAGTCCTTAGCTTTTCAATTGTATTCTAACTACAACCCGACTATTTAATGAACCAAAAAAATTACATAAAAAGCTTACTGTTTAAATTCTCACGAAATCGTTGTAGTGAAGAGGAAATAGAACAAATAATAAGCTATTTCCAAAAAAATCCTAAGGAACAGGTACTTCCCGAAGCAAAAGAAGTATTGAAGCACATTGTATTAGAAAAGAATGAGCGTAGAAAATCAAAAGATAAGCTTTATGCCGAAATCGAAGATAGAATTTATCATCAAAAGACATATAGCCTCCCACAAAGACCTAAAAAGCAGCAAGTTTGGTTTACATCAATAGCTGCCATTTTTATTACTGTTTTAAGCGGCTCCCTATTTCTATATTTAACAAAGCCAAAAGAGGTAAATCAAGTTCCAATTGCAGAAGATTCTATAATCCTGGAGCATGAAGATGGTACGCTTACAGGATTATCGCAAAAAGGAAATTTTCAGTTAACAAAACCTAATGGAAAAGTGATAGGTGGGCAGCGAGGAGACCTATTGGTATACAACAAACACGAATCGGCTTCAGCAAAAGTTGAATACAACACTTTAAAGACCCCCAACGGTAAACGTTTTAAAGTACAATTATCAGACGGGAGTCTGGTTTTTATGAACGCGGGCTCTTCTTTAAAATACCCTGTAAACTTCTCAAGAAATGACAAACGAGAGGTATTTCTTATTGGTGAAGCTTTTTTTAAAATAACAAAAGACCTAAATCGTCCTTTTAAAGTTAGTGCCCAAAATCTCGAAATTGGAGTTTTAGGAACCGAATTTAATGTCTCAGCCTATCCAGAAGACACCACCGCAGCTGTAGTATTAGTAGAAGGTGCTGTACAGTTGCATACAAAACAAAATAAAGCAGAACCATCAATTTTAAAACCGGGACAGCTAGCTTCTACTACGAAACACATTGGTGATTTAAAAATTAGCGAAGTAGACCCATCTATCTACACTTCCTGGATGGAAGGAAGGATGGTATTTAGAAATATGAGTTTTGAAGATATATTGAAGAAAATGGAACGTCATTTTGGAGTAAGCATTATAAACAAAAACAAAGCAATCGCTAAAGAGAAGTTTAATGCCAGTTTTGGCCAGGAATCTATTCTCAATATCCTGGAATACTTTAAAAAAACCTATGGACTGGAATACACTCAAGAATGTGATAAAAAATTTATTATTAACCCAAAAACAAATAAAATGAATTAATAACTATAACAAGAAAATTAGCCACAAAAACGGGGAATGTTAGAGCATTCCCCGCTACAAAATATGGCCGATTAAATAACGAGTATCAACCAAATATTTAAGCTTTAAAAGTATGAAAAAATCACCTTATGGACTAGCAAAGCTGCTTGCTTTGTTTAAATTTAATTTGAAAATGAAACTCACCATTTTGTGTTTCCTAATAAGTCTTTTTGGATTGCACGCCAATAACACTTATTCGCAGAAAACCGTATCCCTAAAATTGGATGACGCAGAAATGTCGTATTTACTGGATCTTATAGAAAGCCAAACCGAATACCACTTTGTTTATAAAATTAAAGATGTAGACCTATCACGAAAGGTAAAAATCACGGCAAATAAAGAAAAAGTTCCTGCTGTGCTAGACCAAATTTTTAAAGGTACAGACACCAAATATGAAATTTATGGCAAACAAATTTTTCTAACCAAAAATTCGAAAAAATCTGTTGCTACACCAATTTCTAACAACATTCAAGAAACCATTACGGTTACCGGTACTATCACAGAAACCAAAACAGGAATGCCAATTCCCGCTGCTAATATTTTGGAAAAAGGCACTTCTAATGGTGTTATGAGTGATTTTGATGGAAATTTTTCTATTGAAGTACCTGAGGATGCCGTTTTACAGGTTAGTTATGTTGGTTACGCTACCAAAGAAGTAAATGTAAACGGTCGTAACGAAATCGATATTGTTCTGGAAGAAGATGCAGCTGCATTAGAAGAAGTTGTTGTGGTTGGTTATGGAACACAACGTAAACAAGATTTAACCGGTGCTGTATCTGTTGTAAAAGTAGATGAAATGGTACAACAGCCCAACGCACAAGTTACCAGCCAATTACAAGGTAGGGTTTCGGGTGTTAGTATTACAGGTGGAGGCCAACCAGGTGAAGCCCCACAGGTAAAGATTCGTGGCTCCAATACATTTGGAAACAACACGCCATTATATGTTGTAGATGGTATCCCTACTGGGAGTATAGATAATATTAACCCAAATGATATTGAAAGCATGCAGGTACTCAAAGATGCTGCCTCTGCTTCTATCTATGGTTCTCGTGCTGCCAATGGAGTTATTATTATTACCACTAAAAAAGGGAAAGGCAGACTATCTGTAAATTACGATGCCTACTACGGCACACAAATGGTTCAAAAAGGTAATCCATGGGATATACTTTCTTCTCAGGAAATGGCCGATCTTACTTTTAGAGCCATAAGAAATACAAATCCAGACGTAGCTATAGATCATCCACAATATGGAGATGGTGCACAACCTGTTTTACCAAATTATATTGCCCCGGTGGGTGCTAATACGGTTGATGAATCTCTATACAATGTAGATCCTTACTATACCGATCCTGCTCAACTAAATGATTTTTATCGAATTGTAGAAGCAAACAAGCAAGGAACCAATTGGTTTCAGGAGATTTTTAATTCTGCTCCAATTACCAGTCATAACCTTTCGGTTAGCAATGGTAGTGAAAAAGGAAGTTTCTTATTTTCTCTTAATTATTTTGATCAAGAAGGAACCCTGGCTAATACTTACCTGAAGCGTTACACCATGCGTGTAAATAGTGTATTTAATATCACAGATAATATTAGGGTTGGTGAAAACTTAAGTTTTGCCATTAGGGAAAATCCACAAATTGGTGCACTTTCAGAAGGAAGCGCCATAGGAATGGCTTTTAGGCAACAACCTATTATCCCGGTACGTGATATTAGAGGCAATTATGCAGGCTCTTTTGGTCAGGGCTTGGGTAATGCCTTTAACCCGGTAGCCATGTTAGATAGATTGAGAAATAACCGAGGAGTTTCCAATAAGCTATTTGGTAATATTTTTGCAGAAATAGACTTTTTGGAAAGTCTTACTCTTAAAACAACTTTTGGTGGAAATTATTTCTCAAATAGTTTTAACTCTTTTGTTTTTCCAGCATACGAAAACGCTGAAAACAACTCGGTAAACTCTTACACCGAAGGTGCTGAAACCTATTTTAACTGGACCTGGACCAACACACTTACCTATAAAAATACTTTTGCAGATCTACACAATTTAACCGTAGTATTGGGTACAGAAGCTTATCAAAACAAAGGCCGTGAAGTAGGTGGTACTACACAATCCTATTTCTCTTTTGATCCAGATTACGTAACGCTAGATACCGGTTCAGGAACCCAAACTAATTATAGTTCACAATATGCCAATGCGCTTTCTTCTGTATTTGGCCGGGTAGATTATAACTTTGATGATCGTTACCTATTTGGTGCAACCATAAGAAGGGATGGGTCATCACGATTCTTAAACGAACAGTACGGTTGGTTCCCTGCTGCCAGTGCCGGTTGGAACGTAAGTAATGAAAGTTTCTTTGAATCTAATTGGATAGATGATCTTAAAGTACGTGCCGGATATGGTATAATGGGTAATCAGATAAACGTAGATCCCGCCAACTCATTTACAACCTTTGGCGGTAATAATCAAACCTCATTTTATGCAATTACAGGAAGTCAGTCAAGTACTTCTGAAGGCTTCCAGCAATCAAGAATTGGAAATCCAGATGCTGAATGGGAAAAGAATATAAATGCAAATGTTGGTATAGATGCAACCCTATTCAATAACACGCTGCAACTAACTGTTGATTATTATCGTAAAGATATAAACGATCTTTTGTACAATCCCAATCTACCGGCAACCGTTGGATCGGCTACAGTACCTTATGTGAATGTTGGCCAAATGACCAATAGTGGTATTGATTTAGACCTTTCTACTTATTTTACGCTTTCTGACGACCTTCAATTTAACACTTCGGTTACTTTTACAAGTTATAATAACGAAATTGTTAAAATTGCCGATGGTATAAACTATTTTGATTTGGAAGGTCGCCGATTTAATGGTAGTTCTATAATTAGAAATGCCGAAGGAGGCTCTGTTAGTCAGTTTTTTGGTTATAAAGTAGATGGCTTCTGGGATACACAAGAAGAAATAGACCAGGCCAATGCAGCAGCGAGAGAAAGTACAGGTAACCAAAACACTACGTACCAATCTGATGTGGCGGTAGGGCGTTTCCGTTATGCAGATACTAATGGAGACAACCAAATAACCCCTGAAGACCGTACATTTATCGGAAATCCAAATCCTGACTTCACCTACGGACTAAACCTGGAACTTTTATACAAGAATTGGGACTTTAGTATGTTCTTATACGGCTCTCAAGGAAACGATATTTGGAACAATGTTAAATGGTTTACCGATTTTTACAGTTCTTTTAATGGTGCAAAGAGCTCTACTGCTCTTTATGATTCCTGGACACCAGATAATATGAATGCAAGTGCTCCTATTCAACAAACCGTTGGTTCATTTAGCTTGGCAGATGTTCCCAACTCTTATTTTGTTGAAGATGGTTCTTATCTAAGAGCTAAACAAATCCAACTAGGATATACTTTGCCAAATTCTGTGTTAGATGCCATTAAAATTTCTAAGCTAAGATTTTATGTACAAATGGCTAATGCATTTACTATCACTGGTTATTCTGGTATTGATCCGGAAATTTCTGGAGAATCGGTAAGTTTTGGAATTGATGAAGGTGCCTACCCTAATCAAAGACAATTGATATTTGGACTTAACGCTAGTTTATAATGATAAAAACAATAATTATGAAAAAATATAGAATTTTAAGCCTTTTATTTTTGGCGGTTATGGTTTCGCTAAGTCTTGGGTCTTGTAGTGACGACTTTTTAGACCAACCCGCATTGGGCTCATTAAGTGAAGATGTAGTAGCCAACAAAGAAGGTGTAGAAAAATTACTAATTGGTGCTTACGCTGCCTTAGATGGGCAGGGCCTCGGTGGAGGAAATCCCTGGGAGTCTGCATCAGATAACTGGGTGTATGGAGCCGTTGCCGGTGGTTTAGCCAGTAAAGGAAGTTTTGGAGGAGATCAGCCCGCTATAGACCAAATTGTAAAATTTATTTCAAATCCTTCAAACGGATTCTACAATACTAAATGGATCGCAGCTTATGAAGGAATTACGCGTACCAATAATGTTTTAAAATTATTGGCTAACGTAGAAGACATCAGTGAGGCCGAAAGAAACAACATAGCCGGGCAGGCAAGATTCTTAAGAGGGCACTATTACTTCGAGTTAAAAAAGATGTTTAATATGGTTCCCTGGATAGATGAGAACACTGAGAATCCCAAGCAACCCAATGATACCGATATTTGGCCTAATATAGAAGCTGATTTTCAGTTTGCATTCGATAATTTACCTGGAACTCAATCTGAATTTGGACGTGCTAATAAATGGGCGGCCGGTGCTTACCTTGGAAAAACATACCTATACCAGGAAAAATTTCCTGAAGCTTCAACAATATTCACGCAAGTAATTGAATCTGGCACAAATTCGGCAGGCGAAAAGTATGATCTTGTTGCAGAATTTAAAGATAATTTTGATGCCGAAACCGAGAATAACGCCGAAACGGTTTTTGATGTACAGATGGTAGCCAATGATGGTACTAGCACTATTACAAATTCTAACCAGGGGGGCATGCTTAATTTCCCTTATAATAGCCCATTTAGATGCTGCGGTTTTTATCAGCCCACACAAAACTTAGTAAACTCTTATAAAACGCAAGAAAGCAGTGGTTTACCATATTTAGATAATTATAACCAGAATCCTGTAAAAAGTGATATGGGTGTAGCTTCAGATGCATCGTTCACACCTTATACAGGCTCTTTAGATCCACGTCTGGACTGGACGGTAGGCCGTCGTGGAATACCATATCATGATTGGGGACACCATCCCGGTGCTACCTGGATAAGAGACCAATCTTACGGTGGACCTTATGCTCCAAAAAAGAATATTTACTGGCAAGCCACACAAGACTTATATAGTGATCAAAGCTCATGGGCACCAGGTACCGCAATTAATGTTCATATTATTCGCTTTGCCGATGTCTTATTGATGGCTGCTGAAGCTGAAGCACAAACCGGAAATTTAGATCTGGCCATGCAATATGTAAACCGAGTTCGGGAGCGAGCTGCAAACCCACAAGGTTTCTTAAAGAAATATATTGATGAAAACAGTCCCTTAACTGGTTTTAATGATGCAGAGAATGCAGCTAATTATAATATTGGCCTATATACCAGTTCTGAATTTTCTTCCAAAGAAGATGCGCTAGAGGCTATTTATTTTGAGCGTAAACTTGAATTAGCCATGGAAGGACATCGCTTTTTTGACCTGGTAAGATGGGGAATTGCCGAAGAGACCTTAAACGCTTATTTCGACTATCAGGGAAAAATAACTACCGATGTTAGAGGCGGTAAGTTTATTTCGGGCAAAAGCGAATACTACCCTATTCCACAAGCACAAATAGATTTGAGTTTAGACTCAAATGGAGAGCCAACCTTAACCCAAAACCCAGGGTACTAAACTGGCTTTCTAAATCGAGAATAATAAGATAATTACAGGCCAATAATGATAGAATATTGGCCTGTTTTATAAAAAAGAAGAAAAACTGATATAAAAGATAAATTTTGTATGAAAACAAAACAACATCTTTTATTTTAAAGAGTTTTTCTATAAATTCGAAACCTACTTATGTATATATCGAAAATTTTGAATTCGATTTAATTTTCAAAGAATAATAATACCGAAAATCAATTAATCAATTAACTATTAAATAATGAAAAATAACAGACGTTCCTTTATTAAGAATTTAGGAATAGTGGGCGCAACTGCGGCCGTAATCCCGTCCAGTTTTGCTGCAGAAGCGAAAGAAGTAAATTTATTGAATAGAGCTGC
>NZ_WYEW01000012.1:0-149304 GCF_015143665.1 Salegentibacter sp. BLCTC | reverse complement strand
AGGATCACATTTTTTAGCAAGTGGACAGATTTATTTAACCAATCATAGTGATGCTGGTGGCACTCTGGAAGTGACCACAAATAGGATGCTGAGCAGGTTATTTTTGCATTGAATTCTTACTGAAGCAAAGCTTCATTAAAAATTCAACGCCTTAAAAATTAAATGATTATGAGATAATAGAGTTTAAAATATTATTTTTGAGAGACAAGATTATTGCTTTTCATAGGATACGTTTTTAGAAACAATAAAGCTTTTCCTCTTATTTGCAAAGGGAAGTGACCGCCAGGTCTGAGGGGTTTGATGTTGCAGAATTTAAGCGTTTTTGTTTTGTGAGTGTTTAACCACCCCTTTCTTCAGCTGCGCTGAATTCATTCCCCTCCTTGAGAAGGAGGGGGCGTTTAAAGTTATAAGATTCGTGTATTCATGGCCAGCTAAAATACCAGCGGGGTTTTAAACCGCCTTTAAAGCTTTTTTACTACTTCCAGCCGCAATAAAAGATGCGAGCAGCCCCAGGATTCCTATGGTAAAAATCACGATTAAAATATTTTCAAGTGTGATAGCTACGGGATAAGGAAGGCTGGGTGTAATCATAACCAAATTGAATTGCAATTGGAGAAATACTAAGAGTATTGCAGCCGATAAGCCTATGGCGCCGCCAATAAGCGTCATGAGCATTCCCTGGGTAAAGAAAATCTTTTTGATTTGACGTTCAGAAGCTCCCAGGTTAAACAGGGTTTTAATATTCTCCCGTTTATCCAGAATTACCATAATTATTGAGCCTACAACATTAAAAAGCGCAATAATTAAAACCAGGGTAAAAATAAGATAGACCGCAAGATTTTCGGTATTGAGCATTTTATAGAGCATCTCGTTGAGTTGCGCACGGTTTTTTATAATTACTTCATCGCCAAACAGGGCTTTAATCTGCTGAGTTACCAGTTCGGCGTCTGCATTTGGAGCTATTTTAATTTCTACAGCCGAAAAAGTATTTTCGTCTAATTCTAAAAGGTTTCGGGCAAAACTAAGGTTAGAAAACACATATTTGTCATCTAATTCTTCATTTACGCTGTAAATTCCGCTAACTATAACTTTTTCCTGGTTAAAAGCCTGGCCTGGATTTAAGCCGGTAATTTGCCCTTTTCCCGGGCGCGGTACCATAATATTTAATAGGTGCTGGTAGTTAAAAATGCTAAGCCCCAATTTTCGGGAAATAGTATTGCCAACTACCACCTGTGCCTCGCTATTGGTTAACCACGAACCGGAAACTGCACTGTCTATTTGGGTTACCTGCCGGTAATTTTTGTCTACCCCTTTTATAAATGCTGTATGGTTTTTATTGCGATAGTCAAGGAAAATGCGTTCTTCAATAATTTTACTAAAGCTTGAAACTCCTTCAATTTCAATTAATTCTGCTGCTTTATTTTCAGGGAACTGAAATGTTTTTCCGCTTGACGGTAATATTTTTAAATCGGGATCAAATTTATTGGAAAAAGAAAGGCTAAAGTCTTTGAGACCGGCGAAGCCCGAGAGCACAATAAATAGCGAAAAAGCCCCTGCAAACACACCCACAGCGGCAATAATGGTAATAATATTAATAGCATTATTGCTGCTTTTGCTAAACAAATAGCGCCTGGCGATGTAAAAGGGGAACTTCAAATTAAGATTTTTTGCGACGCTCCAATAAATCTGGATTAGAGATAGGGTCTTCCTCGCCTTTAATAGACTTTTCTATGTTTTCTATATATTCCAGCGAATCGTCCAGGTAGTAATTAATTTCAGGCATTTTTCTAAGTTGGTGCTTGGTGCGCTGGGCCAACTCGTGTTTTATCTTAGATTTTCCAAGGTTGATTTCTTCAATAACTTCCTGCGCATGTTTCTGCGGAAAAATGCTAACATAAGCCTTTGCTATAGAAAGGTCTGTGGTCACTTTTACTTTAGAGACCGAAATAATTACTCCTGTTCTCCCGGCATCTTTTAGGTTTTTTTGCAGGATATCGGCTAGATCGCGCTGTAAAACCCCTCCTATTTTCTTTTGTCTGTTTGTCTCTTCCATAAGGCAAAAATACTACAATAAATTGGTATGCGCATAAGATCTTAGGTTGATGCGTGTTCTAATGCTTTTTGAATATATAAAATTAGAAGTTTAACTTGCTGCATCTACTTAAAAATAGAAAAATGAAGAAAATTGAGCATATTGGGATTGCCGTAAAAGATCTGGAAGCGGCAAATGCCATTTATAAAGCGGTTTTAGGGAGTGAGCATTATAAAACCGAAACTGTGGAAAGTGAGGGGGTAAGTACCTCTTTTTTTAAAATTGGCGAGAGTAAAATTGAATTACTGGCGGCTACAAATCCTGAAAGTCCTATCGCAAAGTTTATTGAAAAGCGTGGCGAAGGAATTCACCATATGGCCTTTGCGGTAGATGATATTAAAGCCGAAATCGCCCGATTGGAAAAAGAAGGTTTTAAGCTTGTAAATACCGAACCTAAAGCAGGCGCCGATAATAAATTGGTGGCATTTATGCATCCTAAAAGCAGTCATGGGGTTTTGGTAGAATTATGCCAGGAAAAATAAACGAATTTCTAAAATCGGGACTCCGGAATAAAAACTGATGAAGGAAAATTGGATTTAGTCTTGCAGGGATTGAAAATATATACTAATATTGCACTCCTAAAATTCGGGTATTGTTGAAATACTTGAATTGGTCCTATAGCTCAGCTGGTTAGAGCACTTGACTCATAATCAAGGGGTCCCTGGTTCGAGCCCAGGTGGGACCACAGAATAGACATCTTAAACCCTACAGACAGTACGTTTGTAGGGTTTTTTTATTTTAGGGGACGAATGATTATCAAATTTTGTGGTTGATAACTAATAATATAAATTCACTAATTAGAAATAAATTAAACAATAGATAAAAATATGTCTGAAGCCGAATTAATAAACGTAATTACGGAATACATTAAAATTCAAATTTTAGAGAACCATAAGATAAGCAGCCTTTCTAAGCACTCTAAACTTAAGAACTATAAAATTAATCCTATTATAGTCAAGTATTTGTCAAAAGTATTAGAAGATGATTTTACTCCTTTGGGAATTGCTAAAGCTTTGTATTATCCAAGAGTTCTTAGTACTTCCATAAACACTTCATTTGGCACTATGATTCAAAGAATGTTTGTAGATCTGAATTTGGCTTCCGGTTCTTTGATAAAAGGAATGGATATAGAATTTACGGATAAATTAGATGGAAGACAGAAATGGTGTCAATTGAAATCAGGACCCAATACTATAAATTCAGAAGATGTAAGGCCTTTATTAAAAAAGTTTTCCAATGTGACGAATTTAGCAAGAACTAATTCAATGAATTTAAATAATTCAGACTTAATTTTAGGTATTTTATATGGGGAAGAAGATCAAATTAGCCAGCATTACAGAAAAATTGACGAACAATATCCTGTAATTATAGGTCAAGAATTTTGGCATCGCTTAACTGGCTTTCCGGATTTTTATAATAAGTTGGTTTCTAATTTAGATAGTATGATTTTAGAATTAAATACGGAAGATTTCTTTGAAATTGGTTATAAAGAATTAGCTAAAGAGGTAGAAACTTCTGACTTGTTTGATTTTAAAGAATAGTATTCGTTAAGAAAATTGACAATTGAGTAACCGATCTCCTGACCAAGGTTGCATGGTACTGCATTACCTATTTGTTTATATTGTTGAGATATAGAACCTGTAAATTTCCATGAATCTGGAAATGTTTGAATACGAGCATATTCTCTTACTGTAAAAGGTCTTGTTTCATCTGGGTGACATCTTTCAGTTTGCTTTTGGGCAGGACTACAAGTTAAAGTTAGACTTGGCTCGTCCCAACCAATTCTTCTAGCCATTCCAGTTTTTCCACCACCTAGATAAAAACTTTTCCCCATATAATCTTTCTGAATGTCTACTGGTAAATTTCTCCAATAGCCTTTTGGTGGAACTAATTCTAAAACTTTTCTTTTGTGATCAGGATATTTTGAGCCGCCGGATTTAGGCACGTCACAAGAATAAAGTTCCCCCTTTTTTAAAGCATCTTCTAAATTGAAAATTTTATTATGAGGTTTTGGGTAATGGTATGTTAAATCAACATCTTTTCTAACTCCAACTAAAATTAGCCTTTCTCGTTTTTGAGGAACTCTGTAATTAATGGCTTTTAAAACTTGAACGGGAACGACCTTGTAGCCAATTTCGTCTAAAATAGAAATCATTCCTTTTAAAGTATTGCCTTTATCGTGAGACAGTAAACCTCTTACATTCTCCCCAATACAAAGAACTGGTTTAACTTCTTTTACCACCCTAGCAAATTCATAAAATAAAGTTCCTCTGGCATCTTCAAGACCTAGTTTTTTCCCAGCATAACTAAAAGCTTGACAAGGAAAACCTCCAGTAACTACATCGACTTTATTTTCATATTCTTTAAAAGAGTAACTTTTAATATCTCCTTCTAATACATTCCAATGTGGCCTATTTTCCCTTAATGTTTGACAAGCCCATTTATCTATTTCATTCAAGGCTTCACATTTTAACCCTGCTTTTTCTAAACCTAAAGCAAGTCCTCCGGCTCCTGCAAATAATTCTAATACCTTATATTCATTTTCTGGGGCTACATAATTGTTCACGTTATCTTCAATTTTTTCGTTGGTAAACTCAAGTAAATTATTAATTTGCTCTTTCGGATAAATTCTATAGTTACTTATAGGTTCTCTAACTGCTTCAAATTTTCCATCCCTGTCCCATCGTCTTAACGTTTCGGTACTTTTGCCTAAAATATCTGCAGCTTCTGAAAGGGAATAATAATTTTTAGTAACCATATTAATCAACATTATACATTGGTTACAAATTTAATTTATTTATTTTTTTAACCTACTATTTTTATTATTTATTTCTAGAAGGTTTTAATGGGAGTTATGATCTATTAACTCCCGTTAAAGTTTCGTAACCTATAACACAATTTCATTATATAATGAAATACTTTCAAGAGCCATTATTATATAATTTGCATAATCTTCAGGAAGATTTCTTTCTGGGATCATTTTTAAATCTTTTTTGGCAGATTGTACTTTTACGAGGTATTGTACTTTCTTTCTTCCTAAAGCTTCTAGTGTAATTATAGCAAATTCCCCTATAGTTGATATAGTAACTTCATCTTTTGGTTTTATAGAGTAATTTTTGCAATTCAATTTTTGAAACTTAGGATTTAAAGTAATAGTACAAGCCTTTTTTCAATTTAACATCGTAATTATATTCCGGTAGATTCTTGTATTGGTTTGGTAATTTCGTTTTCATAATTTGTATAGTATTTTATTTTTCTCATCCAACCCTCTATAAAGCGGTAAAGTCTTTCTATTAAGATCAATCATATTAATTTGTAGAAAAGGCTGGTCTATATGATCTTTATCTTTAAACTCTTTAATAACCGCATTTAAACGCACGAAGTTGTCTGTAAACTCAGTAGTATAAAAGTCTGTGTAGCCTTCTGAAACAGGCTTAGAACAGTTCCAGCCCTGAAATTTTTAATTTGAGATAATATTATTCCCACTTTCCTAAAATTGTTGCCTTTAAAAGCAGCTAGTAATTAAGTTTCTCTATTTCTTTTAGCTATATTTAAAGAATTGAAAAAGAGGGTTCTGTAGTAAAATGTACTTGTGAATCTTGAAAAGCATAGAATAGATTGAGGTTTGAAATGCATTATTTTTTCCAAAAAATAATTCAAGCTTAAGCATTGACTGTAAAACCAAAATATATGAAATCACCAAAAACTCCCGGAGTGTATCTTGAGGAAACAATCTCTTTCCCGGTTTCGGTTAGTAGTGTGCCCTCGGCAATACCGGCATTTATAGGGTATACCCAGGAGGATAGCCTGCGTAACATTCCTACCAAAATTAATTCCCTTCAGGAATATAGGGATAAATTTGGCGGTGCACCCCTGCAAGCTTTTAGCCTTAAACTAACCGATATTTTCACCAATGCTCAACTTAGCTCAAGAACCTATACTGTAGACGACCCTCATCCCGGTATTTTTAAACTTTACCATAGCCTGGAATTATACTTTAGTAATGGCGGTGGTACCTGTTATATCGTTTCGGTGGGTAATTATGAGGCCGAAAAAATTGAAATTGGAAAACGAGATCCCCTGGAGGGACTGCTTGGAGGAATAAAAGCTACTGAAACCATAGATGAAATTAGCCTTCTTGTTTTTCCGGATGCTATAAGCCTGGCTAACGAAATAGAATATGGTTTTGTGGTAAAAGATGCTTTGGTATTGTGCCATAAACTTAGGGATAGGTTTACTATTTGTGATGTTTATGATAATAATTCCCCTTCGGCCATAACCGATTTTAGACAAGCTATCGGGACAAATTATCTAAAATATGGAGCTGCTTATTATCCTTCATTAAAAACGGCTTTTAAGTATACAGCCAATGAAGAAAATTCTGTGATTATCCATACTAAAATTGAAGATACCGGTTCCCCGGTCAATTCCCGCTTTCATAAAAAATCTTTGCATGAAGTTAAAGACCTGGACGCTTTGGTGTACCGCAGTTTTAAAAATGAAATAAATAATAAATATATAAGTCTGCCAGCATCAGGTGCCATTGCAGGGGTATATGTGAATGTAGATACCCAAAGGGGTGTTTGGAAAGCCCCGGCTAATGTAAGTTTAAATTCGGTAATAGAACCTACTGTAAATATCACCCAAAATCAACAAGAAAGCCTTAATGTAGATGCTATCGCGGGAAAGTCTATTAATGCGATTAGAACTTTTTCCGGTAGGGGAGTTTTGGTTTGGGGCGCAAGAACTTTGGCAGGAAACGATAATGAAAGCAGGTATGTTTCTATACAAAGACTGTATATAAACATAGAAGAATCTGTAAAAAAGGCGTTACAACAATTCGCATTTAAACCTAATGTATTACCTACCTGGGCGAGCGTAAATGCAATGATTGAAAATTACCTTCTAAATTTATGGCGGGAAGGTGCCCTGGCAGGTGCAAAACCCGAACATGCCTTTTTTGTAAAAGTAGGCTTAAATGAAACCATGAGTTCTCAGGATATTTTAGAAAATAAAATGATTGTACAAATTGGCCTGGCCCCAATGAGACCGGCAGAATTCACTATACTTAAAATTTCCTGTGAGATGAAGACTTCTTGAATTTTAAAGCATAATACTTATACCTCTTTTTCTTCTTTTTTTTGCTTTAACCTAGCATTTATTCAAATACTGGTTGAAGTACTTGCTACAAGAATATACCGGTTAAAAATATAAGCATGTTGGTAGCTTATTCTTATAGATGGGTATATTTGAATAGCTATAACTAACCCCCGGTTTTATGATGAATCAGAAAAAAATAAAAAAGCCCTGGCCTACTAAAGATGCTATGGTTCAAATTTACGAGAACAAGCTTTGGGGTGGGGATAATAATGTATATTATTCGGGTTCAGGATCACATCATCCTGAAATGGTGAATCCGTATTTGGAGGCTATGTCTGCATTTTTAGGTGCTTTTGAAACTCCGCCGGTAGTTTGTGATTTAGGGTGTGGAGATTTTAATATTGGGAAGGAATTGGTAAGGTATACCAAAAAATATATCGCGGTAGATATAGTTCCGGGGCTTATAGAACATAATAAAAAAGAATTTGTGGCTGATAATTTAGAATTTCAGCTTTTAGATATTTCAGCAAATGAATTGCCACTGGCAGATTGTGCAATCCTTAGGCAGGTGTTGCAACATTTATCGAACACCGAAATAAAGTCGGTGGTGAATAAACTAACTGATTTTAAATATATAGTACTCACCGAGCATTTGCCGGAAGGAGATTTTCTACCCAATAAAGATATTATTTCGGGACAGGGAATTAGGTTAAAAAAGCAAAGCGGAGTCAACCTTTTAGAGTATCCCTTTAACCTGGAGATCAAAGAAGAAAAGCAATTGCTATCTCTTAAATCGCCCAATTTTAAGGGAGTTGTAGTTACTACAGTTTATAAAACGTTTTAAAATTAACTTGCAGATGTAACAAAGTTACAGGCTTTTTTATGTTGGTCTATTTATCTATAGCTTTAGCTCTAATACTAAATAGGAACAATTTTCGTAAAGTTGAAATTGCCGGTTTTTTTTTGACCATTGCTGCTAAGTAAGTTATCTCCTGGCCAGCCTTGGGGTCTCGATAATTATCGGGATAAATCTAGATTATCGAGTAAAACCAGCTATTTTTCTTCTATTTAAGAAGAAACATCACCTTATAAATTAAATCACAGAAAACTTTATGTGGGAAATAAATAATCCTTAAACACTTCTGTAATAGTTATATCGAAAAATAAGAATTCCCTTGGGTTGGGGAGAATCGATTTCCTTCTTTTTGCACCACTAATTTAAAGCTTAGTTAATACAAACTTAAACTAAAAAAAATCTTTCTGGAGAAAGCAATCTATAGTTTTACGCCCAATTATTTAGAAGCAAAAAAACTAACCTAAAATATTATTTTATAAGATTAAATCCACTTTTTGAATTAGCCAAAAGGAGCCCATTCTGTTGCAGCAGAATGGGCTTAATTTAGACTACAATTATTAATTATAGCCAAATCTAATGACTACTAAAATACAATTTTTTTTAAAAAAGGAGGTATATTTAATATGCCTTCTATTTATTTTTTCGGAGGCACTTGCTTTCAATTACAAGTCGGGAAGCTTACCAGGAACCGTTAACTTTCAACAAACTATTCAGGGAACTGTTTTAGATGAGCAAGGTATTCCGTTACCCGGTGCAACGGTAATAGAAAAAGGAACTTCTAACGGGGCCAATACAGATTTTGATGGAAATTTTAGCATCAATACAACTTCTAATGATCCTATTCTGGAAATTTCTTTTATGGGGTATACTACCAGGGAAGTAAAACCAGAGGGCACTTCAAAAATTACAGTAAGGCTGGCACCAGATCAAAATGCCCTTGAAGAAGTGGTTATAGTAGGTTATGGTGAGACCCGTAAAGAAAATTTATCAACTGCGGTAAGTACTGTTAATACAGAAAATATTGCTGAACGTCCTGTAGCCGATGTTAGCTCCAGTTTACAGGGGCTAAGTCCGGGTTTAAACGTTACCAAATCTACTGGTAAGGTTGGGGCAGAGCCTCGTATTAATATTCGTGGGTTCACTTCTATAAATGGAGGTACACCTTTAATTCTTATAGATGGGGTAGAAGGAAGCTTAAGCAATCTTAACCCAGATGATGTAGAATCTATAAGTGTTTTAAAAGATGCAGGTGCTGCAGCCATATATGGTGCAAGGGCGGCTTTTGGTGTTGTTTTGGTAACTACAAAGAATGCTAAAAAAGGAAATGTAGTTGTTAACCTTGGGTCTACTATGGCGGTTAATTCCCCGACAATGAATACAGACTTTGTTACAGACCCCTATAAAGCGGTAACAATTGTAGACGAATCGTTTAGAAATAATAGCGGTGCTTCCTATACAGGCTATAATGAAGCAGATATGGAGGCCTTATATGAAGTTTCCCAGGATCCTTCTTTGGCAAGGGTTATTATAGATCAACGTAATGGTAGGGATCAATATGTGCACTACGGTAGTACCAATTGGTGGGACACTTTCTTTAGAGATACATACCCTTCTCAAATATATACCGGTTCTGTTTCCGGAGGTTCAGAAAAAATCAATGCATATTTCTCTTACCGAAATTTTCAATCTACCGGAATATTAAAGGTGCAGGATGATGAATATCAGAAGTATAACTTAAGGGGTAAATTGGATATTGAAGCTACAGATTGGCTAAGCTTTTCCAATAATATGCAGTATAACAGTTCTGAAGATTTAGAACATGGAGGAACACAATATGGATACCGAAATGTTTGGGGTAGTATGATATGGGTACATGCTTTACCTTCTTATATGCCAACCAATCCAGATGGAAGTTCTTTATGGAGAACAGAACTTAATAATTACACCATAGGAGATGGTATTTACGCTTCTTTGCTACAGGGAACTTCCCAGGAGCTAACCAATAACAGTGGTTTTTCGAATATAGCTTCGGCTGAAATTAAACCTTTTGCTTCTTTAAAGTTTAACGCCAGTTATGCCATTAGAAGAAATAATTATTCTCGATACCAGCGCTCCACCAGGATTCCTTATTCCATCTACCCTAATCAAATAGATTTAATGGGCTATGATTATTTAAATGAATATAGAACCGAAAGCAAATATGATGCATTAAACGTGTATGGAGAATACAGAGGGTCTTTTGATAAGCATAACCTTAAAACCGTAGTTGGGTACAACCATGAAACCTTTCTAACAAAAAGTATCTCGGCAGGAAAGCAAAATCTAATTTCTAATGATTTGAATTCCCTTGGGCTGGCTACAAATAATCCAACTGCAAATGGTGGTGCATCAGAATGGGCTTTGCAAGGCTTGTTTTATAGACTTTCCTATGATTATGATGATAAATATCTATTGGAATTTAATGGCCGCTACGATGCAACCTCCCGTTTTCCTTCTGCACAACGATGGGGCTTTTTTCCATCTGTTTCAGCAGGTTGGGTAATCAATAAGGAGAATTTCTTTAATGGATTTGCAGAAGATACTTTTGATCTTTTCAAAATAAGGGCGTCTTATGGATCATTAGGAAATCAAAATATAAGCGATTATGCTTATTTCCCTACCCTTCCTACCGGTTTGTATAATTATGCAATTAATGGGAATAAACTAAATTATATAGAGTCTCCGGCATTAAACCCTAGCCAGATTACCTGGGAGGAGGTAAATACCTTAAACATGGGGGTTGATATGGTATTACTGGATAATAGACTTTCCATGAATTTTGACTGGTTTCAACGGGATACAAAAGGAATGTTGGCGCCGGGAGCCACATTACCGGCTGTTTTAGGAGCAGGATCGCCATTAGAGAATGCAGCCGATTTGAGAACAAAAGGTTTTGAGCTTTCCTTAACCTATGGAGATTCTTTTAAATTGGCTAACGATGATTTTGATTTTTCTATAACCGGAAACCTATCGAATTCAAAAACAAAAATCACCAAATTTGATAACCCTAATTTAAGCCTCGTTGATTTTTATGAAGGAATGACAATTGGAGAACTTTGGGGATATAGATTAGATGGTCTATTTCAAACTCAGGAAGAAATAGCAAATCATGCAGATCAAAGCTTCGTATCTAACCGTATCACTTCAGGCGGAGGTTTACAGCCCGGTGATGTTAAATATTTAGACCTGAATGGGGACGGCGTTATTAACGAAGGTGAAAATACCGTAAATAACCCTGGTGATAAGGAAATTATAGGTAATTCGGCTCCACAATATTTGTACAGCTTTAACCTTAGTACCAATTGGAAAGGTTTTGATTTATCGGCATTTTTCCAGGGAGTGGGTAAGCAGGACTGGTACCCAAATTCAGATTCGCGTCTTTTTTGGGGGCCTTACAACAGGCCTTATAACTCGTTTATTAGGAAAGACCTGGCCAATAACATGTGGTCTCCTGAAAATACAGATGCTTATTTCCCCAGAAACTATGGGTATATTGCTTTAGGAGGATCTTTAGAAAAAGTGAATGATAGGTACCTTCAAAGTGTTGCTTATTTGCGCTTAAAGAACCTTACGCTGGGCTATACTTTGCCTAAAGGACTAATTTCAGATTCTGATGCTACAAAACTTCGTATTTACTTTAGTGGAGAAAATATACTTACGTTCTCTCCTTTAACAGATTATATCGATCCAGAGGCAGCAAGTAATTCAGTTAATCTAAACCAACCCACCACGTCTTCCAACAGGAGTACTGCACAAACGGTACCTTTTAATAAAACCTATTCCCTGGGTGTATCATTTCAATTTTAAAAATAAAAGACATGCATTATAAACATATATTATTAATTGTAGTTATTGGTTTTAGCTTGTTTTCATGTAGCCGGGACTTTCTGGATAAAGAACCAATATCAGAGGTGACTACAGAAAATTTCTTTGCTACGGCAAGCGACCTGCAATTGTACACAAATGGGTTCTATAGAATGTTTCCTTCTACTTCTATTTACAATGGTGATTCTAAAACCGATAATATTATAGAAATAGAACTTAGTGCTGAGATGAGAGGGGCGCGATTTGTTCCTACATCTGGCGGAGGCTGGAACTGGGCCTATTTACGGGATATCAATTTTTTTCTTGAAAACTACGAAAGAAGTGATGACGAGGCAGCTAAAAGCCATTATGGAGGGGTAGCTCGTTTTTTTAGGGCCTATTTTTATTTCGAAAAATTACAACGCTTTGGAGAAGTGCCATGGTATGATAAAACTATTGATCCGGCAGATGAGGAAACCCTAACAAAGCCCAGGGATTCCCGCCAATTTATTGTAGATAAAATTCTAGAAGACCTGGACTGGGCCATTGCAAATATGCAGGCAGATCAACAAATCTATGAAGTTACTAAGTATGCAGCCCTGGCATTGAAATCGAGAGTGGGTCTTTATGAGGGTACGTATATGAAATACCGGGATATTGCGGGATATGAGAAATACTTAGAGGCATCTATAAAAACTTCAGAAGAACTTATAAATAATTCCCCATATAGTATTTATAGTACAGGAAAACCACTAGAAGATTATGCAAACTTGTTTAACGCTCACGAGGCTATAGATGCTGAAGTAATCCTTGCCAGATCGTATTCAGAAGCATTGAATATTGGACATAATGTTAACTATTATACAACAACTTCCTCTTATGGAAGACCGGGAATGCCAAAAGACCTGGTAAATAGTTACTTGAATAAAGATGGATCTCGTTTTACCGATCTGGAAAATTATAATCAAATTGCTTTTACAGAAGAAGTAAATAATCGCGACCCAAGATTGTCACAAACTATAAGAACTCCCGGCTATACCAGAAAAGGCCAGTCTATAGAGTTAGCGCCAAACCTGGGAGCTACTGTTACCGGCTATCAAATCACTAAATATGCTACAGAGCCCGTTTATGATACGAACGGGCAGTCTATTACCGATTTACCATTATTTAGGTTTGGAGAAGTGGTTTTGAATTATGCCGAAGCAAAGGCTGAATTAAACACGCTAAACCAGGAAGACCTGGATGCTTCCCTTAACCTTTTAAAAGCCAGGGTAAATATGCCTAATTTATCTCTTGAAATGGCAAATAATAATCCAGATGTTTTTCTTGCCAACCAATACCCTAATGTTAATGGTAGCAATAAAGGAGTGATCCTGGAAATAAGAAGGGAAAGACGTATTGAACTTTATATGGAAGATTTTAGATGGGACGATGTGGTGCGATGGAAAGCCGGCGAAACTTTAACCCAGGCTATTCGCGGAATGTATTTTTCGGGTGCAGGTGAGTATGATTTAACCGGGGACGGAGAAACAAATGTGGTATTATATAATGGCGAACGCCCCGATAATTTGGTGCCCGGAGTGCAGTATTACGAAATTGGTTCTGATATATTTTTAGATGATAATGGTTTAATAGAGCCGCACCCAGATTTTGATGAGCGCTCATTTAATGAAAGTAAAGACTACTTATACCCTATCCCACGATTAGAACTACAATTAAATCCAAATCTTGAACAAAACCCTGGCTGGTAATGAAGAAAATTTTAAGTATAGCTTTCTTATTGATAAGTATCCTGGGAAATGCACAGAAAGCAGATAATAGCTTAATGCTTGCGTCTTATAATATAAGATGGAATAGCCCTGATGACGGGGTTAACAAATGGGAAAATAGAAAAGAATGGCTTGCAAAAAGTATCAGGTTCTTTGAAATAGACATTGTAGGGGCACAGGAAGTAACCTACCCTCAATTAATGGATATGGAAAAACTGCTTCCCAATTATCACTTTATTGGAGAAGGTAGGGGTGGCGGAAAAAAAGGCGAGCACAGTCCTATCTTTTATGCCAAAGATCGGTTTGAGGTATTGGATAGCAATACATTTTGGCTTTCAGAAACCCCAAAAGTTACCGCTTCAAAAGGATGGGATGCCGCTTTACCTCGTATAGTTACCTGGGCGAAATTTAAAGATAAGAGAGAGGGCAAAACCTTCTACTTTTTTAATACCCATTTTGATCATAAAGGGGCGATAGCAAGAAAGGAGAGTGCTGAGTTGATAGCGGCTAAAATTAAAGAGATTGCAGGGGATGAACCCGTAGTACTTTCGGGCGATTTTAATATTGCACCAGATTCTGCACCCTATAGAACTTTAATAAAACGGCAATTGGAAGATAGTTTTCTTAATCTAGATAAGGAACAAATATATACTCCCGGTTATACATTTAATAGTTGGGATATAACAGCAAGTGGAGATCGTTACAGAATAGATTACATATTTTATAAAGGAGAAGATTTGTTTCCGGTAAAATACCATGTATTGGATGGGCAAAGAGGAGAGCGTTTTATTTCCGACCATTTTCCTGTTATAGTAAAGTTTGAATGGAAAGTTTCTTCAAAAGAAAATTAATATGAAAATTAGACGATTAACAGTAAATTACTGCGCTGTAAGCCAAGGAGGCCTTGCATAGAAATTTTTTGGATTTCGGAACAAACCTGAAAACTACAAAATTTCGACTATTGAAGTAAATTTTTTAAATCTATGAAATATCAAATTTGGATATTGATAATGGGAGCTACTGCTTTTGCAGTGGCTTCCTTTGTAATATTCCCATCGTATACAATGAACTCTATGACCACTAAAAGCAAAGAACAGAGCGATCTTCGCGTAATGTCTTATAATATTCATCATGCCAATCCTCCGTCGCAAAAAGATAGTATTGATATTGAAGCAATTGTAAATACTATAAAAAAGCAAGATCCAGACCTGGTGGCACTACAGGAAATAGATGAGAATACCGAAAGATCGGGCCCAGGTAATCAGGCCGAAATAATCGCCAAAAAATTGAAAATGAATTTTTTCTTTGGAAAGGCTATAGATTTCGATGGCGGATCTTATGGCGTGGCCATACTTTCTAAATATTCTTTACAGGAAGAAAAAGTCTATAAATTACCAACCAATCCTGGCACCGCGGGAGAACCCAGGGTATTGGCACTGGCCCAGGTTAAGCTTCCAAATGGAAAGCTTTTGAAATTTGGATCTACACACCTTGATGCGCAAAAAGAAAATACCAATCGCGTTCTTCAAATTAAAGAAATAGCTGAAATTTCTTCAAAAGAAGAATTGCCCCTAATAATAGCAGGAGATTTTAATGCTTCTCCCGGCTCTAAAGTAATAAGCTTATTGGATGAGGAACTTACAAGAACCTGCAATAATTGCGAGCCTACAATCCCGGTTAATAATCCTTTAAGGGCAATAGATTTCATAACTTATACTCCAAAACAGAGCTTTTTGATGAAGCACCATAAAGTAATTGATGAAACCTACGCTTCCGACCATTTACCGGTAATGGCTACCTTAAAAATTAACTTTTAATACTTTTTAAATCGCCGGATATATGACCAACCCGGGCCTTTAAACCGGTGCAAAAAATATGATTTGAATCAGCATAGCATATTTTAGCGCTTTATTAATTTTTGGATTATCGCTCAATTAGCTAATTTAATTTTAAAATTAAAATATGACTAAAATGAGCCAAAAGACTACTGCGATCTCCTTTGATAAAGTTTGGAGAGATATGGAATTCCTAACCAATTGTTTCCGGCAGGTGCTAAAAGAACTTGGGCAAGAAGAGCTTGCGAATTTACTTTCGCCTAATGGCTCTAAAAAGAAACTTCCCGATGATATAAAACTGGAAAAAAAACAGGTTCAGGTATTAAGTATGTACTTACAGCTTATGAATTTAGTAGAAGAAAATGCAGCTGTACAATATCGTAGAAAACTTGTAAATAATAATGGAATGCAAGCCATTAGGGGTTCCTGGAGCGAGACTTTTCAAAGATGGAACTCACAGGGACTTTCCCAGGAGCAGATGCAGGAAATTATGGGGAAGATAAAAGTAACGCCGGTTCTAACGGCCCACCCTACTGAGGCCAAAAGGATTTCTATCCTGGAATTACACCGCGAAATCTACCTTAAGCTCATTAAATTGGAAAATACTGCCTATTCATTGGCAGAAAGAAAGCTGATAGGTAACGATATCATGACGCTGCTTGAAAGATGGTGGAGAACAGGGGAGGTATATTTGGAAAAACCCACAGTAGAAAAAGAACGGAATAACGTGGTACACTACCTAAGTAAAGTTTTTCCATTAGCGCTTAAAAAAACCGATCTTCAGCTTAAGCAAAGTTGGACAGAAATGGGATTTGACCCCCAAAAGCTTGTATACCCCCGCTTGCAATTTGGCTCGTGGGTGGCGGGAGATCGTGATGGCCATCCCTATGTAACTGCTGCTATTACCGAAGATACTCTGTTAGAGCAAAGAAAAACAGCCCTGGAGCTTATTTATAACCAGTTGAATGAGCTTGTGGCCCACCTAAGTTTTTCAAAAAAACGAAATCCTATTCCCAGTGTTTTAAATAAAGCTATAGATAATAAATTGCATCTTTTAGGGGCTGTGGGACAAGAAGCGGCAGAAAGAAACCCCTACGAGCCCTGGAGACAGTTTCTGGCACTAATGCTGCTGCAATTAAGCAACACAATGCAGGAACAAAACCCGCATGATCAAAAGGTTTACAATAGTCCCGAAGAATTTTTGGAAGATTTACTGGTGCTAAAGTCTTCGCTACTCGAAATAGGTGCCAAAAGAATCGTGGAAGACCTTATCTTCCCTACTGAACGATTACTGGAATGTTTTGGATTTCATTTGGCTCGTTTAGATATACGTCAAAACAGCGAATTCCATGATAAGGCGATGGAGCAAATTTTAAAGGCTACCTACCCTGAACTTCCCGAATATAGAACCTGGGATGAGGATAGAAAAATTGAATTTTTAACCGAAGAATTAAAAACCAACAGGCCTTTCGGTATCGCCGGTAAATCTTTTGGAGTCGAGGCAGACAAAGTGTTGGATTGTTATCGTGTTGTAAGAAATCATTCTGAAAAATATGGTGCCCAGGGTATAGGCGCTTTTATAATAAGTATGACCCGCGGGTTAAGTGACCTGCTTTTGGTGTATGTGCTAATGAGAGAAGCCGGTCTTAACCCTAATACTTTTCAGGTAGTACCTTTATTTGAGACTATAGACGATTTGTTGATTTCGGATAAAGTTATGGATAGCTTTTTAAAACATCCTGCTTACAAAAAAGCTAAAGATAGCGTACAGGAAGTGATGCTGGGCTATAGCGACAGTAATAAAGACGGGGGAATTATTGCCAGTAGATGGCATATTTACCAGGCCGAGGAGTCACTTTCTAAAATCGCAAAAGAAAATAAGCTACGCTTTAAATTCTTCCACGGAATTGGAGGTACAATAAGCAGGGGTGGAGGTAAATATCATCGCTTTCTTGAAAGTATGCCACCCGGAAGCCTTAGTGGCGAAATAAAATTAACAGTACAGGGAGAAACTATTTCCCAGCAATTTGCCAACCGACTTACAGCTAGTTATAATTTAGAGATGTTACTATCGGGTACTGCTTTGCAAACGGGTTATACTTGCTTTCCACAGCGTGCAGCCACCTATCCTGTAGCAGCTTTGCGAAAATTGGCTGAGTATTCTAAGGAGAAATATCAGGGCTTAATAAAACACCCTTCTTTTCTGGAATTTTATGGAGAGGCAACTCCTATAGATATATTGGAAATGAGTAAAATAGGGTCTCGCCCTGCACGTAGAACTGGCACAAGAACTCTAGGAGATTTACGCGCCATTCCGTGGGTTTTCAGCTGGAACCAATCCAGGTTCAATATCACAGGTTGGTTTGGGATGGGATACGCCTTGCGAAAACTTAAAGAGGAGGATAATAAAAGCTATGTTCAACTTAAAGAATTTTCAGACAAATGGCCTTTGCTACGCTATATTCTTATTCAGGTGGAAACAAACCTCCTAAACGCCTCACCAGGTATTATGGAGCTTTATGCTAATTTGGTGAATGATGATAAAGTAAGACAGGAACTTACATCAATAATTAAAACCGAACATTCTGAGAGCCTTGAGCAAATAGGGGCTATGTTTAACAACAGCAGGGAAAATCGCCGCCAAAGTTTACTGGATAACCTTAACCGAAGAGAAGATGCCCTAATGGCACTGCACCATTTGCAAATTAAAAACCTTGAACAATGGAGGTGCAGCAAGGACCCTAAGAATGATAGTCAAGTAACACTTTTACTGGAAATAACCACGGCCCTTGCCAGCGGACTTAAAAATACAGGTTGATAAGTGGTTAAAACTATTTTTTAAACAGGAGTTTTGCCCGGTTATATTCGTAGTTCATCTTTGCGATATTGAGCACAGAAATATTTTCCGGGCATTCCACCTGGCAGGCTTCAGTATTACTGCAGTGCCCAAAGCCTTCCTCTTCCATCTTATCTACCATGGCAAGTGTTCTGGTAGCGCTTTCTTTTTTTCCCTGTGGTAAGTGTGCCAGGTGCGTGATCTTAGCTCCTGTAAACAAGGCCGCACTGGAATTTTTACAACTTGCTACACAAGCTCCACATCCAATACAGGCGGCAGCATCAAAAGCATCTTCTGCTTCCTGATGGGTAATAGGAATACTATTGGCTTCGGGAGCCTGGCCAGTATCTACAGAAACATATCCTCCAGATGCGATAATATTGTCTAAAGAAGAACGATCTACTTTTAGGTCGCGCACCACCGGAAAAGCATTTGCTTTAAAGGGTTCTACATAAATAGTATCGCCGTCTTTAAATTCGCGCATATGCAATTGGCATGTAGTTGTGTTTTTAAGAGGGCCATGGGCTATTCCATTTATCATTATTCCGCATTGTCCACAAATGCCTTCCCGGCAATCATGATCAAACTCCACTGAAGGATTCCCTTCTTTTACCAGCTGGTTATTGAGCATATCCAGCATTTCCAGGAAAGACATATCCCTGTTCACATTTTCTAAAATATATTCGCAAAACCTACCTTTATCCTGTTGGTTTTTTTGTCGCCAAACTTTTAAAATGATCTTCATCCCGATAATTTTAATTTATTATTTTTTTAAACTTTCTTTCTGCTAAAAACCGGCTAAAGAAGTAAATAACTATTTATAACTTCTTATGGTTGGGGTTACTGTTGAAAAGACCAGGGGTTCTTTTTTAAGATTTGGAGCAGAAATATTTCCGGTCCATTCCCAGGCTGCAGAATAGCAAAATTTTTCATCGTCTCTTTTTGCTTCTCCTTCTTCTGTTTGATGTTCTGCTCTAAAGTGGGCACCACAAGATTCTTCTCGTTGCAGGGCATCTATACACATAAGTTCTGCCAGCTCCATATAATCTGCAACTCTACCGGCCTTTTCCAGCTCGCTATTAACCTCATTGGCATTGCCGGGAACCATAAGGTCTTCTTTAAATTCATTTCTTATTCTACGTATATTTTGAATTGCTTCTTCCAGGCCTTTTTTTGTACGAAGCAGGCCGCATTTATCATATAATTCCCGGCCCAAAATTTTATGAAATTCTTCTGCTGTTCGTTTTCCTTTACAGCTTAAAAAATTTTGCATTTGTTTGTGTATATTTTTTTCGGCTTCTGTAAAGGCCGGATGATCTGTTTCAGGTTTTGGAATCTCTGTCTCATTTGCCAGGTAGTTTTGCAGTGTATATGGCAACACAAAGTATCCATCAACACAGGCTTGTAATAAAGAGTTAGCACCCAACCTGTTTGCACCGTGGTCTGAAAAATTTGCTTCACCTATAGCAAAAAGCCCGGGAATGGAAGTCATAAGTTCATAATCTACCCAAAGACCACCCATAGAGAAATGGGCTGCCGGTGAAATTTTCATCGGTTCCCGGTATGCATCGGTTCCTGTAATCTTTTGGTACATAGTGAACAGGTTTCCGTAGCGTTCAGCAATAACATTTTTGCCGTATTCATTAAGAGCTTTGGAAAAATCGAGGTAGACGGCATTCTTTAAAGGCCCTATTCCTTTTCCCAAATCTATTTGTTCTTTGGCAGCCCTGGATGCAATATCTCTGGGGGCAAGGTTACCAAAAGACGGGTATTTTCGCTCCAGGTAGTAATCTCTTTCTTCTTCAGGAATTTCTCCGGGAGCTCGTGTATCGTTTTTTGCCCTGGGAACCCATATCCTTCCATCGTTTCGAAGAGATTCGCTCATTAAAGTTAATTTTGATTGATATTCACCGCTTTGGGGCAGGCAGGTAGGGTGAATTTGAGTCCAACTGGGATTTGCCATATAGGCTCCTTTTTTATGCGCCCGCCATATAGCCGAAGCATTGCAGCCCATGGCCAGTGTAGAAAGATAATAGATCTTACCAAAGCCTCCGGTAGCAAGTACTACGGTATGTGCAGCATGTCGTTCAATTTCTCCGGTGTCCAGGTTACGGGCAATAATTCCACGAGCCTTGCCATCTATTAAAACCAGGTCTAGCATTTCATGACGGCTATAGAGCTTTACTTTTCCTTTATTTTGTTGCCTTAGTAATGCCTGGTAAGATCCAAGTAGTAATTGCTGCCCGGTTTGTCCGCGGGCATAAAAAGTTCGGGAAACCTGTACCCCACCAAAAGATCGGTTCCTTAAATATCCGCCATATTCCCTTCCAAAAGGAACGCCCTGGGCCACCGCCTGGTCTATAAGATTTACAGAACATTCGGCCAGCCTGTATGTATTGGCTTCCCGGGATCTAAAATCCCCTCCTTTTATAGTATCGTAGAACATTCGGTATATGTTATCACCGTCATTCTTGTAATTCTTTGCAGCATTTACTCCTCCCTGTGCAGCTACAGAATGTGCCCTTCTCGCGGAATCCTGAAAACAAAAACTTTTTACGTTATATCCCATTTCTGCAAGGGAAGCGGCGGCAGATGCCCCTGCCAAGCCGGTGCCAACCACTATTACCTCAAACTTTTTTCGGTTATTGGGGCTCACTAATTTTGCTGACGCCTTGTAATTGCTCCATTTTTCAGCTAGAGGTCCTTTCGGTACTTTGGTGTTTGTTATTGTGTTCATACCTGGTGATTTATATAAATGAAGATTGGAATAATAATATAGCCTATGCTAATAACAAGGGCGAAAATAACCCCCAATACCTTGATGATTGAGTTATAAACGGGATGATATAAGCCTATGGTTCGGTGCGCACTAAAGACCCCATGAAGTAGGTGGTAGCCCAGGGCAACTATAGCTATCATGTAAATAATTACATACCATAACTGTTCAAAAGATACTATTACCAGGGTATAGAGATCTTTATTTCCATTCTCATCTAAGGGTAGCGACCCAAACTTATAGATATACCAGTAATCTTTAAAATGAATAATTAGAAAAACAAAGACAATTATTCCCAAAGCCATCATATGCCTGGAATACCAGGTACTTGCCCTCCCTCTCATATCTTTTGAGTAGGAAACTCCATTAGCCTTTTTTCGCTTTATACCTAAATATATGGCATCTATAGTATGAAGAATGATACAGGCATAAAGAACAAAGGAAATGATTAGCACAATAGGGTTCCCGCCCAGAAACTGGCTATAAGAATTGTATTGTAGTCTGGCCTGTGCTTCGGGTAGCAGTAGCTGTAGGTTCCCGGCAAGGTGAACAATTAAAAAGAACGACAGAAAAAGACCGGTTAAGGCCATTAGGTTTTTCCGTGTAACTGAATTTTTAATAAACCATATCATAAGTTAAAGGCTTTATTGATTACAAATTGTCTTAATAAGCAACCTGAAATTGGATTAACATTTTACTGGAGTCGTATTGTGTGGTATTGGGAATATTTAATTTATACTCGTTAATATGCCCTACAAGAGATAATTTGGCGTCATAAGTTCCGGCAAATACCAGGCTTAGCATAGGTGTGTAGGTTACAACTTCATCGTCTTTAGTAAATGTATTTTTGTCTAAATACTCATGCCTGCAACTCAGCTCCAGGGCTCGCAAACGCGGGGCATTAAGTTGGTACCTCAATTTATAAAGAAAATAAAAGCCTTCCATCATATAATCGTTAAGTTGTGGAGTAGGTTCTTCTGCCATTCGGAAAGCCTCAAAATTTGTCCCTTTTTTAAATTCCGTGTTAATGGCAAGATCTAATCTATTTCCCAATGGTTGCTGTAGCTGTGCGTCAATACCATAGGCAGTGGCTTTTTGCCCCTTATAATTGGCTTTGCCACCATTTAAACCAAATTGAAGTACGGGAATGGGTCTATATTCAAGGCGCAAAGTCAGGTGCTTTGAGCTGTCGTTATCGCCCATCACATTTTTGTTATTGCCGTTGTAAATTGTAAGATAATAAGAGAAAATATTTGATTTTAGGGATCCAAAAGCAGCAGCTCCAATTTGAAAGCTTTGCCAACCGTTTCTGCCAAAAAGTGAATACTGCCGGGACCATGCATACGAATTATCAAGTTGAAAAGGATGCAAATCTTCCAGACCAAAAAAGGGTCTGAACTGTCCGGCCCTTATTTTTAGAAAAGAATTATGATAGTAGGTTACAAAGGCATTTTCCAACACTTTCCCTTTTACATTTTCTTTTTTAAAATCGGCTAAATTCAACAGAATTGAAGTTGAGATTCTATCATTTATAAAAAAAGTGGTAGATAATCTTGCGTATTGCATTTCAAAAGAGTTGCTCACCAAATCCTTATCGGTATGGTGTTGCCCCATAAAATCTACATCCTGGTTAAGTGAAGTAGTATACCTGCCTACAACCAGGGCATTTAATTTAAGTTTTCTCTTAAAATAAGAATAGTCGTTAATAAGGCTGTCATTTTGAGCAAATCCGTTCAAATTACCCAGAAGCAATGCGAAGAAGATATAAAATATGGGAAGACTGTGTTTTGAACAGCTTTTCATAGTAGTAAACTTAGGTTAGTAGAACTGGAAAATTTTTATAAAGGTATAGATTGCGAAGGCCCCAAAAGTTGATCATTATCAGTTCTGGGAACATTTTGTATTGAAAGTTCAATCTATTTTAATAGAAATAATTTTTCATTTTAAGGGGAGCTTTTTAAACACCTCTCAACTATATCGTTTTCGCTAATAGCAAGGGCTGACAGCTTGTTTTTTAGTTTGCGTAACAAGGTATAATATGACCATTCTCATATTTTTAGGATATGAGTAAAAGTACCTTTAATTACTTTCTGGAACCAATTTTAGATACCGATTGTAAGGAAAGTAGTCAATGCTTTTATAAACGTTCAAAAACAACAATCATGAAAAATTTATTAATTCCATTCGACTTTTCTGATGTTTCTATGAATGCACTGGATTATGCCGTAAAGTTTGCTGCCAGATGCGAGAAAGCATCTATTAGCCTACTGTACATTTCTAAAACTAAATTGGAGAAGGATAAAGAAAATGAGCTAAAAAATAAGTTTGAAGCCTTGCTGCAAAAACATGAGAAGCCCAACGCTCCTGTTATTAACTATAATTTTGGTGTTGGAAATTTTTCAGACGCTATAATAGATGCTCATTCGTCTTTGGATATAGACCTTGTACTTATGGGAACAAGTGGCGCTGAAAAAGAAGCAGAATCTCCGGTTACCAGAACTTCAAAGTTAGTACTGGAAGTAGACCTGCCGGTTCTGGTGATTCCTGTAAATTATAAGCTTTTTAGACTGGAAAAGATCTTGTTGGCATTGGGAGAAGATGTGATGCACGATACTTCTACCTTAAATTTATTGCTTGATGTCTCCAGTAGGTTTAAAGCAGAGGTAGATGTGCTTACGGTAAGCCGTAACCCGGAAAACGCCGGATATTCTGAAGCAGACGAGGCAAACGAGCGCACCCTGCAGTATTATCTCGAGATGTTTTATTCGCACCACAGCTTTGCTGAAAATGAAGATATTTTACAGGGAATTGATGATTATATTAAAAAGCATGAGGTTGATTTGCTTTCTATTATGCCTAAAACCCATGCGAAAATCAGTACTCCCTCAAAAGGAAAATTAACTATGGAAGTGATTTTAAAAAGTGAAATTCCAGTATTAGTGCTGGATTAAAATTATAGAAGATGTACCTACTTTTAGCTATTCTTATAATTACTATAATTCTTTTTGTCTGGGATAAATATCCCCCAGATGTTGTTGCTTTAATGTCTATGCTGGCTCTTTTTCTTTTCGGAATTTTAGATCTTTCTGAGACACTTAGCGGATTTAGTAACCCTACGGTAATTATGATTGCCGCTTTGTTTATTATTGGTGAAGGACTTTCAAGAACAGGATGGACTGCCCTGGCCGGGAGAAAATTTGTACAGCTAGCCAAGAAAAGCAACAATAAGCTGCTTATACTTATTACATTAGGCTCTGGGGTGCTCTCTGGGGTAGTTAGCAATACCGGAGCTGTGGCAGCACTTATGCCAATGACGGTCTCTGCGGCCTGGACCGCGGGGACCCTGCCGTCTAAATTCCTTATACCTATGGCTTATGGATCTAACACCGGCGGACTTCTTACTTTAACAGGAACACCTCCTAACATTATTGTTAGCGATACGCTTATACAAAATGGGATGGACGGCTTCTCTTTCTTTGAATTTAGTCTTATTGGAATTCCTTTACTTATAGCTACCCTTTTATATTTTAGGTATTTAGGTCAAAAAATTCTACCGGCAAGAGAAAGTAAGGACCGACCTATAAATATTGATTCTGAAATGCATAAATGGATTGAGGATTATAGTATAGGAGAGAATCTTTATCGATTAAGAATTAGATCTATGTCTCCACTTCTTAATACCAAAATCTCTGATTGGGATCTGGAAGAAAAGTACGGTGTTTCTATTGTTAGGCTTATACGCAGGCATCCCAAACCTTTTAAAAGAAAATCGAAATTCGTGGAATTACCTTCACAGGGTACTAAATTACATTATCATGATATTATTGTAGTAAAAGGTAGTTCTAAAGATGTAGATAAGCTAATTCTTGATTTTCATCTTAACATTATTCCTAATGCTAAAGAACTTAAAGAAGAATTGATAAACCTTGATGTTGGAATGGCACAAATGGTGGTCACTCCAAGTTCAAGACTCGTAGGGCAAACTGTGGCCATGGGGGCTTATTTAAAACAAACAGGTATCCAATTATTGGGGGTTTCCCGTGCCAATAAACCTTATAAAGAGAATAAAATCAAGATTGAAGCAGGTGATAGCTTTGTTGTACGTGGTTCCTGGAAGAATATAGATAATTTAAAGAGTATTCATGAGAATCTTGTTATAGTGGGTAGTCCTGAAGCTATGAGTAAAGATGTAGATATGCTTAGTTATAGATCTTATATTGCTATGGGATCTATGCTTCTCCTTATATTACTGTTGGTTTTTGACGTAATGCCGGGGTCTGTAGCTGCTTTAATTTGCGCCGGACTTGTTATGCTTACCGGTTGTGTTCCTATATCAAAGGCATATACCGGCATAAGTTGGACCAGTGTAGTGATGATAGCCGCGATGATTCCTATGGGGTTGGCTTTACAAAAAACCGGCCTGGCCCAAATAGCAGCCAATGCATTGGTAAACTCGCTGGGAGCAATACATCCTACAGCGCTTCTTGCAGGTATATTTTTGGTGACTTCCCTTTTTAGTCAGGCTATTAGTAATTCAGCAACCGCTATACTTATGGCTCCAATTACTCTATATGCGTCCAGTAAGTTGGGATTGTCTGTAGAACCTTTTTTAATGGTTGTGGCGGTAAGTGCCTCTACAGCTTGTTTAACACCCGTGGCTACCCCAACCAATGCCATGGTAATGACTGCAGGAAATTACAGGTTTGCAGATTATTTTAAAGTGGGTGCTCCACTTCTTTTATTGCTTTTCATTATTACAATTATCCTGGTGCCAATTATATGGCCTTATTAACTGATTAAATCTAAAATTATGGAAACAAAAGTTAAAAATTTCGATGCCAGCCTTTTAGTAAAATACGGCTTAAAAGACACTGTAGCTCACCACAATCTTTCTGGAGAAGAGTTACAGGAGATCACCGTTAAAAACAATTGGGGGCAAGAAACAGAAAACGGCACTTTAGTCGTTAGAACTGGGAAATTTACGGGCCGATCTCCGCAAGATCGATTTTTGGTAAAAGATGATTATACCAGCGAAAAAGTTTGGTGGGGGAAAATAAATAAGCCTATTTCCCCAGCTAATTTTGATGCTCTTTATAATAGGGTTACTGCTTATCTTGGGGGTAAAGAAATCTATGTTCATGATGCAGCGGTGGGAGCATATCGAGAATATCGCTTAAATGTTCGTACTATCACCGAATATCCGTGGTCTGCTTTTTTTGTAAAGAATATGTTCCTTAGGCTTAATGAAGAAGAGCTCCAAAATTTTACTGAAGATTGGTTGGTGGTTTGTGCTCCCGGCTATGTAGAGCAGGAGCCCGAAAAGTACGGATTAAGACAGGGAAATTTCAGCATACTTAATTTCAGTAAGAAAATTGCTTTAATAGCAGGTTCGGCTTATACCGGAGAGATGAAAAAAGGCATATTCTCTGCGCTTAACCTTATTTTGCCGGTAGAAAAAGATGTATTGCCTATGCATTGCTCGGCCAATGTAGGGAAAGATGAAGATACCGCTATTTTCTTTGGGCTTTCGGGCACCGGTAAAACTACCTTATCTGCAGATCCCAATAGAAAGCTCATTGGAGACGATGAACATGGCTGGACGGCTAAAGACATCATTTTTAATTTTGAAGGTGGATGTTATGCTAAGATTATAGATCTTACCGAAGAAAAAGAACCGGAAATCTATCGTGCTATTAAACCCGGTGCCATGCTGGAAAACATAGTATTTAAAAGTAATAGTAAAGAGGTAGATTTTGAAGACAGCAGTATCACCCAGAATACCCGGGTAAGTTACCCTATAGATCATATTGAAAACATAAAGGAACCTTCTTTTGCCGGGAACCCTACCAATATTTTCTTTTTAACCTGTGATGCTTTTGGTGTACTTCCTCCGGTTTCTAAACTTACGCCCGGGCAGGCAGCCTATCATTTTATCTCTGGGTATACTGCCAAGGTTGCCGGCACAGAGGCTGGTATCAACGAACCGGTTCCGTCGTTCTCTGCTTGCTTTGGCGAACCATTTATGCCATTGCACCCAACGGTTTATGGCGAAATGCTAAGCAAAAAAATGACAGAAGCAAATGTAAATGTTTGGCTTATAAATACAGGCTGGAGCGGGGGTTCTTATGGTGTTGGCTCTAGAATTAAGCTAAAATATACCCGAGCTATGATTTCAGCAATTCTGGAAGGTCAACTAGATAACATAGAGCTTAAGGTTCATCCAATTTTTGGACTTCATATGCCTGTCTCCTGTCCTGGAGTGCCAACAGAAAAACTTGATCCTATAAACACCTGGGAAAACAAAGGTTCTTATATTCAAAAGGCAATTCAGTTGGCACATTCATTTCATTTGAATTTTGAAAAATTTGCCGGGCAGGCTTCCAAACAAATTCTTTCGGGAGGACCTCTTATTGATGAACATCACCATTTAGAAGAGCACTTTTAAGAACAATAGAAAAATTGAGTAGTGATTTTTAAAAGCTTTGAACAACCTGTTAATGGATGTTCAAAGCTTTTTCTTTATTATCCAGTAAGGTCAAAACAAAATCTTCTTAGTAAAAGCCCAATTTATTTAGTAATTTTCGTTATTTGTTAAACCTATGCGCTTACTAGCCCTCTTTTTCTTTTTTAGTTTTAGCCTGTTTGCGCAGGAATTACCCCCAATAACCAATTTTGACCCCGGTATTTACGAGGCCGGTAACCAAAACTGGATGATCTCTCAAGGTTCTAATAAACATATTTATATAGCTAATAGCCTGGGCTTACTAAGTTTTAATGGCGCGCAATGGAAGCTTAACAGAGTGCCTAACGCCAGTGCGGTACGCTCGGTATTGGCCCAGGACGACAGGATTTATACAGGTTCCTATATGGATTTTGGCTATTGGGATCACAATAAAAAAGGGGAGTTATCCTATACCAGCCTAACCGGGTTATCTAAAGAAAATTTGCTCGATGGAGAGCAGTTTTGGCATATTGCAGCCCTGGAAGAATATATCGTTTTTCAAAGCCTTCGTAGGTTATATAGTTACAATAAAAAAACCAAACAAATAAGCACTATTTCTGCAAGTGATATTATTTCAAATTTATTTCGGGTAGGGAATAAATTATATTATCAGGTAGCATCAGATGGCTTGTATGTAATAGACAACGGCGTAATTGAACGTGTTATTTCCAATGCCAAAATTCAGGATAGGCCAATTATTGGACTTTTTCCGTTTGAAGAGAATAAAATATTGGCTGTAACCAGAGATGACGGTCTTTTTACCATAGAAGGAAATAGCTGGGAACCCTATGGGTTTAAAAATTACCCTATAAATGAAAGTATTTTTATTGCACAGTTACTGGAGGATAAAACACTGGTTTTGGGAACTATAGGTGATGGTTTGCATGTTTATAACCTAGATGACTCTTCAAATTATCAGTTATTACAACCCGTAATTAATAACAATACGGTTCTATCGATAATGGAAGATAAAGCCGGAAATATCTGGGGTGGTCTGGATAATGGTTTGGTGCTTATTAATCGTAAAAGTCCGTTTAGATTGTTTACCGACATCTATGGAAAAGTGGGTACAGTATACTGCAGCTACCAATTTGGCGATTATTTATACCTGGGAACTAATCAGGGTGTATATGTGAGCACCGGGAACTCCAAAGATTATGAATTTATTCCCGGTACCAGTGGGCAGGTTTGGAGTATTAACGAAATTAACGGAAAACTATTTGCCGGTCACGATAGGGGAGTTTTTGCTATAGAAGGCAGTAAAGCCAAACATATTTTTGATGGTCCCGGAGTGTGGGAAATAAAAGCTTTTAAAAACGGATTTTTACAGGGACATTACAATGGTATTAGTTTTTGGAAAGATGGAGATTTTAAAAAAGATCCCGAGTATTTAGCCAATTTCGATCTTTCCTCCCGTAGTCTTGTGGTAGAAAATGATTCTGTGGTTTGGGTAGGGCATGATCATAAAGGAATTTTTAAACTAAAAATAGATGCCGAAGTTAGGGAAGTAAAAAGTACAGAAAATTATAATGTTTCTTACAATGCAGGCGTGGGATTAAAAGTTTTTTCTTTTAATGACTTTATATACTACTCTACTGAAGATGAGATCTATAAATATAATGCACCTAAAAATAAGTTTTTAGAAGAAAATAATTTAAACCAACGAATAGAAGAACCTAGAATTACAGGAATGTCTCGGGTTTTACCAGATAATACCTGGTGGGGTTTTGGAGAGGAAAATCTCATATATGCTACCAAAGATGCCTTTCAGGATAGGTTAAGTGTAAAATCTGTTTATATTCCTTTGGAATACAGAGCTATATCTAAAGGTTTTGAAAATATTTCTTTAATTGGAGAACGGGAGTATCTGGTGGGATCCAATTTGGGCTATACGGTCTTTTCAACACCTTTGGTTTTTTCGGAAATAGAAAAAATAAAAATCAATAAAATTTCTACAGCCGAATTAGAGAATACATACCAAGACCGGAATCTACAACTTGAAAATCTTGAACTGCCAAACCAGGTAAACAATATTAATTTTGAATTTAGTATACCGGTGTACTCTAAGCTTACAAAACCGGTATACAGTTACAGTATTAAAGGATATAGTAACGGTTGGAGTGATTGGCAAGCTCATGGAAGTGCTACTTTTGAAAATTTGCCTCCTGGTGATTATATTTTTCAGGTACGAGGGAAATTCAATAATAAAATCACCAATATCGCTTCTTATTCTTTTAGTATTGCACAGCCCTGGTATGCTACCACTACCGCAATTATTGTATATTTTTTATTATTTCTACTGGTTATTTTTATTCTGCATAAAGTATACACGGGCTATTTTAGAAAACAACAAAGCAGGTTAATGGAGCGTAATAGAAAACAGTTGGAAATAAAGCAACTTGAAGCGCAACAGGAAATAATTACCCTTCAAAATCAACAATTGGAACTTGATATGGCCTCTAAAAACAGGGAACTTGCCGCTTCTACCATGAACCTGATTAAGAAGAATGAATTTTTGAATGATCTCAAGAAAAAATTAAGTGCTGCAAATAATGAAGCAGATATTCAAAGAGTTATTTCAATTATCAATAAAAATATTGCAGAAAAGGATAATTGGAAACTGTTTAAAGAAGCCTTTGATAATGCCGATAAAGACTTTTTACAATCGGTGAAAAAGGTGCATCCAAATTTAACTTCCAACGATCTTAAACTTTGTGCTTATTTAAGGTTGAATTTATCTTCAAAAGAAATTGCTCCATTACTTAACATTTCTGTACGAAGTGTGGAAATAAAACGATATCGATTGCGTAAAAAAATGGAACTTGACCATGATCAAGGTCTGGTAGAGTACATCCTCAAGTTTTAGGGACTTAACATTAGATCCTTTTACCTCTACATTACCTCAACATTAATGTTAAAACTCCTAAAATCAGTATTTTAAGGTGATTGCTAAAAACTGAAGAATCTTCGGTTTTAGAGCTTTAGAATGCTAAATTCATAATTTTTCTTCTTTAAAATTTTCATGTTGAAGTTTTGTAAAGGTGCTTTTTTGATTGTCTTAACAATTAATTAATAAATTGAGATGTAATTAAAATCTTAACAAATGAATAGAGCACTTGTACTAATTTTGTTTTGTATTGGAAGCTTTTCTTTGCAAGCACAAAACTTCTCGGTTTCGGGAACAGTAGATGAAGCGGGCACGGGCCTTCCATTGCCCGGGGTGAATATTATTGTAAAAAATACCACTAATGGTGTAGTAACCGATTTTGATGGTAATTATAGTATAAATAATATTACAGCTGGAGATGTCCTGGTGTTTTCCTATGTCGGTTTTTTACCACAGGAAATTACAGTAGCTGACAATCAAACCACTATAAATGTAAGTTTGGAAACAGATTCTGCTGCTTTAGATGAAGTAGTGGTAATTGGTTATGGAACGCAGCAAAAGAAGGATATTACCGGAGCTGTTTCGGTAGTTTCTAATGAAACTATTGAACAACTTAATCCTATTAAGGTAGAGCAAGCTTTGCAGGGTACTGCGGCTGGGGTTAACGTTACTCCATCTTCGGGGGCACCCGGTGCAGGTATTAATGTAAATATTAGAGGTATTGCCTCTAATAGTGAGAATGGCCCCTTAATTCTTATAGATGGTTATCAGGGTGATTTAAACACTATAAATCCCAACGATATAGAATCTATTTCTATTTTAAAGGATGCCCAGGCCGCCATATATGGTATTGCCGGTGCTAATGGGGTAGTTTTGGTAACTACTAAATCTGGTAAAAAGAATACCGCTCCCACTATTCAATATGATGCTTATGTAGGGGTGCAGGAAACCTCTAGAAAACTTCCTTTACTTAATGCCAGGGAGTATGGTTTACTTTTAAATGAAAGTTACGCCAACAATGGGCAGGCACTGCCTTTTACAAACCTTAGCGAACTCGGGAAAGGAACCAACTTCCAGGACGAAGTTTTTGATACTTCCCCAATTATGAGTCATAACCTTACATTAAATGGAGGTTCAGAAAAAGTGACTTACTCTTTTGGTGTTTCACATCTGGATCAGGAAGGTATTGTTGGTGCCGAAAAATCTGATTTTCAAAGAAGCACCGCCAGGTTTAATATTGGGGTAGATATCTCAGATGCCTTTCAGTTTACGGCCAACTCTATTTATACCAGTATAGATAGAAGGTCTATTAACGAAAATGGCTTAGGTTCTGTACTTTTTAATGCTTTGAATATTCCACCAACTTTCGGATTGGATCAGGAAGATGTGAATGGTAGCCTGGGTAACGAGATCATTAACCCGCTTTCACAAATTGAAAATACTTTTAATGACTATAACCTTAATAAATTTAATGGTTCATTTAGCCTGGATTATACGCCTATAAAAGAATTGACATTTACTTCAAGAATTGGATATAGCCTTTCTAATTCTAAAGGCAAAGATTTCTCGCCAATTATAGATTATGGCCCGGGAAAAGTCTTCAACAATGTACGCAGTACGGTAAACCAAAATAGAATTAATGATAATTCTTATACCTACGATCTTTTTGGAACTTACGAGAATACATTTAACGATACACACCACCTAACCGGAACCGCCGGGATGACGGTAATTAGAGACTGGGGAGATGGGTTGTATGCTACCGGATATGATGTGCCTAATAATTCCTGGGATTTCGCCGATATAAGCCTTACCACAGGAACCAATGATGGCTTAAACAATAGTGCTTATAAATATGATGTAAGAAAATTATCTTTTTTTGGAAGATTACAGTACGATTATAAAGGAAAATATCTTGTCTCTGGAATGCTTCGTAGAGATGCTTCTACCAGGTTTGGCCCTGATAATCGTGTAGGCTATTTCCCTTCAGGAACTGCCGGTTGGATTCTTTCAGAAGAAGATTTCCTTAGCGATTCTAATGTGATTTCCTTTTTAAAGCTACGAGGAAGTTATGGTATTCTTGGGAATGATGTAGCTGGTGAGGAAGGTGGAGCCGAGCAATTTTACCGTTCGTTATTAGATGGTGAAGCTACCTATGTTTTAAATGGAAGTTTGGTGAATGGCACCGCCCTGGGTAGAATTGCTAATCCGGCTTCAGGCTGGGAACAAGCCGAAAAAACGAATATTGGTATAGACCTTAGGATATTAAATAATAGAATTGATATCACTGCAGATGTATTTAGAGAAGATCGTAAAGACCTTTTAATTTCCGGCATTCCTGTTTCGGGAATCTTTGGCGGTGGGGCTCCGGGTTCTGGCGCACCAACCATAAATGCAGGAACTACCCGAAATGAAGGTGTTGAATTTGCAATAAATTATAAAGAGAATTTTGGCGATGATATTCGTGTAGGGATAGGTTATAATGCCACTTTTCTAAGAAATGAAGTAACCGAGGTAAACGGAACAGATTTCCTTCCGGGAGGCGAATTTGGAGTGGGACAACCACAGCCGGCACGTTTTCAGGAGGGTTTCCCAATTGGGTATTTCTACGGCTATAAAACTGACGGGATTTTTCAAAACCAGACAGAGGTAGAGGCGCATCCTTCACAGGCAACTTTGGGCGCACCGGCTTCTCCCGGAGATATTCGATATGTAGACATTAATGGCGACGGAGTTATAAATGTAGACGACCGCACCAATATTGGAGATCCTATTCCTACGGCTACCATGGGGCTAAACCTTAGTTTTAACTATAAAAATTTCGACTTTACGGCCTATACCTATGCTTCTTTAGGAAACGATATGGTAAGAAATTACGAGCGTAACCAGCCAAATGTAAACCGCCATGCCTATTATTTAGAAAGATGGACCGGGCCGGGAACCAGTAATGAAGTACCACGTGTAACCACGGGGGCAACCTCTAATGTAGCTTTTTCAGATTTTTATGTTGAAGATGCTTCTTATGCCAGGATACAAAATGTTCAACTAGGCTATAACCTACCTGGAACATTTCTTGAAAAAACAGGGATTAACCGTTTAAGGGTTTACACTTCGGTACAAAACCTTTACACATTTACCAATTACAAAGGCTTTGATCCTTCGGCCTCAACCGGAGAAGCCATTGGTGGCGGAATTGATTACGGGTTTTATCCCGTACCAAGAATTTTTCTTGCAGGTCTAAACCTTAACTTTTAAAAAATTGCACAATGAAGAGATACAATAACATATTCAATAAAATGCTTTTGTTGCTCCTACTGGCTTTCAGTTTTGGTTGCACAGAAGATTATCTTGAGGATACAGAAGAATACACTATAGATTCAGAAAACTATTTTAATTCTGAAGAAGATTATTATAACGCCATGATTGGTGTTTATGATGTATTACAGTCTACTTACGTAAATGTGTTGCTAGGCGAGATCGCTTCCGATAATACCTTAAGTGGAGGGGAAAGCGCCAATGATGTAATTGGCTTTCAGCAAGTAGACGAAATGACGCATACTTCCGTAAATGATAACCTGGACGATATTTGGGATTGGAATTTTGCCGGCGTGCAACGTGCCAACTATGTTCTGGAATTTCAGGACAAAACCGATTTTGAAGGTCGCGAAATGATTATCGCTGAGGTTCGGTTTTTAAGGGCTTATTTTACTTTTGAATTGTTAAAATGGTTTGGACCTATTCCAATTAAAGGAGATGAACGCTTTGTGTTGGGAGATGAAACTTCCATCCCAAGAGCTTCTACCGAAGAAGTTTATACACAAATTGAAAACGACTTACAGTTTGCCATAGATAACCTTAGTTATACCGCACCTGAAACAGGACGAGCTACAAAAGGTGCTGCCATGGCTTTACTTGGAAAAGCACATTTATACCAGGAAGAATTTGACGCTGCTGCTAATGTATTAACAGAGTTAATTAATAATGGCCCTTATGCTTTGGCCGATTTTGATACGCTTTTCCTGGAAGAAGGTGAAAACAATGAAGAATCTGTTTTTGAAGTTCAGTATACCGGGGAAGAAGGAGCAGGTTTTGACTGCTTACAATGTAGCGAAGGCAACGTAGCGGTAGGTTTTCAGGGAATAAGAAATTATACAGGTCCGCTTTTTGAGCCCGGATTTAGCTTTAACGTTCCAACCCAGGAAGCCTATGATATGTTTGCTGAAGACGATATTAGGAAAGATCTTTCTATACTGGATATAGAGGCCTGGGCCGAAGAAACAGGGGCAACTTATATAGAAGGTTATAAGCATACGGGATATTTCAACCGAAAATATCTTCCGCGTAAAAATGACAATGTAAATGATGCCAACCTTACCCAACCCAATAATTATCGTGCTATTAGATATGCCGATGTGTTATTAATGGCAGCAGAAGCTTTAAACCGGGGTGGAATAGATGACAGCCAGGCAAGAACATATCTTAATGAAATTCGTGAAAGAGCCGGTTTACAGGCTGTAGAAGCGGCAGGAAGTACTCTTACCGACCTTATTTTTGAAGAAAGAAGAAAAGAATTGGTGGGGGAAGGCCACCGTTTCTTCGACCTGGTTAGAACAGGAAGGGCAGCAGCTAATATTGATGGGTTTACATCAGGGAAAAACGAACTTTTTCCAATTCCGTTAGAAGAAATAGAATTTTCTCAGGGTAACTGGGAGCAAAATTCGGGATACTAAAAAATTAGCATTATGAAAAAACACTATAAAATAATTTTCGCATTCCTACTTACACTGCCTTTTTTAGGTTGTGAGAGTGATGATGATGCACTGGTAGATCTTAATAGCATAGCCACGCCTGCAAACCTGGGCGCTAGTTTTGAGATCACACAAGATAATTCAGGCCTGGTAACTATAATACCTAAAGGTGAAAGTGCCAATATGTATAGTATAGATTTTGGAGATGGCAGTGAAGTAGCTTCAGATATTAGACCAGGAGAGACCGTAGATCATATATATGCTGAAGGAGATTATGAGGTTGAGGTTATAGGAACTAATTTAAATGGCGTTTCGGCAACCGGTAAACAACCTCTTACTGTTTCTTTCCGTCAGCCTGAAAACCTTGAAGTAACAATTACCAAGGTAGAAGATGACAATTATGCCATAACGGTATCAGCTACAGCCGATTTTGCTGCGATGTTTGAAGTTTATTTCGGAGATGTGGACGAAGAAGACCCTACGGCATTTATGATAGGTGAATCTGTTACGCATACCTACGATGCTGTTGGGGATTACGATGTTAGAGTGGTGGCCTTAAGTGGTGGTGCGGCGACTACCGAAACTACTCAAACAGTAAGTATTACAGATCCATTATTTTTACCTATAGATTTTGAATCTGCCACCAAGAACTATACATTCTATAATTTTGGAGGTGGAGAAGGTGCTGGAGCTCCTATAATTGATAATCCAGATCCAAGTGGCATTAATACCAGCAATAGGGTTGCATCTTATACCAAGCCTGCAGGTTCTGAGGTATGGGCAGGAACCAATATTGCGCTAGATGAGCCTATAGATTTCTCTTCTGAAAAATATATTAGTGTAGATGTATGGTCTCCAGCGGCAGGAACCCCGGTTATTTTAAAGATTGAAAATCTTGATGATGCCGATGTGAATGTAGAAAGTACTGTAGAAACTACGGTAGCTAATGAATGGGAGACACTGGTTTTTGATATGACCGCAGTAGATCCTGCCGTTGAATACGGAAGATTAGTGTTGTTCTTCAATTTTGGAACTTCGGGAACCGATGAAACATATTATTTCGATAATATTCAAACCACTACTTTAGAACCCTTGGGGCTTCCTATAACTTTTGATAGCGAACTTATAGATTATACCCCCGGTGCTTTTAACGGTGCCTCTTTTGAAATGGTTACCAATCCAGACCAATCTGGGGCTAATACTTCAGATGCAATGGTAGGTGCAATTACCAATAGCGGAAATGCTTACGAAGGGGTTTCTTTTAACTTGCAGGAACCGGCCGATTTTAGCGATGATAATAAAACAATCACCATGAAATTCTGGTCAGATGTAGCACTTCCTGTTTTATTGAAATTTGAAGGTGGTGTTAATGGCGAACGTCAAACGGAAGTGTCTTCTAACCATACCGGAACTGGTTGGGAAGAAGTGACTTTTAATTTTAGCACAGATGCCATTAAAAGTTATATTGACGGATCACAGGGAGTTGGAGAGGCATTTGTTCCAACCGGGCAATATGCTACCATGACGATTTTTGTAGATGGACCGGGCAATACGGCTGGAACATTCTATCTGGATGATATTGGCTTCCAAATGGGAGAAACCACTTATATCTCTTTGTTTAGTGATTTTGGTGACGATGTAAATGTAGATACCTGGTTAACAGAATGGTCTAATTCAGACTATGAAGAAATAGAGTTTGATGGCAGGCTAACCAAGCATTATTTTAATCTTGGCTTTGCAGGAATTGAAACTCTAGCTGAACCGATTGACGCTAGCGAAATGACCCATTTTCATACCGAAATCTATACGGGTAACGCTACAGAATTCAAAATAAAATTAGTTGACCTAGGCCCTGACGGGGTTTATGCGGGAGATGATCTTTCTGAACATGAGGTTGTAATAGATAATCTACCCCAAAACCAGTGGGTGAGTTTAGATATTCCATTATCAGACTTTACCGGCCTTCAAGACAGGGCACACATTGGGCAGCTTATTTATTCGGGCATACCTACAGGTGAAGCAGATGTATATCTGGACAATATTTATTTCCATAACTAGAATTAAAAATAATTGATAATGAAAAATATACTAAAAACAGGTCTTATAGCATTGCTACTGGTATTTGCCGGTTCTTGCTCTAACGACGACTACGATATTGGCGAGATAAGCGCTCCTACCAACCTTCAGGTAGAAACCGAAATCCTTGGCCAATCTGGAGATATGCCTCAGGGAGATGGTAGTGGGCAGGTAACCTTTAATAGTGTAGCTGATGGGGCCATGACTTATAAATATGTTTTTGATAACGGAAGTACGGTAACTTCTCCCAGTGGTGAATATACACATCAATTCTCTGAAACTGGAACTAAGGTTTATACGGTTAATGTTATAGCCTATGGTGCTGGGGGTACTGCAAGCTCTACCACAGTAGATGTAGAAGTGCTGGTTACCTACGAACCACCGGCCGATTTATTAGAAAAATTAATTGGAAAAGAGTGGCGGGTTAAGGCCGAAGTTCCCGGTCACTTTGGACTTGGACCTGTAGGTGGGGTTGTTCCTACTGAATGGTATGCTGCCGGGGCAAATGAAAAAACTGGAACCGGAATGTATGACGATCGTTATATCTTTAATGAAGATGGTACGTTTACCCATATTACCAATACCAATAATGATGATCCAAACCCGGATCCATCAGGAACTGTATTTGGCCGAATTAACCTGGTAGATCAGCTTGGTGCATCTTGCGATTGTGAAGTACAGGGGGCAGATGTTCTTAATATACCTTATAACGATTATACCGAAAATTGGTCTATATCGGCTCCGGGAGGAAAAGAAACCATTAACCTTACGGGCTTGGCATTTATTGGTTACTATATTGGAGGTGATCACAAATATGAGATTTTTGACCGTTCTGGTACCAATGAGCTTATTCTTAAGTCTACCGATGGTAATGGCGAATTCGACTGGTGGTTTATTCTTACCTCAGATTCGGCAGAAGAGGAGGAAGAATTTGAAAGTGAATTTAATACCGAAGTATGGTCTGATGAGTTTGATGGCGATGCGCTTAATACCGATAACTGGAACTACGAAATTGGTAATGGAGACAATGGCTGGGGTAATGGAGAAGCCCAGTACTATACAGATGAACAGGATAACGTACGTGTAGAAAATGGTAATCTTATTATCACCGCAAAAAGAGAAGCTGAAAGTGGCTTCGATTTTACTTCGGCAAGGTTAACAACTAAAGATAAATTTGAGTTTACCTATGGCCGCGTAGAAGTTCGTGCAAAATTACCTGCCGGTGGTGGAACCTGGCCGGCCATTTGGATGCTTGGTGCCGGTTGGCCCGAAGAATCCTGGCCTGGAGTGGGAGAATTGGATATCATGGAATTTGTAGGAAACGACCCCGATAGAATTTCGTCGGCCTTACATTTTCCAGGAAATTCTGGCGGAAATGCCATTGTGGGAGATACAGAGGTTTCTGATGTAACTTCTGAATTTCATATATACGAAGTAGAATGGACCTCAGAAAAGATCACATTCTTAATGGATGGTAAGTCACATCTTGAATTTGATAATAATGATGCCACGCCATTTCAGAGTGATTTTTACTTATTGCTAAATGTGGCAATGGGAGGAACTCTGGGAGGAAATATTGCTGAAGATTTTCAGGAGTCGTCTATGGAAGTAGATTATGTGAAGGTTTATCAGGAATAACCTTATTTTAAAAATCAGACTGCCTGATTGCTATGTGATTATACTCGAGAATCGAGGTTTGTAAAATCCGGGATCCTGCTTCGAATTTCAAAATTCTTTTAAAGAACACCTCGCGGTCTTGTCGCGAGGTAGTTCCCCCGGTGGAATCTAATTTGTTTGTAGGCCACAAATAATATTATCACGCACATAGTTCAGGCAGTTTTTTATTCGCAAAAAATGAAAAAACGATGTTTATTAGGTTTTTTCCTGTGCTGCTTTTTTATAGCAAAAGGCCAGGATACAACCATACCAAGTTCGGTTAAAAACGTAGAAGCTAAAGTAGATTCGGTTTTAGCTTTAATGACCCTTGAAGAAAAAGTTGGGCAGCTAGTTCAATACAACGGAAGTTGGGACCTTACCGGCCCTGCTTCAGAAATGAATAATAAACAAAAAGAGGAAAACCTAAAAAACGGAAAAGTAGGTGCTATGCTTAACGTGTTATCGGTAGAAGCTACTCGCAAAGCACAAAAGCTGGTGATGGAAAATTCCCGGCTAAAAATTCCTTTAATGTTTGGGTATGATGTAATACACGGGTATTCCACTATTTTCCCCGTACCACTGGCAGAAACCTCTAGCTGGGACCTTGAAGCAATGGAGAAAACAGCTCAAATTGCAGCCCTGGAATCTGCGGCCAATGGAATTAACTGGACCTTCTCGCCCATGATAGATGTTTCACGCGATGCGCGTTGGGGAAGAATAATGGAAGGATCTGGCGAAGATCCTTACCTAACTTCTAAAGTAGCGGTTGCTAAAGTACAAGGCTACCAGAGTAACGATCTTGCCAACCCGCATACTATAGCGGCTACCGCCAAGCATTTTGCCGGTTATGGTTTTGGTGAAGCCGGGAGGGACTATAATACCGTGCATATTGGTGAAAATGAATTGCACAATACCATTCTTCCTCCCTTTAAGGCAGCAGCCAAAGCAGGTGTTGCTACTTTTATGAATTCGTTTAACGATATAGACGGTACACCGGCGACTGCACATAAAACTTTACAAAGGGATATCTTGAAAAGAGATTGGAATTGGAACGGATTTGTAGTTTCAGACTGGGGTTCTATTCCAGAAATGATAGCTCATGGCCTGGCTAGAGATAAAAAACACGCGGCCCAATTAGCTTTAAATGCAGGTAGCGATATGGACATGGAAGGCGGTGCCTACGAAATTGGCCTGGTAAGTCTTGTAGAAGAAGGGAAAGTAAGCGAAGAATATATAAATGATGCCGTAAAAAGAGTACTTAGGGTAAAGTTTAAGCTGGGCCTTTTTGAAGACCCTTATTTATATGCCAATCCGGAGCTTTTAGACCAAATATCTTTTGAAGAGCATAAAGCTGTAGCTCGCGATGTAGCTAAAAAATCTATTGTGCTATTAAAAAATGAAAAAGGTTTACTTCCCATTCAGGATTCTGTTAAAAAAATTGCGGTAATTGGCCCCCTGGCCAACGATAAAGATACGCCAATAGGAAACTGGAGAGCACAGGGAAAGTCTAATTCGGCCGTGTCTTTATTGGAAGGTTTACAAAATAATGTGAGTAAAGAAGTAGCGATTAGTTATGCTAAAGGTGCCGACCTTGGTATGGGAGAAAGAAGTTTTCTAATGCCTTTAGAAATTAATAGAACAGATACATCGGGCTTTCAGGAGGCCATAACCAAAGCTTCGGAAGCCGATTTGGTAATTATGGCTCTGGGAGAAGATGCCTTCCAAACCGGCGAGGGTAGAAGTCAGGTAGATATTGGTCTGGTTGGAGTTCAGAAAGAATTGCTTAAAGAAATTCAAAAGGTGAACAAGAATATTGTTTTGGTGCTTATTAACGGAAGACCACTGGAGATCACCTATGCTTCAGAAAATATTCCGGCTATAGTTGAGGCCTGGCAATTAGGTTCAGAAAGCGGTAATGCGATTGCCGATGTTTTACTGGGAGATTACAATCCTTCAGGAAAACTACCGGTTTCTTTTCCAAGGGCTGTAGGCCAGGAACCCTTATATTATAATCAAAAAAATACAGGGCGTCCTTTTAATCCTACCCACGTAACGTATTCTGGTTATACCGATGAAAAGAAAGATGCACTTTATCCTTTTGGCTTCGGACTCAGTTATACGTCTTTTGAATACGGAAATTTATCTATATCTGAAGAAGAATTAACTCCTGGAAACTCTATTGAAGTTAGTTTTAGTTTAAAAAACACCGGTGAAAGGGAAGGGAAAGAAATTGCCCAGTTGTATATAAGAGATTTGGTAGCCAGTACCACCCGTCCCGTGAAGGAACTTAAAGGTTTTAAAATGGTAAAATTGGCTCCCGGAGAATCTAAAACAGTTACTTTTCAGATCAATGAAGAGATGCTTCAGTTCTATTCAGCCAATAAAAAATGGGAGGCAGAGGCCGGTGAGTTTGAAGTTATGGTAGGTGGAAACTCTCGTGATCTGCAAAAAGTAAAATTCAGTTTAAAAAAATAAGTATGAAGAATAGAATTTCAATTTTCGGACTATTTCTTTTAATAGGTTTCCCTCTTACGGCACAGGAGCTAATTTGGGAAGAAAATTTTGATGGTAATTCCCTAAATATGGAGAATTGGAGCTATGAAACCGGTGATGGTTGCCCCGATCTTTGTGGCTGGGGAAATAATGAGCGCCAAATTTACAGCAAAGATTATGTAGCTGTAAAAGATGGAAATTTAGTGATTACTGCCAATAAAATTGGAGATGCCTATTATAGCGGAAAAGTAAATACTAAAGATAAGTTCGAGTTTCAATACGGAACCGTTGAGGTTCGTGCAAAATTACCCGATGGGCACGGTCTTTGGCCGGCAATTTGGATGTTGGGTGCTAATATAAATGAGGTGGGTTGGCCCGCCTCTGGCGAGATTGATATCATGGAGTTTGTGGGCAGGCAGCCCGATACTATTCATAACGCGCTGCATACACCGGCAAGTCATGGAAATACTGAAAATATTAAAACCACGCCCATAGAAAATGTTACTTCAGATTTTCATGTTTTTAAAATGAACTGGACCAAAGATGCGATTACTTTTTATATAGACGATAAAAAGACCTATGTCTTCTCTCCTTCAGAAAAAAATGAAAAAACTTACCCTTACAGGCATCCGTTTTATTTATTATTGAATCTTGCTGTAGGCGGAAATTTTGGAGGACCTGAAGTTGATGATTCTATTTTTCCAAAACAATTTTTAATAGATTATGTAAAGGTTTATAAATACCAAGACAGTAAATAACTATTGTTTGCCTCTCTCTTGTAGATTGAGGTTTAGTCGATAATCTAAATTAAATATTTGTAGGCTTAATCAATCTTAAAAGCTCAAAACCTCGTAGGTTTTCTGCGAGGTTATTTTTGTTTTTAAATGTATAATTTGGAGTGAAATCCTGGATTATTTTGGGTGGATAGTTTTGGTATTTTCAATACCTTCGCCTTATAAATGCACTTTTTATGTATAAAACTAATTATTGGGGAACAAAAAAATGTTTTAAGATTGTCCGACAATTTTTTGATTATGTTTTATGAAAAAACATTAGATGAATGAGTATGGTTTATTGAGTTTGATTTCAAGGCGTCTATTAGTAGTATTTATAGATTATAGTAATAATCAAATGATGCGAATAATGGCTTAAACCATTAAAAAAAAGTGTTTTGTCAGTAAAAAAAGAAATAATTATTACCAGGTAAATAAGCGCTAAAAACCTTACAATACTTAGTAGGTTTTGTTAAAGTTAAACTAATTTTTATTATTTTTATAAGGTGTTGCCCCCTCTACACAAAACTAACGTACCTACTTTCTCGTTAATATATAGAATACAGAGTTTTTAGTGACTAATATTATGACAGTAATTTAGGTGCAAATTATGAGGAGCAGGATAAAAATATTATGTGCAATAATTGCGCTGCTTTTATCTTTAGATATAGCAGGACAGGCGCAAAGCCATAAATTGCCGCCACCTCAAATGGAAGGAGTGTCTGGTGATAGCGTACCTCCTCCTCCCGGTCTCCCTATAGATTTTGGGATTTCGGCTTTACTAGCTGCCGGTTTGGGCTTGGGGATTCATCATCTTAGGAAAAAAAAATAATTATTTTAATTCCTGGATACGCTTTACATATTTCCCTATCACATCAAATTCCAGATTTACAAGATCCCCCTCTTTTAGAAACTTAAAGGTGGTATGTTTATAGGTATAGGGAATTATAGCCACGCTAAATTCATTCCTTTTTGAATTCACTACAGTAAGGCTCACGCCATTAACAGTAATAGAACCTTTTTCTATGGTAATATTTTGTAGGGCCGGGTCATATTCAAAAGTAAACTCCCAGCTACCATCTTTTTCGGTTACTTTTTTACAAACTGCGGTTTGATCTACGTGTCCTTGCACAATATGACCGTCAAGCCTGGCGCCGAGTTTCATTCCTCTTTCCAGGTTTACCGGTGCATTTTCCTGTAAATGCTTTAAATTGGTTTTTGCCAGGGTTTCAGCCACCGCGGTTACGGTATATTCATTTTCAGCAATAGAAACTACGGTAAGACAAACACCATTATGGGCTACACTTTGGTCTATTTTTAATTCGGGTGTCATCGTTGCTTTTATACTTATATGCATATTTCCACCTTCGTTCTGAACGCGACTTACTTCTCCTACTTCTTCAATAATTCCGGTAAACATATCTTTGGATTATTCTTACATTTGTGATGTAAAAATAGAAATAAACAGGAGAAGTTTAATGAAATACCGACCAACAAATTCAGATTTAAATCTGAAACAATATTGTTAGTGTTTCACTAAATAGCGAATCCCGATAATTTTAAGCAGATGAAGCAAGCAGAAAAGGTGAAATTAGGAATAAGTATAGGAGATTTAAATGGAATTGGCAGTGAAATAGTGCTCAAAACCTTTGACGACTCCCGAATGCTGGATTTTTGTACGCCTATTATTTTTGCTTCAACCAAAGTGCTTACTTTTTTAAAGAAACAGTTCAAGCTTTCTTTACATTTTCAGGGAATAGACGATGCCTCTAAAGCGATAGATGGAAAGATTAATGTGGTAAATGTTTGGAAAGAAGGTGTGAATATAAATTTTGGAGAGGAAGATCCAAAAGTAGGAAGCTATGCGTTTAAATCTTTACAGGCTGCAACAAGCGCGCTTAAAGAAGACCAAATAGATGTGTTGGTGACCGCTCCCATCAATAAACATAGCATCCAGTCTGCCGAGTTTAATTTTCCAGGCCATACAGATTATTTGGCAAAAGAACTGGAGGGCGAAAGCCTCATGTTTATGATTACCGATACATTGAAAATAGGTTTACTTACAGATCATGTGGCCCTAAAGGATATTGCGAATACCATTACACCCCAATTAATTGAAAAGAAATTGAAAATTATCCAGGACACTTTGAAGCAGGATTTTAGGGTTCAGAAACCTAAAATAGCAGTTTTAGGTATTAATCCGCATAGTGGCGATAATGGGGTTATTGGGAAAGAAGATGAAGAAGTTTTAAAACCTACGCTTCAGAAATTGCGGGATAAAGGAGATTTGGTTTTTGGTCCATTTTCGGCCGATAGCTTTTTTGGTTCTAAAAATTACGTGAATTTTGATGCTGTGGTGGCCTCTTACCACGACCAGGGGTTAATTCCGTTTAAAACTTTGTCTTTTGGTAATGGAGTTAATTTTACTGCGGGATTGAGCAAAGTGAGAACCTCACCAGATCACGGTACCGCTTTTGAGATTGCGGGTACTAACTCGGCAAATATTAATTCGTTTAAAGAAGCTGTTTTTCGTGCAATAGAAATCTATAAATGCCGTGAAGAATATAAGGAGCTTACTAAAAATCCCCTAAAGAAACAGGGTAGAAAGTTATAAACAAAAAATTGTTTATAACAAGGCTCTAATTTATTAATTTTTATATATTTGCACCCGCCTAAGCCAAAGCGGTCCATGGCATGAAACTGATGATGAGATGAGGAATTTAGCAGCGTATACAATCCCTTTTGTAGGTTTAAAGCTGGGAAAACACCAGTTTGAGTACGATATTGATAATAAGTTCTTTGAGCATTTTGAGTACGACGATCTTAACAGTGCCAATGTGAAAATTGATTTGTTGTTGGAGAAAAAAACAACAATGATGGAGCTTACTTTTAAAGCTTCCGGTGCGGTTAACGTAAATTGTGATATCACTAATGAGCCATATAATCAGCCTATTGAGGGTAGTTTGTATTTGGTTGTAAAATTTGGTGAAGAATATAATGACGAAAATGAAGATTTATTAATTTTGCCCCACGGTGAATATGAAATAAATGTTCAGCAATATATTTATGAGCTTATTGTGCTTTCTGTACCTTTAAAAAGGGTTCATCCCGGGGTAGAAGATGGCACCTTAGATTCAGACGTACTGGATAAACTTGAAGAATTAAGTATTAGTAATAACGAGAATAAAAATGATGAGGATGAAATAGATCCTCGCTGGGATAAATTAAAAAACTTATTAAACGATAAATAACAGCAAGCCATGGCACATCCAAAGAGAAAAATCTCTAAAACAAGAAGAGATAAAAGAAGGACACATTATAAAGCTTCGGTACCAAAAATAGCTACAGATCCTACAACAGGAGAGGCTCATTTGTACCATAGAGCACACTGGCATGAAGGTAAATTATATTACCGAGGCCAGGTCCTAATTGATAATACTGAAGAAATAGAAGCTTAATTGAACATAGAGCTTTAACTTTTATAAAAACTCTCACCCACGTGAGAGTTTTTTGTTTCAAGTTGAATAAGTGCTAAAAAGACCTTAATTTGCACGCCCAGTTAAAGAAAAATTAGTACTTTTCTTTAGGCTTTTTACGTCTCTATAGGCGTAGAATGGGTATTAAAGTGAAATCTATGAATAAAATCACAGCAGCCATTACCGCTGTGGGTACCTATGTACCCGAGGATGTGTTAACCAACAAAATGTTGGAAGAGATGGTGGAGACCAACGATGAATGGATCTTCAGCCGAACCGGTATTAAAGAACGCCGAATTTTAAAAGACCCTAATAAAGGAACTTCATTTTTAGGAATAGAAGCAGCCAAAAATTTGATAGAGAAATCAAATCTCGATCCGAAAGAGATAGATTTGGTGCTTTTGGCTTCTGCAACTCCAGATTTACCTGTAGCCGCTACAGCGGTTCATATCGCTACGCAAATTGGTGCTACCAATGCGTTTGGATATGATCTTCAGGCCGCTTGTTCCGGATTTTTATATGCCATGTCTACGGCTTCGGCCTATATTGAATCTGGCCGGTATAAAAAAGTACTAGTGATTGGGGCCGATAAAATGTCTTCTATAATCGATTATACCGATAGAACTACCTGTATTATCTTTGGCGATGGCGCAGGTGCAGTACTTATGGAGCCTAATGAAGAAGGCCTTGGGTTACAGGACGAAATTCTAAGAAGCGATTCTATTGGAAGAGAATCTCTAAAAATAGAAGCCGGAGGTTCACTAATGCCTCCAACCGAGGAAACAGTAGCTAAAAAATTACATTATGTAAGGCAGGATGGCAAAACTGTATTTAAGTTTGCAGTGTCTAATATGGCAGGCGTTAGCGAACAAATTATGGAGCGCAATCAGTTAACCAATGATGATGTAGATTGGCTTATTGCACACCAGGCAAATAAACGAATTGTAGGAGCTACGGCTCAGCGTATGGGCCTTGAAGATAATAAAGTGCTTATGAACATTGAGCGCTATGGAAATACTACATCGGCTACTTTGCCTTTATTGCTTGGAGATTACGAAAAGCAATTCAAAAAAGGAGATAATTTAGTTTTTGCTTCATTTGGAGGCGGCTTCACCTGGGGAGCAATCTACTTAAAATGGGCATATAATTCTTAAAAAAACCAACACCCTAACATTATGGATTTAAAAGAAATTCAGAATTTAATAAAGTTTGTAGCCAAGTCTGGTGCCAGTGAGGTAAAACTGGAGACGGGCGATGTGAAAATTACGATTAGAACAGGCTCAGACGAAAAAGAAACTATTGTTCAACAAGTGCCAATGGGTGGCCAAATGCCACAAATGCCTGCGCAAGTACAACCGCAGCAACCACATGCACCGGCACCATCTCAGGAAGAAAGTGCACCACAACAAAAAGAGAGTAAATCGGCTGCAGAAGACGATTCAAAATATATTACGGTAAAATCTCCAATTATTGGAACTTTCTATCGTAAACCTTCTCCAGATAAACCAACCTTTGTAGAAGTTGGAGATTCGGTTAAAGAAGGAGATGTGCTTTGTGTGATTGAAGCTATGAAACTTTTTAATGAGATAGAGAGCGAAGTTTCAGGAAAAATAGTAAAGGTATTGGTAGACGATGCTTCACCGGTAGAATTCGATCAGCCTTTATTCTTAGTAGATCCATCATAAATTACTGCCCATTTAGCTTAAGGCGTTTTGTCCTGGGCCAAAAAAACAATAGGTATGTTTAAAAAAATATTGATTGCAAACAGGGGCGAGATCGCTTTACGCGTAATTCGTACCTGTAAAGAAATGGGAATTAGCACAGTGGCGGTTTATTCTACCGCAGATGCTGAAAGCCTTCACGTAAGGTTTGCCGATGAGGCCGTATGTATAGGGCCTCCTCCCAGTAATTTATCTTATCTTAAAATCTCAAACATCATAGCTGCGGCAGAAATTACCAATGCCGATGCTATTCACCCCGGTTATGGTTTTCTTTCTGAAAACGCAAAATTTTCAAAAATTTGTGAAGAGCACGATATTAAATTTATAGGTGCTTCTGCCGAAATGATTGGAAAAATGGGGGATAAAGCAACGGCTAAAGCTACTATGAAAGCTGCCGGGGTTCCCTGTGTACCGGGATCGGAAGGGATTATTAAAGATTTTGAGGAATGTAAAAAAATAGCCAAGGAAATTGGTTATCCGGTTATGCTAAAAGCTACTGCAGGTGGTGGTGGTAAAGGTATGCGTGCCGTATGGAAGGAAGAAGACCTGCAAGCTGCATGGGATTCTGCAAGACAGGAATCGGCTGCAGCTTTTGATAATAATGATATGTATATGGAAAAGCTCATTGAAGAGCCTCGCCATATAGAAATTCAGGTAGTTGGAGACAGTAGGGGGAAAGCATGTCACCTTTCTGAAAGGGACTGCTCGGTACAACGCCGTCACCAGAAATTAACCGAAGAAACACCTTCTCCTTTTATGACCGATAGCCTTCGGGAAAAAATGGGAGAGGCAGCCGTAAGGGCCGCAGAATACATTAAATACGAAGGTGCAGGTACTGTAGAGTTTTTGGTAGATAAACACCGTAATTTCTACTTTATGGAAATGAACACCCGTATACAGGTAGAGCACCCAATTACCGAACAGGTAATAGATTACGATCTTATTAGGGAACAAATCCTGGTTGCAGCGGGAGTTCCAATTTCGGGTAAAGATTATTTCCCAAAATTACACTCTATAGAATGCCGAATTAATGCCGAAGATCCTTATAACGGCTTTAGGCCTTCGCCGGGAAAGATCACAAATCTTCACGCACCCGGTGGTCATGGGGTAAGAATAGATACGCACGTTTATAGTGGGTATATTATTCCGCCAAACTACGATTCTATGATCGCGAAATTGATCACTACCGCCCAAACCAGGGAAGAGGCGATCAATAAAATGAAACGCGCATTAGATGAATTCGTAATAGAAGGTATTAAAACCACAATCCCGTTCCATAGACAACTTATGGACCATCCCGATTATATTGATGGGAATTACACCACTAAGTTTATGGAAGATTTTGAAATGAAACCACTCGAATAAGAGTAAGTTTCAGCGTCATTCTGAACTTGTTTCAGAATCTAACATCTGGAATATTTAAGCATAAGACCTCACAGGTTTTCTAAACCTGTGAGGTCTTTTTTGTAGTTACAAACTTTAAGGTTTCATTCTGAATTAGTTAAATAATTGAATTAATTTTAAAAAAATTAATAATAAAACCCGGAATAATACGTTTTTTATATATTTTAGTATAAAATTAACTAAAACCTCATTATAAATAAAAAAACTACTTGATACTATCCATTTGTATAATTTTGATTGGCTGCGAAAAAGATGCCATGGTTACTGAAAATGAAATTAATAGATGAAAACTCTGTATCGTATTATAAAACCGCGAAAAAAGAAGATGTTTTAAACTATTTAAACTCAGAAAAACATAAGAAAAAATCGTCTTTTGTTACCAGTATAAACATAGCTGGTTTAAAAATAGAACCTTTGGTAAATACCGACCAATTGATTACTGTTGTTCCAGCTACTACCAAATATGAGCATACCTTTAGTAGACTTTTACTAATGGAAGTTCAAAATGAAATAGAAGCAGTAGCTTTTATCATGCACGGAACTGAAGAGGATAAAACTACAAATTTTACCGGGGAAATTATGGTGGCCGATTTAGATGGTAATTTTATAATAGGTTATCGAGTGAAGCAAGGTATGTTAACTCATACAGTTTTTGATAACAATAATTCAAATAAATTAAGTTCGAAATGTGAAACTGATGATAGTTGTGGCTTCCATATGTCCCAGGGCGACGTGGTAGTAACCGCACCCATACCCTATGTTTCTATAACCCACATTTATCCTAATAATGATGGCGGTGGCGGAGAGAACACTTATTATTCCCCTGGCGGTGGTGCTGGAACTGTTTCTACAGGTGCTTTCAGCTTTAATTTGAATGAGATGATATTTGATGAAGGAGATAAACCTCTTGAGGAATATGATGATAAATGTACTGGTATAAGTAGAGTTTGGGAACTTAGTCAACGGGATGGTGATGAATATGCTGCTGTTTTAACTTTAGATGGTGCAATATTAATTACTCAACAATTAGGTACAAGAGGTGGAGGTATTAGTGGTATTTATAACTATAATGGAACCACTTACTATCAATATCCAGCATCCCAAGGAAGGCCGTCAAGAACTTATTCCGGGCAGCTAAATTCTTCCGATAGGTATTTTATTCCAATTATTGCCACGATGCATAGTCATACACCTTGTATTAATGACGGGACAAATGGAATAACTAACAACACAATTAATGATGATCAAAATTTTGCAAGTTACTATCCTAATATTAATCATTATATAATAGGTTGTAATGCTGTTGGTCAATTTAATGGTTCAAGTAATCAAGTTTTTAATGTTCATACGGGTAACTTAAACACTATTTGTAATAATATAAATTAATTTTTATGAGATATTTTAAGATATTAATATTTTTATTTTTCATACAATTGAGTCACTCTTATGCTCAGAATTTAAAAATTCAAGAAATTAATTTAAGTAACAACGTATTAGAAAATGAAATAATTAATTTTATTGATAATAAAAAGCAGGAATACACCAATTTTAATGATTTTGGTTACATTAAAGTTACATTAGACTATTATAATAGCCAAGCAAATCAAAAAGAGTTATCACACATTTTTTCAATCAAAGACCAGTATATTCCTCTAAAGACTGAAGCTAACTATCCATTGTTTTTCACCTACATTGATGATAAAATTGTTCTTTTATATACAAATGAGTTTAGGTTAATTAATGAGATTAAATTTTCTAAAAGGTCGAAAAGAAAACTGGAAAAAAAAGTTAATAAGTCTTTAGGTAAAACAGAACATGTGATTGCATATAATTCTAAAGGAGAAAAAGTTATTGATGATAAAGATTTTAACCCCAATGAGTCATTTAATATACACGGAGGTATTAAGTTGAAAATTTACGGCGATAACACTGTAGAAATAATTAAAACTAGCAGTAATAATTAGTTTTAATGAATTTTAAAATGATTCATTTTATTTCATAGACAACTTATGGATCACCCAGACTATGTTGATGGGAATTACACCACTAAGTTTATGGAAGATTTTGAAATGAAACCACTCGAAGAAGATTAAGTTTCAGCGTCATTCTGAACTTGTTTCAGAATCTAAAATCTAGAATAATTAAACATAAGACCTCACAGATTTTATAAACCTGTGAGGTCTTTTTTTTATTACCCTGAATTTATTTCAGGGTATAATATTTTCGAATGATACATTACAGGTTTTAAAAGCTATGAAGTTTTTTTATAACTGTCAATTTAAAAAAGAAGCTCTTTCTGCAAGCACTTGGTATTAAAATTAAGATTGAATTTTTGTTTTCATTAATTATATATAACCGGCTAATGTCCTGCTTCTAAAAATTTTTCATAGAAAGTAAGTATTTAGTAGGGATTATTTGTTAAGTTTCAAATTTAAAGCTTTAAGTTATCAAAAATTAACTTAAATTTTATTAAATAAAAAAAATTTACTTATTATTCAGTATTTGCATAATTTTGATTGGCTGCGAAAAAGATACTATAGTTGTTGAAAAAGAAATTATAGATGGAGACTCGGATTTTTATTATAAAACACCAAATAAAGGGGATGTTTTAGATTTCTTAAATTCAAAAAAAGCACAAAAAAATCGCCTTTTATTACCAGTATGAATATGACTCATTTAAAAATGGAACCTTTGGTGAATACCGACCAATTGATTGCTGTAGTTCCTGCTATTACTAAATATGAGCATACCTATAGTAAGCTTTTACTAATGGAAGTACAAAATGAAATAGAAGTAGTCGCCTTTATAATGCACGGAACTGAAGATGAAGAAACTAAAAATTTTACCGGGGAAGTTATGGTAACCGATTTAGATGGTAATTTTATAATAGGTTATCGAGTGAAGCAAGGTACGTTAACTCATACAGTTTTTGATAACAATAATTCAAATAAATCAGATACGAAATGTGAAACTGATACTAGTTGTGGCTTCCATTTGTCCCAGGGCGAAGTCGTGGTAACTGCACCGGCCTCAAGGCAAACTCCTTATTTTTACATAACCCATATGTTTCCTCCATTAGGTGGTGGGGGTAATAATACCGACTCTTATTACACAGGCGGCGGTGGAGGTGGTACTGGTACTGTTTCGAGTACAAATAATGATAGTACTGAAGAGGATAAGATTGATACAGAAAAGCTGAATAATCCTTGTGTCGTAGGAATTATTGAAGAACTTCTTAAGAAGGATATAACACTATCTGGAGACCTTTCACATATCTCTCAGTATATATTAGAATTGTTCAAAAATTCAAGCTCTAATAGTCTTTATTTTGAAAGTAGTCAATTAGGTCTTGATTCTAATGGAAATCAAATTAATGCGCAAACTACCCCCTACTTGGATGGATGGAAAATTAATTTAGATACTGATCTTCTAGCGGATGCAACTAAACTTTCAATAGCGAAGACAATAATTCATGAAACAACCCATGCTTGGATCAATTATACTCTCCAAGAGAATAGGACCTCTGATATGGTAACTGATCTTAACCTTATCTATCAACGCTTTAAAAATCAAAATCGTGCTTTTAATTTAACTCAACACGAGTTTATGGGGCAATATGTAGAAGTGTTTTCAAATTCTTTGTCAGTATATGATAATCATCGTTTTTCCAAGGATTATTATGTAAATTTAAGTTGGGGCGGTTTAGAAACATCAACATCGTACTCGCAACTCAATAATCAAAATGAAATTCAAAATATTATAAGAAATGAAAGATTTAATAAAACCGATGCTAAAAGCACCCCTTGTCCTTAAATTTATGGTTTTTCTTTTTCTTATTTTTTCATTAAAGATGAGAGCTCAGAAGAATTGCGACGTTAGAACTTATGAAATAATTAATACAATCTTTAATACTGGAGAAACAGAAATTTATGATACAACTTTATTCCATAAAGGTTGGGCAAGCTATTTTGAAAGTTATCAGGAGATTTTTAGTCGTGTTGGAATTCCAACTTCAATTTCAAACAACCATTTGAAAGAAATTCTCGGGGAAGACGAATTAAGAAAAATCAACTCTGCTATATACAGTCTCCAACCTTGTAGACTTTCTTCAAAATATTTAAACGATAACATCTTTCTCTCCAAGAAATTTGATAGTAAAAAAGCAATTTCCAAAGGGGTTTTTCGTATTAGCCGACCCATATTTGTAGGTAAAGATATTGCTATTTTAAAAAAAGAAAGTTTATACGAATCACCAATTTTCATACTTCAAAAAAGAAACGATGTCTGGGAAATAATCTACACTTTCTACGATTGGTATGTACTGGATGAATAATTATTCGGTGAGAAACTTCTAATAATTTATCTGTTATATGATGATTTAATTTTGATTTTAAAATGAAACCACTCGAAGAAGATTAAGTTTCACCGTCATTCTGAACTTGTTTCAGAATCTAACATCTGGAATATTTAAACATAAGACCTCACAGATTTTTTAAATCTGTGAGGTCTTTTTTATTTAAGCACTTTTCTTTCGTTACCCTGAATTTATTTCAGGGTCTAATAACTTGAAAATCTAAATGTGGTGAAAATTCAAAAAAAGATTAAACTAGAGCGAGTAGAGTTTTATGCAGTCTCATTTTTTATTTCGTATTTTCATTGAAAATTAACCAATTCCATGAACCTTTCTTACTGGGAAACCAAAACCTGGTTTTCAAATATTGATTTTTGCATTATCGGCAGCGGGATTACGGGTCTAAATTGTGCTTTAAACTTAAAAACACGTTTTCCAAAATCTAAAATCCTGGTTTTAGAACGTGGCACCTTACCAAATGGAGCAAGTACAAAAAATGCCGGTTTTGCTTGTTTTGGGAGTGTTTCTGAGATCCTGGATGATCTAAACTATCATTCTGAGGAAGAAGTATTACAACTTATTCAAAAGCGGTTAAAGGGCTTGAATTTGCTTCGGAAGAATTTGGGAGATAAAAACATAGGCTATAAGGAATATGGGGGCTACGAACTTTTTACCAAAGAAGATCGGCCACTTTTTGAAGAATGTAAAGCAAAGCTACCTGAGCTCAATAAAATGCTGGAACCGCTGTTTGGAGAGGCTGTGTTTAGTATTCAAAAAGATAACTTCGGTTTTAAGAATATTCAGAAAAAACTCATTTTTAATCAGTTTGAAGGGCAGTTAAATACCGGGAAAATGATGGAAACTCTGCTTCAGAAAGTGCAAAAGGCCGGCATCAAAATCCTGAATAATGTTAACGTTGAAGAATTCACGGAGGCCAAAAATTCGGTAAAGATTAAAACCGATAAATTAGAATTTTTAGCAAGGAAATTATTGATAGCTACTAATGGTTTTTCAGAGAAATTGGGGATTGCGCAGGTAAAACCGGCACGTGCCCAGGTGTTGATTACCAAACCGATTAAAAATCTGGAAATCAAAGGCACATTTCATTTAGATAAAGGCTATTATTATTTCAGGAATATTGACGATTGCATTCTTTTTGGCGGTGGTAGGAACCTGGACTTTAAGACGGAAGGAACCACCGAAATGGCGCAAACAAAACTTATTCAGCAGAAACTTGAGGAATTACTTAAAAATACTATTTTGCCCGAAACTTCTTTTGAAATTGAACATCGCTGGAGCGGAATTATGGGCGTTGGAAAACAGAAAAAACCCATAGTAAAACAGATTTCAGAAAACGTTTATTGCGGAGTGCGATTAGGCGGTATGGGCGTTGCCATTGGCAGTTTAGTAGGAAAGGAACTTTCAGAATTGATAATATGATGAAGAAACTTTTCAAATTTATCCTAAAACTGATAAGTGTTTTACTCCTGTTTTCCATTTTTATGGTCTTGCTATATAAATGGTTACCGGTGCCCTTTACCCCTTTAATGGCTATTCGGTATTTTGAGAATCCCGAAGAAGAAATTCGGCATACCTGGGTGTCCCGGGAAGATATTTCCCAACACTTACAGTTAGGCGTAATTGCCGGTGAAGATCAAAATTTTGTAAAACATAATGGTTTCGATTTTGAAGCTATAGAAAAGGCCATAGAAGATAACCAGAAAGGAAAGCGGGTGCGTGGCGCCAGCACAATTTCCCAGCAAACTGCAAAGAATGTGTTTTTATGGCCGGGAAGAAATTGGTTTAGAAAAGGCCTGGAGGTTTATTTTACGTTTTTAATCGAAACTTTCTGGAGCAAAGAACGAATTTTAGAGGTGTACCTGAATAGTATTGAGATGGGGAAAGGAGTTTACGGGGCTGAAGCTGCAGCCAAGCATTGGTTTAATAAATCGGCTGCGAACCTTTCTATTTACGAAGCCGCTGCAATTGCCGCTATTTTGCCTAATCCCAGGGAATATAAGGCAAACCCTGCGAGTAGTTATATAAATGAGAGGAAAAACTGGATTGTGCGGCAAATGCAGAATTATGGAAGATTTCATTTGGAGTAAATTATAAAATAATGTCATTTACCATCAATTTGAACTTGTTTCAGATTCTAATATGTTTGGATTATTAAACACCTAGATTCCCGAAAAGATTCGGAGCAGGCTCTGAAATAAACTGGAGATGACCATTGTTAAAACTATGTATAGCTTTTAGCTAAAAAACTCATGAATTTAATAAAAGAGAAATTATATAAAGCTTGCGAGGCTTATGTGGAAGAACGTATAAAGCGTATTGAAGTTGCTATGGCCGGACTTGAAACCGACCTGGAGAACGAAACCAAAAGCAGTGCGGGCGATAAATATGAAACCGGGCGGGAAATGATAAACCTGGAGTGGAATAAATTATCGGGACAATTACAGCAATTTAAAAATCTTAGAAATACGCTTAATCTTTCTAAAAGTAGAACTAACAATGGCTCCGCTCAATTGGGGGCTGCGGTAAAGACCAATATGGCTAATTATTTTATAGCGATTCCGGCAGATCGTATTATTGTAGAGGGCGAAGCATATTTTGCTATAGGTGCTAATTCTCCCATCGCGCAATTATTGCTACATAAAAAAGTTGGAGAAGAAATTACTTTCAACGGAAAATCAGCTAAAATCCTTGAAGTGTTTTAAATTAAAAATGCTTAGCCACGATTACACGAATATTCTATAAAATACCTCTTCTACTTTTAAAGGGAGGTAATAAATAAAGGTGGGGGTGACGACACAAAAAACAATGTGTGATTGCTAAGAAGTTACGACTAAAGCAATCTGCACAAATAGAAACTCTCATTCAGTAGATTACCGCGCTCCTTCGGGCGCTCGTAATGATGATAGTAAAGAAGGAAAAAACAAGAAACAAGATCAAACCCCTCCGATCTGCGGACACCTCTCCTTGAAGAAATGGTGTTTATCCCTGATAATAGGCCTGGTTTTTTGGGCCATAATTTTCTATCTAACGGCTAATGACTGCAGTCTATCGACTAGAATTATTCGGTTATTCGTGGCGAAACTTACTTCAATCTAGACTCGATTAATTTTTCTGAAATTTTAAGCTTTATCCTTTTGCCTTCTTTTAATTCCTGTGAATGATTAAAATAGATAGTTTTTCCGTTTAGTTCGGCTTCAATTAACCAGTTTTCACCTTTAAACCAGGATTTTTTTACTGTTGCTTCTATTCCGGAAGTTTTGGAAAGTTTTATTTCTTCCGGGTAAAGAATCACTTTTTTTCGGCTGCTTTCATCTTTAGCCAAATCCTTTAGCATAAGTTCGTTTACATCTCCAAAAAGGGATGCCACATATTTATTTGGTGGGTTTTCATATAAATTCTGCGGGGAATTTTCAGCATAGATTTTGGCATTTTTAAGTACAATGGTCTTATCGGCAAAAGAAAGTGCATCGGTACTATCGTGGGTGGCCACTATACAGGCGATATTGTGGTCCTTTAGGTAAGCAAAAAGTCTTCGCCTTAAATTATTTTTTCTAAAATGGTCTATATGGCTAAAGGGCTCGTCCAGTAAAAGCAGTTCGGGTTGCTTTGCCAGTGCCCGGGCCAGGGCAACCCTCTGTTGTTGTCCGCCGCTTAAAAATTTCGCTTTTTTATTGGCCAGCTCGGTCATTTCAACCACTTCCAATAATTCTTTTATACGCTGCTTCTTTTTGTGGGGATATTGGTTGCTAAGGTATTTTCCAATATTATCGGCTACACTTAAAGGAAGCATAAGATCGAAATCCTGGGCTAAATATTTTATAAAAGCCTCTCCGGGCACCAGATTAAAATTGGGTCCCAATAATTCTTTTTCTTCCCAAAAAATCTCACCATCGGTATGAAGCAGGCCGTAAATAAGTTTAAGCAGCGTACTTTTACCACAGCCGCTTTCTCCAATTACCGAAAGGTTTTCTCCTTTTTCAAGCTTAAAACTTATGTTTTTTAAAACCGGTTCTTCAGCATAGGCAAAAGAGACATTTTTGAGTTTCAGCATAAAATTTATGTATTCTTTACAAGAGTGCTTAGTAAGACCTTCTTGCCTGGCATACTAGACATCGTCGTAATCTACCTTAAGCTTTGGCGTAAGAGGTTGTGCCTGGCAGGTTAAGATTAAACCTTCTTCTACCTCTTCATCGGTTAGAATTTGGTTTTTTCGCATTTCGGCCTTTCCTTCGGTGATTCTGGCAATACAACTGCTGCAAATACCACCCTGGCAGGAATAAGGCACGTCTAAATCCTGCTCTAAAGCAGCATCCAGTACCGTGTCTTTGGTATCCATAGAAAAGGTGGTTTCCTCGTCATCTACCATAACCGTAAGTTCGGTTTTACCTTCAACATTGGTTTCTATGGCGCCTGTTTCTTCAGTGGTAAATAGTTCGTAAAGAATTTTGTCTTCGGTAATTCCGTTTTGTTTTAAAACTTCACTTACCTGGTTTATCATTTCCTCGGGACCACAAAGGTAAAAAGCATCAAAAGCCTGATCTTTAAATTTGTTCTTTACGACAAAGTTTACCGTGCTGGTTTCTATACGTCCAAAATGGGAATTATCCTCTCTTGTTCGGCTGTAAACAAACTCTATAAAAAGCCTGTCGGCAAATTTAGCTTGCAATTCAAGCAACTCTTTAAAAAAAATGGTTTCTTCCGGAGATTTATTTCCGTAAGTAAGCACAAACCTACTTTTGGGCTCTTCGCTCAAAACGGTTTTTATAATAGAAAGCACCGGTGTTATCCCGCTTCCGGCAGCAAAGGCTGCATAAGTTTTTGCTTCACCGGTAGGTTTTAAAATAAATTTTCCTTCTGGCGGATGAACTTCCAGAATGTCTCCTGCATTGAGTTTGTTATTGGCAATTACTGAGAATTTCCCACCTTCTACCTCTTTTACCGTTACTTTAAACTCTCCCGAATTGGGGGGCGAACAAAGGGAATAAGCACGTCTTATCTCTTCATCACCTACTTTTGTTTTTATGGTAATATACTGGCCTGCATCAAACTTAAATTCCTCATTTAAGTTCTCCGGAATATTAAAAGACAAGCTTACTGCTTGTGGGGTTTCCCTAATTACTTCTTTTATCTCTAAAGGAAAAAATTTACTCATCAAAAAAATATTTTTTGCAAAAATACAAAGTATGTGAAATTAAAGAGTGTAACAAATGCCTAAATTTCTATACTTGTAAAGTAGGCGATAGGTAAAATATGAATATGAGCTATATTTTGGTCTGGAGATACCTTTAAATTTAATTTAGGCCAATGCTTATTTAATCCCGTTTAGTGGGGAAATTCTTAAAAATTATGTTTCAACGATTTTTGTGGTTAGAGTGGAAGTCTTTTTTTCGTTCTGCCAGTCTTGGGAAGAATATTGGGTTAAAAATCTTCTTAATTTTTCTTGCCTTATATTTTTCGATGGTATTCTTGGCCTTAGGGATTGGTCTCTACCCATTATTACAGGAAACCTTTCCTAATCAGGACCCTTTACAAATGGTAAATCGGTTTGTTTTACTCTGGCTGGTGTTCGAGCTTGGTTTTAGGTTTATGATTCAAACATTGCCGGTGTTAGATATAAAACCGCTTTTAAATTTACCTATTTCCAGAAGAAAAGCAGTGAACTTTGTGCTGCTTAAGTCTATGTATTCTTTTTTTAACTTTCTGTCCCTATTTATAATTATACCATTCGGGATTTTTTGTATTAACAAAGGCGATTATGGTACCTGGAATATTATAGGATGGATGATAGCCATGATTGCTACCACGCAATGTGTGAATTTTTTAAATTTTCTTATTAAAAAGAAGTTTACTGATAATTTAAAGGCCTTAATTCCCGCAATCTTAGCTGTTGTGATTCTTGGAACATTGGAATATTTTAAAGTTTTCGAGATTAGTTTTTGGTTTGGTAAAATGATGAATTTCCTTGTTTTGAATCCTTATCTTGCTGTTTTGCCTATAGTTCTGCTAATTATTCTATATAAATGGAACCAATTAAACCTTGAAAGCAAGTTTTACCTTGATGCAGGTTTAAAAGAAAAACAAAAAGATGCCGATACAAAGAATTTTGAATGGACTAAAAAATTTGGAGTTCTTGCACCTTTTCTTCAATTAGATTTAAAACTTATTTGGAGAAATAAAAGACCTAAGACCACAATTTATATGTCGTTGCTTTTATTGGGTTACGGCTTGTTTATTTATCCAGGCGATATGTACGGGCACCCGGCTATGTATGTATTTGTAGGTGTTTTTATGACCGGAATTTTTATGATTAATTTTGGTCAATTTGTGCCTTCCTGGGATGCCTCTTATTACCCCATGATTATGGCGCAAAATATTCCGCTTAAAGATTACCTGTCCTCCAAAGCAATGCTAATTAGTTGTAGTGTGATTGTACTGGCTATTTTAAGCACTCCATATATTTATTTTGGGTGGGATATTTTATTGATAAATATGGTTGCAGCTTTATATAATATTGGTGTGAATGTCCCTATTCTACTTTATTCCGGTTCTTTTAATAAAAAAAGGATAGATCTTGATAAGAGTCCGTTTATGAACTATCAGGGTACAGGAGCCGCTCAATGGATTGTTGGTATTCCTTTAATGTTTTTGCCTGTTTTAATTTTCTGGCTTCTAAACTTTTTTATAAATTTTGAAGCAGGCTTAATTGCTCTTTCTGGTTTGGGACTGTTAGGGCTGCTGTTGCGAGCTAGTTTAATGAAATACATTGCCGGGGTTTATCAAAAAAGAAAATATGCAATGATTAATGGTTTTAAACAAACCGGTGAATAAAATTATAAATATGATAACAGCTACGAATCTTAGTAAAGTTTACGGCGGAACAAAAGTTTTGAACATAGAACATTTAGATATTCCTGAAGGGGAAAGTTTTGGTCTGGTTGGAAATAATGGAGCCGGAAAAACTACCTTTTTCAGCTTACTGCTTGATTTAATCCAGCCTACTGCCGGAAATATTTTTAACCATGAGATCACCGTTAGTCAAAGCGAAGACTGGAAACCTTTTACTGCTTCCTTTATAGATGAAAGTTTTTTGATAGGCTATTTAACCCCCGAAGAATATTTTTATTTCGTGGGTGAATTAAGAGGAGCCAATAAAGCTGATATCGATTCGTTTTTAACGAATTTTGAAGATTTTTTTCACGGTGAGATTTTAGGCCGAAAAAAATATTTACGCGATCTCTCTAAGGGAAATCAGAAAAAAGTAGGGATTGTAGCTGCTTTAATAGGAAACCCTAAAGTGGTTATTTTAGATGAACCTTTTGCTAATTTAGATCCTACCACCCAAATTCGCTTAAAAAAAATTATTAAAGAACTTATGGAAAATAGGGAGGTTACAGTGTTAATCTCTAGCCATGACCTTATTCATGTAACCGAGGTTTGTGAACGAATAGTAGTTTTGGATAAAGGTGAAGTGGTAAAAGATATTAAAACTTCTGAAGCTACTTTAAGTGAGTTAGAACGCTATTTTTCTGGTGAGGTAGAAGTAACTCAGGCTGAAGAACTATCTTAATTAGGTTTGCATTTATAAAAAGAAGCGTATTTTTGCACACTAAACTTTCTGATTTTTAGTTATAAAGCCATCCAGAACCGGTTGATTTTGAAAATAATTACCAAACTTATTTTGTTTATACTCTTTCTAGGGAGTATTGCGGGCTGTTCCCGAAAAAAGAACACCTTTTTAAACCGAAATTGGCACGCGGTTACTACAGAGTATAATACCCTTTACAATGGTAATATTGGCCTGCAACAGGGGAAAGAAGAGCTTAACCAAAACTATGCCGATAACTATTGGGATATACTGCCCATAGAACGTATGCAAATTGACGAAAATATTGTTTTACCAGACAGTGTTCGAAATCAGAATTTTGGTTATGCTGAAGAAAAGGCTGTAAAAGCTATTCAGCGCCACGCCATGCTTATTGAAGGGAAAGAGAGAAATCCCCAAATCGATGAAGCTTATCTGTTATTGGGGAAAGCTAGGTATTTCGATCAGCGTTTTATTCCTGCGCTGGAAGCTTTCAACTATATCTTAAGGCGTTACCCTGCCAGTAACAATATTATTCACGCCCGGGTTTGGCGGGAAAAGACCCATATGCGTCTGGAAAATAATAGACTGGCTATTAATAATCTAAAAAAAGTCTTGGATTTGGAATACCTGGAAGATCAGGATATTGCCGATGCCAGTGCCACTATGGCCCAGGCGTATATCAACCTTAAGCATTTAGATAGTGCGATAGTTCCATTAAGTAACGCCGCAGAGTTTACCGATAAAAACGAAGAAAAGGGCCGCTATTTTTATATTCTCGGCCAACTTTATAATCGTATGGGTGAGCCTGCCAAAGCCAATGCTGCCTTTGATGCGGTTATAGACCTAAACAGAAAATCCCCCAGGGTGTATATGATTAATGCCTATGTGCAAAAAGCACGAAATTTTCAATTGGGGCAGGGAAATAATTATGAATTAAGGGAAATGCTTCGAGACCTGGAGGAAGACCGAGAAAACAGGCCGTATTTAGATAAAATTTATTTTCAAATTGGCGAATATTATAATCGCCTGGACTCTACCGAAACATCCGTAGAATATTATAAAAAATCCCTGAGGGCACCCGCCAGCGATATTTACCTGCGGTCTATTAATTACGAGATACTGGCAAATATAAATTTCGACAACAGCAAGTATGTATTGGCAAGTAAATATTTTGATAGTACCCTGGCAGAGATGAATCCCAAACTTAGGGAGTTTAGAACTATAAAGAAAAAAAGGGATAATTTAGAAGATGTTATAAAATATGAGGGGATAGCTTATAAAAACGATAGTATATTGCGTTTAACCCAAATGACATCTGCGGCGCAGTTAGACTATTTTAAAGACTACACCTCCAATTTGCGTACCCGTTTAGAGGCCGATGAGACTGCAAGTATTTTACCAGTAGCTTTGCCAAACATAGCTTCAGGACAACAGCCCAATTCTTCGCGTACATTTTATTTTTATAACGAAACTCGAGTACAACAGGGTAGGCAGGATTTTCTGAATCAATGGGGTGAGAGGCCACTGGCCGACAATTGGCGTTGGGCAGAAGTGAGCTTTGAAAATGAAGATGCTGTAGCAGAAGAAACAGGACTGTCGCAACAGGTTTTGGATAACGATCCAAGATTAGATCCCTATACCTATATTAATCAAATTCCTACAGATTCGGCAGTTTTGGACACTTTAACTCGTGATCGCGATTTTGCCTATTATCAGCTGGGGGTGATTTATAAAGAAAACTTCGGGGAATACCAGATGGCACAGGATAGACTCGAGGCGGTTTTAGAAATGTCTTCAGAAGAGCGTTTTATTTTGCCTGCGATGTATAATTTATACCAGATTTACCAAAACACAGGTCAGGCGTTAAGGGCTGATAAAATGAGGGCTGAAATTGTAACTGATTATCCCGATTCGCGTTACGCGGCCTATATTTTGAATCCTGAAAGCATTCAGGAAGATAAAAATGTTCCTGAAGCGATTTATGCACAGTTGTATCGCGATTTTAAAGCACAGAATTTTGATAAGGTTATTTCTGAATCGAATAGATATATCTCAGAATTTTCCGGAGACGTAATTGTATCCAAATTAGAACTTTTAAAAGCCCAGGCCAGTGGCAGGCTTTTAGGTCTAGATGCCTATAAAAGCGCATTAAATCACGTGGCACTAACCTACCCGCAAAGCGCAGAAGGAAAAAAGGCCCAGGAAATTCTAAATAAAACAATTCCAAAATTAAGCGGCCTGGAGTTTAATGCAGATAGCCTTCAGCAAAATTATAAACTACTTTATAGGTATAAACTCGCAGAAAAAGAAGCTGCCATAGCTTTAGAAGAAAAAATAAAAACAGCCATTTCCGATGTTAATTATAACCATCTTTCGGTTTCTGTAGATGTTTATAGCCAAGAAGAGGTTTTTGTAATGGTTCACGGTCTTAAAGATTTGGAAAGAGCCAAAGGCTTTGCCGAATTACTTCAAATAAATGAAGACTATCTGGTGGAAAAAGAACCAGTTAAAATTTCAACCGAGAATTATAGAGTTGTCCAAATTCAGAAGAATTTGGAAGAATATTCAAAACCAATCAACTAGCATTTTTTCCGGTTTAAAGTATGAAAAAAGATAACCTGAATAAATACATGGTTTTTGTGAATATTGCTTTCCAGATGGGAATCATTATTGCCGGAGGCGTTTTATTGGGGATATGGTTAGATGGTGAGTTCCCCAATAAATATTCTGTATTTACGATTTCATTATCCTTATTAGGGGTTTTTATAGCGCTTTACCAGGTCTATAGGAGTGTAATTAAAATGAGCGAAGAAGACGAAAAATATGAAAAATGATTTACTGGCTTTCTTAAAGCGATTGTTGCCTTTTACTTTGTTTTTGTGGTTAATACAATTTCTTTTACAACAGTATGTTTTAGAGTTAGATTTCTACTACAGTAGTTTTAGTATCTACCTTTTTCATTTTGTGGCCACCTTTCTAATTTATTCAATCCTGGTTTTTGTTTACCGTAATTTTACCGAAAATACCGGTTTTGCTTTTATGGGATTAAGTTTGTTAAAAATGGTGATGGCCGTAATTTTCCTGCTTCCTCTGGTTTTAAGTGGTTTAGATGGCGTATTTAGTAATATTCTTGCGTTTTTTATTCCTTATTTTTTGTTTTTGATCTTTGAGACGCTATATGCGGTGAAGCTAATAAACAAAGCTTAAGCTCCTGTTTGTCAGTAATAATGCAAAAAATAACACTTTTGCTAAAATTTTAGTTGGGGTGCTTTCAAATAAAAATTAAAAGTATACCTTTGCACCCGAATTTAGAGCCCATAATTTTAAGCAGAACAGGTACTATGATAGCACATAAATCTTTAAAGATTATAGTGACGTTTACACTAGCCTTAGCCTTACTTCCTTTTAACGCTTTTGCCAAGGATGATTCTCAGGCAGAAGAAAGTAAAAATGATTTTAATCCTACCGATATGATTATGCATCATATTGGCGATGCCCATGGATGGCATTTTTTTGGCGCGGGAGATAGTTCGGTTACTTTGCCCCTTCCCGTAATCCTTTACACTAAAGAAGATGGATTTGTAACCTTTATGTCAAGTGAGTTTCATCACGATACCGAAGGGAAATACGTGGTTGAAAAGGACGGTATGCGTTTTGTGAATTATCATGAAGATATATACAAATTAGATGCGGGTGCAGAAACTGTAGAGTTTGATGAAGAGCATAATGTTATAAATGCCAGTAAGCCCTGGGATTTTTCTATTACCAAGAATGTGGCCGCTATGCTTTTAACGGTTATTTTAATGTTGATTTTCTTCTTTGGCCTGGCCGGGCATCATAAAAAGAGTAAAAAGGCTCCTGCCGGTTTCAATAATATTTTAGAAACATTGGTTCTTTTTGTGCGCGATGAAATTGCAAAGCCTCAAATTGGCGATAAGAAGTATATGAAGTTTATGCCGTTTTTGTTAACTGTGTTTTTCTTTATATGGATTACAAACCTTTTAGGTCTCCTGCCTGGTGCAGCTAACGTTACCGGGAATATTGCGGTAACTGTTTCATTAGGGCTTTTTACTCTTGTGTTAATAGTGTTTAACGGGAATAAGGATTTTTGGAAGCATACACTATGGATGCCGGGTATACCAACTTTTGTAAAACCTATCCTGGCGGTTGTAGAATTGCTTGGGCTGCTAATAAAGCCTATTGCATTAATGATTCGTCTATTTGCTAATATTACAGCAGGGCACATTATTATCCTAAGTTTATTAGCCTTGATATTTATATTGGAAAATGCTGGGGTTGCCGGAATTTCGGTTCCTTTCGCACTTTTTATTACAGTACTGGAATTGCTGGTAGCATTCCTTCAAGCGTTTATTTTTACTATGCTGTCGGCCTTGTTTATTGGGGCTGCGGTAGAGGAACATGAACATCATTAATTTTAATTTTTAATTTTTTTACTATGGAATTATTACACGTAGGTCTTGCAGCTTTAGGAGCTGGATTAGCAGTTATTGGAGCCGCTTATGGCGTTGGTAAAATTGGTGGTTCAGCGATGGACGCTATTGCCCGTCAGCCAGAGGCTTCTGGGAAAATCCAGACTGCAATGATTATTGCTGCTGCACTTGTAGAGGGTGTTGCTCTTTTTGGAGTGGTAGCAGCTTTATTAGGGGTTTTAACTTCCTAATAAGAATTTACAAAACCCATTCGCAACGGTTGGTTGCGAATGGGCTTTTAAAAAATGATGTTAACAGGTATTATAAATAAATAATTATGGATTTAATTACTCCGGAAGTTGGTCTTATTTTTTGGCAAACTATTGTCTTTTTAGTATTGATGTTTATTCTTGCTAAATTCGCCTGGAAGCCAATTCTTGGTGCGGTAAGGACCCGCGAAGAGTCTATTAATGAAGCTCTTGCTTCTGCTGAAGATGCGCGTAAAGAAATGCAAAATCTAAAGGCAGACAATGAGAAATTGTTGCAGGAGGCGCGTGCAGAAAGAGATGAGATTCTTAAGGAAGCACGACAGCTAAAAGAAAAAATGGTTTCTGAGGCTGAGGCAGATGCACAAAGTAAAGCAGATAGTATTGTGGCTAAGGCTAAAGAGAGTATTGAAATAGAGAAGCGTGCAGCTATGGCAGATATTAAAAACCAGGTTGCGACCCTTTCTATAGAAATAGCCGAGAAGGTTATAGGTAAAGAATTAGCCACTGAGGAGAAGCAGCATCAGATGATTGATAAGATGTTGAATGATGCTACCTTAAATTAAGACACATGAAAGGAACCAGGGCAGCACAACGTTACGCTAAGGCGATTTTAGATTTGGCTAAGGAAAAAAATACTACTGAGGGTGTTTTTACCGATATGCAGCAAATTTCTCAAACAATTGCTAAAAGTGAAGATCTTTCGGCTATGCTAAAAAGTCCGGTTGTTAATACAACGGTTAAAAAAGCTAGCTTAAAAGAGATATTTAAGGGCGCAGGAGAGATTACCCAGGGTGTTTTTGATGTGCTTATTGAAAACGGAAGAATTAATATTCTTGACCTGGTAGCGCGAAATTATATACAGCGTTTTAACGAGATGAATCGTTCTCAGGAGGCGGTAGTAACTTCTGCAGTTCCATTAACATCAGAGCTTGAAGATAAGATTTTAGCCAAGGTGAAAGAATTGACAGGTGCCGGTGCAAAAATTAAAAACGTTGTGAATAAGGATATTATTGGAGGTTTTGTTTTAAGAGTTGGTGATTTGCAATATGACGCCAGCGTATCAAGAAACCTTAACAGGTTAAAAAGGGAATTAAAAACAAACGCATATATATCATCTATATAAAATGCCCTTAATGGGCTTTTAAAAAGTTAATAAAAACCGTCACGTAAATATTGTGGCATTTTATCTTAAATAATTATGGCAGAAGTAAATCCTGCTGAAGTATCAGCAATATTAAAGAAACAATTATCAGGTTTTGAAAGCGGAGCCTCTTTAGACGAGGTGGGAACTGTACTTACTGTTGGTGATGGTATCGCTAACGTTTATGGTTTGGCAAACGCACAATACGGAGAATTGGTTCAGTTTGAAAGCGGCCTCGAAGGAATGGTATTAAACCTTGAGGAAGACAATGTAGGTATTGTACTATTAGGCCCTTCTAAAGATGTTAGGGAAGGATCTGTAGTAAAAAGAACCAATAGAATTGCTTCTATAAACGTTGGTGAAGGCATAGTAGGTCGTGTAGTAGACACCTTGGGAGACCCTATAGATGGAAAAGGTGATATTGAAGGAGAAACTTTTCAGATGCCATTAGAGCGTAAAGCGCCGGGAGTAATTTATCGTCAACCGGTAAGTGAACCTATGCAAACAGGAATCAAATCTATCGATGCGATGGTGCCTGTTGGTAGAGGGCAGCGTGAGCTTGTGATTGGTGACCGTCAAACAGGTAAAACTACCGTTTGTATTGATACCATTCTAAACCAAAAAGAATTTTACGATGCAGGGGAACCTGTACACTGTATATATGTTGCTATTGGGCAAAAAGCTTCAACGGTAGCAGGTATCGCAAAAGTACTTGAAGATAAAGGTGCTTTGGCTTATACTACTATTGTAGCGGCAAACGCTTCAGATCCTGCTCCTATGCAGGTATATGCTCCGTTTGCAGGTGCTGCTATTGGTGAGTATTTTAGAGATACCGGTCGTCCGGCCTTAATTATTTATGATGATCTTTCTAAGCAGGCGGTAGCTTACCGTGAGGTATCTTTGCTTTTACGTCGCCCACCGGGACGTGAAGCATACCCTGGAGACGTTTTCTTCTTGCACTCTAGATTGTTAGAGCGTGCTGCAAAGGTTATCAACGACGATGATATTGCAAAAAATATGAACGACCTTCCTGATTCCCTAAAGGGAAAAATAAAAGGAGGTGGCTCTTTAACGGCACTGCCAATTATTGAAACACAGGCAGGTGACGTTTCGGCTTATATCCCAACCAACGTAATTTCGATTACCGATGGACAGATTTTCCTTACTTCAGATTTATTTAACTCTGGGGTTCGTCCTGCAATTGATGTGGGTATTTCTGTATCTCGTGTAGGAGGTTCGGCTCAAATTAAATCGATGAAGAAAGTTGCCGGTACTTTAAAATTAGACCAGGCACAGTATCGTGAATTGGAAGCTTTTGCTAAGTTTGGTTCAGATTTAGATCCTACAACCTTAAGAGTTATTCAAAAAGGTAAGCGTAACGTAGAAATCCTTAAGCAGGCTGAAAACGATCCTTATGCGGTAGAAGATCAGATTGCAATTATTTACGCGGGTTCTAAAAACTTACTAAGAGATGTGCCGGTAGAGAAGGTAAAGGAATTTGAAAAAGATTACCTGGAATATCTTAACACGAAGCATAGAGATATGCTAGATACACTAAAAGCCGGTAAATTAACCGATGAGGTTACAGATACCCTGGTTGCAGTAGCGAAAGAGCTTTCAGCTAAATATAAGAAATAGTATTGAGTATTGAGCTTGGTGTAGATAGAAACTTAGGTTCATATTTAAACTTTAAATAAATTATAGGTATCGGGTATTTTGTGTAAAATCTAAATACTCGATACTCAATACTAAATAAAATGGCAAACTTAAAAGAATTACGTAGCAGGATTACTTCGGTATCATCAACGATGCAGATTACCAGTGCCATGAAAATGGTGTCGGCAGCAAAGTTGAGCCGGGCTCAGGATGCGATTACGCAAATGAGACCGTATTCTGAAAAATTAACGCAGCTGTTACAAGATTTAAGTGCAACCCTGGATGACGATGCCAGTAGCAAATACGCTGAAGAACGCGAAGTGAAAAACGTGTTAATGGTGGCCATATCTTCAAATAAGGGTCTGGCGGGTGCTTTTAATACCAACATTGTAAAAGCCGTTAAGTATAAAGCCGGTAGCGATTATGATGCTAAAAAGGTAGATCTTTACACCCTGGGTAAAAAGGCAAACGATGTACTTAAAAAAGACTACGGGGTTTTTAAAAATAATAATGAGATCTACGACGATCTTTCTTATGAAAATGTATCCGCGATAGCCGAAGAATTAATGCAGTTGTTCTTAGATGAAAAATACGACAGAATTGTATTGGTATACAACCAGTTTAAGAATGCCGCAACCCAAATTGTACAGCACGAACAGTTTTTGCCTATAGAGCAGTTTGAAACTGAAGAAGAAAAGCAACTTGACTATATTTTTGAACCTTCAAAAGATGAAATAGTAAAAGAACTTATCCCTAAATCTCTAAAGATGCAATTGTTTAAAGCATTAAGGGATTCTTTTGCATCTGAACACGGCGCGCGTATGACGGCAATGCACAAAGCAACCGATAACGCAAAAGAGCTGCGTGACGACCTTAAATTGTCTTATAACAAAGCGAGACAAGCTTCTATTACCAACGAAATCCTTGAGATTGTTGGTGGTGCCGAGGCTTTAAATGGATAAGCTTTATATAATATTCCGGAAATACTTCCGTTTTTAAAAACCCGTATGTTAGTACGGGTTTTTTATTTGGTATAGGTTTTGTTTTTGTACTTTTAAACTGCAATATTTCTATTATGAAGAAACTACTATTTTTACTTACCGGTATATTCGCTTTCAGCTTAGTTACAAGCTGTGGCAGCAATAAGGAATTGCAGGAACGTGCTCCTGCACAGTTTCAGGATATTTATTATACAGAGAATGAGAATGGGTTAGATCTCTACATTCCTGTGGCTGTTATCCAGGAAAACAGGGTGAGTATGGATAGTGTCTATTTTAGGGGAATGAAATCTCCATTGGTGCGTGATAGTGAACAAACCAACCTTTTTATAGCCAATTTTAGTACCGGTGCTATGGATATTATGAGTATTGATCCGGCCGAAGAGAACAAAAACAGGCTTCCGCAACGAACTGAGAAAGTTCCTTTTGAGATTCAAGACGATGAAGCTATTCTCGTGTTTACACAAAATAACAAAACAAAATATTACAAGCTAACTGGAATAGAAGCGCAAAACTAAACCTAAAATCTAATTATTCTTAAGGTTGGGTATTTTTAAAAAACTTTTTCAACAAACATTTATATACGGGCTTGCCACGGTGTTGCCCCGTATGCTCAATGTTTTATTAATTCCGCTTTATACGCACGTTTTACCAAAGGAAGAATACGGCGAGATTTCTATCATCTTCGCCTATTTTGTGTTTTTTAATGTTATCCTGGCTTATGGGATGGAAACAGCGTTTTTTAGGTTTTATAATAAAATGAAAAACAAAAAAGAAGTTTTAAATACTTCCGGCTGGTCCCTGTTAATAAGTTCTTTAGTGTTTTTTGTCCTGGCCTTTTTGGTAAAGGATTTTATTGCTGAAATGGTGAATATCCCGGTTAAGTATATTCAACTGGTTATTTGGATACTATTTTTGGATGCATTGGTTATTATCCCATTTACCTGGCTTCGTGCTACCGAAAAACCCATGCGTTTCGCAATCATTAAAATTATTAATGTTAGTATAAACCTGGGGTTAAACATATTCTTCTTACTATTTTTAAAAGACCTGGCTATAGATAATCCGGTTTTTGATAGCATTTATGTGCCAGATTTCGAGATTAGCTATATTTTCATCTCTAACGTGGTGGCCAGTGCAGTTACGTTATTAATGATGCTACCTTTCTACTTTAAAATAAACTTCAGCTTTAATACCGTTTTATGGAAATCGATGATGTCTTATGCATTTCCGGTTTTAATTGCCGGTCTGGCCTTTTCTGTAAATGAAGTTTTTGATAGAATAATGTTAGATTATTTGCTGCCACAGGATATAGCCAGGGAAGAAATTGGGGCTTATGCTGCCTGCTATAAATTAGCCTTGTTTATGACGCTTTTTGCTACTGCTTTTAGGCTGGGCATAGAACCTTTTTTCTTTAGTCACGCCGAAAATAAAAATGCACCGGAAACTTATGCGATAATCACGAAATATTTTGTGGTTTTTGGAAGCTTTATTCTTATTGCCGTTATCGTCTTTATAGACCTTTTAAAAGAACTTTTAATCCAGAATAGTACTTATTGGGAAGCAATGCATATTGTGCCACTTATTTTGCTGGCTAATCTTTTCCTTGGAATATATCATAACCTCTCTGTTTGGTATAAGATTACAGATCGCACCCGTTTTGGCGGGTACATCTCGGTAGTTGGTGCTTTATTCACCCTTACCCTCAATATTATTTTAATTCCATATATAAGTTATACCGGTTCTGCAATTGCAACGTTAGTGGCTTATGCTGTTATGATGTCGCTTTCTTATTTCTTCGGAAAAAAATATTATCCTATTCCCTACAATCTTAAAAAAATAGGCAGCTATTTAATGCTTTCCGTGCTATTTTCGGTATTTTCATTTTATGTCTTCCGCGGAAATTATTTTGTTGGAATAAGCTTATTATTAATCTTTCTCGGAACCGTATATGTTGCAGAAAGAAAACAATTTATTAAAATCTTACAATCTTAAATATGCAAGTAAAGATCATCAATAAATCGGCACACAAACTGCCGCATTACGAAACTGAAGCTTCGGCAGGAATGGACCTTAGAGCCAATATTTCTGAAGCTGTTACGTTAAAACCATTAGAAAGAACAATCGTTAAAACGGGACTTTTTATAGAGCTTCCGGTAGGTTACGAGGCCCAGGTAAGACCACGAAGTGGCCTGGCCGCTAAAAAAGGGATTACAGTATTGAATGCTCCCGGTACCATAGATGCCGATTATCGCGGTGAAATTGGGGTTATTTTGGTGAATCTTTCTAACGAAGAATTTACAATAGAAAATGGAGAGCGTGTAGCCCAAATGGTAATTGCTAAACACGAACATATTTCCTGGGAAGAGGTAGAAAGCCTGCAAGAAACCACACGTGGTGCCGGCGGATTTGGTAGTACCGGGAATAAATAACACCCGTAGTTCTCACGGGATTTTAAAAAGAGAACTTACTAATTTTTGACCTTCGGGTTAGTTGTGCGAAAAATTAATATAAATATAGATCTTGAAAAATTAAAAGATCTTAAAAACAAATTAAATGAAAATTATAGTGCCTATGGCGGGTCGTGGTTCAAGACTGCGCCCTCATACCTTAACTATTCCAAAACCTTTAATTCCGGTTGCGGGAAAACCAATTGTACACCGTTTGGTAGAGGATATTGCAAAAGTACTTGACCAACCTATAGATGAGATTGCTTTTATTTTGGGCGATCCCGCTTTTTTTGGTGACGATGTTGTAAAGAGTTTAGAGAAATTAGCTGAAAGTTTAAATGCAAAAGCATCAATTTACCGCCAGGATCAACCTTTGGGAACCGGTCACGCTATTATGAGTGCTAAAGAATCACTTTCCGGTCCTGCAGTGGTTGCTTATGCCGATACTTTGATAAAGGCCGATTTTGAGCTAGATAAAGATGTCGATGCAGTAATTTGGACTAAAAAAGTTGCCAACCCTGAAGCTTTTGGGGTGGTAAACCTTAATGAAAAAAACGAGATTATAGAATTGGTTGAAAAACCAACAGAGTTTGTTAGCGACCAGGCCGTAATAGGTATCTATTATTTTAAAGATATTGCTGTCTTAAAAGAGAAACTGGAAGAGGTGCTTGATGAAAACCTAATGCACGGTGGCGAATACCAAATTAATGATGGTATTAAAAAAATGATGGCCGAAAATAAGGTTTTTAAAACCGGAACCGTAGATGAATGGATGGACTGCGGAAACAAAAATGTTACCGTAGAAACCAATGGTAAAATGCTTAATTTTCTTCACCAGGATGGTGAAAAGTTAATCTCAGACTCTATTAAGATTACTAATTCTGAAATTACCGAACCTTGTTATATCGGAGAAAATGTAGAGCTGGTGAATGCTAAAATTGGCCCTAATGTTTCCATTGGCGATGGTACCAAAATTATTAACGCTGAAGTGAAGAATAGTCTAATTCAAACTTTTGCTGAAGTGAAAAATGCAAAATTAGATAATGCGATGATAGGTAATTTCGCTAAATTTAATGGAGAATTCACCCAGATTAGTATTGGGGATTATTCCACTTTAGAATAAACTTAATTAAGAGGTTGTTTGAAGAATTTTAAGATCGTCATCCTGAATTTATTTCAGGATCTAATTTATTGTTCGTCAAAACATGTTAGAAGCTGAAACCAGTTCAGCTTGACAAAACCTGATTTTTCAAACAACCTCTTTACTTCAATTTTCCTGAAATTTAATCTATGAAAAAGTATGTCTTCAGTATCGCTATATTTTTGGGAGTCTTAGCTCCATTTCAGGAAAATTTTGCCCAGGAAAAAGACATAAATCAGGATGACCTGGGAAATGTAACCGATGCATTTCAGGAGCAATTCTTCGAGGCTTTAAAACAAAAAGGCATAGAAAACTATGAAAAAGCTTTACTTGCTTTAGAAAAATGCCAAAAGTTGGAACCTGATAATGCGGTTGTATATTTTGAAATGGCCAGGAATTATAATGAATTGGAGGATTTTGATAAGGCTATTCTTAATCTTGAAAAAGCACATCAGTTGGTGCCCGAAAGGGAAGATGTACTTAACCAACTTTACAAAACATATACCAGGGCACAACGCTATGATGCCGCAATAGAAAGCTTATTGAAGCTTCTTAATTTTAATGAAGATTATAAAGAAAAACTTGCCAATATTTATTTATTAAATAAGCAATACGAGCAAGCTCTTGAAACCATAGATGAATTAGACCGGCGGGAAGGCCCCAGCACTTATCGAAACCAACTACGCAGGCAAATTTATGCACGAACCGGCGATACCGGAGCTCAAATAGAGAACCTGGAGAAGGCAGTTTCCAATAATCCTAAAAACGAACAAAATTACCTGAACCTTATTTATATCTATAGTGATATTGGTGATGATGAAAAAGCTTATAACACCGCTTTGCAGTTGCAGGAGGCTAATCCGGGCTCTACTTTGGTGCATTTGGCCCTTTATAAATTTCATCTAAATAGGGAAGAGCCTGAAGAGGCAGTAACTTCAATGAAAATTGTTTTTGAAAGTGAAGAAATTGATGCCGAATCTAAATTTAAGGTACTTAATGATTTTTTAATTTTTGTAGATAATAATCCCGATTATGAAGAAGATTTAATGCAGGTAAGCAAAATGCTTAGTGAGCGTGAAAATGCACCGAAACTCTACGGCCAATTGGGGCAATATTATATGAAACGTGGAGAACTAGAAGATGCATTAAATTTCTTTAAAGCCGGCCTTGCAGAAAATAAAGAAGATTTTCAGTTGGTAAGAAATACAATTTTTCTACAATTAGAGTTGGGAAAATATAAAGAGGCTCAACTTTTGAGTAAAGAAATGTTAGAAGTATTTCCGGCGCAGCCAGTTTTATTTTTATTGCAGGGTATAGCACTAAACAAACTGGAGGCATATAAGGAAGCTGTAGAAATACTTACATTTGGACTGGATTATTTAATAGATAGCCCCAGGATGGAAATAGACTTTTACACACAGTTAAAAATAGCCCATCAAAAATTGGGAGAAGAAAAGAAATCGGTTGAATTTTCAAAGAAAATAGAAACCTTATTAAAAGAGATAGAATAGATGTATAGAAAGATATTGGGACTGGTTTTACTTAGCCTTTTTGTAGTTTCCTGCGGAAGCCGAAAAGGAGTAAAGGGAATTGCCACAAAAAATGCGGAAGCAGCAACAATTATAGAAAGTCATTATAATGCTGAAACCAACTTTAATACACTTACCGGAAGGTTAAAAACTGTTTATCAAAACGAAGATCGTACCCAATCGGTCAACCTAAGCTTTAGAATGGAGAAAGATAAGGCTATTTGGATGAGTGCTTCGGTTCTGGGGTTTCCGGTAGCCAAGGCTTATATCACTCCATCTCGGGTAAGTTATTATGAAAAGGTGGGTCAAACCTATTTTGATGGTGATTTTCGCTTGTTAAGTGATTTACTGGGTACCCCATTAGATTTTCAGAAACTTCAAAATCTGCTTATAGGCCAGGCAATTTATGATCTTAGGGAAGAAGAATTTGAATTTTCACAAACCGCAAAAGGCTTTCAGTTTATGCCTGCTCAAGACGGATTAATAAAAAAAATGTTCTTATTGAATCCGGGTAATTTTAAAGCTTCTGCCCAGCAACTGGCACAAACAAACGAAAATAAAAGTGTAACGGTAACCTATTCTGATTATCAGAACATAGACGGTAGGGTTTTTCCGGAAGAAATAAGTATCATTGCCAACGAGGCTGGAAATAGTACAAGAATAGAACTTACGTACCGCTCATTGGAATTTGATCGCGGTGAGTTGAGTTTTCCGTTCGATATTCCGTCGGGTTATGAAGAAATTAGTTTATAATGAAGTTTAAGAAGTTTTCTGGATTAATATTCTGTTTTATAGGCTTACTGCTTTCCGCGGGGAATTTGTCGGCTCAAACAACCAGGGAAAGCCTGGAAAAAAAGCGTATTGAACTTAGAAATGAGATTCGTAGAATAAACGAACTAAGAAGCAGTAATAAGCAAAAAGAACGCTCGGTTTTAAGTCAGGTTGAAGATTTAGATCAACAAATAAGAAGTACCGAAAACTTAATAAAAGTAACCAACCAGCAGGCCAACCTGTTAACTAATCAAATAAACGCCAATACCAACAAGATTTCGCGTCTTAGAAAGGAATTGGAGGAGCTTAAGGAAGATTATGCCGGGATGATAGAGAAATCTTATAAAAGTAAATCTTCGCAAAGCAGAATAATGTTCTTGTTGTCTTCAGAAAACTTTTTACAGGCATACAAACGCTTGCAGTATATGAAACAATATACAAACTACCGTAAACAGCAAGGAGATGAAATTAAAGCCAGAACCGAAGAACTGCAGGAGCTTAATGCCAGTTTAGCCAATCAAAAAGAGGCTAAGGAGGCACTTATTGCTGAAAATAGGCAAACAAGGGCACAACTTGAAAAGAATAAAAAAGCCCAGCAGGATTTGATGCAGAGCATTAGAAGTAGAGAAGGAGAGTTTGCAGCACAAATAAGGCAGAAACAACAGGAAATAAATAAAATAAACGCCCAAATCGAGAAAATGATTCGCGAGTCTATTGCGAAATCTAATGAAGAAAGCGGTTCTAGCGAAAGGGATGTGTACGAATTAACACCGGCTGCCAAAGCGCTTGCTGCCGACTTTGTTAAAAATAAAGGTCGTTTGCCATGGCCGGTAAGATCTGGTGTGGTTACTTCTCGTTTTGGCAGGCAACCACACCCTGTTGTGAAGTCTATTAGTATTAATAATAACGGAGTGAATATAGATACCGATTCCGGTGGAAAAGCCCGTGCTGTATTTAATGGTACCGTTAGTGAAGTGCAGGTGCTAAAAGGTGCCAATAAAGCGGTGATGGTAAGGCACGGAGATTATATTACTATTTACGATAACCTGGAAAACGTATTTGTAAAAAAGGGAGATGTAGTGAATACCGGACAGGAACTTGGTGCTATTGCTACCAGTCGTACCTCGGGTAAAACTACTTTGCATTTTCTCATCTATAAGAATATGCAAAAAATGGATCCGGCAGATTGGATTCTGGAGATGTAATTTAGCTACCCTAAACAGATTCAATTGATTTCCTGCAAGGCTAGACGTATTGACTAAATTATTATGATAGTGCTATTTAGCTTTTAATGTGAAAGCTTGGGAAATAAATAGACTTATTATATTATTAATTCTCAAATAAAGCCTTGAGTTCTGTAGCTTCGTTAGGCTTCATTTTTCCTGCAAGTACCAGGCTAAGTTGTTTTCTTCGCAAAGCAGCTTCGTAGCGCTCTTTTTCGAGGTCTGTTTCTGGTTCTAAAGGAGGAACAGCTACAGGAGAACCGGTCTCGTCTACAGCTACAAATGTATAGATAGCCTCGTTTGCCTTAGAACGTTTTCCGCTTTCACGATCTTCAACCCAAACATCTATAAAAATTTCCATAGAAGACTTAAAAGCTCTCGAAACAGCAGCCTCTACAGTAACCACACTACCTAATGGAACAGCTTTGTTAAACGCAACGTGGTTTACCGAGGCGGTAACCACAATACGGCGGCTATGTCTCCTGGCAGCAATACTGGCCGCACGATCCATTCGGGCAAGTAATTCGCCACCAAATAAATTGTTTAGAGGGTTGGTTTCACTGGGTAAAACCAAATCGGTTAAAGTAGTTCTGGATTCTTCTGGATGTTTTGCCTGCATTCTGCCAATTTTTGGCAAAAATAAGGTGCTTTGGGCAATTTACAACTTAAATAACTATTAAAGTTCCTGTACCAATAACCACGCTGCTTCATTAAAAGCTTTTACCTCGCGAAGCATATTAATGGCATCACGTCTTTTTTCGTGGCTGGCATAAACCACCTGGTGCAAACCATATTTATTTTCGCCAAGTAGATGTGCTTTAAAGCCTTCTTTTCTAAGTTCAGCTACTTTGGTTTTTGCATTTTCCTCTACACGAAATGCCCCGGCTACAATATGATAGCTTCCGGTTTGCTTAGCTACGTTAAAAGTAACGGCCGGTAATGGGGTGTCAATTACAAAGGTGGCTTGTTGTATTTGCTCCTGAAGTTGTTCCTGGGCTTGTTGCTGCTCGGCTATATTATGTTTAGAAACCTGGCTGCTGTAAATGTTTAAGCCGGTAAAACCAGAAATTCCCAGGGCAATAAGGCCTATGGCAGCATATTTTAGATAAGCAGGAGTATTTCTGCGTTTTTCGGGAGTAAAAAGTATAGGAGCTTTTTCTTCAAGCTCTTCCACTTGTTTTTTGTAAGTCTCCCGACTAACTGTTGAAGTTTTAAAGCTATCCAGTCCAAAAGAATCGGTTAAGTAATTAACCTGTTCAAAAGGTTCAAACTGAAGTTTGTCTTCAGCATAAAAAAACCGACCAATATTTTCAAGCTCAACCTTAGTGTCTTGCTGAATGGATTTTTCTAACTTCTCAACAAATTCAGCAATCATATTCACGGCAGTAGTGTAAGATACTTTTTGAGCTGAGGCAATATAATTAGCCAAAAGCCCATCGTTCTTTTTTAACTGCGAATTAAAAGAAACCACTTTTTTAGGCGGATAAAAAACCTGGGTTTCTTTGTTTATAAAAGCTGATTCTTTTTGGGATAAAAAAGCCCCAAACCCGGGTAGAATTACGCATTCGTACCTATATAATAAATCCTGGATGTAGTTAGCTATCTTCATTGCCGCAAAAATAAGGTGTTATTTTAATCCTCCTAAAGTTACCCAAAGAAATTTTATTAACAAACCTTTTTTTCTGTAATTTTAAGGAAAACCCAATTATGTCTTCAGAAGAATTATTATATATCCTTGCTTTGCAACATATTCCAAATCTGGGAGATACAACTGCCAAGAAGCTAATTGGGCATTTTGGAACTGCTAAAAATGTTTTAAAACAGAGAAAACAAAATTTATTAAAAATTGATGGTATTGGTGCCTACCGTTTAAGTGGGTTTTTTGATGTTGCTCACCTAAAAGCAGCCGAAGAAGAGCTTAAATTCATTGAAAAGAACAATATAAAAACACTTTATTTTAAAGACAGCGATTATCCAGACAAATTAAAACACTGTATAGATGGCCCGGTGTTATTATTTCAAAGAGGAAATATAAACCTTAATAATCAAAAGATTATTAGTGTAGTAGGAACCCGAAAAATCACTCAAAGTGGCGTTGCATTTTGTGAAAAATTTATCGAAGAACTAAGTCCGTTAAATCCTATAATTGTTTCAGGTTTTGCTTACGGGGTAGATATTACAGCGCATAAAGCGGCCGTAGCCAATAGGCTTCAAAATATTGGGTGTTTGGCGCATGGTTTAAATCAAATTTATCCCAAAGTGCATCAAAAATACGTGAGTTCGGTAGAAGAAAATGGAGGTTTTTTTACCGATTTTTGGAGCAGCGACGATTTCGACAGAAATAATTTTTTAAAGCGCAACCGGATAATCGCCGGCCTAAGTGAGGCTACCGTGGTGATAGAAAGTGCCGAAAAAGGCGGTTCGCTGGTAACTGCAGATATTGCGAACTCTTATAACCGGGAAGTGTTTGCGGTGCCGGGCCGGCCGGTCGATAAATTTAGCAAGGGTTGTAATAACCTTATAAAATCTCAAAAAGCACATTTGTTGAACAGTGCAGCCGATTTGATTTACATGCTTAATTGGAAGCCGGAAGAAGCAATAAAACCGGTGCAAAAACAAATGTTTGTAGAACTTGATGCCGAGGAGAATAATATATTGGATTTTTTGCAAAAAGAAGGGAAAGCCCAGTTAGATAGCATAGCTTTAAACTGTAACTTTCCCTCTTATAAAGCTGCGGGTATTTTAATTAACATGGAATTAAAAGGCGTTGTACGCCCATTACCCGGTAAATTATTTGAATTAATCTAGTAGCCTACTTTGTTTCTTACCCTATGTAATACTTCATTAGCTACATTTCTGGCTTTTTCGGCACCTACTTCCAGGGCTTTGTCTATTTCTTCCAGATTGTTCATGTAATATTCATACTTTTTACGTGGAGTTTCAAATTGCTCTAAAAGTAGTTCGTATAAAGCTTGTTTAGCGTGGCCATAGCCAAATCCGCCGGCTTTATATTTTTTACGCATTTCGGTAACCTGTTCTTCGCTGGCTACTAATTTATAAAGTGTAAAAACATTACAGGTATCGGGGTTTTTAGGTTCCTCTAGAGCAGTGCTATCGGTAGCAATGGCCATAATTTGTTTCCTTAGCTTTTTATCGCTTACAAATAGGTTTATGGTATTACCTTTAGATTTGCTCATCTTGGCACCATCGGTACCCGGTACATATTTTGTGCTTTCCTGAACTTTTGCCTCGGGAATTATAAAAGCTTCTCCCATTTTAGTGTGAAAACGAGAGGCCACGTCACGTGTGATTTCTAAATGTTGAAGCTGGTCTTTTCCTACGGGCACAATTTCGGCATCATAAAGTAATATATCGGCTGCCATTAGCATAGGGTAGGTGAAAAGTCCCGCGTTTACATCTTCCAGCCTATCGGCCTTATCTTTAAAAGAATGTGCCAGGGTTAAACGTTGGTAGGGAAAAAAACAACTTAAATACCAGGAAAGCTCTGCAGTTTGCGGAATATCGCTTTGGCGATAAAAAACTGTTTTTTCAATATCTATACCACAAGCCAGCCAGGTTGCCGCCACAGAGTAGGTGTTGTTTCTTAAAGTTTCGGCATCTTTTATTTGGGTTAGCGAATGCATATCTGCAATAAATATAAAAGAATCGTTATCGGGTTTGTTGGCCATTTCTATAGCCGGTAAAATTGCACCCAATAAATTTCCCAAGTGTGGAGTTCCTGTGCTTTGTACTCCTGTAAGAATTCTGGACATCTGCTTTTTGGTTTTTGTGCAAAGGTACTTTTTTTACCGAATTCGTTCGGTTCATTTTAGTACTTTTGGCTGCTATGAGCATTATGCGATCTATACTTATTATTTTATGGCGAATTTGGTTTTATATATTACTTGTAATACCAATTTTGCTAATGTTACCGGTACTTTTGGTGTTTTCTTCGGCTGAGCGATTTTACCCAAAATTTTATTTTTGTGCCCGTATTTGGGCAAAATGTATCTTATACGGAATGGGTTTTTATCCTGAAGTTGAAAGAATGCAGCAACTTGACCCCGATAAAAATTACATGTTAGTGGCCAATCATACTTCTATGATAGATATTATGATGATGCTCGTGATTATTAAACAGCCCTTTATCTTTGTTGGAAAGAGGGAACTTGCTAAAATTCCTATTTTTGGTTTTTTCTACCGAAAAACCAATATCACCGTAGATAGAAGTTGTGCTAAAAGTAAGCAAGATGTAGTAACCGAAGCGCGCCGAAGATTAGATATGGGAGAGAGCATTTGTATTTTTCCCGAAGGCGGTGTGCCAGACGATATGTCTTTGGTTTTGGATTCCTTTAAGGATGGTGCTTTTAGATTGGCTATAGCCCATAAAATTCCTATAGTGCCCATTACTTTTTATGACAATAAAAAAAGGTTTTCCTATAAGTTCATTTCGGGAGGGCCGGGTAAGCTACGGGTGAAAATTCATAGGTTTATAAGCACCAAAACAATGCAAACCGGCGATAGAAAGATATTGAAGGAACAGACGAGACAAATTATTTTAGACGAGCTTACCAAAGAAACTAAAAAGAAGGAATAAGCTTTTAAAAGTCTTCCATTTAAATTTTTAGAAGAATCTTAAATGCAATAGTTACCCTGCCTAAAAGCTAAAACTAACACCCGAATAAACACCAAAATAAAAGGGTTTCACGCCCGGTGCATCATCAAAAGTTTCTAGCTGATATTTAAATATAGGCTCTACATTCAACTTAAAATTGTCAAAAAGTTTATAATCCAGCCCCACACCTATATTTGTACTAAAGCTCACTTTGTTAATATTCTTAGCTTCTCCAAGCCTTGTGTTTTGGTTATTGGCATTTACCTGTATACTATTTTCATCTAGAAATAAGCTGCTTCCGCCGGCAATTATATTAAGTCCTACCTTTTTATCCAGTAAGTTGTATTCTATTTCCAGGGGCACTTCAATAAAACCAAACTGTTGGTTGAGTTCTCCTGGGAAAGATCGACTTAAAGGAGCTAAATCAAATTGACTTTCTGAATTTGGTGAATTTGGCGATCCGCTATGTACACTATTTAATTGAGGATTGTTTTTTTTGTTATCATTAATAATACTTATAGAGCTTGCTGCAACTCCGGGAGAGAATACAATATCCTCAATATTGTAGCTCATGCTAACTTTTGAGATTCCGCTCCTTATCTTTATCTTATCAGAAATAGCGTAGGCCAGGTTCATTCCATAGGCCATACTCACTTCAGAATTGGTTTTGTTTCCTGCAAATTCTGGATCTATCGCGCTACCACTCCCAATATTATCGTAAAAAACCGGGGCTGCAAAAGTGCTTAAACGAAGTTTCTTTTTTGAAACGGTTGCAATACGCTCTTCGTCTTCTTCAAGCCTTTTTTCTTTTTCCAACTCAGCTAACGCGTTTGGTTCTTCAGGGGAAAACTTCCTATTTTCCCCGCTATTGTTTTCAGCAATAGCTTCTGTAATATCTTTGTCAGCCTGTTTTTCTGGGTTGAATGGGTTGACCTTATTTTTTGGGTCTTTTGAAGATGATTCACTTTCTTCGGCTATGGCCGTTTTATTGTTTTTTTCTTCTGAAGTATTGATTGCAGGTTCTCTATTTTCTTCAGAAGGATAGGTTTTGTCACTGCTGTGGCTTTTTTTAGTATTAGCAGCAATTGCAGTGTTGCTTTGGACAATGTTTTGGTTAACTCTAGTTGAAGTAGATGGTTTCTCCAGGCTACTTAAAAGTTCTGAAGCTATAGTGAAACTGGTATTAGTGTTTATGTCTGGAAAATTAATGTTGGGCTTTGCTTCTTCTTCTATTTCAAAGACTACCCGGGTTTGGGTAAAATTATTTTGGCTAAAGAAGTATCCACTTAGCATAAGCGCTAAAACTGCGGCAACACCACCAATTTTCATCCATAAAGGAATTATAAATGGTCTTTTCTCATCTTTTTCATTTAATTTTCCGGCAATAGAATTCCATAATTCAGGTTTGGGCTCAGGGTTATAATCCCTAAACTTTTCCTGGTATAGCCGGTCTATATTTTTTCTTTCTTTCATAGCGATTGCACCTTATTGCCGTCTAGATGACTTTCTATTTTTTCTTTTAAAATATTCCTGGCACGGGCAAGGTTAGATTTTGAGCTGCCAACGCTAATGCCAAGCATGTCTGCAATTTCTTTATGTGAAAACCCGTCTAAAGCATACAGGTTAAAAATTTGCCGATACCGTGTAGGAAGTTCCTGAATTTTTTCTAAAAGAAAATCTGTGCTAATTTCTTCATTATCGACCTCTATTTCAGGGTCTTCCAGTAAGTTTTCATTAATAATCTCGAAATACCTATTTTTTCTGTGTTGCTGCAGGCTGGTATTTATTACAATGCGTTTCATCCAGCCCTCGAAAGAACCTTTATCTTTATACTGCCCTATTTTGTTAAAAATTGTAATAAAGCCGTCCTGCAGGCTGTCTTCGGCCTGTTCATAGCTGTTAGAATATTTAAGGCACAGGCCAAAAAGTTTTCCGGCGTACATGCGGTAAAGCTTTTCCTGTGCCTTAATATCCTTTTTTTTACACTTATTTATGAGTTTTTTTAAACTCACTAACTTAACTATTTGTTATGCGTTAGTATTTTCTTCTGGTGTTTCCGGCTCTGGTTCTCCTACCGGTACATCTATTGTTATGTATTCTGGCTTGTCGTTAATGTCAAAACCTGATAAGAAATTAAAACGGTAAGTAGTGTAATCTTCTGATCTTACTCTAAAGTCTTCAAAAAGTTTTGAGGTTTTGGATAAATTCTCACTTTCTTCAGTACACTCTGTAAGCGCAGGATCGTAAGAAGAAATGGCGCTAATATTATATACATAAATAGAGTCGTTTTCCTCATCTTTTCCCTGATTACCATCAAACGTCACAAATTTATGGCAGGCTGAATTTAAAGTGTAATCTGCATTAATCTCGTAAGTTTCATCCTTTTCAAAATACTCGGGTAAATCTGCATCAGTGATTAGAGCAACATCATAAGCAATACTTGGACCATCGTCTGTATTGCAACTTACCAACACCAATGCACTCACAAATAATAAAATTAATCTTTTCATTTTAATAATTTTGATTTTAAATTGTTTTCTTGTCTTATAGATGCTTAGCACCTTAAAAGGTTGCGTTTTGAAATAAAAAAAATCCCTGTAAAAAGGGATTTTTTTGACTTTGCTATTGTTTTAACAAACACCTATGCTTCTTTAGCAATTTTAATGGCGTTTTTTATCTTTTCCTCCAATTCTTCCATAAGATCAGGATTGTCTTTTAATAGAGTTTTTACCGCGTCACGTCCCTGTCCTAATTTAGTGTCTTCATAACTAAACCAGGAACCACTTTTCTTTACGATCTCGTAATCTACACCAATGTCTATAATCTCTCCAATTTTAGAAATTCCTTCGCCATACATAATGTCAAACTCTGCCGTTTTAAAAGGTGGGGCAACTTTGTTTTTTACCACTTTTACACGGGTTTTGTTCCCCAAAACATTGCTACTACTGTCTTTTATTTGGGTAGAACGCCTTATATCTAAACGTACCGAAGCATAGAATTTTAGGGCATTACCACCGGTGGTGGTTTCTGGATTGCCAAACATAACCCCAATTTTTTCCCTTAGCTGGTTAATAAAGATTACCGTACAATTGGTTTTGCTAATTGAGGAAGTTAGTTTTCTAAGTGCCTGAGACATTAAACGTGCGTGCAAGCCCATTTTAGAATCGCCCATTTCCCCTTCAATCTCACTTTTTGGAGTAAGTGCTGCAACCGAGTCTACCACAATAATATCTATGGCACCAGATCGAATTAAATTATCGGCAATTTCTAAGGCCTGTTCTCCGTTATCGGGTTGAGAGATAATTAAGTTTTCTATATCTACTCCAAGTTTTTCTGCATAAAAACGATCAAAAGCATGTTCAGCATCAATAAAGGCGGCAATGCCTCCTTTTTGTTGAGCTTCAGCTATAGCGTGTAAAGTTAAGGTTGTTTTACCCGAAGATTCCGGCCCGTATATTTCAATAACCCTTCCGCGTGGATATCCTCCAATGCCCATGGCTAAATCTAAGCCCAAAGAACCGGTAGAAATTGCATCTATATCTACTACGGCCTGGTCGCTCATCTTCATTACCGTACCCTTTCCGTAGGTTTTGTCCATTTTATCCAGGGTAAGCTTTAATGCTTTTAATTTTGCTTCTTTTTCTTTATCGTTGCTCATAGTTTGAATAATCTGTTTAGAGAGTTGCTAAATTACTATAAGTTTTGTTGCATCACAATTTTATATACATGGCTTTTGAATATTTACTTTTTCCTCCCAGACTTACATGAAAAAATAGTGTTTTTTGGTTTAGGTTTTTTTGGCTATATCAGGGATTTTAAAAATAAAATATATTTTTGAAGGTTTAACGATGCAAAAACGGGTATAAAAGTTTTAAAATTGAATTATTAACAAAGAAAACTTTAGCAATAGATTTTTGTGCATTTTTTCATCCTTAATTTTTAAACGTATCTTTGCAAAAAATTTCTTTAACCTTAACTAATTAGTATAGCATGCAACTGTACAATAAATTAAGTGCTAAAGAGAGAGAAACACTTATAGACGAAGCAGGTGAAGACCGTTTAACGCTCTCTTTTTATGCCTACGCCAAGATTGGCAATCCGCATTTATTTAGAAACCATCTTTTTATTGCCTGGGACAACATGGATGTACTGGGGCGAATTTATGTTGCCCACGAGGGGGTTAACGCTCAACTTTCTGTTCCGGCAAAACGTTTTGAAGAATTTAAGGAGTTTATAGACAATATTTATTTTCTTGAAGGCGTGAGGCTTAATATCGCAATAGAACACGATGCTAAGGCATTTTTAAAACTAAAGGTAAAGGTGCGTAAAAAGATTGTGGCCGACGGTTTAAACGATAGCACCTTTGATGTAACCAACAAAGGAGTACACGTAGATGCCTTAAAGTTCAACGAGCTTATTAGCGATCCTAATACGGTATTGGTAGATATGCGAAACCATTACGAAAGTGAAATTGGTCATTTTCAGGGGGCCATCACTCCAGATGTAGACACTTTTAGGGATTCTTTGCCAATTATAGAAGATGATCTCAAGGAATATAAGGAGGATAAAAACCTGGTGATGTATTGTACCGGGGGTATTAGGTGTGAAAAAGCCAGTGCCTATTATAAACATAAGGGCTTTAAGAATGTATATCAATTGGAAGGTGGTATTATTGAATATGCCCGCCAGGTTGAAAAGCAAAAACTGGAGAATAAATTTATTGGTAAGAATTTTGTTTTTGATCATCGCCGGGCCGAGCAAATTTCAGGAGAGGTCATTGCAAATTGTCACCAATGCGGAAAGGCTTGCGATACGCACGTAAATTGTGCCAATGAAGCTTGCCATTTACTGTTTATTCAGTGTGAGGAATGTGCCAAAAAAATGAATAATTGTTGCTCTACCAGCTGTATGGAAATTGCAGCTTTGCCTTACGAAGAGCAAAAAGCACTTAGAAAAGGTAAGGGAAATAGCAATAAAATATTTAAAAAAGGGCGTTCTAAAGTTTTAAAATATAAAAGTTAACAAAGCGTTCTAAAAAGAGAGTGCCAATTAATATTGGTATATTTACTCGATAATCGAAATTTAATTGTTTAGAGGATTGCCTCTATTCAAGTGTAAATTTTCGGTTTATAACTCTTGGGATTGTCCCGGGGTTCTTTTTTTAGAAACTCAATATAAACCCAAAAGTCTGCAAATTAATTTTGTAAGGCTTCCAACATATAAACTATTTATGGCTTGTAGCAGTTGCTCAACCAAAGACGGTCAGCCAAAAGGATGTAAAAATAATGGTACCTGTGGTACAGATTCCTGTAATAAACTTTCTGTATTCGATTGGCTTTCAAATATGTCTATGCCCAATGGCGTAGAAGCTTTTAATTGCGTGGAAGTGCGCTTTAAAAACGGAAGAAAACACTTTTTTAAAAATACCGAAAACCTAAGCCTTAGTATGGGAGATGTAGTGGCCACCGAGGCTTCTCCCGGCCATGATGTAGGTATGGTAAGCCTTACCGGAGAACTGGTTAGGGTGCAAATGAAGAAGAAAAAAGTAAAACCCGATAGTGAAGAAGTTTTAAAAATTTACCGAAAAGCTACTCAAAAAGACATAGATGTTTGGGAAGAAGTACGCGAAAGGGAAGAACCCATTAAAAAACGTGCCCGGGAAATTGCCATTAGGCTTAATCTAAGTATGAAGATTAGCGATGTTGAATTTCAGGGAGATGCTTCAAAAGCTACTTTTTATTATACGGCCGATGATCGTGTAGATTTCCGTCAGTTAATCAAGGAATTTGCCAGGGAATTCAATACACGTATTGAAATGCGCCAAATTGGTTTAAGGCAGGAAGCAGCCCGTTTGGGTGGAATTGGTTCCTGCGGGCGAGAGCTATGCTGTTCTACCTGGCTTACAGATTTTAGGTCGGTAAGTACCTCGGCGGCAAGATACCAACAATTATCATTAAATCCGCAGAAATTAGCGGGACAATGCGGTAAGTTAAAGTGTTGCCTTAACTACGAGCTCGACTCTTACCTGGAAGCTTTAAAAACATTTCCAAGAACCGATACGAAGCTATTTACTAAAAAAGGAACTGCAGTTTGCCAGAAAATAGATATTTTTCAGGGGGTACTTTGGTATGCTTATGAAGGCGAATGGATGAACTGGCATAAATTAACTGCAGAGCAGGCCAATAAAATAATTGCTGCAAACCGAAAGAAAGAAGATGTTGGTAGCCTGGAGGAATTTGAAGTACAGCTTCAAATGGAAGAAAAACCAGATTTTAATAATGTTGTTGGCCAGGATAGTTTAACACGCTTTGATAAACCCAAAGGCCAGCAAAAAAGGAACAAGTCAAAAAAACGAAGAAAACGTAAAGGAAAACCTTCTAAGAATGCGTAATGCCTGTATATTTTTAATTTTTTTTGGCGCTTTTGCCTTGTTTACTTCCTGTGATAAAAAACGGGTTTACGATGAATATCAGCCTATAACCGGAGGTTGGGAAAAAGATTCTAGCCTTGTTTTTAACCTGGGAGAATTAGACTCGTTACAAACTTATAACCTGTTTATAAACCTTAGGAATAATAAAGATTATAAATACAGCAATTTATTTTTGATTACCGAAATGCGCTTTCCGCAAGGAAAGGTAGTTACCGATACTTTAGAATATGAAATGGCAGCACCAGATGGAACCTGGCTTGGTACGGGTTTTGGTGATGTAAAAGAAAGCAAACTCTGGTATAAAGAGAATGTAAGTTTTACCGAACCCGGAGAATATAAAATTGCCATTAAACAGGCAATGCGTAAAAACGACGAGGTAGAGGGAATAGAAAATTTAGAAGGAATTACCCACGTAGGTTTCAGGATTGAAAAAGACCTGCAATAATATTTTATATACATGGCCGCAACAAAAAAGAAACAGCAAAAGACCAAAACCAGTAAAAGGCCTTATATTATTGGATTTTGGACTTTTTTTGGAATAGGATTTTTAGCTGTAGTTTTAATTTTTTTAATGGCAGGTTGGGGTGCTTTTGGCAAGATGCCCAATTTTGAAGAGCTGGAGAACCCTGAAACTAATCTCGCTACCGAAATTTTCTCTTCAGATGGGGAAACCCTGGGGAAGTATTATAGCGAAAACCGTACGCCTATAAAATATGAAGACCTTCCAGATCATTTAGTAGAAGCCCTTGTTGCCACAGAAGACGAGCGTTTTTATAAACATGCTGGGATAGATGCTAAAGGCACTATAAGAGCAGCAGTCTACCTGGGTACCCGTGGAGGTGCCAGTACCATTACGCAACAGCTTTCTAAATTATTATTTACCGAACAGGTTTCAAATAACCCTTTTGCCAGGATTTTACAAAAAGTAAAAGAATGGATAATCGCTACCCGATTAGAACGCCAGTATACCAAAGAGGAAATTATTACCATGTATTTTAATAAATACGATTTTGTGTATCAGGCTGTTGGGATTCGTTCGGCTTCAAAAATTTACTTTGGTAAAGAAGCTAAAAATCTTAACATAGAAGAATCAGCGGTATTGGTAGCAATGTTAAAGAATGCTGCTTTATACAATCCTGTACGCAGGCCCGAACTGGTAAAACAGCGTCGTAATCAGGTTTTTGTTCAAATGTATAAAAATGGTTATTTGTCTGAGCAAGAAAAAGATTCACTTCAAAAATTACCCTTAAACCTTGATTTTTCCCCTGAGGGCCACGATGAAGGGATGGCAACCTATTTTCGAGTATACCTACAAGGCTTTATGAAAGACTGGATAGAAAAAAATCCAAAACCCGATGATACCGAATATAGTCTGTATCGCGATGGTTTAAAGATTTATACCAGTATAGATTCTAAGATGCAGCAGTATGCCGAAACTGCAGTAGAGAGACATATTTCACATTTGCAGAAGGAATTTGACAGGCAAAATGAGAAAAACAGGACCGCACCTTTTAGAGATTTAAATCAGGAGCAAATTAATAATATTGTGAAAAGTGCTATGCGACGTTCTGTGAGATGGCGCGAAATGAAAGAGCAGGGTAAATCTGAGGAGACCATCCTGGCTTCTTTTGATAAAGAAACCAAAATGCGTGTTTTTTCCTGGGATGGGATAAAAGATACGATTATGACTCCTAAAGATTCTATTTTTTATTATAAAGGCTTTTTACAGGCAGGTTTAATGTCTATGACACCGCAAACAGGGGAAGTAAAAGCCTGGGTTGGAGGTACTAACTTTAAACATTTTAAATACGACCATGTTAAACAAGGTAAGCGTCAGGTAGGCTCTACCTTTAAGCCTTTTGTGTATGCCACGGCAATAGACCAGCTAAAGCTTTCTCCCTGTGATATAATGCCTAAAAACAGGTTTACTATCGAAGCCGGTAAATATGGAAATGCTAAAGATTGGTCTCCTTCAAATGCGAATGGAAAATACGAGGGAATGATTAGTTTAAAGAATGCCCTTGCACAATCTGTGAATACGGTAACCGCCCGGCTTATAGATAGGACCGGACCAGAACCGGTAATAGATTTGATTAAAAAATTAGGCGTAGATACTGAAAACTTTTCTGAAGGTCCGGCAATTGCTTTGGGTACCGAAGACATGAGTCTTTTTGAAATGGTATCGGCATATAGCACTTTTGTAAATGAAGGGGTATATGTGAAACCGGTTATTGTAAACCGAATTGAAGATAAAAACGGAACGGTACTTTATCAACATGTTCCAGAAACCCGCGATGTGCTTAATAAAGAAGCGGCTTATGTAACGGTGAATATTTTAGAAGGAGTTACACAGTACGGTTCAGGGGTTCGTTTACGTGGCACCTATGCCAAAGATTTTGCTCATTACAAACGCGGTGTAACCGGGTATCCATATGATTTTAAAAACCCTATAGCAGGTAAAACCGGGACCACGCAAAACCAAAGTGATGGCTGGTTTATGGGTATGGTGCCTAATTTAGTGACCGGAGTTTGGGTGGGTGCTGAAGATAGAGCAGTTCATTTTCCTAGTTTAACCTATGGGCAGGGTGCTACTATGGCATTACCAATTTGGGGGATGTATATGAAAGATCTTTATGCCGATGAGGAACTTGATGTATCAAAAGGTAATTTTCCAAAACCCGATAATCTGTCTATACAGGTAGATTGTGAAGAATATAATGAGGAAAACCAATCTGAAACCGATAGTATCCCAGATGAACTTGATTTTTAAATCCTCTAGAGGTTTTAATTTTACTTGATTTATCTAACATTTTAAGAAGTATTTTTCGATACATAACTCGTGGTATTGCTCCTGGATTTTTTGATTATTTATCAAAAATTAAGCGTTATTTATTAGAAAAATATAATCTACAAGCTTAAAAGCATTGTAACAGCATTTTTATTTTCGTATTTTTCGGTAAAATTAAATACCGATGATTAAAAAAACTGTAGCAAATGTAAAAGATGCTTTGCAGGGAGTAGAAGATGGTATGACGTTTATGCTGGGAGGTTTTGGCCTTAGCGGTATTCCTGAAAATGCCATTTCAGAATTAGTACGTCTTAATGTAAAAAATCTTACCTGTATTTCTAATAATGCCGGGGTAGATGACTTTGGCCTCGGACTTTTACTTCAAAAGAAACAAATAGATAAAATGATTTCTTCCTATGTGGGGGAAAACGATGAGTTTGAGCGCCAAATGCTTAGCGAAGAATTGGAAGTAGAACTTATTCCACAGGGAACATTGGCCGCACGCTGCCAGGCTGCACAACAGGGCTTTCCCGCCATATATACACCTGCAGGTTACGGTACCGAGGTTTCGCAATTTAAAGAAACCCGCGAATTTGATGGTAAAATGTATGTTTTGGAAAGAGCCTTTAAAGCCGATTTTGCCTTTGTAAAAGCCTGGAAAGGCGATAAAGCCGGGAACCTTATTTTTAAAGGAACCGCACGAAACTTCAATCCTCTAATGTGTGGTGCTGCAAAAATTACGGTTGCCGAGGTAGAAGAATTGGTAGAACCGGGAGAATTAGATCCAAATCAAATTCATATTCCGGGCATTTTTGTACAACGTATTTTTGAAGGAGAAAATTACGAAAAGCGAATAGAGAAGAGAACGGTGAGAAAAGTGAGTTAAGGGTTAAGGGTTAAAAGTGATTAGTTTTAGGCTTACATTAAGAAACTAATTCTAATTTGAAGCATATCCATGCACTCTAATTATTTGACCATTAACAAACAACTAATTAACGAATAACTAGTAAAGGATGTTAGACAAAGAAGGAATAGCAAAACGCATAGCCAAAGAGGTAAAAGATGGGTATTATGTGAATTTAGGAATTGGAATTCCTACCCTGGTAGCCAATTTTGTACGCGATGATATAGAAGTAGAGTTTCAAAGTGAAAACGGAATTTTGGGAATGGGCCCTTTTCCTATAGAAGGCGAAGAAGATGCCGATTTGATTAATGCCGGAAAACAAACTATAACAGCCCTTCCTGGAGCAAGTTTCTTCGACTCTGCGATGAGTTTTGGGATGATAAGAGGGCAACACGTAGACCTAACAATTTTGGGAGCTATGGAAGTGGCCGAAAATGGTGATATCGCCAACTGGAAAATTCCGGGAAAAATGGTGAAAGGAATGGGAGGTGCTATGGACCTTGTTGCCAGTGCCGAAAATATTATCGTGGCAATGATGCATACCAATAAAGCCGGCGCTTCAAAATTGCTTAAAAAATGTAGCCTGCCTTTAACAGGTGTTGCCTGTGTTACAAAAATTGTGACTAATCTTGCGGTTATTGAAGTTACCAAAGATGGCTTTAAGCTCCTGGAACGAGCTCCCGGAGTAAGTGTAGAAGATATTAAAAAGGCTACCGAAGGAAAGTTGCTTGTAGAAGGCGATATTCCTGAGATGGAAATATAAGTAACACCTGTTTTGGAATGTTTAGAATTAAAACTTCCAAAACAAGTGCTAAGTTATTTACGCATCTAAAAAAGAGGTAGACGTTTCTTTTATATTAACAAGAAAATCTATGGCCTCGTCTCTGGCAATAATTTCTCCGCGTGAATTGGCTTGAGAAAAATATTTGTACCAGCCAACACGATCTAAATTTTCCTCCAACATTTTCACCTCCTCCTTAGAAGGCATTTTCCAAACCGTGATATACCTGTAATCACTTCGGTAGGGAGTATGTTCATCATTTCGCGCCCACCCCATATTCTCTACGCCACGAGATTTCATTTCATTAATGCGCTCTTCCATATTTGTGAATACCTTACGGCGTTCTTCAACAGTGAGTTTTAACCATCTGCGGGTAACGTTCCACATTTCAATATACAAATACATATCTCTAGGTTTTATTGGTTGTACTTACAAGTTAGGAAATATTTGATGGATAATCCTTTAGGTTAGGTTAAAATACTATAGAATATGATTAAACTCATACCTCAAAAAATTAAGAAACACTTATAACTTCTGAAGCTTGTAATAAATTTTCCTGGCGCAGCTTTAAAATAACCTGGGCAATAGCAAGTACATCTTTCTCGCAATAATCGACAATACGAGCTATATCTTTTTCGATGTAAAATACATCCCTTACATCGCTACCCGAAATATCATCTTTTGGAGAAGGTATTTTTAATACATTGGTCAATAATTTTAGGGAAGTATAATGTTTATAATCTCCAAACTTCCAGAGCTCTAAAGTATCTAGATGTGGTACTTCCCAGGGCTTTTTCCCGAATAAATTAAGTTTTGTGGGTAATGGCAGGTTATGAATTAGCATTCTACGCGCAATAAATGGAAAATCGAATTCTTTCCCATTGTGGGCGCAAAGTAGGTGCTGAGGTTTTGAAAAATGCTCTTCTAATAATAACGAAAACTCTTGTAGTAAGTCTTTTTCTTCCCCTTTAAAAGTGGTAAGCCTAAAGGATCTGTTTTTATTTTTAAAATTAAAAAAGCCTACCGAAATACAAACAATTTTTCCAAATTCTGCCCAAATCCCGGCGCGGTCATAAAACTGCTTTGCAGTAAAATCATCTTTGCGTTGGTATTGGGTTTTTGATTCCCAGAGCAATTTTTTTTCTTCATCAAGATCGTTGAAATTTTCAAATTCGGGCACCGTCTCAATATCAAGAAAAAGAATATGCTCCAGTTTAATTTTTTGCAGCATTGTTTAGCATTTTATAAGTCTCATCAATATACTTATAGAAATCGGGTGCGTGCTCTTCATCTTCTTCTTTTTTAATCAGGTTTTCCCCCAATCTTACAATAATCAAATCATCTTCAGGTATTACAATAACATACTGCCCGCGAATACCACGCATATAAAAAATATCTTTGTTTTTATAATCGCTAAGCCAAAAACCATAGCCATATTGCGGGCTATCTTTAAAACGGGGTTTAATAGATTTCTCTACAAAGTCAGGATCCAGAAGCTGTTCATCGTTCCACATACCCTGGTTTTTATAAAGTTTCCCAAAACGTGCAAAATCCCGGGCATTGGAAGCTATACAGCAATAGGCTTTCTCCATACCGCTTTCCTTGCTGTCTAATTGCCATAAAGCATCTTGTTGCATTTGCATGGGCTTCCAAAAACTATCGCTTAAATATTGTGAAAGTTTTTCTCCCGTGGCTTTTTCTATAAGCATACCCAGTAAAATAGTGTTTCCGCTAAGGTATTTAAAGCTTTCTCCGGGAGTTTCTGTTACTTCAAGGCGTAATACCAGTTCGCGAATATTTTCATCAAAATAGGCGCGGGCAGTCATCCCAAAGGGATTGTAATAATTTTCGTTCCAATTTAAGCCTGAAGACATGGAGGCTAAATCACCTACTTTTAGCTTAGGTGTAAACTGTGGAAAGAAGTCGGATACCGGTTGCTCCAAACTTTTTATATACCCGTCTTTAATGGCTTTTCCTAATAATGCAGCAACAATGCTTTTGGCCATAGAAAACGAATTGGTTTTAGAACCTGGCCCATATTCCTGAAAGTATTTTTCGAACCAAATGCTGTCGTTTTTTATAATTAGGAATGCGGCGGTTCCCAGCTCTTCGTTTAGCTCGGCAAGATTTTCTGTAGGGGTAACCGAGTTATAATTTGGGTGTTCTGGCCAGGTGCCTGTTTCGGAGCCGGCTTCAATAAGCCTGTTTTCAAAATGTGGATAATCATCTATAAAAGCTGTATTATGGCCTTGAAAATAGGTGGTTTGAATGCCGCGGAAAATATAACCAAAATCGAATATAATAAGAATTACGATGGCTATGGAAAGGGTGAGAATTACCGAACCAATAATTTTTAAAAATCTAATCATAGGATTAAGGGTTTAGAACATGGAAAGTTGTGAAGAATTATTTTCGTGGTTTAAAAGCCATTGCTTACGTGATAATCCACCCGCATATCCGGTTAGGAAACCGTCGCTGCCAATTACGCGATGGCAGGGAATTACTATCCAGAGCGGATTTTTTCCGTTTGCCGAAGCTACTGCCCGTATTGCCTTTTCGTTACCCAGCTTTCTGGAAAGTTTAAGGTAACTACAGGTTTTTCCAAAAGGAATTTTGTTAAGCGCTTTCCAAACTTTTTGCTGAAAAGCAGTTCCTTTGGGGTTAAGCTTTAAGCTGAATTCTTTAAGATCTCCTTTAAAATAATCGTTTAATTCTTGAACTGCCAATTGAAAAAAAGGAGGTATTTCTGTTGAAGTTGGAATTTCTTCATCCAGGATTTGAATTGCCGTTATTCCCGCTTCGTCTCCACTAATGCTGGCCGTTCCCAGCGGAGTTTTCAGAAATATCTGATGTGGCATCTGCGTCTTCCTCATTGTCTTTCCTTTGAATTAACCCAAGGCGTTTTGCTCTTTTTTCCCAGTTTTGGCGTGCCAGCATCTGCATATCTTCAATACTATCACTTTCATCCATAATTTCAAGGCCTAAAAGCGTTTCAATAATATCTTCCATGGTTACCAGGCCAACCGTATTTCCAAATTCATCTACAATCATGGAAATATGCCCTCTTTTTTGAACAAAATTCTCAAAAAGTTCGGGTATTGGGGTGTCTGCCGCACTCATAAAGATTTCTCTTTTTAAAGAGCTTAAAGGCTCTGACCCCCTATCATCAATCATTTGTTCCAGCACATCATCTTTTAATATGAATCCTGTTACATTGTTGGTTTGGTTCTTATAAACAGGAATCCTGGAAAATTTAAGGTTTTTATGAGTTCTGTGAAACTCTTCTATGCTGGTATCTTCATTTTCAATAATAGCAACAGAATAGGGTGTCATTACATCTTTTGCTTTAACCGATTTAAATACCAGGAGGTTTTTAATAACCGTTGTTTCACTTTCATCAAAAACACCTTCTTCCTCGGCAGCATCTGTAATTGCAGCAAATTCTTCGCGATTCATAGACGAAACATGGGCCGATTTCCCTATTAACTTAGTGGTAAGCATCATAAACCAAAGTATCCCGGTGTATTGCAGCGGGAAGATCATTATTCTAAGGGTTTTTGCCGTGAAATTTCCTAGAGATTGCCAATAGGTTGCACCAATGGTTTTAGGGATTATTTCAGAAAGAATCAAGATAGCCATGGTCATAATTGCAGATACTATTCCCACTGCATTGCCACCATCGCCATAAATTTTTTCTGCCTGTACCCCCACCAAAATAGCACCAACAGTATGGGCAATAGTATTAACAGTTAATATGGCAATTAAGGGTTTGTCTATATCCTGCTTAAAATTTGCCAGAGTTGTAGCGTATGCTTTTCCTTCTTTATTTTTAATTTTTATATAAGAAGGGGTTACACTCAATAAAGCTGCTTCCAGGATAGAACACATAAAAGAAAAGAAGATGGAAAGAACAGCAAATAAAATTAGTAATCCCATATTAGTTTTAAGGCTTGTTTGAAATACTAATTTAAAGATAATTCCTGCAAAGAGGTACAAAGAAATGATAAAACATCAAAAACCGCCCCAATAGATAGAAATTGGGGCGTAATAAGAGTTATTTAGGAGGTTTTAAGCCGAAAGTTTTTCATTAATTATGCGCTGCCACTTCCTCGCAATAACCAAACTTTCTGATGCATTGTTGCGCTCGTTTTCATTACTATCTTCATCATAAAAGATAATTTTGGTGAGTTTTTGATGTTTTTTGCTTTCTGAAATGTCTAAACTAACGCTTTTAATTAGTTTGTTGTTTTCAGGAAAAGTGCAAGAGTTTACTGTGCTACTTTTTACTTTAGTAAGGTCTAAAATTTTGTGTTGCATATTATTGGTAGGCTCTACAATAAGCAATTTATTTGCTTTGGTATCTAAGCCAAGTAATAGATTGGCCGAAACCTCAAAAGTGTCTGCGTTCAAGTTGTTTTGAGCACTTATGTTTTTAAGATTTTTTAGCCTGTTTTTTTCTTTGTTGTTTTGTTGCCAAATAAGGTATAGCACCGGCAGCATAAATAATGCTAAAAGGCCAAGGCCAATTAGTGTAGATACGGTATCCATTTTTGTAAAATTTAGGTGATTTTTTATGTGTTTGCTCTGTTATAGAGCCAGATATGATTTACGAAAAAGTTTGAATTTTTCGGAAACCTGTATAATCACCAGAAAAAATGGAAAGGATAAATATATTGTAGGATTAACTGCCTTTGATCTAAATGATTGAAAAATGCTAATTTCCCAATGTAAGGTGGCAGTATTTCTTTTGAAGTTAAAGTAGAAACAAAACTTCCTGAAAAATCTAGGCTATTTTCCTCTGAGGTGCTGTGTTCAGAACTAAGGTTTTCGGCAAATAGAACAGCTTGTTTGTTCTGTTCAGCTTGTAGATAATCGTAATTTCTGGAATCTAGATTCTCATCAGAAAAACCAGAAAAAGCAAAACCCTGCCCTGAAAAGGACATAAATAATATGGCTAATAGCGCATATAAAGTTCTAAAATTTTTCTGGTGTTTCATCTAGCAAAAGTATATAAAAACCGGTTTGTTAATTGCTAAAATTTAGTTATAAATTTTAAGAAATAAGCTTTACTGCATCCCTGACAAAATAACTGGCAATCATTGATGCCCCGGCACGTTTTATAGCGGTTAATTGTTCTAATACTACGGCATCATGGTCTAGCCAACCTTTTTCGGCCGCAGCTTTTATCATTGCATATTCCCCACTTACCTGGTAAACAGCTACCGGAATATCTACTACATTCCTAATGTCTCGAACAATATCTAAATAACATAAGCCGGGTTTTACCATCACAATATCTGCACCTTCCTCAATATCCATAAGGGTTTCTTTAACTGCTTCCTCACGGTTGGCAGGATCCATTTGATAGCTTTTTTTGTCTTTTGGAATATTCTCGGCATCAACCGGTGCAGAATCCAGAGCATCCCTAAACGGCCCGTAAAAAGCCGATGCATATTTGGCACTGTAACTCATAATTCCGGTGTCATAAAACCCCTGATCTTCCAATAAATTTCGCATTTCTAAAATGCGACCGTCCATCATATCGCTTGGAGCGAGGATATCGGCACCGGCTTTGGCATGAGAGAGTCCCATTTCAGCCAAGATGGAGGTGGTGTCGTCATTACTAATTTTCCCATCGGTAACTACTCCGTCGTGTCCATAAACAGAATATGGGTCCAAAGCAACATCGGTCATAACCAACATCTCGGGCACTGTATTTTTTACGGTTTTTATGGCTCGTTGCATAAGTCCGTTTGCATTTAAAGCTTCTGAGCCAGCATTATCTTTTAGGTTTTCAGGAACCTTTACAAATAGCAAAACCGATTTAATTCCTAATGCCCATAGCTCTTTTACCTCTTTCTCTAACAAATCAAGACTAAACCTAAAATAATTGGGCATAGAAGCGATCTCTTCCTTTTTGTTTTTTCCTTCCACCACAAAAAGCGGTGCGATAAAATCGTTTGGACTAATCGCGGTTTCTCTTACAAGACTACGAATAGCCTCATTAGTCCTTAATCTTCTATTTCTTCTTAGTGGATACATTTTTTTTGGCTTTAAGCCAATAGCTATAAGCAATTAGCTGTTGGCGTTTAATTTAATTTTTGAATTAAAGAGTTCAGCATTTTTTTAATTTCCTCTACTTGAAAAATTATTGGCTTGCTTTGCGCCTCTGTTATAAAATTAAGATCAACACTTAATAGAATTTGGTATTCTAATTCATTGGCTGAACCAAATGCAATGTAGAGAAATCTTGCAAAACCTTTGTCGCTTTTCCTTCCACAACCTTCAGCAATATTTGTGGGAATAGAACTGGAAGAACGCTTCATTTGGCTAACCAAACTATAAAGCTCTTCTTGAGGATAATTGGCTAGTATTTGATAAACATCAAGCGTGAGTTTATGAGCTTTTTCCCAAACTGAAAAATTTTTATAGTTTCTCATATTTCCCTGCTTAATGCTAAAAGCTAAAGGCTGATAGCTATTAAACCCAATTTCGTGGTTTTTCCAAAACTTTTATTAATTTTTCTTCCTCGCTGCCTGATTTGGGATGGTGGTTGTAAGCCCATTGTACGTGTGGGGGGAGGCTCATTAAAATACTTTCAATTCTTCCGTTGGTTTTTAATCCGAACAGGGTGCCTTTATCGTGTACTAAATTAAATTCTACGTAGCGTCCGCGTCTTATTTCCTGCCAGTTGCGGTTTGCCTCATTATAGGATAGGTTTTTGCGTTTCTCTACAATTGGAACATAGGCTGCAAGGAAACTATTGCCTACTTCGGTCACAAAATCATACCAGTCTTTAATAGTTTTTTCTTCTGAAGCTTTTAAATAATCAAAAAATAGCCCTCCAATTCCCCGGGCTTCATTTCTATGGGAATTCCAGAAATATTCGTCGCATTTTTTCTTGTATTCGGGATAGAATTCGGGGGAATGTTTGTCGCAAGCTTCTTTTGAAACCTTATGGAAATGCACGGCATCTTCTTCAAACAGGTAATAGGGTGTAAGGTCTTGCCCGCCACCAAACCACTGGTCTAAAACCTTTCCATCTTTATCATACATTTCAAAATAACGCCAATTGGCATGAACGGTAGGTACCATCGGATTTTTTGGATGTATCACCAAGCTAAGGCCACAAGCAAAAAAATCTACATCTCCTACTTTAAAATATTGCTGCATAGCCGGGGCCAAAGGTCCATGTACCGCCGAAATATTTACACCGCCTTTTTCAAAAACAGCGCCATTTTCTATAACCCGGGTTCTACCGCCACCACCTTCTTCTCGTTCCCAAAGATCCTGGTGAAACCTGGCTTTACCGTCTATTTCTTCTAATTTACTACAGATTTTATCCTGTAATTTTTCAATGTAATTATAAAATTCCGCTCTCATTTTTCAATCTTCAATATAAACCAGGTTGTTTTTTGTTTTCGCTATTTCTTTAGTTTCCGATACTTTACGGGCGCTTTTCATTTTTTCCTGAAGCAGTGTGATAACTGCTTTAGATGATAAATTAGTTCCCTGAAATATAGCCTGCCCAAACCTGTTATTATGTAAATCCATTGCTTTGGCAAGCTTCTGATTTGGAGAAAGCTTTTCGTGCAACCCCGTAAATTGATCACTCCAAATTCTGGCAGCTTCTACCGATTGGGAAATTCTAAAACATTCCCGGCAAATCAAATAATTCCACAGCGCGTGTCTAAAGGCATTTTCTTTGCCATTTTTATGATGCTCTTTTTGATAAAGTTCATCACAAATCTTTAAGGTTTCAATAGTAGCCCGGTAGGTGGGTAACATATAGCGCGGTTTACTTATAAAAACTTTAAAGACTGCAAGCAGCTCTTTAAAGTTCATATTTTTAATTCGCGCCCAGACTGACACTACCTGGCTTTATATTCTTTTACCGCTTCTACAAAGGCTTTTGCATTCTCTACCGGGATATCGGGTAAAATACCGTGCCCCAGGTTTACGATATACCTGTCTTTTCCAAATTCACTAATCATTTGGGCCACCATTTTTTTGATCTCTGCCGGTGGGGAATACAACCTTGAAGGGTCAAAATTACCCTGTAAGGTGATTTTGCCTCCGCTTAAATACCGGGCATTTCTGGCACTAATCGTCCAGTCTACACCTAAAGCTGAAGCTCCCGAATTTGCCATTTCATTAAGCGCAAACCAGCAGCCTTTTCCAAATGCTATTACCGGAATATCATCTTTTAAAGCATCAATAATCTGCTGGATGTATTTCCAGGAAAATTCCTGGTAATCTACAGGGCTCAACATACCGCCCCAAGAATCAAAAATTTGTACGGCATCTACACCAGCTTCAACCTTAGCTTTGAGGTAAGCGATGGTTGTATCGGTTATTTTTTGTAGTAATTGATGGGCTGCTATTGGGTTGGTAAAACAAAACTTCTTGGCTTTATCAAAGTTTTTAGAACCCTGGCCCTGTACAGCATAACATAAAATTGTCCATGGGGAACCTGCAAAACCAATAAGCGGAACTTCATTATTCAGTTCCTGTTTGGTCATTTTAATAGCATCCATCACGTAACCCAAAGTCTCTTCTATATTGGGAACAATCACCTCTTCTACGGCTTTTGTTGTTCGAATAGGATTGGGTAACCATGGGCCAACGCCCGGTTTCATTTCTACCTCTATGTTCATGGCCTGTGGAACCACCAAAATATCGCTAAATAAAATAGCCGCATCGGTACCTACCTGGTGTATTGGCATAACCGTAATTTCGGTAGCCAATTCTGGAGTCCTGCAACGAGTAAAGAAGTCGTACTTTTCTTTAAGCTTCATAAAATCTGGAAGGTAACGGCCTGCCTGTCGCATCATCCAAACCGGTGGTCGCTCTACTGTTTCACCTTTTAAAGCCTTTAGGAATAGATCGTTTTTTATCATTTTTTAAAATATTTTACTACCTGTACAATCACATTTTCAATGCTTGGTTTGGTAGCAATTATTATGTTGTTTGTATGTTCTTGGGCTTCTAAAGCAGTAGTATTTCCTATACAAAATGCGGTGATGCCTGAAAGTGTATTTTTTTCGGTAAAACTTTGTACGGCACTTGGACTAAAGAATAGAATTCCATCAAAATTTTGGGAAAATGCCTGTAGATTTAGGCTTGTATTATAGACTTGAATTTCCTGAAATTTAATATTTTCTTGTTGTAGCCTTCCGGGGATTTCGTCCATCCTTTTATTGCCGCAAAAAAACGTAAAAGTTTCTGAAGCATATTTTTTGGCAATAATATTGGCTAAATCTTTACCATAATCTGCAATTTCCTGTATGTGAAAACCATTATCGCTTAAAAGTTCGGCGGTTTTTTCCCCAACACAAAAGCAGTTTTTAAACCTTATTTTTCCCAATACAGCGTTTACCGAGTTTTTACTGGTAAAAATTACGTTTTCAATTTCTTTTGATGGAAGTTGAGCATTGGTAGGACTTATAAAAATTGCATCATATTCTACCAGGCTTAATCCCGAATTTAGAAACAACTGTTTCTGGGAATTACTGAGTTTTTTTGTGGAGAGAATGCTTTTCATTCCAAATTGTTTAAATAAAAATCAGTCCTGACTATTTATTTCGGCTTTTATTTGCTGCATTAGTTTCGAGCCGCCATTATTTAGAACTTCTTCAGCACAACGTTTTCCTAAATTTTCAAATTCGTTTAAAGCAACCGTTTTTTCTATCCCAATTTTTTGTTTTCCGTCCAGACTAAAAAGAGCAGCTTTAAAATAAATCAGGTCTTTTTCAGTAGTGGCTAATGCACCAATTGGAGCGGTACAACCGCCTTCGAGAACCTTTAGAAATTCGCGTTCAACATGTACGCATATTTCAGATTCTTTATGGTTTAATAAAGCAAGGGCTTTTCGTGTAAAGTCATCTTGCTCCATGGCAACTACCAGCATGGCACCCTGTGCCGGGGCCGGAATCATCCAATTTAGATCTATAAAGTTTTCTGGTTTTAAAGCGATACGTTCCAGGCCGGCAGCAGCGAAAATTGCCCCATTCCAGGCATTATCCTCTAATTTCTTCATCCTGGTGTTTACATTGCCGCGTAAGTCTACTACCCGATGTGCCGGGTATTTGTTTAACCATTGAGCTTTTCTTCTTAAACTGCCTGTAGCAATAGTTCCTTCTTTTTCAAGGAAATCAAGACCTTTGTGAACAAGAATATCTTTAGTGTTGGCACGTTTTAAGACCGCAGCCTCCACGATTCCTTTTGGAAGTGCTGTGGGCACATCTTTCATAGAGTGCACAGCAATATCAATATCACCTTTTATCATGGCCACATCCAGGGTTTTGGTAAAAATCCCGGTAATGCCCATTTCGTAAAGTGGTTGATTCAAATTAAGATCTCCCGTAGATTTAACGGGCAAAAGTTGAGTTTTGTGGCCTGCTTTTTCTAATGCATTCTGCACAGTCTTTGCCTGCCAGAGAGCGAGTTCGCTATCCCTGGTGCCAATACGAATTACTTTATTCATTGCGCCTGTTCTTCTAGCTGAAATACTTTCTGGATTAATTCCAGGCTTTCGTTGGTAGTTTCCGAATCTTCTTTTAAATGATTGGCAAAATGCTTCATTATTTTTTGAATAATCCTGTCGCTAACTATTTCAGCTTGTTCATCGTTAAAATCTGATATTTTTTTACGCTGAAAATCGAGCTCGGCATCTTTCATACTTCTAAGCTTTTTCTTTAAAGCTTTTATTGTAGGAGCAAATTTTCTTGTTTCAAGCCATTTATTGAAGTCTGTCTCTACTTCTTTGATAATAACTTCGGCTTCTGGAATAAAACGCTTTCTACGCTCTAAATTCTCATCTGTAATTTTTGAAAGTTCATCCAGGTGCACCAGTTTTACGTTAAGCAAATGTGCTACATCTTCTGAAACGTTCTTCGGAATAGAAAGGTCTAAAACCAGTAAATCTTTATTAGAATAGATTAGTTCTTTAGAGATAGTGGGGTTTTGCGCTCCGGTGGCAACAATAAGAATATCTGTATTTCTTATTTCTGCCTGTAAATCGGCATAATCTTTAACGATAAGATTAAATTTCCCGGCAATTTTTTCCGCTTTATCCTTGGTGCGGTTAATTAGGGTTATATGTTCGTTATGGGTATGTTTAATTAGATTTTCGCAGGTGTTTCGTCCTATTTTCCCGGTGCCGAAAAGCAAGATGTTTTTGTCGGTTACATTGGGTACATTTTTTAAAATGTATTGTACAGAGGCAAAAGATACTGAGGTAGCCCCCGTTGAAATTTGAGTTTCGTTTTTAATACGCTTGCTCGCCTGTATTACGGCATTAACCAGTCTTTCTAAAAAGGCATTCACCAAACCAAGTTTTTTGGAACGGGTAAAGGCCAGTTTTAACTGACTAATAATTTCAAAATCCCCCAGGATTTGACTATCCAGGCCGGTTCCCACCCTAAACATATGGGAAATGGCCTGTTTGTTTTTATGAACATATGCTACTTTTTCAAACTCTTCTACCGTGCCATGAGTGTGTTCACAGAGTAGCTTTATAAGTTGAAAAGGATGTTCGGCAAATCCATAGATTTCAGTTCGGTTGCAGGTAGAAGTTACCAAAATGCCATCAATCCCTTCAGCATTAGCCTGAAGAAGTAAACGGTTCTTTGCTTCTTCATCTAAACTAAAATGTCCTCTTATCTCTGCATCGGCCTTTTTATAACTAAGACCAATTGTGTAAAAATGTTTTCCGCTTGCTATATGATAATCTTTCATGTACCTGTATGGGGTATTCGTGTGCAAAATTAAGCTAATGATAAATCAAAAAGTAACGCTCAAAGTACTTTTTGTATCGCTTTCAGTTATTTTAGTTTTTTTAACTCCTTAAAATAACGCGTTTACTTACATTTGTAGCAATAATAGTCGGTTTCAACAACGTAGTTTAGAATAATTCTAAATAGTATTAAAATTTAAATTATGGTTTTAGAAGATAAAAATAACGCTGAAAGATTTGCAGAAGGCTTAAAAATTGAAGAGGGTTTTTATCTTTTAAAGTTTGAAAATGACACTTCGAATAGTCAAAAAATTATAAGGGATATTGATAGTAGTTTTATCCAGTTTCATTTTAATTTGAAAGGTAATTGTAAGTTTCAGTTTAATAAGGGCAATTACGAGCTTCCGCTTAACGAAGAAAGTTCGTTACTGTTGTATAATCCGCAGCAAGACCTTCCGCTTAACCTGGTTTTGGAGCCAAACTCCTGGCTAATTTCGCTTGTGATTTCTATTAAAAAATTCCATTCCCTTTTTTCTCAGGAAGCGGGCTATATTACTTTTTTAAGTGCAGAAAATAAAGATAAAAAGTATTATAAAGATGCTCCTATTTCACCTTCTATGGCCATAGTGCTTAACCAGGTAATGAACTTCAATCTTACCCGCAGTATAAAAAATCTATACTTTAAAGCTAAGGCCTACGAATTGTTAAGTTTATATTTTAACCGAACCGAAGACCCCGATGTAGAGCAATGTCCTTTTTTAATTGACGAAGAGAATATTATAAAAATAAGGAGAGCCAAGGATATTGTTATTTCCCGAATGGCCGAACCACCGTCGTTGCAGGAATTATCTGATGAAATTGGCTTAAGCCTTAAAAAATTAAAAGAAGGCTTTAAGCAAATTTATGGGGACTCGGTGTACAGTTTTCTATTTGATTATAAAATGGAATTTGCAAGAAAACTTTTGGATAGTGGCGATTATAATGTAAACGAAGTGGGTTTAAAAGTAGGCTATAGTACTTCCAGTCATTTTATTGCCGCTTTTAAAAAGAAATTTGGTACAACACCAAAGAAATATATTATGTCGCTAAACCCAAACCTGTAAATATGTATAGATTAGGAGTGCTTGTTTTTTTAGGGCTTTTTCTTTTTAATCAGCATAACTGTTTTGCACAGGATGCCGGGAATAAAGACAGTAAGGTGCAAAAGCAGGTAATGGTTTTCTATAAAACCGAAGGTTTTTGGCACAAATCTATTCCTGCCGGTTTAGACTTAATTAAGGAGCTCGCATCAGATCACAGTTTTAAAGTAACTACCACTAAAGATGGGGGTGACTTTAACGGGGAAAATCTGGCTGAATTTAATCTTGTGATTTTTCTTAATACCACGGGAAATGTTTTAAATGAAAGTGAGCAGGGTGCTTTTGAAAAATATATAAAGAACGGGGGTAATTTCTTTGGAATTCACGCCGCAGCAGATACCGAGTTTGAATGGCCCTGGTTTGGTAAGTTAGTAGGTGGATATTTTGCCGGGCACCCTAAGGTACAGGAAGCAGATATTCATGTAAATATGCCAAAGCACCCAACGGTTTCGCATCTGCCAAAGATTTGGACCAGAACAGATGAATGGTATAATTATAAAAATTTAAACCCCCAAATGCAGGTTTTGCTCTATCTAGACGAGAATTCGTATGAAGGTGGCACTAACGGTGATGCACATCCCATTGCCTGGATGAGAAAAACCGGCTACGGCGGAATTTCTATTTATACAGGTTTGGGGCATACTATTCAATCTTATAGCGAACCAGAATTTAAGGAACATATTTTACAAAGTATTTTGTACACATTAAACGAAGTAAAAAAATAAAATCTCTATTAAGTCATAAGAAAGTGTAATACAATAAAGTTTTATTGCATTTTTAATAAGCTTATTTTTGAGGTTGAAAAAGAAAAATTATGAGTAAAGGCGTACTATTGGTTAACCTGGGGTCTCCAAAAAGCACCGACCCTAAAGACGTAAAAGAATACCTGGACGAATTCTTAATGGATGAGCGGGTTATAGATGTACCATACTGGGCCCGTACCCTTTTGGTAAGGGGAATTGTGTTAAATACAAGGCCTAAAAAATCGGCTGCGGCCTATCAAAAAATATGGTGGGAAGAAGGTTCTCCTCTCATTGTATTGTCTGAACGGCTTCAGGAAAAGATAGATAAAAACACCTCGGTGCCAATTGCTTTAGCCATGCGTTATGGAGAACCAAGTATAAAATCCGGGCTTCAGGAATTGCACGATAAAGGGGTAGATGAGGTGTTGCTATTTCCCTTATATCCGCAATTTGCAATGGCTACTACAGAAACTATTCTTGTTTTGGCCGAAGAGCGTAGAAAAGAGCATTTCCCGGAAATGCAATTCACCACCATGCCACCATTTTATAATCACTCCGATTATATTAGGGTGTTGGCCGAAAGTATTGCCGAAAATCTTAAAGGAAAAGATTTCCAGCATTTATTGTTTTCTTATCATGGGGTGCCAGAGCGGCATATTAGAAAAAGTGATGTTACCAAATCGCATTGCAAGATCGATGGCAGTTGTTGCCAAACAGCTTCGGCAGCGCATCAATTTTGTTATCGCCACCAGTGTTTTGAAACCACCAGGCTGGTTGCCGAATATTTAGAATTAAAAGAAAATTCTTATAGCGTTTCTTTCCAATCCCGTTTAGGTTTCGATCCATGGTTACAACCTTATACCGATAGAACCATAGAGCGTTTTGGAAAACAGGGAATGAAAAAACTGGCTATTGTTACTCCGGCTTTCGTTTCAGATTGTTTAGAAACCCTGGAAGAAATAGCCATGGAAGGCGAGGAGATATTTCACGAAGTTGGCGGTGAAGAATTTACTGTGGTTCCCTGCTTAAACGATAGAGACGATTGGGTTAAGGTGCTTTCCCGTTGGGTAGATGAATGGGCGCATCAAAAGCCGGTTAACGTATAATGGCTTCGGCAAATTCCACAAATCTTGGAGAGAAACCAATAGCTAAATTACTCGTGCAACAAGCGGCACCGGCTTCTATAGGAATTCTGGTGATGTCGCTAAATATTTTAATCGATACCATATTTGTAGGAAACTGGATTGGTTCTACGGCTATTGCAGCAATAAACGTAGTACTTCCGGTTTCTTTTTTTATTGCCGCCCTGGGTATGGCCATTGGTATTGGGGGATCATCCATAATTAGTCGGGCCCTTGGTGCTAATAATCAAAAAAAGGCAGTAAAAACTTTTGGGAATCAAATTAGCCTTACCTTACTTCTTACCATTAGTCTTGTAATTATAGGGCTTGTTTTTGTAGATTCCCTTATTCCGGTTTTCGGGGGAAAAGGTGATATTTTTGAGCCGGCAAAAATTTATTATACCATCGTGCTTTACGGCGTACCGTTTTTAGCACTTTGCATGATGGGAAATACCGTGATTAGGGCAGAAGGCAAGCCTAAATTTGCGATGATTGCCATGATTATTCCCTCTGTAGGGAATTTGCTCTTAGATTATATCCTTATCAATCAAATGGGGCTTGGAATGTGGGGAGCAGCCTGGGCTTCTACCGCTTCTTACTTTTTTTGCTTTGCCTATGTCTTCTGGTTTTTTATTTCTAAAAATTCCGAGCTTAAAATTAGATTGCCAGATTTTCAACTTCATAAAACTATAATTTCTGAAATAGGCTCGCTGGGTTTTGTCACCTTAGCACGGCAGGCTGTAGTTAGTATTATTTATTTACTGATGAATAATATTTTGTTTGATCTGGGTGGGGAAGATTCAGTAGCGATTTATGCTATTATTGGAAGAATGCTCATGTTTGCCCTTTTTCCCGTATTGGGGGTTACACAGGGTTTTTTGCCCATTGCCGGTTTTAATTATGGCGCTCAAAAATACCATCGGGTAAAGAAAAGTATTAATACTGCTATTTTATATGCCTGTGGCCTGGGATTGTTGGTCTTTGGCGGTATTATGTTATTTGCTGAAGAAATTGTTGGAATCTTTACTCAAAATCCAAAAATTATAGCCGAAACTCCAAATGCCATGCGTTGGGTTTTTGCAGCAACACCTATTGTAGCCATTCAATTAATTGGGGCTGCATATTACCAGGCGGTTGGAAAAGCCATTCCTGCTTTATTGCTTACCCTTTCGCGTCAGGGCTTCTTTTTTATCCCATTAATACTTATTTTACCTGGATATTTCGGTGAAATTGGAGTTTGGATCTCTTTTCCTATTGCCGATTTACTTTCAACGCTACTCACGGCTTATTTTTTAAATAGGGAAATAAGGCTAAAACTAAGGCCCGCAACCTCCCGATAATTTTTCCATAGAAAAATTCATAAATCCCTATCTTTGTTGGAAAGGCCGAAAAACCATGGATAAGAATGCTTTGAAAATAGAACTGATTCAAAAAATCATTGCTTGTGATGATGAAGTTTTGCTTATGAAGATGGAAGCTTTGTTGAAAAATGTAAAACCTGGAGCTAGTGAACCAGGAGAAAACTATGAAGTAGAAAGCCGAAGTAGCCAACTTTCAAAGGAACAATTGAAAGAAATAGAGAGGCGTTGGGAGGCATATAAAAGAGGTGAGGAAAAAGCAATTCCCTGGGAAGAGGCCAGGCGGGAAATTGAAAGAAAATATGGGGTTTAGCCTTAAGATAAGCTCTTCGGCTCAACTTGATTTTAAAAGTGCTATCCATTGGTATGAATCTAAACAATTCGGTTTAGGTAAGCGTTTTTTTAATGATTTCGAAAATACATTAAACCGAATTCAATCTAACCCTTATATCTTTCGGCTTGAAAATAATTATAGAAATGCTCTTTTAGATATTTTTCCTTACCTGGTGATTTTTGAAATAGACGATCAAGAAATAATAATTCTTGCTATTTTCAACACTCATCAAAACCCAACCAAAAAACCATAATTAGTGATAGAATATTACCAATACATAAAAGCACTACATCTTATCTTTGTGATCACCTGGTTCGCTGGGCTTTTTTATATTCCGCGCTTGTTTATTTATCATATTGAAGCAACCCAAAAACCGGAACCGGAAAAGAGTATTTTGGCTGCCCAGCTAAAGTTAATGACAAAAAGACTCTGGTTTATTATCACCTGGCCTTCGGCTATTTTAGCCAGTTTGTTCGCTTTTTTACTCCTTCACCTTTCTCCGGGATGGCTTTCACAAGATTGGATGTTGGTAAAATTAGGTTTTGTAGTCTTGTTGTATGCCTATCATTTTAAAACACATCTTATTTTTAAAGAACTCCAAAACGATGTAGTAAAATGGACCTCAAACCAAATGCGGCTTTGGAACGAAGTATCTACCTTAATTCTCTTTTCGGTTATATTTTTAGTAATTGTAAGAGATGCTTTAAACTGGATTTACGGAGTTTTGGGTATTTTCCTGTTGGCCGCAATGCTAATGTTGGGTGTTAAAATTTATAAGCGCATTAGAGCTAAAAATCCTGATGCTTAATTGGTGCGATAATTGCTTACATTGAGCTAATTATTAATTATGAAGCTTTCAAAACTTTCTTTAAGTACCCGCATTTTTATCTCCATGATCCTATTGGTGTTGGGAGCTTCTATTTTAATTGTGGGTATTACGGTGTATCAATATAAGCACGAAGCCGAGAATTATCACCGTGAGCGCCTGGAAAGAAAAGAACAGGCTATTAAGGAAAATATTAAATTTATCCTGGCCAGTACTACTTTTCTGGTAAATACCGAGAATATAGACATCATTTTTAGGGAGCGCAATAAGATTCATGAAATGGCCCAGGTTCATGAAATGCAAATCAACATTTATGATCTTCAGGGGGAACTCTTAATAAAATCTGATCAATCCTTTTTCAGAGATACTACCGATAATCAGCTAGATGCGCATATTTTACGAAAATTAGAACTATCGGAAAGCAAAAGGTATATTGAAAAAAATGAAATTAACGATCAAAAATTTCAGTCTTCTTATTCTTATATTTTAGATGGAAAGTTTAAACCCCTGGCTATCTTGTACCTTCCCTATGTGCAGGATGATACGGTTTTAAATCGCGATTTAAATAATTTCCTTCTACGAATGGGAGAAGTGTATTTATTTATGTTGGTGCTGGCAATTATTTTGTCTTATTTCCTTTCAAAATATATCACTAAATCCCTAAAAATTATTTCAGATAAAATTACAGAAACCAGGCTGGATAAACGCAACCAGAAAATAGATATTAACAATGCTTCCGAAGAGATTTATACCCTTGTGGCGGCTTATAATAGTATGATAGACGAGCTGGAAGAAAGTGCTGTAAAACTGGCTGCCAGTGAACGGGAGCAGGCCTGGCGCGAAATGGCCAAACAGGTAGCTCACGAAATTAAAAATCCGTTAACTCCAATGCGTTTAAGCGTTCAAAGTTTTGAGCGTAATTTTAATAAACATGATCCTGAAATAGAAGCAAAAGTAGCCGAATATTCTACTACCCTCATCAACCAGATAGATACAATGAGCTCTATTGCAGAGGCGTTTTCAAATTTCGCCAAAATGCCGGCGCAGCAAAATGAGATGCTAAACGTGCCAAAAATAGTAAAGCTCGCACTGGATATTTTCAATGAAAATTATATTCAATTTACCAGTGAAAAAGAAGAAATCCTTGCCAAATTTGACCGAACACAGCTTATTAGGGTTATAACCAACTTGGTGAAAAATGCCATACAGGCTATGCAGGGCCAAAAAAATCCTCGAATTATGGTGAGTATTCATGAAGAAGAGGAAAATGTTTGTGTGATTATTTCAGATAATGGTGCAGGAATTTCCGAAGAAAATATAGAAAAGGTATTTGAACCTAAATTTACGACCAAAAATAGCGGGATGGGACTTGGGCTAGCTATGGTAAAGAATATTGTGGAAACCTATAACGGAAGTATTACCTTTACTTCTAAACAGGGGAAAGGCACTACATTTAAGGTGCGATTTCCAAAATAAATAAAAACCGAATAAAAATCTTAGATATGGAATTCGAAAATATTGTAACAGAAAATAATGAGGGAATCTTACACATCATTATTAATCGTCCAAAAAAATTAAACGCATTAAACAGGGATACTATTCAGGAACTTCATGAGGCTTTTACTGATGCGAGGGAAGATGAAGAAGTAAAAGTGGTTATTTTAACCGGAAGCGGAGAAAAGGCCTTTGTAGCGGGTGCCGATATTAGTGAATTTGCCGATTTTTCTGCAGAAGAAGGTCGGGAGCTTGCCGCTAAAGGACAAGCCAATTTATTCGATTTTGTGGCAAATTTCCCGAAACCGGTGATTGCAGCGGTAAATGGTTTTGCCCTTGGCGGCGGACTCGAATTGGCCATGGCAACACATTTTAGAGTGGCCAGCGATAACGCAAAAATGGGCTTACCCGAAACTTCCCTGGGTTTAATTCCCGGCTATGGTGGTACACAACGACTTCCACAACTTGTTGGAAAGGGGCGCGCTATGGAAATGATTATGACTGCCGGAATGATAGATGCTAAACAGGCGCTTCAATATAATCTTGTGAATCACGTTTGCGAGCCGGATGAACTTATAGAGTTTACAGAAAAAATTGCTCAAAAGATTATGAGAAATTCTTTAGTTGCTATGAGTGCAGCTATTAGAGCGGTTAATGCAAATTACGAAGATGGCGTAAACGGTTTTGAAGTTGAAATTAGCGAATTTGGAAGTTCTTTCGCAACCGAAGATTTTAAAGAAGGGACTTTAGCCTTTTTAAATAAACGCAAAGCCGATTTTCCGGGGAAATAAATAATACAGACCAAAATTTGCTCTTAAAAATTCTTATATGAAAAAACTCTTATTAATACTATTCCTTAGTACTTTTAGCTTAAGTGCCCAGGAACAAGTGAAACCCTTTTTTGAAAATGGGGAAGCACAAATTGTTCCTGAATTTAATATCCCCGAAGATTGGATTCGCGAAGATCTATGGGTAGAAACCAATTTTGATACTGATGGTGATGAATTGCCAGACAGGATGCATGTGGCGGTAACCAGGCCAAAACAAACTGAAACCGAAGGTTTAAAACTTCCTGTAGTTTATGAGTCCAGTCCCTATTTTGCAGGCGTAGCACCCGATGTAGAAGGTGCTTTTTATGATGTTTATCACGAGCTTGGGGAAAAGGGAAAAGATATTGTTCATCCATCTGTAACCAGAATTGGGGAGCGCCCAATCATTTCCAATTCACAAATAAACACCTGGGTGCCGCGTGGATACATCGTAGTACATTCTTCATCGCCGGGAACAGGGCTTTCGCAAGGTTCTCCAACCGTAGGGGGAGATAACGAATCTCTCGCGCCAAAAGCAGTAATAGATTGGCTTAACGGGCGGGCGAAAGGATATAAGACTCCTTATGGAGACGAAGAAGTTGAAGCTTACTGGACCACCGGAAAGGTAGGGATGACAGGGACTTCCTATAACGGAACAATTCCTCTGGCAGCTGCCACAACAGGGGTAGAAGGTTTGGAAGCTATTATTCCCATCGCACCAAATACTTCTTATTACCATTATTATCGTTCCAATGGGTTGGTGCGTTCGCCGGGTGGTTATCTGGGCGAAGATGTAGATGTGCTGTATAATTTTATTCATAGTGGCGATGAATCAAAACGCGCTTATGCCGATTCTGTTTATCGCGATACCGAAATTAAAAATGGGATTGACCGTATAACCGGAGACTATAACGAGTTTTGGGCGGGTCGTGACTATTTAAATGAAATGGAACCTATGAAGGCCGCATTATTTATGGCACACGGTTTTAACGATTGGAATGTAATGCCAGAGCATAGTTACCGTATTTATAAAGCTGCAGAAGAAAAAGGCCTGCCGGTTAAAATCTATTACCATCAATATGGGCATGGTGGTCCACCACCAATTTCCATGATGAATAAGTGGTTTACCAAATACCTGTTTGGAGTAGATAATGATATAGAAAAAGGCCCTAAAGCTTATATTGTTCGGGAAGATGACCATCCCAAAAAACCAACGGCTTATGCAAATTATCCAAATCCGGATGCTGAAAAAGTTAGATTGTATTTACAGAACAACGGATTAAAAAAGGGAGCGCTTAGCACTAAAAAAATAAAAAATCAGGGAAAACAAACCTTAATTGATAATCATAATTTCTCTGCAGATTCTCTGGCAAAGCTTAAAAGCTCTAAACATCGTTTATTATTTACTACACCTATTTTAAATGAAGATGTGCATCTTTCGGGCTTGTCTACTATAAAGATTAAGTTGGCCAGTAGTAAGCCGGCAGCAAATCTTTCGGTTTGGATGGTTTCGCTGCCCTGGAATTCAGGTGAGAATACCAAAATAACCGATAATATTATCACCAGGGGTTGGGCAGATCCGCAAAATTATAAATCGCTAACCGAAAGTGAAGCTTTAGAACCGGGTAGGTTTTATGAATTGTCCTTCGACCTTAATCCCGATGATCAGGTAATTCCTGCGGGGCAACAAATAGGATTGATGATTTTTTCTAGCGACAATAAATTTACACTATTACCAGAACCAGGCACCCAACTTACTGTAGATCTCGATGAAACCCATATAGAGATTCCTGTGGTGGGTGGAATGCCGGCCCTACAAAAAGCAATGAAATAATAGGATAAAATACTAAAAAAAGGAATTATTCCAATATTTAAATTAACTTTGAGGTGTATTGCTACCTCAAAGTTTTTTTATGTCCAAAATTGAAAAGTATATAAAAGGGCGGGGTGCCCAAAAAAATGTGCACAATCGTTTTAATGCTCTTGAACACGAGTTTAGAGATGATTTTTTAAATTACTGTGCAGTTGAAGGAGATGAAGTTCAGAATTCTAAAACGCTTTTAATAGATACCTTCCCTAAAAGCATTGTAAATAAAGTGACCAGCCCCGATGTTGGTATGGGCTTCTCCTTAAATCCTTATCAGGGTTGCGAACATGGATGTATTTATTGCTATGCCAGGAACTCCCATGAATATTGGGGCTATGGCGCCGGACTTGATTTTGAGCAAAAGATTCTGGTAAAAAGAAATGCGGTAACACTGCTGGAGAAAAAGCTTAGCAGTAAAAAATGGAAAGCCAAACCTATTGTACTTTCAGGAAATACCGATTGTTACCAGCCTACAGAGAAGAAACTGAAAATTACCAGGCAACTATTGGAAACCTTTCTAAAATACAAACATCCTGTGGGCATTATCACCAAAAATGCCCTGGTGCAAAGGGATATGGATATTCTTAGAGAACTGGCGGCAGATAATTTAGTACATGTAAACCTTTCGGTTACTTCGCTTGATGAAAAGACCCGTAGTATTTTGGAGCCCCGAACGGCCAGTATAAAGAAACGCCTGGAAACCATAGAAAGACTTTCTACGGCTAATATTCCGGTAAGTGTTATGATGGCACCCATAATACCTTCTATTAATTCTCACGAAATTATGCCCCTGGTTAAAGAGGTTTCGGAAAGGGGCGCATTGGGAGTGGGCTACACTATTGTGCGTTTAAACGGTTCAATTGGAGCAATTTTTACTGACTGGATTAAGAAAACAATGCCCGATAGGGCCAGTAAAGTATTGCACCAAATTGAAAGTGTGCACGGCGGAAGCTTAAATGATAGCAGGTTTGGTACAAGAATGAAGGGGGAAGGCGAGTTCGCCGATCAGGTAAAGCAGCACTTTAAAATAGCAAGGGCTAAATATTTAAAAGGAAAAGCGAAACCACAGCTAAACTGTCATTTACATGAACAATTTAAAGATGGTCAAATGAAACTTTTTTAAAAGAGTATCCTGTTGCTGAACTCGCTTATAAATTTATTAGCACCGCCAAAGGCCGTAATGCCCCTAGGTAGTTTACTTTCAATTTTTTTCAAAGATTACATTTGCATTAAATTTAGTCTCATTTTTTTAAGTTTATGACGAATTTATAAGCTTTATGCTGAAATCATTAATATTTTAGAGAACAGAGAACAGAGAACAGAGAAAATATGCCGGAACTACCTGAAGTTGCTTATCAAAAAAAATATGCCGATGCTACTATTTTGCATAAAAAGATTGTAAAAGTAGAAACCGGAGATAAAAAAATATACCAGTCAGATAAAAGTGAATTTGAAAAAGTGCTTCAAAACAATCAATTTACCAGTAGCGAGCGTTTGGGAAAATATTTGTTCCTCAATTTAGAAAAGCAGGGATGTTTGGTGGTACATTTTGGGATGACCGGTAAGCTAGAACACTACCAGCACAACGAGGTTCCAAAATATGCGCAACTTACGCTAACTTTTCAGGATCATTCCAGGCTTTCCTTTACCTGCCCCCGGAAGTTCGGAAAACTCTATTTAGCTGAAAGCTTAGCCCAATTTCAAAAAGAGAATAATTTAGGAATTGATGCTTTGGCGCTTAAAAAAGAGGTGTTTTTAGAGATTTTAAAGGCTAAAACCGGAAGTATAAAAGGATTGCTAATGAATCAAAAACTCATTGCCGGAATTGGAAATTTATATGCCGATGAGGTGCTGTTTCAGTCTAAGGTTCACCCGGCCACCAGAGTGAATAAACTTTCAACAAAAGAGAAAACCGAAATCTTTAAAAATATTGCTGAGGTTTTAGAAGTAGTAAAAAAGGCCAGAATAGAAGGAAAAAAACTTCCTGAAAGTTACCTGACTTCGGTGCGAAAAAAAGCTGCAGCCTGTCCGCGGAACAACGGTAAAATAGAGCAAATTAAAATTTCTGGGAGAACCACCTATTTTTGCCCTGCCTGTCAAAAAGAAAAAGCCTGATTTTTAAAGCTCTCCATGCCACTCTGCATAAAACTGTTCAAGGTACAACTCCATAAATTCGTGACGTTTTTGGGCAATTTCCTTTCCGGTTTTAGTGTTCATACGGTCCTTTAGTAAAAGCAACTTTTCGTAAAAATGATTAATAGTTGGGGCGCTAGAAGCTTTATATTCTTCCTTGCTCATATTGAGCCTGGGTTTAATTTCGGGGTCATAAAGCGCCCGTTCTTTAAACCCTCCGTAATTAAAAGTCCTGGCAACACCAATAGCTCCCAAAGCATCCAGCCGGTCGGCGTCCTGGACGATCTTTAATTCAATTGAGTTAAAATCCTGCGAAACATTTCCTCCTTTAAAAGATACGTTTTCGATGATTTTCACCACCTGTGTTATAATTTCAGCAGAAACCTGTTGTTTTTTAAGGAATTCTGAAGCCACTTTAGGCCCTATGGTTTCGTTGCCATTATGGAATTTAGAATCGGCAATATCGTGGAGAAGCGCACCCAATTCTACGATAAAAAGATCGGCAGTTTCAGTTTTCGCAATTAATTTCGCATTTCGCCAAACCCGTTGAATGTGAAACCAATCGTGACCACCTTCCGCATTTTTAAGGCTTTCTTTTACGAAGTCTTCGGTATTTTTTAAAACCTGAGATTTATTCATATTCAAATCAAAGAATATTTTTGGAAGTATCGTTTCGTCAAGCTGAACCTGCTCGGCTTTACAGGATGACGTTTTAATATACCCACAGACGGTTTTTAAATTTATTTAATATCGGCAATAATGGTTCTTTCTACTTTAGCAACCAGGCTTTCCGGATCGTCTGAAGCTACGGGAATAGGTTCGTGAACCTTTAATTTTATATGAACTCCCGGCTCCATTGGGAAATTGCCGTGTTTAAAGAGTTCCCAGGAATTATTGATGGTTATGGGAACAATAAGTGCTTCAGGCATTTGTTTAAAAAGCATTTGCATACCACTTACCGCAAACTTTTTAGGGGCTCCTGTTCTACTTCGTGTGCCTTCGGGAAAGATAACTGCAGAACGGTTGGTTTTAGTAAGATATTTAGCAAATTTACTCATTTTAATAAGCGACTCCCGTTTGTTTTTTCTGTCAATTAATACAGAACCTCCGTGGCGTAAATTAAAAGAAATACTGGGGATGCCTTTTCCCAGTTCTTTTTTACTTACAAATTTTGGATGGTGTTTTCTTAAATACCAAATTATGGGTGGAATATCGTACATTCCCTGGTGGTTTGAGATAAAGATACAGGGTTTTTCTATCGGGATATCGTAGGGATTATCAAAGCTAAACCGCGTACCTAATACATTTAGGCAACGCATTAAAAAGAAATTAAAGATATCTACACTTTTCTTATGTGCCTGGTAGCCACCTAGCTTTAGACAAAGCCATTGAATTGGATGAAAAACCAGTAGATTGATAAAAAAGAAAAGATAATAGAGGGCCGTTAGCGGATATGAAAGTATTTTTTTCATCACATAAATTATGCGGCTAAATTAAGTATTTAAGCCTTAAACCTGCAAGTACAAATGTGGGAAAGGGAAATAAAAAATGACTGGTTGAAAAATTGATTTTGTTCGTCATCCTGAACTTGTTTCAGGATCTAGTTTCAAATTAACCTAGAAGCTGAAACAAGTTTAGCTTGACGCAATAAGACTTTTCAACCAGTCATTTAATAGTTTATACTAGATATAGCTGCTTAGCAAAACTCGTTGTAAGCACCAACAAGGTTTTCGGCAATCATTTCTGCCGGACGGCCTTCAATGTGGTGACGCTCTAGCATATGTACTAATTCACCGTCTTTAAAAAGTGCCATGGAAGGCGAAGATGGAGGGAAAGGTACCATTAAGCTACGCGCTTTTTCGGTAGCTTCTTTGTCTACCCCTGCGAAAACAGTTACTAAATTATCTGGTTTTTTTGCATTTTGTAAAGAGATTCTTGCGCCCGGTCTTGCATTGGCGGCAGCACATCCACAAACCGAATTTACAACTACCAGGGTAGTTCCTTCTTTTTTCATGGCGTTTTCTACATCTTCTACGCTGTGTAATTCTTCAAAACCAATGCTGGTAAGGTCTTCTCGCATAGGTTTTACTAAATCTGCTGGATACATATAGTTGTTTTTTTGTATTAAACTTTTGTAAGTTACAAAGATACCAAATTAACTTCAGGTGTCCATATTCCAATTAATTATGTGGAGATAGGATAAATTGATGAAGGCTTTTATTTTATGTTGGGTATTACAAGGCTCTACCTTTAAAAATTGCTACAAGGCTTTTGGCTTTTAAATCTCATTTCATGAGTAAATTACCTGGTAGCAAGCTCACGAGCTATTCTTTAAGAACCATTGAATAATTTCGAGCTAAGCCTTAGAGCATTTAAACCTTCATTGTCTACTAAAATAGTATCTTTGCCGCTTATTAAAAATTTTCTTCATGTTTAAGTGGATTGCCGCCGTAATTGGCTATATGTATTTCCGGTTTCCGGGAGCCATTTTAGGATTTATTGTAGGAACCCTTATAGATAACTGGAGCCGCGGTAGTGGTGGAGCATTTAAACAAATGTTTGGAGAGCAGGATCAAAAAGTTTCTCCCGGCGATTTCGAGCTTAATTTATTGTCTTTATGTTCCCTGGTGATTAAGGCCGATGGGCAGGTTTCGCAATCTGAAATGGATTATGTGCGCTCTTACTTTGTGCAGGCTTATGGGAAGGAACGCGCTAATGCAACCTTTAGAACCTTTAATGAGTTGGTTAAGAATCGTGAAATTTCGGCATTAAGAATTTCACAGTATTTGGCCGCCAGAACAAAATACCCGGCACGTTTACAAATTATCCACTTTTTATTCGGAATTGCCCAGGCCGATGGAAAAGTAAGCGATGCTGAAGCACGGGTAATCCAGGAAATTGCCGGTTACCTTAGAATTGGCAGAATGGATTTTGAGAGCTTAAAAGCCATGTTCTTTAAATCGGCCGATAATGCTTATAAAATTTTGGAGATCGAAAAATCAGCCAGCGATGCCGAAGTTAAAAAAGCCTACCGCACGATGGTGAAAAAATACCATCCCGATAAATTAGGACATATGGATGAAGCCTACAGAAAAGGGGCGCAGGAAAAATTCAATAAGGTCCAGGAAGCTTACGAACAAATTCAAAAGGAACGCGGATTGTAAGTTTTTTTGAAGAATAATAGTTAGCCTGTAATTTAAGGACCCACGTTTTATATTAGTTCTTAGATACTTTGAAAACTGAAAAATCATAGAGCGATTTCTGTTATTTTTTAGAATAACTGAAACCGCCCTAATCCAATCACTAAAAAATTCTTAAAGGATATTTAAAAGATTTTTCGATGTATAATACTCAAAAATCCGTTTTTTTATGGCAAAATCACTGTTTAAAATAATAGTGGCCGGTAGCGAAAATGGTACTCCTTTACGATTGGCTAGCAATAGTGCAAGTTGGTGAACCCCATTTCTTTGGGTAAGGGCTTGTTTGTTCACCAATTTTATATTGTCGAAATAGATGGTATCGGTAGTTTCAACATCCATTTCTACCGCGTAATAATCTGAATTTAATTTGTTTATTACTTTTTGGTTTGTAAATATTTCCCGCTCAATTTTTTTGCAATAGGCACACCATTCGGCGTGAAAAAAGACAAATACCGGCTTTGGTGCTTTTTTTAGTGCCTGTTCAAGTTCTGCCCAGCTTTTCCAATTTATTTCAGCTTTTTTCTGAGCATTTACGCTAGGAAATACCAGTAGTAAAATGAATAAAAAGTAGCCATGCATTCGCATAATTCTTGTTTTAAAAATCGCCAAATTTTAATCCTATAAATACGGTTCTTGGCCGGTTTGGGCCATAGATATAATCGGAGTCCCTAAGTGGGCCCCGGTCAAAATCATTTTGGTAACTGTCAAATAGGTTTTGTACACCACCGCTTAGTTCTACGTGAAAATTTTCTATAGGGTCAAAGTGATAGGTGAATTTTGCTGTCATATCCAGAAAATCTTCTGTGTCTATCAATTTTATAAAACCGGTTTCGCTAACAACCCGCGGTGCTATCATAGAGCCGGTATAGCTTCCGGTTAGGTCTAAATTAAAGTTGTCGTTTATGCTCCAGTTAGAATTTAAAAAGCCATAAACATTGGGCGAGCGAATAAATTCGTCTAAAATTACATCTTCTTCCCCGGCAGAATCTCCATCGGCCTCATAAAGAACCTGGTTTTCTTTAAAGGTAGAACGTTGTATGGTGGCCCCGGCCTGGAAAAATAAAGATTCGTTTGGGGAAATTGTAAATTCCATATTAGTTCCCGCCACATAAGCTCCAGAGCCGTTTCGAGACTCCTCTAAAATAGAGCCATTGGGTAGCGAGGTGCCGGTACTAACTATGGTAAACGGGTTTTTAAGGCTTGTATAGAATCCTTCTATTAAAAAATTGGTCTGTACTTTATTGTAATTTTTAGTGAAATCAAAAGACGCCGTATAGGCATTGGAGAATTCACTTTCTAAATTTTCTGAAAGAATAACAAATCGCTGTTCCCCGCCAACCGAAGAGATATGCAGATCTTCGTTAAAAGCCTGGGGCGCCCTAAATCCACGAGCATAACCTCCTCTAAATTGTAAATTTTCTGAGAGATTGTACAAAATAGTTAAACGCGGGCTTAATACTGTTTCACTAATTTCTGTAGAACGTTGTATGTTTTGAATGCCATACAAACCATCTACGCTTACGTAATCTAAACGAGCTCCAATTAATGCGGTAAAATCTTCAATTGGTTTCCATTCGTACTGGCTATAAAGCCCAATGCTATTCACCTTCTGATCAACGATGCGGTTATAACCGGTAATCTCATCTTTTGTTTCATTTAGTTGATATTCCAGGCCGGTGGTAAGAACATCTTTATTAGAGAAGCTATGGCTATATTTTGCTCCTGAAACCACCGCAAGATCTGTGGTTTTTCCAAAAGCATTATTGGCCGCGATAGAATCGGCTTTGCTGCGGCCACCACCTAAACCTCCGTAGTAACTGTCTCTATTTGTATGCTGCACAGAAATATAGGCTGAGGCATTATTTTTACGTTCGTCGTCCCATAATTCGTAGTCAAGGCCTGTAAAAATAGTGTTATGGTCCAGTTCTTCGGTAATATCGGTAAACTGAGGTGCCAGGTCAATACGATCTCCGCCACGTCTATACTCTCTAATTCCGGTAAAATCCAGGCCAATTCTACTATTATCGTTGGGTCTTAAAAATGCTTTGGCACCCAGGGAATTATTGGTGAGTTTTGTAATTTCACTAAATCCGTCTTCGTTAGCATCATAGGCATCACGATCGCGAAATATCCCATATACCGTAACCCCACTGCTTAAGTCTTCACTAACTACTGAAGCATTCAGGTTTACATTTCTATCGGCTGTTTCTCCATCTATAAGCGCAAGGTTTGAACTCACTTCCCAGCTATCGTTTATGGGTTCTTTGGTGATTACATTTACGGTTCCTGCAATGGCATTAGAGCCAAATAAGGCCGAGCCACCACTGCGTACCACTTCTACCCGTTCAATAGTGCTAATAGGTATTTGCTCTAAACCATAAACCCCGTTTAAGGCACTAAAAACGGGTCGGCTGTTTACCAATACCTGGGTATATTCACCTCCCAGGCCATTAAGGCGAACCTGTGTAAAGCCGCAGTTTTGGCAATTTGTTTCCACACGTACCCCCGACTGGTAATTAAGTCCGTCTGCCAGGGAGATAGACTGGGTGGCTTCAAATAATTTGGGGCTAAGTACATTTACAATTACCGGTGCTTCTTTTTTACTAATCCTGTTACGGGTAGCACTTACCACTACTTGCTCTAAACCCAGGGCATCTTCAATGAGGGAAAAATTTATAGTTTGTTTTTTGTTATCTGTAAATTTTATCTCTTTGCTTTGAGACCGGTATCCCTGAGATCTTGCTATAATAGTAGCAGGACCTGTAGGTACATTTAATTCATACTTTCCGTTCACATCGGCATCGGTACCTATTGGCTTATCTTTTATATACACACTTGCAAAAGGTACCACTTCTCCGTTTGAGGTGATGGTACCCGAAATATTGGTTTCAGAGTTTTGGGCTACGGCTAGTGAAGTGCTCAGTATTAATAAGGTAATTAGCTTTTTCATGCTTCGGAAATAAAATTTCAACTTTATATTTTTTTCAAATGTATAAAATAAATTTAGACAAGACTAAAAATATTGTTTTTTAAAATTAAATATGTACTTTTGGCTAGCAAAAAAAGCTGAGTATGTTTAGTTTTTCGGAAGAAAATTATTTGAAAGCAATTTTTCATTTAGAAAAAAAATACCAGGCAGGTGTTAGTACCAATGCCCTGGCGGAAGAAATGGAGACCAAGGCTTCTTCGGTTACTGATATGATAAAGAAGTTATCGGAAAAAGAGCTGGTGGTTTACAAGAAATACCAGGGGGTGAAACTAAGTGAATTGGGGAAGAAGACAGCCATTCAGGTGGTTAGGAAACACCGTTTATGGGAATATTTTCTTGTAGAAAAATTGGACTTTAATTGGGACGAGGTGCACGATATCGCTGAGCAATTAGAGCATATTAAATCTGAAAAACTTACCCGGGAATTGGATAAATTTCTGGGATTCCCTAAGCGTGATCCTCATGGCGATCCCATTCCCGATGCCGAAGGGAACTTTAGTGTAGCAAATAAAATGTTGCTTGCTGAGCTTGATAAAGAGGAAAAAGGGATTTGTGTTGGGGTAAAGGATTCTTCATCTGAATTTTTAAGATTTTTAGATAAGAACAATATCTCACTGGGAAAAGAAATTAAAGTATTGGAAAAGGAAGCCTTTGATGGCTCTATGCTAATTGTTATAGAAGAAAGAGAATTAAGAATATCTCAATTAATATCTAACAACCTATATATAAAAACACAATAAATGGAAGATGTAATCGCTTATTTTGAGCAATTAGACCCCGTTTTAGCTGCATTGTTGGCTACAATTTTCACCTGGTTACTTACGGCTGCAGGTGCCTCCCTGGTTTTTCTATTTAAAAATATGAATAGAAAATTATTTGACGGTATGCTTGGGTTTACCGGTGGGGTTATGGTGGCTGCCAGTTTTTGGAGTTTATTGGCACCCGGAATAGAAATGAGTCCCGGCGAAGGTTTTGAAAAAACAGTACCACCACTTATTGGATTTGGGCTAGGTGCAATCTTTCTTTTTGGACTTGATAAAATACTTCCCCATTTGCACGTAAACTTTAAAATGAGCGAAAAAGAAGGGATTAAAACCCCCTGGCATAAATCTGTTCTGCTTACCCTGGCCATTACCTTACACAATATTCCTGAAGGCCTGGCCGTGGGTGTACTTTTTGGAGCTGCCGGTGCAGGCTTGGAAGGAGCGACTATAGGTGGTGCCGTCGCCCTGGCGCTTGGAATAGGTTTACAAAACTTCCCGGAAGGTTTTGCTGTTGCCATGCCACTGCGCGGACAGGGAATGAGCCGGTGGAAAAGTTTTAATTTCGGTCAACTATCGGCCATTGTAGAACCCTTTGCCGCAGTGCTTGGTGCCTGGGCGGTATTGACCTTTGAACCTATTTTACCTTATGCGCTTTCATTTGCTGCCGGGGCTATGATTTTTGTGGTAGTGGAAGAAGTAGTACCGGAATCGCAAAAAGGAAATTATACCGATATTGCCACTATGGGCTTTATAGTTGGATTTATGGTGATGATGACCCTGGATGTTGGTTTAGGTTAAACCTTTTGCAACATTGGTTTAGTGTTTTAGTCTTTAATAATAAAGGCTATGCACATATTGATACCGAATCCAGGCTTAAGGCGATTTAATACGGTTTTTCTTTTCTTAAAACCGATTTCACCAATGCTTATTTTCTGTTTTTTCAGTTTTGTTGCAGGAGCACAGGAGGTGGAAATTACAGATTATTCTGCTACAACTTATTTGGGGGAATCTTTCAATTTTAAAGACAAAAAAATTGTATTTAAAGAGGTATTGGAAGATTCAAGATGCCCAGATGATGTGACTTGTATTTGGGCCGGCGAAGCAAAAATACTGGTAGAAATAGTTGAAGGCAATAAATCTTTAGGAACAAAGATTATTAGTTTGCGTAGCAATGCAGTTACTAATGCGCCCGGCCTGGCCAGTTTTTTTAATGAGGATGTTAAGATAAAATTCCTGTCGCTTAGCCCGTATCCCAAAACTTCCCGAAAGATAAAGGCTTCAGATTACCAGCTTAAGTTGAAGATAACTGAAAACTTAGAAAATTAATCACAACCACAACCTAAAACTCCGCAGGCTTAGCCCTTAAAATGAATTTTATCATTTAAGAGACTTAGTACAAATGAGAAATAACCCTTATCTTGTAATTAAAAATTTATTATGGAATCAGTAATTTTAAAAGGAGAATCAAAAGAAGATTTAAAGTTGCTTATAAAACTTGCCAATAAACTTGGCATTGAAGCTCAATTTTTAAAGTCTAACGAATTAGAGGAATATGCGTTTGGATTAGCAATTGAGGAAGGAGTAAATGAAGAAGAAATGAGCCTGGAAGATTTTAAACAATCACTTTTAAAAGATGAAGGTAAGAATCAGTAAAAGCCTGGCAAAAGACACTGCAAAAATCACTGATAAAAAAGTTAAAGAAAAGCTTTTTAAAAAAATTGAACAGCTTCAAAATGCCGAAAATTTAAGTCAACAACCGATTAAAAAGCTTAAAGGATTTAAAGATTTTTATAGAATTCGAATAGGTGATTATAGATTGGGGATTAAAAAGTTGACTGAACAAGAAATTCTGCTTGTTCGTTTTTTGCAACGAAAGGAGATTTACAGATATTTTCCAAAAAGAGATTAATCACAACCACAACCTGAAACTCCGCAGGCTTTTGCTTTTTCAGACTTCTTTTTTAAAAAAGCGGGTTTCCAAATGAATTTTGTAAACATATATCCCAGGGCGATCGCGAAGGTGATAAAAACGAGTATTTCTTGTATTAGTGCCATAATTATGAATCTTTGATTTACATTTATTTTAATAATTGAAAAGCAGCCAGCGCTACAAAATAGGCGAATAAGGTCATAACCACCAATTGTAATACGGGCCATTTCCAAGAATTGGTCTCTTTTTTAACAATAGCCAGGGTGCTCATGCATTGCATGGCAAAAGCATAGAATAACAATAAGCTTATTCCACTGGCAAAAGTAAATAGGGGGCCTCCCAAAATTGGGTTTATCTCTGCGGCCATTCGGTTCTTAATGGTTTCCTCTTCATCGCTGCCAACACTATAGATTGTAGCCAGGGTTCCTACAAAAACTTCACGAGCGGCAAAAGAGCTTATAATGGCAATGCCAATTTTCCAATCGTACCCCAGGGGGGCTACCACTGGTTCAATACCCCTTCCCATAATCCCGATATAAGAATTTTTTAATCTAAAAGAGGCGATTTCCTCTTCAAGTTGTTCTTCGGTTACATTACTTTGGTTATCGTATTGTTCGCTCACTATTTGTTGGGCATTATTGAATTTATCTCCCGGCCCATAACTGGCCAAAACCCATAATATAATAGATATTGCCAGGATTATTTTTCCGGCACCAAAAACAAAAGCTTTTGTTTTTTCTACCACGTTAATCGCAATGTTTTTGCCCATGGGCATTTTGTAATTGGGCATTTCAATAACAAATTGACTTCGGGTTTTAATATTCAGAATTAAATTTAAGACCCATGCAGACCCAATAGCTACACCAAAACCAAGCAGGTAAAGCAGCATTAAAGTTAAGCCCTGCAGGTTAAAGCCCCAAACGCTTTCGTCTGGAATTACCAGGGCAATAATAATTAGGTAAACCGGTAAACGTGCCGAGCAGGTGGTGAATGGTACCACCAAAATGGTGATTAATCGTTCTTTCCAACTTTCAATATTTCGGGTGGCCATCACCGCTGGAATGGCACAGGCAGTCCCCGAAACCAGGGGTACCACGCTCTTTCCGCTAAGTCCGAATTTTCGCATAATGCGATCCATTAAAAAAACCACCCGACTCATATAGCCGGTTTCTTCTAAAATGGAGATGAATAAAAACAAAAAGGCTATTTGAGGAATGAAAATAACAATGCCCCCAAGCCCGGGGATAATACCCTCGGCAATAAGATTTGTAAAGGATCCTGCCGGGAAATTTATTTTGGTCCATTCACTTAAAAAGGCAAAGGTTTCATCAATAAGGTCCATAGGATAGCTAGACCAGCTATAAATTGCCTGAAATATGAGCAAAAGGATAGCGAAAAATATCGCGTAGCCCCAAACTTTATGAGTAAGGATGCGGTCTAAACGAGAACGAAGGTCTTTTGCTGAACTGGAATCGACCGTTAAAGTTTCTTTTAAAACACCATTGATAAACTGGTACCTAAGTATGGTTTCTTTATGCTGTAGTTTTTTTAATTCGGTATGGGATTTAGTTTCAAAATATGCCGAATTGGTAATCTCTTTTCTATTGATATTCCCAAAGTTAACATCCTGAGTAATTACCAACCAAAGTTTATATATAGATTGGTTTGGAAAAGCCTTTTTTAACCTTTCAAAATATTCGGGGGCTATTACAGAGGCATTCACACAGGGTTCATCTGGGATATGCCTGTAATTAATTATGGCTTCTTTGAGTTCATTAATCCCTGTGTTTTTACGGGCACTTACCAGGCAAACTTTTGTTTTTAAGCGTTCTTCCAGTAGGTCTACATCCAGGGAGATACCTTTTCGCTCCATCCTATCGGCCATATTAATTACCAGGATACTTGGAATTCCAAGGTCTTTAATTTGGGTAAAGAGCAGTAGATTTCGTTTAAGGTTTTCTACGTCGCTTACCACTACGGCAACATCGGGGTAATCTTTATCGCTTTTGTTAAGCAATAATTCTATAACCACATTTTCGTCTAAAGAAGAAGCATTTAGGCTATAGGTGCCCGGAAGATCTAAAATATGAGCTTTGAGTCCGCGAGGGAGTTTGCAAATACCTTCCTTTTTTTCAACAGTTATTCCGGGATAATTCCCCACTTTTTGGTTTAATCCGGTTAGCTGATTAAAGACGGAGGTCTTGCCGGTGTTGGGGTTTCCTATTAACGCAACATTTATTTGTTTGGCCATCTTAGCTTATAAGGTCAATTTCAATAAGTAAAGCGATTTCTCTTCTTATGGCCAGGTGGCTACCATTAATATTTAAATACATGGGATCTCTAAAGGGTGCCAATTGCAACATTTCTACTTCATTGCCCGGCAAACAACCCATTTCCAGTAATTTTAGCGGGATATTTTCTTCTGAAAATTCTTTGATAATCCCACGTTCTCCACGTTTTAGATCGGCCAGAGTTCTAATCACTTTTATTTAGATTAAATTTAAACAAGGCAAAAGTAAGGTAAAAATTCAGCAGTAAAAAAAATTGACGGGAAAAACCCAGTTTTTATCGATATTCCTGTTTTAACACCTCAATGTCGTGCATTAGGCTTTCTATGGCTTCGGCATCAGTACCATCATAAAAGCCTCTAATTCGTTTTTCTTTATCTACAAGCACAAAATTTTCGGTATGTATCATATCGTAAGGCCCGCCATCGCCATTGCTTTTAGAAGCCAGGTAAGATTTTCTGGCAAGCTCATAAATATGCTTTTTGCTACCGGTAACAAGGTTCCATTTTTCATCTAAAACGCCTTTTTCTTCCGCATAGGCTTTTAAAACCGGAACCGAATCGGTTTTTGGGAAAACGGTATGTGAGAGCAATAATACTTCGGGATCGTCTTTAATTTCCTCCTGAATATCCAACATATGATCGGTCATTACAGGGCAAATGGTTAGACAGGTTGTAAAAAAGAAGTCGGCCACATAAATTTTATCTTTATAGTAATCTTGCGTAATGGTATCGCCGTTTTGATTAATCAACTCAAAATCTTTAACCGTATGGTATTTGCGCACGTGTTGTACAGTTGAATCTACTAATTCAACATTTACCATATCTGGTTGATAGACGGGTAGACGTTCTTTGGGAGTTAGAAGGGTGTAAATACTATACACGATAATTGCGGAGAGTATAAACAATACAATAGCAAATTTTTTAAGCCAGTTAAATAGGTTGCGCATATTTTTAAATTAACACAAATTGAACTAATACTTTTCTGAACCCGGTTTCCCTTATACATTAAAATCTGGGAAAACTTTCTGCAAAATTAAGGCCTGGTGATTAATTTGTCGCAGTTTAAAACTTAAAATTTCAGTGTGTTGAAACCGAAAGGCTTTTAACTTTTCTAGGATGCTATAAAAGATTACTTTTGTGCGACTTAAAAATTTGAAGAATTACACATGGATCCATTTATAGTTAAAGCCATACAGTTACTGTTAAGCTTGTCTTTACTTATTGTTTTACACGAACTGGGGCACTTTATACCCGCCAAATTATTTAAAACCAGGGTAGAGAAATTTTTCCTCTTTTTTGATGTGAAGTTTGCTCTCTTTAAAAAGAAGATAGGCGATACTGTTTACGGTATTGGTTGGTTACCGTTGGGCGGATATGTAAAAATATCGGGGATGATAGACGAGAGTATGGATAAGGAACAAATGGCAAAACCCCCAGAGCCATGGGAGTTTAGAAGTAAACCAACCTGGCAACGACTTATTATTATGCTTGGAGGGGTTACCGTAAACCTGGTACTTGGTTTTCTTATTTATATGATGATTATGTTTGTTTGGGGTAAAAATTATATTGGCCCTGAGCAAATGCCGGAAGGTTTTGCAATTGCCGAAGAATTTAAGCAATATGGATTTAAAGATGGCGACCGGGTTCTGGAAATTAACGGTGAAGACCTTCAAAATAGCGACGATGTAAATCGTTACCTATTTATGCGTGATGTAAACAATATTACTGTTTTGCACCAGGATGGAAATGAAGAGGTTATTGAGGTACCTGAAAATATAGGCGAGCAAATGTGGGAACAGGGCGTTATGTTGCCTTTTATTCCTATTCAAAATCCAGTTTTAGATAGTGTGGTTGCCGAAATGGCCGCAGGTAAGGCCGGCTTGAAAAAAGGAGATAGTCTAATTTCTATCAACGATAGGGAAATAGGTTATTGGCATACCATTGGCCCGGTAGCTGCCGAAAACAAAGGAAAAGAAGTAGAGGTGATTTTTAAACGAGGCGATGAGATAAAGAGCGCCATGGTTACGCCCGATGAGGAAGGGAAGCTTGGAATAACCCCGCGTCGTGATTTTGAAATTAAAACGCAAAAATATGGCTTTGTTGAAAGTATAAAACAAGGTTTTGATTACGGTTATTGGACCCTGCACGATTATGTAGCGCAATTTAAATATGTCTTTACCCAAAAAGGAGCCTCTCAATTGGGTGGTTTTGGAGCCATTGGAAATATGTTCCCCGATACCTGGAACTGGAAAGGCTTTTGGCATACAACGGCACTTATTTCCATTATTCTGGCGTTTATGAATATTTTACCTATCCCCGCTTTAGATGGAGGGCATGTAATGTTCCTTTTATATGAAATGGTAACCGGAAGAAAACCTAACGATAAATTTATGGAAATTGCCCAAATGCTCGGCTTTTTTATCTTAATCGCTTTGGTTCTTTATGCTAATGGTAATGATGTATATCGCTGGTTATTTGAGTGATACGGAAGCGAGTAAAATTTATTCAAAAAAAAGTCGATTTTTGTTTTGTGGTGATTTAAATTTTGACTTATATTTGCAACCGCTAAAGAGCAAAACACTCCTCCTTAGCTCAGTTGGTTAGAGCATCTGACTGTTAATCAGAGGGTCCTTGGTTCGAGCCCAAGAGGAGGAGCAAAGCAGAAGAAACCAGTCTTGAAAAAGGCTGGTTTTTTTCGTTTAAATCCCTTTACAAATAAGGGTTTGTAACTAATCTAGTCAAAAAGGGGTTTTACTTCAATTTGAAAAATTCGGGACTAAAAAGGAGCCCAAATGGAAAAATTAGGAGTACAATTCGGGTACCCATATTATTTCTGGGTACCCATTTATCTAGCCGAGAGTATGCCAATTGTTTAACTTAAAATCAATTGGTATGAATCATTCAAAACTATCAATTTTATTCGTTGCCTATTTGGCAAAAACAAATCAAAAAGGACTATGTCCTTTAAAATGCAGGTTAACCTTTAAGAAGAAGCGAAAGGAATTTGCCTGTGGTGTAATGGTTGACCCTGAAAGGTGGGATTCTAAATTACAGAAAGTAGAAGGTGATAAGTTGTTCAATTCAAATTTGGACATAATACGAAGTAAAATCCAAAAAGTTTATATGACCCTGGAATTGGAGCAGGATAGTTTTACTGTGCAGGACATAGCTAATAAGTATTTAAATAAGCCAGGTCAGGATAAAACTTATTTAATTATTTATTACAATTCTTATTTGAAGAAACTTAAAAGTTTAATCGGTAAGGAACTAAAGGAATCCACCTACAGGAAATTTGAATATGTCCGAAATGACCTTAAAAATTTCGTTTGGTCAAAATATAAGAAAAGAGATATTCCATTAGAAGATTTAAAACTTTCCTTTTTAGATGATTTTGATTATTACTTAAAGACCAAGAAGGAGCAGAAACAGGTAACTATAAATAAGTCAATTCAGCGGTTTAGAAAGGTTATTAAGGTGGCATATGCAGAAGGTTTGTTGAACAATAATCCTTTTCTACTTCATAAGCCCAAAAGGGTCACAAAAGTGATTACATACCTCTCTGGTGAGGAGTTAGAAGCACTAGAGACCTATAACTTCAAGCTATCCAGACTAGAATTAGTTAGAGACCTTTTTGTCTTTAGCTGCTACACAGGTTTAGCCTACCTAGAGATGAAGCAATTGAAGAAAAAGCATATCATTAGAAATTTTGATGGTAAACTTTGGATTCAAATTAAAAGAGAAAAGACTGAAAAGAATCTGTCTATTCCAATATTAGATAAGGCAAATGATATTATTTCAAAATATTCAGGTCATAGCGAGTTAATTTTTCCCGCTTACAGTAATCAGAGAATTAATGCATATTTAAAAGAGATTGCTGTAATCGTAGGAATTGAAAAAAACCTAACTCATCATGTCGCTAGGAAAACCTTTGCTACTACTGTTTTATTATTTAATGGTGTACCTATGGAAATTGTGAGTGAACTTTTAGGGCATTCTAGTATCCAGATTACACAGGATTATTATGGTAAAATTGTACAAAAAAAAGTAGGTCTGGAAATGGCAGATTTAACAAAGAGGTTGAAGAAATAAAAGGAATACCACCTGGAAAAAATTTCTGGGTGGTTTTTTAATAAAAAAATAATATCTTTAAGGGGTTGTTTGCTAATTTATAAGGTTAAACAAGTCCTGTAAATCTACTTTTAGTGCTTTAGCGATAGCATTTGCATTCCCTACTGATGTATTTATTATCCCTCTCTCAATTCTACTGATTTGAGAGATTTCTACGCCAATATCATTGGCTAGTTGTGCTTGGGTAAAACCTTGGGCTTTTCTAACCTTTCTTAGGTTTTTACCAAATGCAATTAAAAAGTCTTTTTCAGTTAAATATTCCACGAGTTAAAAGTCGTGGAGCTCCATATTTATTTTATAGGCATATTTGCCTATTTTTATTGTCAAATTGAATCAACTAATCAAAAATGAAATTAGAAAATGAATTTGCTAATTATGCTATAGCAATAGCTCAAATGAAAGATACCACAGATTTAACTTTGTTTAAAAGCGACTCCAAAATCTATTCACATACAATGTCTTATATAGTCTTTGGTAATAGATTAGGTGATATTTATATAAATCTCAATAAACATGAAGATTTTGTGTATGTCTCATTCGCTACTTACACTGGCATAACTGAAAAAGCCAAAACTACAGGAGAAAGAATCTATAAAGATATGCCTGTGGAAGATTGGATTAATGCTATTGCTGAGGTAATGAATAATCATAATGCAAATCCCGACCATGCTCAATTGGTTATGAATTTTACACGTCAAAGAGTTAGCACGACACAATCTGCTAGTCCTGTTAAAAACTCAGGTTGTATACTGACATTACTGTTAATCATTCTTCCAATTGGCATATATTTTATTTACTAACCTTTAAACTTTTTAATTTTATGAAAGCTGTAAAACATTCTTGGTGGATAGGCGCCATTATAGGCCCTATTCTAACTATAGTACTGGTAGGAAGTCCTAATCCTGAATATGGCATGTTAATATTTGCTGGATTAGTGAACGGTATATTTTGGGGATGGATTATTGGTCTTATTATCGATAAGGTAAGAGGGACATCAGGCAATCGTCAGAATCCATCTACAAAAAGTAATAGAAGTGATTCCTACGTTAGAAATTCTGGTAATAAACCTGCTTTACGAAGAGATGGTTATTATCTGTCTTCAATAGAAACTGAAGATAACAAACCCATATTTTTTGTCTTGTTTTTTACCTCAAAAGGATTTGTTGCTTTTCAAGAGTTAGATGAATTTGATGATTCGGAATTGACTACTGAAGATTATCAGCAAATTCTTGCAGAAGGAGAAGCTCTTAGTGAAATAGAAATTTCTAGCAATCTAACTAAATTCCATAAAAGTGGAACGGATATATATATGAAGTTCTATAACCCTGAAGATTCTTCTAACATTGACCCAATTGAAAAAGTCCCTTATGAAGAGCCTAATGTTTATAATAAATGGTCAGGTCAAGTTATTCCAGGGGGGCTATTATTAGACTTAGAAACTAGGAGATTTAATTACTCTCTAAAGAATTACTCGAAAGAAAAGCAAATTAAAAATCTCAAATTTAAGTTTGTACCTATAAGTATGAATTAAATAACAAAAAATAAATATTTATAAACATGAAAAAAATCTTCTTTTTTGGAATTTTAATTCCAATTTTAAGTTTTGGTCAAGTAAAAAATAAAATTGAAGGAATAGTAATAAATACACCTTGTGAATTGGAGTATACCAGAAATTTAGGAAATCAGAATAATTACAGCTGTGTAATACAAAAAACTGATAATAAGATTTTTCAGTATTCAATTACTGTTCAAAATCTGTTTGAAGAAATGAAAGGTTTTACTGGAAGTTCTCTCCAAGTTTTTAAAGATGAGTTTTTGAAATCTGCTATGAATAATGCTATTGCAAATGGTGAAAGTGCTAAATATATTACGTTGAATAATCGAGGTAGTGCTCTAAAAACGGAATCTTACTTGACCTATTCTGGAAATAAATTCAAAAACCTTTCAATTGTACTTCTCTATAAACAAAAAAGTTATGTTGTTAATTTGACTACCAATGACTTAAATAGTTCTGAACTAAATAAGTTGGTAGATAGAATTGAAATAAGATAGCCATTAAAACTAAAAACCCTCTTCATATTGTAGAGGGTTTCTTTTTGACTTTTTAAGTTAACGTTAACTTGTCAAGTTTTTTCACCTTCATTTATATCCTTTAATTTTTTTATGTCTACAAATATTCTTTTAAATCATAAATGAATTCTTTTTCTATATCTGATAAATTATAATTATCTGGGCTAAAATGTTTTAACTGATAAAGGGATTCATCGATATTATTATCTAGCTCTATCAATTTTCCTATTTTCAAGGAAATTGGAATAGGTATTCCGTATTCATCCAGAGGAACAACGTAAGGTTTGCTAAAATAGGATTCAACTAAATTCGCATAAACTGAGTAATCACAACCTTTTAAACCATTCTTTTCAAATACATGATTCACAATCTTATCTAAGGCTGAAAGGTATCTGGGAAATTGAAAGTTTATCCAATATTTTTGTATGTCAAAGGCAAGTTCAATTGCTTTATTTCTTTCAACGATATCACTATCTTTTTTAACAAACTTGGAGAGGTATTGTTTTAAGTTCTTAGACTCCCTATATTCCATTAATCTATAGTGTAATTGAAGGCCTGAACTTACACCATAAATCCTAGCGTTGCTATCCACAAAGTAATCCCAAATGATTATACAGACTTCCTTTAATTGGCTATTTGAAGGAATGTTGCTCCAAGATAGATGTTTATGTAAAAAATGTAAGTTATTTTGTATATAAACAGCTAAATTTAATTGTCTGTCTAGTTCTATAAAGGAGTTTTTTTGAAGTACCTCTTTTGGTAGGAAGCTTTGTTCAAGATATTTGGAAATTTTCTTTTTTGAATTTTCCTTTAAATCTTCTTCGTTCAGGTTTATTAATAGTTCTTTTGATACCTCATCATTCTGAGAAAATGCAGGAAAATCTACCAATGGTAATTCTTCTGGTGGTGGTTCATGAAATAAATAAATGTTACCTATAAAATGTGCAAACATTCTGCCTGAACGACCACAAATATTATTAAATGTGAAATAGTCAAATTTTGACCTAGCTATTTTATTGTCATATATGATTACATTTTTGGCTTTAGTATTGACCCCTTCTATAATCGTTGAAGTACATATTAAAAAATTTAATTTCTCATTATTAAATAAACTAATTGTCTTTTGCGCAATAGAGCGAGGTATTTTTCCATGATGAATACCTATACCTTTCCTTATACAATTAGGAAGAATCCAATCACCATGATAATTTTCTTCTAGCCAACCCGCTAAATCTTCATTTTTGTCTTCTCCATTATGTATATGTTCAATTAAATGGCTTGCCAGTTTATTAGCACTTCTAGGAGACCTACAAAATATCAATGTAGGTTCTGATAGGGTTTGAACTAGTTCAGTAATTACTTGTTCTTGATTTTTTTTCCTAGGAACTTTTATTCTATGAGTCTCAGAGATTACTGTTTTAAAGTCTGTTTTAATGAATTTAAAACTTACATTATTTAATAGTTTAGTAGATATTTCTTGAATATTTGGACCTAATAAATAAAACTGAGCATCCTGTTTGACAAGTAGATAAAATACTTGATTTAGAATTTGAGTTCTTTCAATATCTGTTTTTTTAGGGTTTAGTTTGTAAAATTCATCAATAATGAAGAAATCAATCTTAACCCTGTCTATAATATCTAAAGCTCGTTCTTGAGTTAATACAAGTACATTTTTCTCGGATAAAGCTTGGCTAGGGTGGGTGATAATTTTATATTCATCTTTGAATTTACTCAGCCTCTTCCTGGTCTCGTCAATTAGAGCTATTGTTGGAACTATGACTGCAATATTGATATGTCTCTTAGATGCAATTATAGCATCAATGATGAGACTTTTTCCAAAGCTCGTAGGAGCACTTAAAACAATGTTTTCCCCCTGTAATAGATTATAATATATTTCAGCTTGTGCATGATGAAATACCATTTCCTCACCCAAACCTTCTGGTTTATGGAACTCATATGCAATGTTTCCCTCCAGTGATAAATCTTCTTGATTTAAGTACGGATATAAACCAATCTTACGAACAAATTCATTAATAATATCTTGGTATTCGAGGAAACATTCCTTTTTAGATAGTAAGCGTAAAACCATTTCTTGACCTATAGACCTGTCATTATCAATGAGGGTCGAAATGGACTTTACAACTGTCCACTTATCTATATCGTCCTTAAATTCTCCGGTTAATAATTCTCTTAATTTATTTGCACTTATAGACTCTGCCATACCTTTAATTTTTCTTCCAATTTGGTTACTAAAGCTTTCTTAGTATTTAATGGCAACAAGAACAGATGGACTGTTAGAGGAAAGTCACCTATTTTATTACTGAAGTTATTATGAAGCCTTTCTAATTCGGATTTAATTTCATCAACGTAGTCATCGGTAAATTTCTCATGTTTCTCAATTATCTTAGAATCATAAGTTAGTAAAACTGGTATAACAATACTATCAAATACATCATCCAAGGAGGTCTTGGGGTCAAGAAGATTTTTAAGCCTTTCAGCATGTTTCCAAGAATTATCTATTTTATTGGAAATTGCTATAAACTCATTTTTTAAATATTTTGACTCACTATGTTCTTCAAGTTCCGTTATAACGTCTGAAATGGCGTTGTATATATTCTGATAGAATTTTACTTCTCCTAACCAAAGCTCTAAGTCATCATTGTTCACCACCACATGTACAGCATCAAAACCTTTTACAGTTTCATTAGGTCCATCTTTATAATAAATTTTACTAATCGCTGGTATGGTATCCTTAGTTTCCCGAATAATAGAATGCAAAAGTAATTCACCAAACTCACCTCTATTCCGAAATTTTTCAGTCTGATAGACAGCAGAAGCAGCCTTCCTTATTTTTCCAACTACATTTAAACTTGTGAAATTTTCAAGTTCTGTTTGATTTAAAGCGAATTCAGGTAAAAATTCAAAAATATAATCTACCAATTGGTCTGCTCTCCAACATTTATTTTCATAACCCGCACAGATTCCAAGTAGATTAGGGGAAGAAACATCGTTATGAACAATTACCTTAAAAAACTTACTCATAGCTACACATTTTATTTATCAAAACTTGACAACTTAACGTCAACTTTTTTCTGTGATTTTTCACTGACCTCTTTAAGTCTAAAAATTCTTAATGCCTCTGAAACTAATTTGTCAGTTCTGTTCTTGATGTTTTTTTCTTTCCAGGTATCTATATCCTTAATAGCTTCATTAATCCATAAGCCGTTTTTAAAACCGATATATTTTCCTTCCTTATTTTTCTTATTCTGTTTAATATCAAGTGGAGAATTACTTAATCTAGAATTGTAGCCAGTTAGGGTTAGATTCCCTAATTTATGTACCTGATTCCTTCTTATTTGGTCTGCCTCAGTTTTATCTCCATCGGCAACCATTTTTATCCAGTGCTGAGGTATATTTTCTCCCTGAGGGAATATATGCTCAATAGTCCAAACAAATTTCTTCTTATCTCTTGCGTAGAAGTTGGTATATAATTCTTTGGTTTCTTTTTTATCTAATTCAATTGAGGAAAGGATATATCGTGTTGCTCCAACATTCTCTTCATAAATGTTACCTTTTAATTTCTCTTCAAAGAATTCATCTGTAGCAGGTTTGCCTTTATCAAGAATAATTGACTCTATTTTCTCATAATCATATTCATCAAGATTATTTACCTCCTTTAAAATATCCATAAAGTGATTGGTTAAATCTCTTGTAGGTGGAGTATCAGTAACATTTCTTCTTATGAAATATTTACATAGTAATTTAATTAGCTGAATCTTTTCCTTCTCAGAAATTTTATAGTTTTTTTCCACATGAAGTAGTAGCATATATCCATCAGCTCCATTTACATTTTCTAAGTCCCTCAGAGCTCTAATAAGCTCAAAAGAATGTTCGTCAGAGTTGTAGACTATATTTTTATTGTAGATTTCGGATGCTTCTTCTAATCTATCAAATATAATGTGAACATCTTTATTTATTAATGATTCATAAATGGTAATAAGATTAGAACGTAATGCTTTAGGTATTTTAGGCACTTCTATAACTTTTTCAAGTTTAAATGCATTATAGAACTGCCTTAAAAATCTTTCCTGGACTTTATATTCTTCAGTTAGATTTTGAATTATATCATTCCATCTATTATAGTTAGCATCAAGACTTGTTTCATCTTCAAATTTTTCTAAATGCCCAAGCAACTTATTTTTAATAATATCTATAGCAGAAAGTGGAACTCCTCGATTATTTAGAGTCTCAAATAATGTGAAAGCATCAGCATGAGTAGCAACATCTATTTTTACTATAGTCGCGCTATTAAGCTTATTTAAGAATACCAAGGCGCTTTTAAAGTCATATAGTGGTTCATCATTTTCATCTACCTCGGAAAGTCTATCATAAAAATAGTTGAAGGTCTTTTTTATTCTTCTATTCCCTAAGTTTTTAGGCTTCTTAAAGTGTTTTATTTCAGAAATGTTATCGGCAAAAATCCAACTATAATCTTCAAAATTATGGTTAGAATAAGAGGGTAATAATCTTGGTTTTTTCTTGTCCTTGATTATAATTCTATTCCTGAGGCTAAATAATTTTAATTTATTATCCAGTTCTTTTTCTTCATCTTCAGTTGGGACTAGCGTATTTTGAAGGAACTTATAGATAGCCAAGTATAATAGACTTATCGTTGTCATTCTTTGCTGACCATCTACAAGTTCTAAATTTGCTGGTTTGTGCGAATCTGTTTCAGTATTTATACAGATAATAGACCCTAAAAAATGACCTCCTTTACTTTCCAGGATATCATCAAATAAAGCTTCCCAATTCCATTTACTCCAAACATATTCTCTTTGATATTTTGGAATGTAGTAAGTGACGTTATTATCACCACTGAATAGTTCTGACAAGGGTTTATTATCAGTGTTTTGTATCATTTTCGGTAAGTTTTGGTTAGGTTAATATTTTAGCAGCCTTCTTTATACCTTAGACAGCCTCCATTTCTTCTTCAAATTTTAAATCAGGTAAGCTATTTACTATATCTACTGTTTGCACACTTACGTTTATAACGCTTAGGATTAAATCTAGAATGTATTTGGGATTTTCAACCTCCTTTGACCAGTCATTTGGGTCATTCTTTATCCCACTTTTCTTGTCTGTTTTAACCTGGTATCTATCCATTATCCATTCAATGGCGCTCTTACCATTTACAATATACTCATAAGCTCTGGTAGGGATATTCTCAATAGTAATACGGCTATTATAAATAATCTTATTTTTCTCTGTTTTCTTTGGAAACTTTAATTTTTGAACCCTATAAAAGTCATAACCATCTCCCTTATTATTTTGTAGATGGTTAATTTCAACTTCTTCAAATGGAGCAACTTCTTCATAATTAATATGTAAGTCCGCTAGAGTTCTACCAGCTTTACTAAATTTCCAAAAGTCTCTTGGCTCATCTACTAATGGGATTCTTGGAAGCATTTTCTTTAAATCATTACTGAAAGAGCTGCGGTAATCATCTGAATGTAAAATACCATATACATAATAGAAAATATCTTCTTTTTGAACATTTTTACCGTACATTTTTCTAGCTCTATCAAAAATAAAGTCACTTACGCCATCCCGCTTTATATATTCTTCCTTTCCTATTTCATCAAAAAGGTTTGGATTGTTTTTCTCAGTTTTTTCATAAAAATGTAACGGGAATGCTTGACCATTAGATATAAGTTGTAAATCTGGAATTTTATCAGTAATAAGAATGGAAAATCCTTTATTCCCTCCAATACCACTGACAACTATTACCTTGTTTTTTGCTGTTTTAGTTGGGAATAGTTTTGTTTGCTGATAAGGCCTTTGGATGAAATTTTTATCGAAATACAAATTTAATTTCGTAAAAGGTCGATACAATCCTATTTGGCAGTTATTTAAATTAAATTGAATTTCTTTTCCTGAAGCACAAGTCTTTCTTAAAGATTCATTCCAACTAATTTTCGTAGAATCATTAGAACAGAATTTCTTGAAATCTAAGCTAGAGGATTTAGATTTTTTAATCTCAAATTCAGCCCGTTGCTTATTGTAAAATGCAATAGTTACTACCATATTCTTTCGGAGATTTTTAATGGATGAATTGTAAACCCAAGCATCTCTAGCTGACGCGATTCCTAAAGAATATGTAGTGAAATAACTATTACATTTTATGTCGAATTTTTTATCCGGTTGAATAGGGATGAATGAACTGAATATGTCGCTTCTCTGGTTTAACCAATCCCCAAATTCGTTAGGAAACACTCTTTTCCATTTCATTTGAGAGTGGCCTAGTGATTCTAATTCTTTTATTTTCAATAATTTTTCATCTCTACTTAAATAATCTCCAATATCTCTGTAAAAAATTTCTCCAATCTCCTTAGTATAATTAGGGTTCTTTACTAAAAAAGTTATTGAAATTGGAGTTCTTGAACCTGAGCCAAAAATTTTACCCCCTTCCTTTCTGGATAGCTCACCGCTAGTTCTCTGATTACCTCTGAGATTAAAAACATATATACTCGAAAATTCTTTTTGTAAAACCTTTCTAACCCCATCCATTCCACTTCCTTCAAGCCAACCATTATTACAAACAAAAGCAATAATGCCTCCATTTTCCTTATCTAATCTATCACTACTCCATCTGAAAGCCTTAACGTAAGAATCATAAACAGCGTTGCTATTATTCGCTGTGGATTCTCTTACGTATGTTTCTGAGATTCTTTTGTCTAAATGTTCGTAAGATTGGTTTTGAGCATTATCGTTTGAAGATTTTTGCCCCTTTGAGTATGGGGGGTTTCCCATTATCACTCGTATTGGGGCTTTTTTCTGAGCTTCTACTCTTTCAGAATTTTTTGGAAACATTTCAGAAAATAACTTTTCTCCTGTTTCAGATTCTCCTAATTGGAAAGTATCAGTAAGTACAATACCTTCAAAGGTTTCGTAGTCTTCCTCCTTTCCTAATAAATCATGATAAGCATTTTCAATGTTAACAGCGGCAATATAGTAAGCTAGTAATACTATTTCATTTGCATGCAATTCTTTGGTATATTTTCTAGCCAAATCTTCCTTACGAATGAGTCCACTTTGTAGTAGGCGAGTCATAAATGTTCCTGTACCTGTAAAGGGGTCAAGTATATGAACATTTTCATCCGAAATTCCTCGACCAAATTCTTTTTGAAGGATATCATTTACAGAATGTATAATAAAATCAACTACTTCAACAGGAGTATAAACAATGCCCAATTGTTCCACCATTTTAGGGAAAGCTGTTTTAAAGAACTTATCGTACAACTCTATAATTATACGTTGTTTCCCTTCAGCATTATCTATTCCTTCAGCTCTCCTACGGACTGAGTCATAGAATTTTTCCAGTACTTCTGTATCTTTTTCAATAGCCTGTTTCTCTAATAAGTCGAGCATTGTCTGCATCGATACAGAAATGGGGTTACTCTTAACAAAAGAATATCCTTCAAACAAAGCTTCAAAAACTGGTTTTGTGATAATATGCTGAGATAGCATATCAACTGCCTGTTGTTGTGTAATTGCAGGATTAATATTCTTTTGTAGACCTTTTAAAAACTGTTCAAATGATTTTTTATGTTCTCCATCTTCCTCTATTAGCCTGTTGATTCTTTCTACCTGTTTCTCTGCAATTTCAGCTACACTACTGGCCCATTGTTCCCAGTACCTTCTATCTCCAACCTTTTTGACCATTCTAGCATACATTACACTTTGTAATTGCTCGAATTGTAAAGCCAATTGATTATCTAGTTTGCCATAGGATTCACCAGATTCTCCAGCAGGATTAGTTCCCTCTTCTCCCTCTACATAACCAGGAGGAGTTGGTCTACCAATTAATATCTGCTTAGGTTTTTTCTTATTAAGGTCAATTTTATTGATAGTAGCATTAAACCTATCATCATGAGCTCTTAAGGCATTAAGTACGCTCCATACCACTTTAAAACGTTCATTATCATCCAGAGCTTCTGAAGCTTCCACATTGGAAGGAACAACTACAGGAATAATAATATATCCATAGTTTTTTCCTTTAGCTCTTCTCATAACTCTTCCTACGGATTGTACTACATCAACTTGAGAATTTCTGGCAGATAAAAACATTACCGCATCAAGAGAAGGAACATCTACTCCTTCACTTAGACACCTTACATTTGTTAATATTCTGGATTCATTAGTATCAGCAGAGGTAGATTTTAGCCAACCCAATAACTCATCCCTTTCAGGAGCCGACATACTCCCATCTATATGTTTTGAAGAAACTGTTACCAAATTCTCTCTTTTTGTAAGAGGTATGGAATCTAAATACTGTTCTGAAACATCATTAAATGTTCGTGTTATCTTGCGAGAGACATTTATATTTTGACAGAATGCTACAGACCTTTTCATCGGATTAGGGTCACTGGATTTTATTAATCCTTCGTCACCTAATACTTGTTTAGAAAGAGCATTGATACAGCCTATTAATTTTGAAGCATCATCAGAATTGATTTCCTGGTCTGAATTTGCAACCATAGCTTGAATTGCGGGTGGTACATCAGCATCACTTAGCGTAAGTATTAGTACTTTATAATCTGATAATAAATCATTTTGAACGGCTTCACCAAAACCAATTCTATAGATTTCTTCCCCATATAAAGAGGTGTCATCCATAGAACAAATAACAGCATCATTTTGAGCAGCTTTAGACTTTGAATCGTCACTATATAGCCTAGGAGTGGCAGTCATATAAAGCCTTTTCTTTCCTTTTAAGAAGTCATTGTCATGAACTTTTATGAAATGGGAAGAATCTTCTACTGTTAATGCAGTTCCAGTGGTACGATGGGCTTCATCACAGATAATTAAATCAAACTCAGCATCGATTTTATGCTGTTGCTTTAATTCTTTTTGAGCTGCTGCTATTACATCTATAGACTGATATGTAGAGAATACCACAGTCATTCCTTTTTTATTAACAGCTTTTACTCCTTTGAACTGCTTTACAATTATTGGGACATTTGTAGAAGCAGGTAAAGCCAAGTCAACTACACTCATAATTGTTGAATCGTCAGCCTTAGAATGTTTCTTGGTAATCCTAGAATCTGAGCAAATACAAATAGGATTTATAGGATACTCGGAATTTGCGGACCATTCACTTAAAGTTTGTCCGAGTAAAGCAATAGAAGGTACTAAGAATAAAATTAACCCTTCACCCTTAGTTTCATTTTCAGCAATTTTTAAAGAGGTGAAAGTTTTACCAGTACCACAAGCCATTATTAATTTCCCTCTGTCATTTTCTTTAAAATGCTCATGAGTTTTTTCTAAAGCTTGAGTTTGATGTGTTCTAAGTGTGTGCTTATCTTTTCGCGCTAAGTCTCCAGATATCCCATTTTCTAGTTTACCCCAATCTACGGGAGCTTCGTTTAGTTCATTGAGATTTATACGGGTAAGAGGAGGATTCTGATTTTTAATTGTTTCCTCTGCATTTACACCCCATTTATTGGTTGTAGAAATCCATAACCTATTAGAAAACTCAGTAGTCTGAAAACTTTCATTTTTAAAACTTCTGCTAGAGGTAGAAAGAAAAGAATCTACAGCATTTTTGTCAATCGTAGAACTTTCCTGATAGCATTTACACTGAATAGCCCAATAGTCATCCTCAAATGTTAATCCTACTAAATCTATACCTGTATCCTTTCCTCCAAAATCCTTTCTTCCTGGGAATTCATTCCATAACCAAACATATTTGAATTGGTTAGAATATTTTGGGTCTGTTTGTAAATAAGCCTGAATTAATCTTTCAAAGCGTTCACCTTTATCTCTTTCTGAGAATGAATATTTACGGTATTTATCTAGTACTTTCTGGAAGGACATATAAGTATCGGTTAAATTAGTGGGCAATTGCGGAGTAGGGATAGTGCAATTTAGGCCAGTACAATTTTAACATTACTTTTTGAATCCTGCAACTTAATAAGTAGAGGTGCTGTATAATTAATCAACATAAAGTTGACAAGTTTGTGTCATGTTTTTTTCAATAAAAGAACGATGAGTCTGAAAAATTTTTTAAAATTTTTTTGAGACCTTTTTTGAACGAAAGCATAGAATAATCTAGAATACCCACCCCCACCCAATTAAAATTTGGGTGTATCCCCACCTCGAAAGTGTTTCAGTGTGTTTTAATTTTTAATATATTACTTTAAAACCTAAATGCCCTGCGGGCTCAACCCCAACTCCTCTAGAACCTTGGGGAATATTCCTCATATAATCTTATAAATTGAAAAAACTATGGTTACAATTGTTGATTTTAAAACATTCGAGAATGAGGATGAAGAAAAATTCCACGTACTAATTGTTCAAGGTGGTTTAGAAGCTGTTAAAAGTAAGGAGACAGGTCAAACTTATTTCACAGCTAAAACAGCCCGTGTCTCTTGTACTTTTGATGAAAACACCTGTAAATCTTTAATAGGTACTGAGATACCAGGTACAATAAAAAAAGTAGAGGTGGAACCTTATGAAATGATTAATTCCCAGACTGGAGAAGTTACAATGTACTCCAAAAGGAATGTCTTTATTGGAGAAGATGATAATGAGCAAGAGGTTGAACAAAATGATGTCGTTGAAAATAATTTAGTAGCAGAGGAAGAAGTGATTTAAAAATCCACTAGCAAAATTTATTAGAGAGAGTTCTTAACAGGGCTCTCTTTTTTTATGTCTAATCGTTGCATTGATTCATTGTATTTGGATTGGTGACAACTTCTAATCAAAAATAAATATGAAACTACAACAGGCTCAAAGAAGCCAAGTAAAATTAAGAATAGGGCTTAGTGGTCCTAGTGGATATGGTAAAACTATGTCAGCTTTATTATTAGCCTATGGGATTACAAACAATTGGAATAAGATAGCTGTTATAGATACGGAAAATAATTCTGCAAGTCTTTACTCTCATTTAGGAGATTTTAATGTTCTCAATCTGGAGGAACCATATTCACCTGAAAGATATATTAAAGCCATTCAAACTTGTGAAGATGCTAATATGGAAGTCATAATAGTAGATTCCATAAGTCACGAATGGAATGGAAAGGGTGGCTGCCTTGAAATGCATGAAAAGTTAGGTGGAAGATTTCAGGATTGGGCTAAAGTAACTCCCTTACATAATCAATTCATTGATGCTCTGGTACAATCTAAAAGCCACATTATTGTTTCAACGAGACGAAAAGTTGATTACTCTCTTGATAAGGATATGAATGGTAAGACACGGGTAATGAAGCTAGGAACTAAAGAGATTCAGAGGGAAGGGCTAGAATATGAGTTGACTGTAAACTTTGAATTTATCAATGATAATCACTTAGTAAAAGCTTCTAAAGACCGAACAGGCTTATTTATGGATAAACCTGAGTTTGTAATTAATCCAGCTACAGGTAAAAAGCTGAAGAATTGGTGCAGTGAAGGTGTGTCCTTAGAAAAGGTCAAAAAAGAGATTGCTCAATGCCACCACTTAAATGGATTGAAACATATCTATGAGAAATATCCTGCTCTATCTAAGGAGATTTACCCACTAATAATGGAGCGTAAAGGTGTGATTGAAAACACAAATGCACAGGTAATTGAAGAAAATAAAGTTGAACAACCAAAATCTACAGAAAATGGAATTAATCGCAAATAACCATCTACAAAAAAATATAGTGGATGAAAATGAGGTGGTAACCAGCTCAAATAGAAGCTTCATTGAGGCAAATACTAAAGATGTGACTCTAGAACATTTACAAAAGGATTGCATCATTCCAGTTTTTGCTAAGGATAATGAGAGTACAATTAGTCATTATCAGTTTGTACAAAAGACCAGGGAAATAGCTCAGGATTTATTTCCTGAATTTGAAATTGCTGTACCTAATATTAGAACGTCTCACTTAATTAAAGGTAGAATACCTTCTGCCATAGGTAAACCTGCAAAGGAGCTGAAAGAGCATGAGAAAACACTCTATTATGAGAGATGTGCTTTTGTAATGGAAATCCCTGCTGTAGTAGAGAATATAAATGGTAATAATCTAGCCTTGACTATAGGAGGTGTAAGAGCTTACAATCAGGAGAATCTTTTTAGTAAGAAAAGTCCAGAGAAGTTTAAGGTTTTTATAGGTTTCAAAAATATGGTGTGTACTAACCTTTGTATTAGTACAGATGGATTAGCAGACCAGATTAAAGTTACCAATACAGACCAACTCTCTTATGCTGTAGAAGGTTTGTTACAGCAATACGACAGGGAGCATCATTTAGGATTGATGGAGAGAATGAGTAGGCATTATCTTACTGAGAAACAGTTTGCTCATTTTGTTGGTAAACTTAGAATGTTCCAGTTCATGGATAAATCTGAACAGAAAAGGTTATTTCCTGTGGCTTTAAATGATGGGCAGATAAATACTGTAGTAAAGAACTATTATACCTGTCCTAATTTTAAGCGGAGTGATGACGGTTCAATCAACCTCTGGAGGTTATACAATCTTTTTACCGAAGCTAATAAGAGCTCTTACATTGATAACAATTTTGAGCGAAATGTAAATGCATACGAGTTAACAAATAATCTTGCTAATTCACTGCAAAACAATTCTGAGAACTGGTTCTTGCATAATTAATTATATAGCTGTTTTGAGTAAAATGAATGAAGAACAGTTAGCAGAAATATTGAAATATAGCTCGCCTAATACTTTGTATATAGTTACTTGGAATAATTTATTAAAGCTACTTTTTTGTCCATTTGAAGTGGTGGTTAGACACCCGATTGGGGATTTGAATGAAGGAGAAAAAGTATTAGTAGAGGCAGTAAAAGTCACTGCTGAAATCAAGACTGTATTTATTGTAAAAGGGCGGGCTTATTTTTATTATCACTTTGAAATTGTCTAAATCTAAAAAAGCTATAAAATAGCAAGGAGTTCAGCTGTATTTTGGATAATCAAGCTTTTGAGATGGTCTCTCCTATATCAAAAAACCACTGAAAATGAAATCATGATTATATTTGCCAGCGTAGAATTATCTGCGTTGGTAAATTTATCATTATGAAATCAATTGAGAAATTAGAGAAAATTAAATCCATTCTTGAAGAAAGTTTTTTTCAAGAACATTTAGATTCATTTTGGGGAGATTACCAATTGATGTATCGTTGTCCAAATCGAAATTGGGATGGTAGAGATTCATTTACCTATCCCATTCAATATCACTCCAAAATTGAAATAGAATCTAGAAAACTTTCGGAAGGTATTATTTATGATATTAAATATCAATTTAAATCTTTAGAAAAGGAATTTTTATCTGATTCTGTGAGTTTGGATGAATCTTCAAAAAGCAGACTTATTCAATTATTGAAAAACATATCAAAAGAAATTGAATTAGAATCTATTAGTTCTAAAATTCCAAATCATTATCGAGATTTAATTATTAAGGAATTTACTAATTCTAAGGATAATTTTATCGACAGGTTGAATAGGTATGATTACCCTAGTTTAAGTGAAAATGGTATTTATTACAGGAAATTGGGTACAAAAAAGGGTAAAAAAGCTTTTGGTAAATTCTATCAAGAACTACTTAACAATAATTTTATTCCAAATAATATTACTGAAAAAGAGTTAGCAGATTTATTTTCTAATAAAAAACTTACAAAAAGGATTGTATGGGGTGGTTCACCAGAAGAAGCTAATCATTTTTTCAAAATCCTTGATTCTAAAGACTTCATTGAAATTACTTCCTTATGGCTAACTGTAGGTGAGCATTTTGATATCAAGAAAAAGAGAGGTGGCTACTATCACCCTACAAAAATGAGAGGTCTGCCATATTTTCAAAAGGTAGAAGATAGAGTGAGAATACGTGAGATTAATACAGTAATAGAGACTCTTAACGTATGACAAATAAATATCTGCATCTTTCTGCAATTTAATTTCCATAAAATTTTATTTTACTGAATAACAGTGTTTTAGTTCAGTAGTTTTCTGCAGCTATCTTCTTGTGTCATAGGGCTTCATTTTCCCTTCATCTTTGAAAAAAATTTAAAGATAATGTTAAAAAAAATGAGTAAAGTACCCTTTATCCTCGAAGAAGGGGATGGAACAAAGAAAATCTCACAAGGGGATTTAATTGCATATCTTGAACAATTAGGTTTTAGCTATGTAAGGTTTAATGGCGAATCAAAGCTGGTCCTTAGCAGAAACAACATTCTACAGTTAACTTCTAAAGATGTGATTATCCAAAGTATTAGGACATTACTGCTAAGTAATGAGTTATACGAGGAATTTAGATTATTCGCAAGAAATTTTACAAATCATATTTCTGATGCAAAATTGAGACTGCTTGGACATTCCAATCCTATTGATGATAGGGATGCGTACAATTCTTCAAGATTATTCTTTCGAAATAATTTCACAATTACTACTAAGGAAAATGTGAATGTCAATGGTTATGAGGATTTACCTGGCGTAATTTGGCAGGATAGAATAATTGACCGAAACTTTGCCATACCTAAAAAAGATGAGCCAGGTCAATTTGAAATATTCTGTAAAAACATAACTGGTAATAATAAAGATAGATTTAAATGCCTACAAACTTTTCTAGGATATCTTCTTCACCGGAATAAAGAAAGAGGTGAAAATAAGGCTATAATCCTGTATGATGAAAATATGGGGATTGGAGATATGGCAAATGGAAGGACAGGTAAGACTATGCTTGGGAGGGCATTAGAAAACTGTAGGAATTTGATTTATTATGATGGTAAAACAACAAATTTTAATGGGAATTTTATATATCAGAGACTTACTGAAACCACCGATATAGTCTACTATGACGACCTTCCTAGAAATACAGATTTTGATACATTTTATTCTTATTTAACTACGGGAATTCAAGTTGAAAAAAAGTTTAAGCAAGCCTTTTATATCAAAAATGAAAAGGCACCTAAACTTCTAATATCCTCAAATCATTATGTAAAAGGAGATGGAGGTGATTCGGATAGAGCAAGAAGATATGAATTTGAAATCTGTAATTATTACAATAAAGATTTTACTCCTGAAAAAGAATTTGGGAATCGTTTCTTTGGAAATGAATGGTCAAATAGTGAATGGGATAGATTTTATTTTTTTATGATGAAGTGTATTCAGGTGTATTTGAATGAAGGATTGTTGGAGCCAGAGCCAATTAATTTAAAAACCAGTAAAATTCAGTGCTTAACCAATAGGGAGTTTTCAGATTTTGCAGAAGTTTATTTCGAACGGAATAAAAAGCTTGATAAAAGAGAGCTATATAAATCCTTCAAAATTCTATTCCCTAAGATGAAAGATGTAGCCCCACACAAGTTTACTAAGTGGTGTAAAATATATTCGAATCACAAAGGGTTGGTCTTTAAAGATAAACCATCTGGTGGACAATCTTTCTGTTGGTTTAACACAAAATCAAGGGGAAATGAATAGAGAAGGTATAGTATATAGGGTGATAAATAAGTTGACAAATGAGACTTATATAGGGATAACCTTTAAAAATTTAATATCCAGGAAAAGAGACCACCTGCAAAAAGCTAAAAAAAAATCAGGTGGGTTTTTTCAAAATGCCATAAATACTTATGGTGAGGATGCTTTTAAGTGGGAGCAAATTGATACAGCTACATGTTGTAATGAATTAGCGGAGAAAGAAAAAAAGTATATTTTAGAATATAATGCTTTGAATAAAGGATATAATTCTGATTCTGGCGGTGGAATTAAAAAAAATGTTTATCAATATGATATAGAGACCAGAGAATTATTACAAGATTTTGTTTGCTTAAAAGATGCGGGAAATGCTGTAAGTGCTACTAAACAAGATATATCCAGAGCTTGTTTAAGTGCTAATGGTGTTTTAAGAGGGTATTTATGGAGCTATCAAAAAAATAGTGAATTTATTCCGCTTGGTGACCGTAGAAAGAAAAAAGTAGTGCAATTAGACTTAAGCCTAAATTTTGTAAGCGAATTTATTTCAGTCTCACAAGCTGCTAAAAAAACTGGATTAAGTAAAACTAGTATTTCTCGAGTTTGTCGGGGAGAAAGAGAATCCTCTGGAGGTTATATTTGGAGATATATTTAATGAATGGTTGTCTTTTTTTATAAATTAGCACGTAAAGAAGAAATTAAAATTTATTTGAAAGGCATACTTTTCGGATACCCATTAAAGGTAACCCATTGGAAATGACTGTTATTACTACTATAACCCTCCTTGGTTCGAGCCCAAGAGGAGGAGCAAAATAGAAGAAACCAGTCTTGAAAAAGGCTGGTTTTTTTGTTTTTATCTCTTTGCTAATAAGGCTTTCCAGGGATATTAAGGATCAAGACCATTTTCTGGGTTTTTGAGTTTTTAAGCAAATAATTTTTCAAGTCGAAATAAGAAGAACTCGGTATTTCTTACTCCTCTTAATTGTGCTCTAAAGGCTTTTATTTTTGC
>NZ_WYEW01000011.1:0-74897 GCF_015143665.1 Salegentibacter sp. BLCTC | reverse complement strand
GGCAATAAATCACCTAGAGAATACAAACCTCGATTCGGGGAAGAATTCTTCCCCGAATCGAATGATATTAATGAAAATTTATTGAATTTAGCTGTGTCTTAAATTGGGTAAGGCTACAGATTTAAGTAAACGAAAATATATAACAAAGCTTATTGAACTGAAATCTTGGGAAAAATTCCTTGATTGGTCGGAAAATGAAAATGGTAAATCGAATTTCATAAATGACTTTTCTGGTTCGACAATTGGACAAGTAAATCAGTCATCTGAAAAAATGGATTTAAAGAGGCCGATAACTCAAAAAACAGTTCATAAATCGGTCGAAGGGTCTAAGAAAAAATCTTGGGTGGAAATATTAGCTTGGATAATTGGAATTATCGCGGGACTTGTAGCCATTTATGAGTTTATTTTAAAAGGCTTATAAATTAAAAACGGTTGGCAATAACTAAGCGTTCGTGTGGCCGGAACGGCCGAACATGAACGCAGTGTTGACTATTCCGGTTCTTTGCCGATTAAGTATATATGGGGATTAGTCTGTTTTTAGGAGGTAATTTTTGTTAGCTAGAACATCTAAACTCTATGCAAGATATCGGCTTTTGGCTATCGACCTAAAGTCAAGCTGCTTTTTACTTTATTTTCACTGGTACTTACAGTATTTAATGCCATTTTGTTCGTTTTGGGCCATAGCTTTCCTGTTACGCCCGGAAGAATCGTTTCTTATACTCATTTATTTGATTGTTTTCTTAGTTTTTTCATCCAGTATCCAGGTGGGCCCCGGGCCGTAAAAGTAGTAAGGGTCACCAATTTTCCTTTCTTGCACATCGGGCAAAGCTGGTGTTGTAGTGGTCTAAAAATATCAGCAGAATTCACTACCAAGGAGTTCCAGCCATAACTCTCAAAGCATCGGTGGGCAGAATAGCCGCAACATCCAGCCTCATATGCAGTAGTTACTTTATAATTGCTATAATGCTTGGTAACATACGCTTTTAAAACTTCAGGTCGTGGTGGCATACTGAAGGTCTTGCCCGAAAACAGATCTGTGGCACAGTGAATCTTTCAGCTACGCTTGTGAATATCAATGCCAATGTATAATTTAGACGATGCAGTTTGTTGAGTTTCCATATCTTTTGATTTTAGTGAATCTTAAAGATACTCGATAAGCTGCTTTTACATAGATGCTATACAAAATAGGCGAAATAGTAATAAATTCAAGGCTTTTGGCTCGTACCAAAGTTCGTGTTTAACCGAAAGTGAAGTGCTTCGAAACCGCCTACTTTTCATATACTAACCGTTACCCACAAGTGCCACAAAGATTGCTTAACTAAAAGCAGACATTTCTTTACCCCAGGAGTCTAAACTTTTTAAGATAGATTCTAATGACTTCCCTTTTTCAGTTAATTCATATTCCACTTTTGGAGGAACTACCGGATATACTTTTCGTGTAATAAGATTATCCTTTTCAAGTTCGCGAACGGTTTGAGTAAACATTTTATTAGAAATATCGGGAACTTTATTTTGAAGTTTTCCAGAACGAACCGGTCCTTCTAATAAATGAAATAGAACAAGAGGCTTCCATTTCGTACCAATTAATTTCATCGTATAGTTAAGAGGACAATAAATTTTATTCATTTTAAAAACATAAATAGCTGATTAACAACAAATAACACTTTTAGTTACCTATATTACATTTAGGTAACTTATTGTTTAACAGACAAATATATCCTTATTTTGTAGCCTTAAAAATAAAATAGATATGAAAAAAGAAGAAACTTATCCACGATCATTTTCACACATTGGTATAACTGTTCCAAACATTGAAGAGGCTGTCAAGTTCTATTCAGAAGTGATGGGATGGTACACAATAATGGAGCCTTCAAAAGTTAAAAAAGAAAGAGAAACTGCTATAGGACAAATGTGTATAGATGTATTTGGAGAAGATTGGGAGGAATTTGAAATAGCACATATGTCAACATCAGATGGAGTTGGAATTGAATTATTTTCTTTCCCAAATGGAAAAAAAGAAGCTCCAGGATTCAATCCTTTTAATACAGGATTATTCCATTTCTGTGTACAAGACCCGAACATCGAAAATTTAATAGAAAAGATAGTTTCTTCTGGTGGTAAACAAAGAATGCCAATAAGAGAATATTACCCAAATGATAAGCCGTATAAAATGTGCTATGTTGAAGATCCTTTTGGAATTGTATTTGAGATTTACACACACAGTTATGAGCTTACATATTCTTCAGGAGCTTATGAAGAGTAAGCTCCAGTGGGTAACAAAGAACTGAGCTAACTTCCAAGTAAACTATCCCATTTTGATACAAAATTTTCATCATAAGGCAGGCCTGATTTCGCGATCACAAAAGCTTGTTTAAGAAGTTTATTACAGACTGCAATCAATGCCAGTTTCTTGCTCTTTCCCTTGGCGATTATTCGTTCATAGATATCCCTGCAGGCTTTGTTGTGTTTACAGGCTGTAAAACTACACATGAATAATAGGTCCCGGAGCTTGGAGTTACCTACCTTGCTGATCCTACTTTTACCTTTCACACTTTTCCCAGATTCCCGTATGGTTGGTGTGATTCCCGTGTAGCAACATAGCTGCCGGGCAGTTTCAAAGTTGGAAAAACCATCCGTCAAAACCAGTAACATAATAGCTGTTTTATTCCCCATTCCAGGAATGCTTTTTAGTAAAGTGAGCTGTTGCTGTTGCTCCTCTTTTACTAGTTCAGTGAGTCGTTTGATCTCTGCCTGAACACTCTTTAAAGCTCGATTAAGGGAATGATAGACCGTTTTAGAAGGCTTGCTCAGCACTTTCTCCCCATGCAGTTTGTTCTTCAAACGATGATAACCTCGAAACAATGAGTCTAGAAGAAAAAATCCTTAAAAACACTTGAAATTTCCAAAGACACGGAGAAGTATGCTCAAATGGATTTGATTTAGGAGAAGGAGATGCATATTAGTTTAGGTTTTTAACAGATAATACAGTTAATTTCACTGATCCTGGATACTTAACAAGTTCTCACTATGAATTAAACGGAAATGAGTTAACACTTGAGACAAATTATACTTTACCGTCTGGTAGTACACGAGAATTTATTGGAAGCTATATCTATTCAGAAACTGCTGGAAATTTCACCGGAACTAATACATTTAATGCTTACGATAATGGTGAAACTCTTTGGACTTGTAACGGAACAACAAGTATTTACAAATAAAAAACGGCCTTTTTTACTATTTTAAGCTTAGCTATTAATTACTGTTATTGCAGTCTCTCCTAAAACAATAGAACATAAAAACACCAACGTATGACAAAAAGATAGAATTTAACGAATTTTTCAAGACATAGTTAATTTACTCAATAAGCTTAAAAAATGCTAAATACCTTTAACTTTTCAATATGATTATCACTTACTCTCTAGCTATGTTTTTGTTAATATTAAGTTAAAGGTGTCTAATTCGGAGACACTCCAAAATGATCTAACCGAAACCCATTATAAATGTAGGATACAAGAGATTTAAAGCACTCCCGCCTCGAGTACTGGAAAACCCTTGCAATCCTAGTGTTTACAAGGGTTTTTTCTTTCGTGAGCAACAAAGGTTTGTAAAAAATGTTAGTTTAGAGAATACATTGATGTGTGAAGTTGAAGAACAATTTTAATTTTTCTCCTCTAATTTTTTAGTGTTCGGATTTTGATTCTCATCTTTCCCTCCATTTTTATTTTTCTTTTTTTTGTCAGATTCCTCTAAAGATCCTATTATAATAATTAACGCTATAAATGAAATAATAATAACTGACAAGGGGGTTCTATCCCATATTATCCACAAATACTGAGCTCCAAAAAATAGTACGCCAGCGATATATTCAAATGGAAAATCTTCCTTTCTTTCTTCAGAATATAAACTTTTCCTGATAAATGATCTTAGAATAGATGCAATTACCCAAGTATTTAATGAGAACCAAGCCTTATACCAAATTGATTGAAAATCTATACCTGGAACTTCCTCTATCCAAAATATTGAGAACAATATAAAAAGAATTAAAAAATATAAAAACTGAGCCAGTCCCCATAATATTTTTTTCCAAATAGACACACCTTTGGATCTCATTACATAAGTCAAGTTCATATTTAAGACTCTACTGTAAGGGACACAAAATACGTGACCTGGTATATCCACTAGCTCATAATTAGTAGAATCCTTATCAAATTTGTATCTTTTTATGTCCTCAAGAAAGATACTTTCCAATTGATTATTTATAGAATCCACATAGTAGTCCGAAACTTTACCGCTAAACATCTTGGATCTCCCATCTTGATCAACCAGTATATCTGCTTCCGTATACCAATATTTTTTTCCTTTAGCTTTCGGAGTGTTTTTTACCCGTCCTCTAAAGAAATAATACCAGTAATTCTTAAACTTAAACAGATTTATGACTGAACTAGTACTCAAGGAGATTACTATCTTATGCACTATAAAACCCAAAAGACTTGATACTAAATACACACCAAATATCAGAAACAAAAAGTCAGAGTATATCTCCTTAAATCGGGTGCCATCTGGAAGCTCATTACTTGCTAATAAATCAAAAATTTCTTTTAATGTACTATAAGAGATTGCTGGCAAAAGATTACCAAAAAAGTTTCTAATCAATAAAAATACACCAGCACTCGCAAGAATTGCGACTATACTACTAAATATTGTCCACATAAGTCTCTCAAGAAGATTTCCTTGAGAAAATTCTTTATGAAATTCTCCATGATAATAAAAACGTCTTAGAAGTATGCCAGGAATTACGAAAATGGATATATAAAATACAGTATTTGCTGCAATATTAAATTCCATTTCGCGCTATAATTATTCTACGGAAAGAACAACCTCTTTTTTATTAGATAAGATTACTGTTTTGCTCTTAATTGACTTATCTTTTTTTAGTTCCTGAACTGCAGCATCTATTTTCATCCTATCAATTGGATTATCCAAAGCTATTTTAGCATCAGGAGTAATTACAGCGTCGTTATTTTGAAATTGACCAATAAGGCTTTCAGAAATCACTTCAACAAGGGAAGATATATTTCGGAAAAAATTCCTACTGGAAAAATTAATAATATGACTCATAGGTGCTATTTTTGGTTTGCAAACTTAAATAATTATTTAAATATAAGTAATATTTAATTTTAAGTATGCCATAATGATGTTAATTAATATTGTCATTAGTCCACTAAAGGGAGAGTGAATTAAACTTTCATTCCCAAAATAAAGACATTTTTTTAGGACTGTGGGTTCGACTACCAACAAGAATAGAGGGTAAGTGAATAATTGGGATAATCGGTTTAGATAGCACATTTCGGCTATAGGTTTTATAATTGGGTATTTAATAAAATTTTTTATTATAATTAAGTAATTTATCAATTCAAATAAACCAACGAAAAATGAAGATAACAGGCCAGGAGTTAGATGATTGGTTAAATGATTTGGGTAAAATACTTATGGATATTTACATATCACTGAACAATGCAAAATATTTGCTCAATGAAAAACCTCAAAAAGAAGAAAGTCAATTAAACCATGGTTTTTTTAGATATTACCCTATTCAATGCAGGTTTATTCTTGTGATCCAGATTAGTAAGATTTTAGATGATAGTAAGAATCAGAAAAGAAATATTTTTAAGCTTTTTAACCGTTTAGAAAATCAAAAATATGATCCTATTCTAAATCAAAAAGTTACAGATTCAATCTTCAAGAATAGAAAAAATTTAATTGAAGAAATAAATAAACTGAGAGAAGAGTTTAAAGAATTAGAAGCAATAAAAAAGAAAGTGGTTACTGCCAGAAATGAGGTGTATGCTCATTCAGATCCAAATAAAAACTCTATTCTATTCACTTATGCAGATTTAGAAACACTTACAGGTTATTGCAGAAAAGCTTATCAAACTCTATATGGTGGTTTTTACGATATTGAATTTCTGGTTCATAAAACCGTCAATTGGAATGTTAAGGATATTGTTAAAACAATTTCTGTTTTAAAAGACAGCTCTCTATTTAGCAGGGATATGGATATTAAAAAAAATAAATAATTACTTTCTCTCCGAGTACTGTTAAGACTTCAAACAAAACCAAAACCCCGTAAAACTCAGTGTTTACGGGTTTTTTTATTTTGAGACAAGTCCCAGAGCATAAAATCTCGATTATCGAGTTAAAAGATTTATCTACTAAAATGAAAATCACTGCAGCATAATCACAAAAAAAGATAATGCTTACATAGTTAATAAAGAAATACTTTAAAGCTAAGACACTTAAATAGAGAAGCCCGGAGGTGATTAAATTTTATTTATGTATAATTAAAAGGCCGCTTTAGAGCGGCTTTTTTTATTTTCGCCTTATGAAATTGCCCCCTCTAATCTTTTGTCTCCTGTTACTGGTTTTATCTAGCGCTTGTAAAAATAAAATGCAGGATAAGTTGGATATGGGTATTGAAAATGATTCAGCTTATTATTTTTTTGAACGGGCTATAAATGAAGAGAAAATAAGTGCCAAGATTCAAAATTTAAATCAATCATTATCTAAGCTACACAATAAAAAGGACAGCCTTTACCCACTGCTTTTAGACTATAAAATATATTATCATAATCGTTTAGAGGAATTTGATAGTGCGCTTTTTTTCGCAGATAGTCTTGAACGCCTGGCAACATTCAGGAAAGATACAAACTGGATTGCACTTGCATTTTACAGAAAAGCAGTTATACATCGCTATTTAGATAATCAGGAAGCAGTTTTTAAAAATGCTTTTGAATCACGTAAACACTACCTTCAAATAGGGGATAGCACAAAAGCTGCACGTAGAAGCCTGGAAATGGCTACTGCCCAAAGTAGAATGCAGGATTATACGGGAAGCCAGGAATCAGCTATTGAAGCTTTTCGCTATCTTAATAGGAAAAAAGATCGGCAGTATTTAAGCAGTGCTCATAATATTATAGCAATCGCATATGGCAACCAGGGCTTTTATGATGATGCAATAAAAGAGTACAAAGAAGCCTTGCGTTACGCCCAGAACTTAGAAGATAGTTTAATTTATCAAAATAATATAGGCCTGGTATATCAGGATCAAAAAAAATATAAAAAAGCAATTTCTGTTTTTGATAAACTCTATAGAAGCGTTTCTAAAGAGGATTACAAATCACGATCAAGGTTTTTGGATAACCTGGCATTTACTAAGTGGTTAAAAAACGGTAATATAGATGTGTCTTCAGAATTAAACCAGGCGCTAAAATGGCGCATTGACCAAAATGATGACACCGGTAAAACATCAAGTTATGAACACTTATCATATTATTATAAAAATCGAAACAAGATAAAAGCACTTAATTATGCTAAAAAGTGGCTAGAAACTGGTAGGAAAAATCACAACCTACAGGCTCAGGTAGAGGCATTAAAGTACTTATTAGGATTGAGCCCCGGCAGTACAAATTATACTTCCCATTATATTGCTCTTAGTGACAGTTTAAATAAAATGAACTTACGTGCTAAAAATACGTTTGCCAAAATAAGGTTTGATGAGAAACGAAAACAGCAACAGATATCCAGCCTGGAAGCTTCCGCAGCACTACAAGCCATAGAAAACCAGAAGATTAAAACCCGGAATTATATTTTGATGTTTGTCGCTATGCTTACCATAGCCTTAGCAATTTTCATTTTTTATTATAACAGACAAAGACATAAAAAGGAAAAAATTATAGAAATCTATAATACTGAAACCAGAATATCAAAAAAGATTCACGACGAGCTAGCTAACGACATCTATAATATAATGAGTGGCCTTGAAGCGGTAGTTCCTCCAAAAATAATAGATAAGCTGGAAAGTATCTATAGCCGTACCCGGGATATTTCAAGAGAAAATAGTAAGATTGATACAGGATCAGGGTATTTAAAACAATTAGTGGCTTTACTTTCCAATATTTGCCCGGCTAATATTCGTTTGATTATAAGTGGAGAAAATAATATTCCCTGGAGCACTATAAATCGTGAAAAAAAATTAGTGATCTATAGAGTCTTGCAGGAGCTTATGGTAAATATGAAAAAACACAGTAAGGCATCCTTAGTGGCGTTGGTTTTCAATGAAGAAAACCAATATTTAAAAATCCATTATTCTGATAATGGTATAGGCACGGCAAAAGAGGCTATTAAAAATGGAAATGGGCTTCAAAATGTGGAAAACCGTATTTTTTCTATAAATGGAACACTTACTTTTGAAACAGAAAAAGGAAAAGGCTTAAAGATTTTAATCGCTATTCCATTATAAGAAAATTATGCTTAAAAAAGTCCTTGTTGCGGAAGATATAGACAGTATTAATCAAGCTGTGGCCATACTTTTAAATGATCTCGGAATAACCAATGTAGCTCATTCACAATATTGCGACAAGGCATGGCTAATGGCTAAAAAAGAACTGCTTAATAACAATCCATACGATTTGCTTATCTGCGATCTTTCCTTTAAGCAGGACTATAGAGAAGAAAAAATCACCTCTGGCGAGGAACTTATTTCTAAATTAAAAAATGAAAACCCAAACCTAAAAGTGATTGTACATTCTATTGAAGATCATCCGCAAATCGTAAAAAACCTCTGGGCTTCAGGGAATATAGATGCATACGTGTGTAAAGACCGCCATGGAATTAAATATTTAAAACAGGCAATTCTAGCTTTAAATAAGGGGTTAACCTATAATTCACCCTCCATTGAAAAAGCATTATCACAAAACAACCTCATTAGCCTTAATACTTTTGAAATTAGTATTGTTGAATTCCTTTCTAAAGGTTACACTCAGGATAAAATAGAAAAAGTATTGAAAGAAAAAAACATAAAGCCTAACAGTAAGAGTGCCATAGAAAAACGCTTAAAAGAGTTACGCGACGAGTTTGGTGCAGAGACCAATCCACATCTTGTTGGGATTATGAAAGACCTTAAATTGATTTAAAAGAATATAGTTTAAGTTTTTGGAAAGCAGGAATTACCGCATTGGCATGGACAATAAATTGAGATAAAAAAGCTTAAATGCATTCAGCCGACAACCACAACTCACAACTTATTATTGTTATTCTAAACATTTTATTCCTTATCCATTAAAACCCTAAAAAGTAGAATTCCATACAACAAAAATCCCTGCACAAGGCAGGGACTTTCAGAACTCAAAACTAAAACACAAGGTAATTACAGGGCAATGGCGTATGTAGCGCAATGCCATATAAAATCATAATCTTTTCCATCGAATGTTCCTGTGATATCTTCATTATGGGTAGTTTCTATGGTATATAGCGTATCATCCCATGGGAGTTTAAAACTCACCTCTCCGTTTTCATCGGTGGTAAGTTTCTTCGACCACTGGTCGCTAATATAAATTATCACTTCCTGTTCTTTTAAGCATTTCCCTTTAAAAAGAACTTTTAAGTTTACTTCGCTTTTATGGCTTGCAACCTTATTACTTATGTTTAGAATTTCAATACCCTCAAAATTAGTTTTTGCAAGTTTTTCAGGGTTCTTCCCTACTGTAACCCTCGCCTTTGCATGATATTGAGGTTTAAAAATTCCAAAATCATATGCTGTATAATCTAAAACCTGCACATTCTTATTATCTAAAACCAGGGCATAGCTTCCTTCCTCAGAGGGAACAAAAACCGCCTGGTAGAAATCACGCTTCATGCTTATTTTCAATTCCTTTTTCTCTCCACTGGGAGCTATTAACCACAAACTAAAATTTTTAACTGCATTAAAAGCGTCATTTCCCGGCTTTTCAATTGCTCCTGAAGTATATTCTCCATACTTAATTTTCACCAGGTGTTCTTTATTTAGTTTACCACTGGCAGCTGTTTCTATCCATAAATAATGAGCTGAAGCTGTGGCCTGAACCAATAGTACAAAGATTAAAATCGTAATTTTTTTCATTTTAATTATTTAGAATGATTATCGATAGTGCAAACATAGGCTAAGCTTTTGAATTATAAAACTTATTTAGACTTATTTTAAATAAAATCTGAAATTCCCTTTTTCAGTTAAGAAAAATAATTACATTTGCTCCAGTTTAGAACCAGTCTTAATAATTATGTATTGATTTTAAACAAAAAAAAGAGCCATACAGCGGCAACTGTATGACTCCATGATTACTCTTTAACCTCTTACAATTAAAAAGCAATGCAATATACAACTTTGCGTGGATTTTTTTTGCTATGCCTCTTTATAGGCGGCCACTTATGTGCCCAGGAGCAGCAGCAAATTGAAGGAAAAATAACCGATACCAAGGGAAATCCTCTACTTGGGGTGACCATCTGGATTCCTGAAATTTCTAAAGGGACCACAACAAATCCTCAAGGTTACTTTTCTTTAGCAGTACCTTCCAATAATAGCAATCTCAACCTCAACATCTCATTCGTTGGCTATGTCCCTGAAACACGCATAATTACACCAGCTAATAACTTTTTTGATATCAGTTTAAAAGAATCAGCAACCCAATTGCAAGAAGTAAATCTTACCGCAAAAAACAAGCTTCAACAAATTGAGGCACTGGCGTATAACGTAGATGTAGTAGATGCTAAAAAACTACATCATACTTCATTAGACATTGGGCATGCCCTGGACCGGGTTTCGGGAATACGAGTTCGGGAAAGTGGCGGCGTAGGTTCAAATATGCAACTTTCAATGAACGGTTTTAGGGGAAACCAGGTAAAAGTCTTTATTGACGGAATCCCGATGGAGAATTTTGGTTCTTCTTTTCAATTAAACAATATCCCTATTAACCTGGCTGAACGTATTGAAGTGTACAAAGGTGTGGTTCCTGTTGGTTTAGGAGCCGATGCCCTTGGTGGTGCTATCAATATAGTTACAAAAAGCGACTTTGGAAATCATTTAGATGCCTCTTATTCCTATGGCTCTTTTAACACGCATCGTAGCAACATTAATGCTATATACACGGCAAAATCGGGTTTCACCGCAAGAATAAATGCCTTTCAAAACTATTCTGATAACAACTATACTGTTAATGTTGATGTAGCCGATTTGGAAACCGGAGAGTATTTCCCAAACCAGGAAGTTAAGCGCTTTAATGATAATTACCACAACGAAACAATAATTGGAAATATAGGTGTTGTAAATACATCTTATGCCGATAAGCTATTACTTGGTTTTACAGTGGGCCAAAACTACAATGAAATTCAAACAGGTGCCAGGCAGGTTAGCGTTTATGGCAATAGGCACAGACAGGGAAATATTCTAATGCCCAGTTTAAAATATCAAAAAAAAGATCTCTTTACCCAAGGCCTGGATGTCACTTTAAATGCGAACTATAATTTCGGAAAAGAAGAAGTGGTAGATACAGTAAACCGACGTTATAATTGGTTTGGGGAGTTTATTGAATATGACAGCCCGGGAGGAGAATTAAATTATACGCATTTAAAATTTCAGAATAATAATGGTATTGCAAATGCAAACCTTAACTATAACATTAATGAAACGCACAAACTGGCCATTAGTAATGTATATACCAGTTTTAATAGAAAGAGGGAAAACCTGCTATCGGAAGAGGAACAAATCTATAATCAACCTCAAAAAACCACTAAAAATGTGGCCGGCCTTGGCTATACCTTTGAGAAAGAAAACTGGAGCATTACCGGTTTTTTAAAGAATTACCACCAGGTTAATACATTTGAAGAAGCTTACAGGCCCGAAGGTTCAGAATACGGCAGCGTTGCATACCGCTTTAAAAAGAATACATTTAATAGTTTAGGTTATGGAGCAGCCGGTACATATTTCCTTACCGATAATTTTCAGATAAAAGCTTCTTTTGAGAAAAGTTTCCGCTTACCGCAGCCTAACGAATTATTTGGAGATGGCGGTGTATTGTTACAAGGAAACAGTAGCCTAAAGCCAGAAACAAGTTATAATTATAACCTTGGTGCTCAATATCTATTCAAAATTCAAAAATATCACCAGCTTAATCTAAGCACAAATGGATTTTACCGTGATGCAAAAGATTTTATAAGGCCCAGGCTCAACAAAAATCAGGTTTTTCAGGTAATGGATAACCTTGCAGATGTTAGCAATCTGGGAATAGAAGCCGAAGCTCGTTATTCTTATAAAAATAAATTTTCTGCGGGAGCGAATTTAACCTATCAAAACCTTAGAAACAACACTCAGTTTGAAGATGGTCAAACCCAGGAAAGTATTGTTTACAGAGATAGAATTCCCAACATACCCTACCTGTACGGCAATGCTGATGCCAGCTACACCATAGAGAGCCCTTTTAACTCCAATAACAGTATCAGCTTTAGCTACAATCTGTTATATGTTCATTCTTTCTATTTGTATTGGCCCAGCTTAGGAAGCACAAAGCTGGAAGTACCCGAACAAATTGCGCACGATTTGAGCATGACTTACAGTTTTGGGAAAAAGAACAACTTTCAGTTTACTCTGGAAGCAAGAAACCTGGCAGATGCCAACTTATACGACAATTTTAGCTTACAGAAACCCGGTAGAAACTTTACCGCCAAAATAAGATATTCATTTTAATCTAATCCTAACACCAAAACAATAATCAATATGAAAAAGTTCAATTTTAATTTTCTCGCCATGCTAAGTTTAGCTCTAATTAGTGTAAGCTGCAATGAAGACGATCCCGATGTTCCGGGAGAAGGAGAAACCGCTACAGATAAATATATTATTGCAGCCACCCCGGTAGCTTCAGAAGGAGTAGCCGACTATTTACTTACTGCAGAAAGTGTTACCGAAGGCACAATAAGCACCCAGGGAAACGGAGTAGAACAAGACGGCACTTACCGTTATTATATTACTGCCAATAATAAGTTTTTTAGCTTGCTCTACGGCCAGGGAAACCCCGGTGCAGTAACCACCTACCAGTTAAATGAAAATGGAGCTTTAGATAAAATATCAGATTTCCAATCGGAAACTGTACATACTTTTACCAATGTAGGAGATGACGTTCTTATGAGCCGGGTTTCCAGAAACAGCGAATCGCCGGTGGCAAGCTGGTATCGCTTAGATACCGGCAACAGCCAATTTGTGGACGAAGGTGAAATTAACACGGCTGCTCTTGCGCCCGAAGGGGAACAGGCATTTTTTACCTGGATGACCCAGGTAGGCGATAAAGTTTTTGCTCCTTTTTACAGTATTAAGGCTTGTTGTAATGATAGGTTTGGAACCAATTACCCAAACCAGGCCTGGATTGCCGTGTATTCTTATCCTGAAATGGAACTGGAAAAAGTTATAAATGACGATAGGACAAGTTCTATTGGTAGGTATTTCACCAATGGGCTTAGTGTAGACGAAACGGGAGATGCCTATGCATTTTCATCATCTCTTGGCTCATCTAATGGAGATATAACCTCTACAAAACCTTCGGCAGTTACCAGGATAAACAGCGGAGAAACCGAATTCGATAAATCTTACCTTTTTGATCTGGAGCAAGCCTCAGGAGGCTACTACGTTACCAATCATATTTATAGCGGAGATGGAGACTTTGTTGTGATGATGAAAAAAGAAAAAGCAGCTTATAGTGTAGGTACGAATTTGGCGATAATCAATGTTTACGATAAGACATTTGAGTGGTTAAATGGAGTCCCTGAGCCATCAAGCATACAAAATGTAACCAGTAATAACTATGTAGATGCTAATGGAACTGTACACATTGGCATTACCACAACCGAAAGCAGTTATGTTTATAATATTAATGTTAAAACTGCAACTGCTACAAAAGGCTTAGAAGTAAAGGGAGGTAATATAACAGCTATTAGCAAGCTTAGCCCGGTAAAAGTAAATTAGTAAACCAGTTTGAATAAGCCAGAGACATTTCGGCCTTCGGGCCGAAATGCTCACCTTACTAATATAGTTTATAACTCATAATTTTATGAGGCCTACTATTAAAATTTAAAGATGATCTCACTCGCCTTTTTAATAACGCTTTTAGGTTTTATCTCCTGTTATCATAGTTCAAAGAGAGCAAAATTCAATGTAAAATATCCTGTGCAACAATGGCTAAAAAATCATCCCAAAAATGCCAATTATCTAGGGATTTTATTAATGGTATTAGGTCTGTGCATTTGTTTTTTACATTTAGGTTGGTTAGTAGGATCTCTTTATTTTTTAATGATCTTAAGCCTGGCAGCGAGTCTAAGCATACTGCTTATACCTTTAAAAATTCCGTCTCTAAAATTATGGGGCGTTTTAATTGCACTAATCTTACTTACTGAAATTTACCTCTCTTATTATGCCGGCAAATAAAAAACACTTCTCCTCTACGTGGCAACGTCTCTTAAAAATTACGGCTGGTTTTATTGGTGGATTTATCCTCACGCAAAGCTTTTTTATGATTTTCATCCAATTTTTTAAAAATGCCGCATCGCTCATTACCTTACAATTTGCAGGTTTTATAGTATGGGTTGCGTTAATGATAATCGCCTTTTTGGCTAAAAATGGCTTTAAAATATGGGGGATATACCTTCTTTTATCCGCATTTTTCGTTCTGCTTATTTATGTCATTCCCTAAATTCCCTTCAAAATGTCCAATAGAATTTACAATATTCTCTTTCATACCCACACCATTAGCGGTATAATTATAAGTGCACTTTTATATATTATTTTTTTCACCGGTTCTATTGCTTTTTTGCGAGATGAAATAAGTGCCTGGGAGCATAACAAACCTATTGAAGAAAATTACTTTAACACCATTGATTTTGATAGGTCTTTAAAGAAATTAGAAGAAAATAAAAATCTCTATGGAAGAGATATTTCCTACTCTCATCGTTATTTTGAGCGGGAAGTAAATGTTTCTATGACGCCTTCCAAAGACTCTAGCCTTACTGATGAAAGTAACGGAAGATTATCTAATTATCTTTTTATGGATATGGATTCTTTTGAAAAAAAGGACTATCAGTCTAATTATTCACTTGGTGAATTCTTCTATCGCTTACACTTTTTTGCACAGCTTAACTTTTTTGGAAGGTCTGGTTATTTACTGGCAGGTTTAGTTGCTTTCTTTTTTCTTTTTGCCATAATAACCGGTGTGCTGGTACATTGGAAAAAAATAATCTCCAACTTCTACACATTCCGCCCCATGGCCAAATGGAAAACTATTTGGACTGATGCCCATGTGGCACTGGGAATAATTGGACTTCCCTACCAGTTTATTTTTGCAGTTACCGGTTGCTATTTAATGATTGGATATATGGTAATGCTCCCGCCCGTAGAAAGCTACCTGTTTCCAGATGAACCCGGTGAAATAGCAAACATCCTAAACCTGGAAGAAGAAGTTGACAACATGAAATTCACCTATACACCAATACAAAAAGACTTTTCAATTAATCATTTTGCGGGGAAGATCCTGAAAAAATGGCCCGACCTAAAACTTAGTGAGCTTAAAATTATAAATTATGGCGACGCCAATATGTATGTACAACTAAGCGGTTCTCCCGGTTTTGATGAAAATCTGCTAGACCGGGCCTCCCAAACCTATAGAATAGCAGACGCTAAACTTATCGCCGAAAAATCTATCGACTCACCAACTTCTTACGCCCAGGGAACTTTTAACCTTTTACGCCGATTGCATTATGGTGATTATGGTGGGTATGGCCTTAAACTAATTTACCTTGTTCTGGGTTTTGTTACATGTTTTGTAATTCTTTCAGGGGTTTATATATGGCTAGTTGCCAGAAATAAAAAAAGTGTTTCAAAAAGCAAGAGAACCTTCAATAACTGGCTGGTCACTATTTATACCTCTGTTTGCCTAAGTTTATTACCAATAACTGCCATTATTTTTATAGTTATGAAGGTTTTTGGAGAAAGTTATGTTGCAGATACAGGGGGAGTACGAAAGGATCTTATTTACCAGGTGTTTTTTTGGGGATGGTTAATATTAAGCATTTTATTCACCATAAAACGAGACAATCATTTCACTAATAAAACCTGTTTAGTCTTAGGGAGTATCCTCGGTATGCTGGTTCCGGTTGCTAATGGTGTAATCACGGGTAATTGGATATGGATTTCCCTTCAAAAAGCTTATACCCAAATTTTTGTAGTTGATGTATTTTGGGTACTACTTTCTTTAACCGCTTTTTTTGCTGTTTTGAGGATATCAAAGAAAACTAAGGCGAGCGCAGCTTAAAGGCAATTACAAATTTACTCTATAATCCTTTATCCCGAGATTATTGAGACTTTCAGGCACGCCTTGAAATCAAAAAACTTTACATTTAATGCTCCATTGCCTTGCCAACGGGATAATTTATTTTTTCACCTTAAATACTTTACTTTTCCATTCAAACCTAAAAAGCTTAGCAGAATAGAATGAACAAATTTTAATGTAATATGCTCTTATTTGTTCCGGCACCACAACTGTATTTTCACACCAGTTTTGTGCAGTGCAGATTACCGGAAAATAAGCATAAAATGATTTCTAAATTTCTGTTTATTATCAAAGCTTATTCATTGGCTATGTAAGCTTGAATGATTAAAAAGCTTGTAAAAAAGTCATAAAAAAAACCGTTTCTTTTTAACGAAACGGTTTTTCTTGCTAACTCAATCAAATCACTGAAATTACCCAGCTTTCTTTTCCATTTTTTCAGGTAGAAGAATAAATTGAGAATAATTATCTTCTATTAAATATTCTTTGGCAAGCTCCTGAAGCTCCTTTGAGCTTAATTCATCGGCAAAAGAATTAAAGTCTGGAATTTTAGAAGGGTCCAGGTTGTATTTATAAGCTTCTTTTAGCTTCATAGACCAATAACTATTATAGTCCAGGCCTTCTTTTCCCCTTAAGCGTAAAGCTTCTTTTACCTTATTTAAATCTTCCTGGGTCACCCCTTCTTTTCTAATTTTATCTAATTCTACGTGTACGGCCTTTATAAGGTCCTCAACATCATCTGGAGCAGTGGTAAAGTCAATGCTTTGGCGGTACCATTTGTAAGGTATATCTGTAGCAAATGAAGCTACTCTAACACCATAAACCCCTCCTCTATTCTCTCTTAATTCTTCATATAACCTAAGCCTTATAACGTGCGTCAGTGCACTTAATAAATCTCTTTTTCTTGTAGAAAAATCAAATTTACCTGTATACCTAAGATGCACTTCAGCTTTATCTTCCTGTCCTTTATAAAAGGTTTCGTTATTCCCCTGGGTATAGCGCAATTTAATGTCTTTGCTCTTTTGCTTTATATTCTTTGAAGGTAAACTAGCAATATAAGTTTCAACATAAGGCTTTATAGAGTCCAGTTCAAAATTTCCTAAAATAAAGAAGGTAAAGCCTTTGGCAGAAGCAAAGCGTTCTTTATAAAAATCAAAAGCTTTATCTAAATTCAATCCATCTTTAATTTGTTTCGATTCTACCGGAACAGCCCTAAGATGGTTATCGCTCATTTCAATAGCGATTTTCTTACGGAAATAGCTATAAGGGGTGATTTCGTTATTTTTATAGGCTGAAACCCTTCTGTCTTTAAAAACTGAAAAGGCAGCTTCGTCTTTATTAGGATTGGTAAAAGAAAGATGTATCATTTTTAACATCGTTTCTAAATCTTTAGTAGAGCTCTCTCCAGAGATTAGTTCTTCATAAAAGTTTATATAATTTTTAACTGAAACTGTCTTTCCCATATTCAGTTTTCTCAATCCGCTTTCAGAAATATTATTTAAACCGCTTTTATTGATTATACCTGCTGCAAAACGTGCAGAAATATAGTCTTCATCGGGAGCTAAAGAACTACCGCCGGGACGAACAGCACTAATGCTTATAACATCATTTTGTAATTTTGTAGGTTTCAAAACTACTGTTACCCCGTTTGATAATTCCCATTCGGTAACATTAATATCTTTATTGTAAGAAGTACTTTTAACCTTTCCCGGTTTTGGTTCCCAGGACATTAATTCATCTACTTTTAAATCGTCTTCATAGGGTTCTAATTTCAAATCTTTTACAGATTCAAACCACTGTACCAAAGTTTCCTCTCCCGGAAGTTTTAAATCATCTTTTTCCGGTCCTGCTAGGATTAAGCTTATATTCTCATCGCCTATCCATTTCTCACTTAAGGCATTTACTTCTTCCAGGCTAATTGTAGGAAGCTGGTCTTTGTAAAAATTGTAGGTAAATTCACTACCCGGAATTGGATCACCTTCTATAAAATGATCTACATAATCTTCAACATAACTACGAGAATTGATTTTTCCTTCTTCCTTTCTAACCAGGTTTGCACGATTAAGAAGTTGTTTTTTATAGCGATCTAATTCACTTTGGTTAAAGCCATAACGTTTAGCCCGTTCACTTTCTTTAAGCGTAGCAATAATACCTTCTTTAATCTGGTCTTCTTTAAGGGTAGCACTTACAAAATATGAATTCTTATCGGCTAGAAAATTCCCCATTCCTCCTTTAATTTCAATAACAGGAGCTCTTCCTTCTTCCCTGGCCTCTTCCATTCGCAGGTTTAACATACCGGTATACAACCTACCCACTAAGGTTTTGCGGTAATCTTCTAAAGTTTCGGTGTTGTTTTTCTGTTTTTTATAATAAGCAAAAAACTTAAGGGATGATACCTCGGGATCTGTAAAAATACCGGCCTTTAATTCCTTATTATCAGGTATACCATATTGGGTTCGTGGCTTAGGACTGGTTGGGTTCTTCAAGTCCCCAAAATTTTGTATTATTTTTTGTTTGGTTTCTTCTACATCAATATCCCCAACTACCATTAAAGCCATTAGATCTGGTCTATACCAATCTCTATAAAATTTTCTAAGCTCTTCGTAATCAGCATTAAGAATAACGTCTAATTTTCCAATAGGAAGCCTTTCGGCGTGCCGGGCATTATTTGTAATTAAAGGTATATAACTGTTAAAAAGTCGGCGTGAACCTATAAGTCCGCTTCTCAATTCTTCTGCAATCACGCCACGTTCCTCATCTATGTCTTTTTCTGCCAGGGTTATACCATCACTCCAGTCTCTTAAAATCTCAATACCTTTATCATAAACCTCTTCATCATCTGTTGGCAGTGTTAGCTTATAAACGGTCTCATCAAAACTGGTGTGCGCATTAAGGTCGGCACCAAATAGTACTCCCAGATTTTCCAGGTAGTCAATAAGTTCATTTTTTTCAAAATTACGGGTTCCATTAAATGCCATGTGCTCAAGAAAGTGGGCAAGACCTTGTTGTTCTTCGGTTTCCAGTAAGGAACCTGCATTTATAACCAGGCGTAATTCTGCTTTGTTCTCTGTTTTGGGATTATGTTTAATATAGTAAGTTAAACCGTTATCAAGCTTTCCAGTAGTTATAGAAGGATCTATAGGAACCTTTTTAGTTAGGTCCTGGGCAACTAGATTGGTTAGGGCACAAAAAAGCAGTATCCCCGTAAGGAATTTTAATTTACTCATATAGTTTATCTTTAAAAAATGATTTTTATAAACACCCAAAAAGCAGATGTATACCTTTGATTTAGAGGCTTTTTTTTTACTTTTTGGGCATTGTATTATTAATAACCAGGATTCTGGTCTGAAAGGTTTAATTCTGAATTTCCAAAAATTTCATCTTCCGGTATTGGTAAAATGAATTGGTTTTTATTTGTTACTTCCGGCTTTAGCTCCATAATTTTATTAAATCTAATCGCAGCAAACCATTCGGTACCATTTTCAAAAGCAAGTTCTTTCACATATTCCTGAAAGATCTCTTCTTTTACAGCCTCGATAGTAGTTGCTTCAGAAGGTGCCAAACCTGCTCTTAAACGAATTGCATTAAGTGGTTCCTGAATATCTTCAAGCGCAGCATTTTCAAATGCCAGGGCTTCAGCTTTAATTAAGTACATTTGAGCCAATCTAAGAAAGTAAGTAGGCCTAAAAGTTTCCTCATTATTTACCTTCAGAATTTTAAGCCCATCATAGGTAAACTCCTGCCTGGGGTCTCCTTCCATCATTTCAGGATACCAGCTGTTACCGGTTTTTCCTGAATAAAATCGCTTTCGGTTATTGTCTTCAGTGTCTGAATCTGGACTTCTATGGGTAAGAAGAATAATTTCAGAAGAATTTAATCCATTATTAAACACTGTAGGAAAATCTGGCTCCAATTGCCTAACCTGGCTTTCTATAACCTCGTTTGCCATACTGGCTGCACCACTATAGTTCCCCATGAACAAAAGCACACGAGCTTTTAATGCCTTAGCCGCAGTTTTAGAAGCTCTATGGTTTACCGAAAAATCTGGAGCATTAGCGATGGCATAATCTAAATCTGACAATATCTGCTCGTAGGTAGCGGCCACGCTGCTTCTAGCTTTATTACGGGTAACAAAGTTTACCGGTTCTGTACGAATAATAATTCCATATTCACTATCTAAATCGTAGAACTCACCGAAATACCTTAATAAATCAAAGCTACTCATTGCCCTTAAAAAATGAGCTTCGCCAATAATTTCAGACTTGGTATTCCCCGAAAATTCTTCATCGGGCAATTCCTCTACAAGAGCTATGGTATTATTAGCTGCATCCAGTACTTTGTACTTAATTTGCCAGAAACTTTTTAATTCACTATTGTCAAAAAGAACGCTGTTGGTCACAAAAGCTGAATTTCCGTCACCAAAACCAATGTAGCTCATAGATCCGCTAAGGCCAGCGGGAACTAATTCTGAGTACATATAATAATGCGCACTTGAGAAAGAAATTATTGTACTGTAAACACCATTCAATAATGCTTTTGCGTCATTCTCATTTTTCACTACATTCTCGGGAACCAAATTATTTGGTGGGTCCTGATCTAAGACATCGGTTAGTTCACAGGATGCCATTAGGAATATTGATAATATAGGTATTATTATTTTTTTCATCATATAGTTTTTAAAATCCAATTTTCACTCCTGCCGTAAATACTCTAGATATAGGATACCTGTTATTGTCTCTTCCTGCACTTATATCGTTATTATACAAGTTAGAAGCTTCAGGATCTGCACCAGGGTAGTTGGTAAAGGTTAACAAGTTTTGTCCGGTAACGTATATAGTGGCACTATTTACAAACCCAAACTTGTTCAAAGCTTCCTTAGAAAACACATATTGAAGGTTTACGGTTTTTAAACGTAGGAAAGAAGCATCATATACATAATAGCTTGAAATACGATCGTTATTATTTGGATCTCCATAAACTGCCCTTGGCTGGTTGGTTGGGTTTTCTGGGGTCCAGGCATTAAGCACTTCAGTAGTCTTATTTTCACCAAAATATGAATTGGCAAAATTTATAGACCTTGCCTGGTTAAACCAATGTAAATCATTCCCTACTGAAAAATTGAATAAGGTAGTAAGTGAGAAGCCTTTATAGCTAAAGGTATTGGTAAACCCTCCAAAGAAATCGGGTTGGGTATCACCAATAACCTCCTGGTCCTGGGCATTCACCACCCCATCATTGTTAAGATCTGCAAATTGAAGGTCACCTGGAGACGTCCCGGCCTCTTGGTAAATTCCGGTAGGAGAATTAGCATTTAGCCCATCAATCTCGCTTTGTTCCTGAAAAATACCTTCTGACACATAACCGTAGATAAGTCCTATTGGGCTTCCTTCCCTAAGTAAACCTCCACCGCCAAAGCCAGATACAAAACCATCTTCATCTTTAAAGTCATCAGAAATTTCGGTTAATTTATTCGTGTTTTTATTGGCATTTAAGCCAAGGCGCCAGTTAAAACTACCTGATCTAATTATATCGGCATTTATTTCAAACTCAACACCCTTGTTACTGGTATTACCTACATTGGCCTTTACAGAAGAAAAACCTGTACTACCCGGGCTAATGGCTGTAAAAATAGCATCCTCGGTATTCTTTTCATAATAACCAATAGTACCGCTAAGCCTATCATCAAAAAGGGAGTAATCAACTCCAAGGTCAAATTGTTTACTGCGTTCCCATTTTAAGCGATCATTTCCTAACTGGTTAAGTACAATAGCGGGCATATCTCCATAATCATCTGTTGCATAAAGCGTTCTCCACTGGTAAGGAGAAAAGTCCTGTTGCCCCGTAACACCCCAACTAGTCCTTAACTTAAGTTCATTAACTGTATTAGAGTTTTTAAGGAAAGCTTCTTCTGAAAGTCTCCATCCCACTGCAGCCGCAGGGAAAAAAGCGTGGGTATTTTCTTTGGCAAATTTGGAAGAACCATCTACCCTGGCCGATAAGCTTAGTAAATATCTGGAATCAAAATTATAATTGAATCTTCCAAAATAAGACTCCAAACCATAAGCCGTTTTATTAGAGGAAGCGTCCCTACTTACTGTAGCGCTAGAGATGTTGGTAAGCACATCGTTAAAATAACCGGTTCCCCAGCCTTTAAGCAAAGAAGTTTTATTTTGCTCAAATGAAGCACCAATTACTGTATTTATTTGGTGAACTTCATTAAAAACTTTATCATATCTTAATGTATTTTCCCACATAAGGTTAGAAAACTTACTGGAGCTCTGTTGGGCATATCCATCGCCTTCTCCTGTAAAACTACTCCACCCACCTCTAAAGGTGAATTTTGGATAGAAACTTGCTTGCGAACCATCGTTGTAGTTTAATGCAATAAGGGATTTTGCAGTTAAACCATCGGTAATTTCCAATTCTGCAAATAAAGAAGTAAGCAGTAATAGGGTTTGGTTATTATTGGTAGCCTGGGCTAAAGCTGCCGGGCTTTCGCTTGCATAACCACTGGAAAAAGAATAGTTTCCATCAGTATCAAAAATTGGCAAATCTGGTCTAAAGGTGTACATTCTATCAATTAATGATCTATCAAGCGCATCCTGGTTTGTATATGAAATGCTAGACTGAACTCCAATACTCAATGCATTGTTAACTTTAGTATCCAGATTAAGCTTAAACGAATATCTATCGAAGTTTGATCCTTCAAAAGCCCCCTCCTGTGTATTGGCTCCTATTGCTGAAAAATATCGGGTATTTTCACTACCACCCTGCACACTTAAATTAAAATTCGAGATTACCGAACTAGAAGGAGAAAGTACTTCTTCCCAATTGGTATTGGCATTTCCAAAATAAGAACCATCTAAAACATTTCTAGTGTAAGAATTATCTAAGATACCGTTTTCTACTGCGGTAGTAGTAATTGCTTTAAATTGTTCAGCATTTAAAACATCAAGGGTTTTGGCTTCCTGCGAGCTTAAAGAATAGTCTATATTAAATCGGGGAGCCTGGGAGAAATTCCCTGATTTGGTTTCAATTATTATTACCCCATTGGCTGCACGAGAACCGTAAATGGCCCCGGCAGATGCATCTTTTAATACAGTAATAGAAGCAATATCGTTCGCATTAATATTTCCAATGGGTGTATTTAGGCCTTGCGCCTCCAGCACACCACCCAGTCCCTGGCCTTCTCTACCACCTACCGGGATATTACTATTAGGAACCACCGGAATACCATCAATTACATAAAGCGGTTGATTTGAGCCCTGTAAGGAAGTTGTTCCCCTAATTCTAATCCTGGCAGGTGCCCCGGGTTGCCCGGTAGCTCCAGAAACATAAACTCCGGGAATTTGACCTTGCAAAGCATGGTCTAGATTTATGTTGGGAGATTGCATTCGAATATTCTCCATATTTACCGTACTCACCGCACCGGTTAAATTCTGTCGTTCTGTAGTACCATATCCTACTACCACCACTTCATTAAGATTACCAAGATCTGCTTGTAGGGTTATTTCATAGAAATTCTTATCGGTTATCTCAACTTCTTTACTTTTATAACCTACAAAAGAAATATTTAAAACAGCCTCATTTGGTACTGCCAGGCTAAATTCACCGTCGAAATTAGCGGTAGTACCGCGGTTCATACCCTTAACAGTAATTGTAGCGCCCAATAGCGGAACTCCCTTTTCATCTAAAACCTTTCCGCTAATTTCCCTTTGTTGCGATTGGGGCTCCCGGGAGCTAGACTTTAACGGAATATCTTTTTTGGTTAGAATTATTTGCTCCTTTAAAATTTCGAAATTAATAGCTGTATTCTTGAACAGCATCTCCAGAACGGTTTTAACTTCTTGATTTGAAACATCTAAGGAAACTTTTCGCTCTAAATCAATTATAGAGTTTTCATAAAAGATATTATAAGAAGTCTTTGCTTCTATCTCTTCAAACACCTGTGCCAGAGAGACTTTTTCCAGATGTATTGAAACTTTTTCCTGCCCATAAGTATTGGCATTAATTGGGAAAAGAGAAAGCATGAAAAATAAAAAGGAAAGTTTAAGCGATAACCTTTTACACTTTGGTTCGGTAGCTCCGAACAAAGCTAATATTTTTTTCATAATTTTGTTTTTAGTTTAAGAATTGAGGAAATTTTTAAATAATTTGTATTTTAAATCGGGAAATGTTCCAGCATTTTCCGATTTTCTCTTTTTGTAGCCTTATGTCATATTAATTATTTTTTGGATTAATGGTAACTTTATCGTTGTTTATACTAAAATTGAAGGAGGCGGCTCTCTGAAAGGTTTTAAAAACTTCTTCTATAGACTCATTTCTAAAACGCCCGGTAAAGCTTTGCTGTAATAGATCCTTATTTTTACAATCTATACTAACATTGTAGTGTCTTTCAAGTTTACGTTGAATTGTGCTAAACTTTTCGTTTCTAAAAAGCATAATTCCTTTAGTCCATGCGATATGGTCGGTGGCATTGGTATTAACACTGTGCAAAGAATTCTTGGATTTTTGAAATACAGCCATTTCATTAGGCTTAAGCACACTTGTATGCTGTAATCCCTCTGTAGAAACCTGCACTGAACCTTCCAGCAATGCAATATTTTCATCCTTATCGCCAGGATAAGCCGAAACATTAAACTTTGTCCCTAAAACCTGTGTTCTGGTATGATTTGAATTTACTATAAATGGTTCGTCGGGGTTTGAGACCACTTCAAAATACGCTTCCCCCTCAAGGTAAACCTCACGGCCTTTCCCTTTTAGAAAAGTTTTTGGATACTTTAAAGAAGACCCCGCATTAATTATAGTCGTGGAACCATCAGATAAAACCAATGTTACCGATTTTCCAAAAGGCACACGTATGGTATTAAATTCCAACTTTTCATTTGAAGGCTTGCTTTTTGGTGTATACAACAATTTCCCCTTTTTATAAGTAAAATCTGAATGTTCTACCAGGTCTTCTTGTGAATCTAATGTTCTTATACTCCCATCTTCCAACTCAATGGTTATTTCAGGACTATCTTGCGTATCAGCGGGCAGGTTAAAAAACCAGATTGACACGCCAAGTATTCCAATAAAGATGGCTGCATATTTTAAAAATGCAGTCAATTTAAAACGTGACTGTTTTTCAACACTCACCTGTTTCATAATCTCTTTCAGAACCAATTCCCTTTTTTCACGGGGTAAATCATTAGGCTTAGGATCATTCCATTCATCCAGCAAAAAAGCCTCAAGCTCTTCAAAAGAATCCTTTTCGAAGTAATTCTTTAAAACATTAATTTCATGACGAGTACAATTACCTTCAAAGAATTTTTCTAATAAAATGTGAATATTTTGAGACATTGGTTACAAGTGTTTCTATAAGGTTTACGATGCCCATCTAGAAAATCACTAGTTCCAAATGTTAAAATTTTAAGTTTTTATAGTATTGGAAAGAAAAAGCCGAACAGCCTACTATTCTTTTTTAAAAACTTCATGGCTGTTGAAAAGTGGCTGGAAACGGTATGTTTAGAAATACCTAACTTAGAAGCAACTTCATTATAAGTATATCCCTGAAATTTAATTAATTTAAAAATTTCTTGCTGTCGTTTAGGGAGTTGCTCTAATAGGCCATTCAATTTTTTTAGCTGATCATTTTCACTAGAAGTTGTAGGGTTCCTGGCTTGCTCCTGGTGTAATTTGTATTCCCTCAATAGCTTTTCTTCGTTTACTTTTTTTCGAAAATGGTCAAAAACAACATTCTTGGTAATAACATACAACTGCTGATCTAAAGGGAGTTCCAGGTTAATGCTACTACGGTTTTTCCATATTTTTAAAAAGGAGTCCTGCACCAGGTCCAGGGCAACACTTTCATTTTTCACGAACTTTATGGCAACGGCATATACTTTAGAAAAATACAGGTTGTAAATTTCCTCTAATGCTTTTGAATCTCCGTTCTTCAGTTTTTTTTGCAGCATTTTTAAACCTTTTACGCCAGGTATAGGCACTCATAATGTTTGCAATAGTTAACAAAATGCTAATATACTATTTCCAAAGTTTTATTTTATTTTTCTAAAAGCTATAAATTGAGGAAAATTTATATGGCTTATAAATAGTTTTATAGAACCTATTTATATTTTCTTTAAAGAAGACCCTGCTAACAATGCGTAAACCCACTTAAGTAAAAAAGTCATAAAAAGAACAAGAGATGTAAACTGGAAAGAATCATTTTTTTTACTTGAACAAATTTTACTCATTTTAATCAACAGCTATTAATATCGGCTAAAGTGGGTTGTAAGTAACCGGTTAAAATTTCCGGACTGAAAAATAAACCTGGCAGATTGAGATACCATGATATAAAAAGACTGCCTGAAAAGCCTTAAAAATTCACCTTGAGCTTTTTAAACTGAAATAAATCCAGTTTGGTGAAAATTAGCCTTTCAGACAGCCTTAATTTGTTATTGTTAACCAAAAATACTTTTTCAGTTAACTACCTCGGGGTGTTACACCCTTTGGCAGTGTCAATAAAATTCCAACTAAGCCTCTTCAACCGCCTTTATTATTTTTTGGCGGCCTATAAAATACACCCAGGATAGCCTTTAATTTTTCCTGTAAATTTTGGTTGCGATACTCTGTTTTTAAAGCCTTCATACATTTAGCGCAAAGGCAACTTTCATAAAGTTTATGTATGTATTCCAGTTCTTCATTATCCAGTACCACTTGAGAGCATTGGCAAAGTTCTATAGAGCCAACTTTACATTCAAAGGCTGTTTTACATCTTGGGCAGTATTTTTCTTCGTGCTTCATGGATATTTATAAAAAAAGTTGGTTTTAATTCTCCACCAAAGCAGTTCTTGCCATTTTTGCGGCATTAACCATTGCTTTTAATGCAGCTTCAGTTTCTTCCCATTTCCTGGTTTTTAAACCACAATCTGGATTTACCCAAAGTTGTTCTGCAGGGATTACTTTTTCTGCTTTTTTTAGCAAAGTAAGCATTTCTTCGGCGGCAGGAACCCTGGGGGAATGTATATCATAAACCCCCGGACCAATTTCATTGGGATACTCAAAATCAGAAAAAATTTCCAGCAACTCCATTTGCGATCGGGAGCACTCAATGGTAATCACATCTGCATCCATATTTGCTATACTCTCCATAATATCATTAAACTCAGAATAGCACATGTGTGTATGAATTTGAGTAGAATCTTTTACCCCTGCCGATGCTAATTTAAAACAAGTAACCGCCCAATTTAAATATTCTTTCCAGCCGGATATCCGTAGCGGTAATCCTTCTCTAATGGCAGGTTCGTCAATTTGAATTATTTGAATCCCGGCCTGCTCTAAATCTTTTACTTCTTCACGAATAGCCAAAGCTATTTGTTTACAAGTGGCAGATCTTGGTTGATCGTCTCTAACAAAGGACCATTGCAAGATTGTTACAGGCCCCGTCAACATTCCTTTAACCCATTTATCGGTTAAAGATTGCGCATATTGAGACCAATAAACCGTCATGGCTTCTGGCCTGGAGACATCTCCATATATAATAGGAGGCTTAACACATCGGCTACCGTAACTTTGTACCCAGGCTTTTTTGGTAAACAGAAAACCATCTAATTGCTCTCCAAAATATTCTACCATGTCGTTACGCTCATATTCTCCATGTACAAGAACATCTAGACCTATTTCTTCCTGCCATTTTATGGCATTTTGGGTTTCTTTTTTTAGTAAACTATCATATTCTTCTGCTGATAATTTTCCTTTTTTTAATTGAGCCCTCCAACTCCTCACTTCTTTGGTTTGCGGAAACGAACCAATGGTGGTGGTAGCAAACAAAGGCAAATCCAATACTCTCTGCTGCTCAATCTTTCTTATGCTGAAGGAGTTGGATCTTTGTGAGTCTTTTTCTGAAATTTGACTCACCGCATCTTTCACCTTTTTGTTGTGAATTACCTCTGAAGTTTTTCTACTCTTAACAGCCTCTAAATTCTCTTTAAACTCCTTTAAAAGGGGCGCTTCAGTACTACCGGTAGCCAAAGCCCGAAGAGTTTTTAATTCTCTTACTTTTTGCCGGGCAAAGGCCATCCAGTTCTTAATTTCAGGGTTTATTTCAGTCTCCAAATCAAGATCGTATGGAACATGTAACAACGAACAGGAAGGAGCCAGTAGCAATCTATCAGAACCTATTTTATCCTGTGCCTTTTGAATAAGATGAAGGGAATTTTCAAAATCATTTTTCCAAATATTACGTCCATCTACTATCCCGAGCGATAAATTTAAGCTAGCAGGAATTTCTTCAAGCACCCTGTCTAATTGTGATGGGCATCGCACCAAATCCAGGTGTAACACATCTACCGGAAGCTTTAGAGCCAGGGCAAGATTGTCGTTAAGGCCTTCAAAATAAGTGCTGAGAACAAATCTAAGTTTAGGGAATTTTTTTCTAAGCTCATTATATACAAAAGAGTAGGCATCCCTGGCTTTCTCATCTAGATCTAAAGCTAGAAAAGGCTCGTCAAACTGAATCCATTGTGCTCCTTCTTCCTGTAATTGAGTTAAAAGCTCCTGATAAACCGGCAATAGTTTTTCTGCAAGGTCTATTTTATCAAAACCTCCCTCTTTTTCTTTTCCCAAAAGAAGGTATGTAACCAGTCCAATAATTACAGGTTTAGGCTGAACCCCAGTTTCCTTTGCCTCCTTAAATTCGTTGAGAATCTTATTGGAGTTAAGCTTAAAATGCTGATTTTTGGAAAATTCAGGAACGATATAATGATAATTGGTATCGAACCATTTGGTCATTTCCATGGCGGTAATATCTAAGCCATCTTTTTGATAGCCTCTGGCCATCGCAAAATATAAATCAAGATTGGTTAAATCACTTCTACTTTCAATCTCCCTATAACGTTCAGGAATAGCTCCTACGGTAAGGCTCATATCCAAAACCTGGTCATAATAAGAAAAATCGTTACAGGGAATTAGATCAATTCCTTCGTCTTTTTGAAGCTTCCAGTTTTCATGGCGGCTTTTTTTTCCTACCTGAAGAAGATCCTGAAGTTCACTTTTGCCTGACCAATATTGCTCGCAGGCTTTTTTGAGTTCTCTGTTGCTACCAATTCGCGGATAGCCAAGAATGTGCGTTTGCATTTCTAACTTTTAATAATTAAACAATTTGTTTTAAAAGTCTTTATAAATGCTTCGTAATGCCAGGCGATAAGAAAAAAAAGGAGAAAGAAGATACACCCAAAAAGACATACTTCTCCTGTAAAATAAAAAGTATTATAACGGGTACATCTCTAAGACCTAAGCTTCAAACCGCGAAAGCATTGTCCAATCAGAATAGGCAGGTCTCCTGACTTGTAACGGCTGCTGTCATCCTTCCCGCGTTATGCAGTGGATAATTCTTTGGACAGTAGCTTTATTATGTTACTTACAGTTGCGCGACAGTTCGTGATTCTCACACGATTCCCTATTAATCTACCTTAAGTAAAACCTTTTCTGTTTGATGAAGTATGCTAAAGAACTTATGCGGGATAAAACTAGGGATTATTTATTTAATTTCAAGACTTTCATTGAGCTTAAATAGGGTTCTTGTCACTTAACACCCGAAAGAAATTGATTATAAGCCTTAAACCTTTTAAGGGTACACTACCTCGGTACAAGCCCACAAGGCATTTGATGGAAACATTTTTTTAATTTCGAGCCAAGCCTCAAAGCATTATACCTTTTAGAGGTGCCAATAAAATCTCAGGATTTCCTATTAAGAAATGTTGAAGCTTTCGAAACCCTAAACATTATGAAATATGTTAAAAAAAGACTAACTTCGGGTTTTAATCATCAACAAAAACCTTTTATAACAATATTTAGGTTAAAATAACAATCATTATAAAACAATAAACTGATTCCTTAATATTTTATTGGAACCTGATTAAGGTCATATTTTTATAAGAACAGAGTTTTTAAATTGTGCTAAGTTTTGTAGAATTTACATAAAATTAATAAAGAATAATCAATTTATTACCGCCCCGACCCGATGAAACCATCCTTCAAAATTCTACCTGAACGTGGCTCCAACTGGCGCCAAATTGCTTTATTTTTTATAGCCGTTATTATTGGTTTGGGACTTTTTATGATGAGAGAAGCCAGGGTCACTTCATATCTTTCCGACGATCCACAGGCCTGTGTAAACTGCCATGTAATGACTCCGGTATACAATAGCTGGATGAACAGTTCTCACCGAGAGTGGGCTAATTGTAATGATTGCCATGTTCCTCATGATAATTTTGTAAATAAATACTACTTCAAAGCCAAAGATGGTTTATACCATGCCTCGGTTTTTACTGCCCGGGCCGAGCCAGATGTAATAGAAATGAGAGAAGCTTCACAGGAAGTGGTTCAACAAAACTGCATTAGGTGCCATGTGCAACAGGTTACCCAGGTTAAATATGATGGTTGGATTGAAGATCATAGGGAGAAACGCACCGGCAGGCAATGCTGGAGTTGCCACCAACAGGTTCCTCACGGAAAAATTCACGGCTTACATAGCATTAAATATAATTTAGCACCAATTCCAACCGATAAAGAAGAAATGGTTATCCCCGATTGGTTGGCAGAACAAACCTCCAAAAAATTACAAGAATGAAAAACAAAGTTCTTTTTATTGTTACTATTATTGTTGTGTTTCTTTTGGGGCTATTAGCCTCGAGTATCATCAACAGAAAATCTGAGGCAAAATATGAGTTTGTGCCCAAAGTGGAAATTAGTGAAAATGAACCCAGAAATGAAGTTTGGGGGGAGAATTACCCAAAGGAATACCAGTCTTATCTTCAAACAAAAGATACCACATTTAGATCTTTTCAAGGAGGCTCGTCTATGATTGATGTTTTAGAGGAAGACCCCAACCTGGTAATTCTTTTTGCCGGTTACGGATTCTCTAAAGACTATAATCAGGGACGCGGACACGCCTATGCTATAGAAGATATTCATAACACCTTAAGAACCGGTGGCCCCGAAGGAGAAGGAGATGGCCCAATGCCCTCTACCTGCTGGACCTGTAAAAGCCCCGATGTTCCCCGCCTTATGGATGAGATTGGCGTAACTGAATTTTACAGTGGTAAATGGGCCGATAAAGGAGACCAGGTGGTAAACCCAATTGGCTGTGCCGATTGTCACGATCCCAAAAGCATGAAACTTCGTATTACAAGACCTGCCCTAGTTGAGGCCTTTGACGCTATGGGCAAAGATATCAACGATGCTACCCATAACGAGATGCGTTCCCTTGTTTGCGCGCAATGTCACGTGGAATACTATTTTAATAAAGATCTTCCCGGTAAAGAAGGAGTGCCTTATCTTGTTTTCCCCTGGAAAGAAGGTATGAGTGTGGAAGACATGGAAAAATACTATGATAATATAGAATTTTCAGACTGGACCCACCAGTTAAGTAAAGCACCCATGCTGAAAGCACAACACCCCGGATATGAAACCTTTAAAACCGGTGTACACGCAGATAGAGGGGTTTCTTGTGCAGATTGCCATATGCCGTATAAAAGCGAAGGCGGCCAGAAATTTACCGATCACCATATCCAGTCTCCACTTAACAATACCTCAAATGCCTGCCAGGTATGCCATAGAGAAGAATCAAAAAAGTTGATTGAAAATGTTTATGAAAGACAGGCAAAATCTACTGAGAACAGGTTAAAACTTGAAGATTTATTGGTAAGAGCCCATTTAGAAGCTAAAAAATGTTGGGATTTAGGTGCAACAGAAGAGCAAATGAAAGATATACTTACAGATATTCGCCACGCACAATGGCGATGGGATTTTTCGGCTGCAGCTCACGGAGCTTCATTCCATGCACCGGTAGAGATTGCTAGAGTTATAGGTGGAGGCCTTGTAAAAGCTCAGGATGCCCGACTTAAGTTAAGTCGTTTGTTGGCCGACCTTGGCCATAACAAGCCTATTGAAATGCCCGACATTAACACCAAAGAAAAAGCTCAAAAATATATTGGCCTGGATATAGAGAAGCTTGAGGCTGAAAAAGAGCGCTTCAAAGAAAACCTTCTTCCTAAATGGATGGAACAAGCCGAAGAGCGAGAAGCAAAAATGGATACAAAAAAAGCAGTAACCTCAACAGAAGAATAAATTAATTCCCTATAAGTCAACGAAGCACCAAACAAATAGATTTTTTGATTTCGAAACAAGTTTCGGAGTATAATTAAGGATTGATTTATATGGGAGGATGTCTCAAAAAGTTCTAAAAATCGTCATTTTAGGTTTATTTTTCAGCGTTTAAAAGGCTGAAAACTTATTAGAACCTCGAAATAAATTCGGGGTGAATTCTACAAAAAATTTAGCTTGACCATATCTAACTTTTAGACAACCTCCCATATTTTATAGAGAAAAAAGAAATTAAATGAAGAAATTATACAAGCTCTTTGCATCACCGGTTTTAGCTATCATCTTATTGTTTGCCTACGCTATAGCAATGGCCGTCGCTACCTTTGTAGAAAATGATTTTGGCACCGCAACTGCCTGGCAATTAATTTACGACTCCCTATGGTTTGAGCTCATCATGCTTGGGCTGGGGTTAAGCTTTTTAGCCAATACTTTTAAATATAACCTCTGGAGAAAGGAAAAATGGGCCATCCTACTATTTCATTTGGCATTTATTGTAATACTTATTGGTGCGGGAATTACCAGGTATACTTCTTACGGAGGAATTATGCGAATTCGTGAGGGTGCAACTTCAAACACAATTATTTCAGATACTAATTTTTTAAAGTTTACCGTAAGCGATCAAAATAAATCGAAAACATTGGAAAAAAGAATAAGCTTTTCGCCAATTGGAGATAATGACTTTTCTATAGAATCCGAATTCAATAATGTACCAGTAAGCGTTAGTTATAATGAATTTGTAGCCGATGCTGTTCCGGAAATCGTAGATGACGTTGATGAAGGAAAACCTATGTTGCAAATGGTAGTTTCTGCAGGAAGCCGACGCCAAACTATTTTTCTTCAAAAAGGAGAGATAGAAAGTATTGGAGAGCATAATCATTTGGTTGGTTTTGAAGCTGAAGGGGAAGGAGTTATAAATATTATTGAAGAAAATGGTAGGTTTAAGATTAAATCTCCCCGAAGCCTTGGAACCTTTGCAATGGCTAGCGAGAAAGCAGGCACCCTGGCCAAAGACAGTTTGCATCCAATGCCTTTGAGAACATTATATCGCGATGGGGACGCTTCATTTGTGCCTTTGTCTTACCATCCTAAAGCAGCCATAAAGCTAGTTAGCGGGTCTGAAAAACCTAAAGACAACGACGAACTAAAGGATGATGCGCTTATTGTAAATGTAAAAATTGGAGAAAAGGAGGAGGAAGTAAATTTATTATACAGAGAGGGTTTTTTGCCCTCACAACACGAGATAGAACTGGGAGATACAAAAGTAACGCTATCTTATGGAGCTAAAGCCCTCAATACGCCTTTTGCCATACAACTGGAAGATTTCCAATTAGAGCGTTACCCCGGATCGACAAGTCCCTCTTCTTACGCTAGCGAAGTGAAAGTTATTGATAATGGCAAAGAAATACCGCACCGCATTTATATGAACAATGTACTGGATTATGGTGGGTATCGCTTTTTTCAGGCAAGTTACGATACCGATGAAAAGGGAACGGTACTCGCCGTAAATCACGATGCCACCGGAACTTACGTAACCTATGCCGGATACTACCTAATGATGGTTGGAATGTTCTTCACCCTCTTTGGCAAGGCCTCCAGATTTACCCAAATAAATAAGAAGTTAAAAAAGATGAAAAGCCTAAGCATCTTACTCGCAATATTTTTAAGTAGTTTTAGTGGCTTGCAGGCACAAGAATCAGACCCTGAGATTACAATAGACCTTATTAAACAGCAAGAAATAAACCAACAGCATGCCGAGATGTTTGGAAGACTCCTGGTTCAGGATCTTGACGGCCGTATAAAACCTGTTAATACCCTGGCTTCAGAATTTCTTAGAAAACTCACTTTAAAGCCATATTTTAAATTCAGCAAGAAAGGAGAATCGATTAATTTAGATGCTAATCAGGCATTTTTAGCTATGCATACCTCTCCTAATGTTTGGCAATATATTCCTTTAATTAAAATAGATAAGGAAAAGGCGGGAGGAGCATTTTCTTCGCTGGAATTCAACGAAGACGAAATGGTTTCTTTTACCCAGCTACTTGATGATAAAGGAAATTATTTGTTGGTTAAAGCTATAGAAGATGCCAACCAGAAAAAGCCTGCAGAGCGCAGTGAGCTGGACAAAGAAGTGATTAAAGTAGATGAGCGTTTTAATATTTTATACAATGTTTTTGCCGGTCACTATTTAAAAATTTTTCCTAATAGTAATGATGAAACCAATAAATGGTTTAGTCCCACTCACGATTTTAACGACTTTCCGAAAGAAGATGCGCGTTTTGCGAAGGGCATCATTCCGGGGTATTTTAATGATATAAAAAATAAGGATTGGGCTGCTGCCAGCGAGAAACTAGCTTACATTAAAAAATTTCAGGAAGTTTTGGGGGCCGAAATAATACCCAGTAAAAAGAGAATTGAAGCAGAACTATGGTATAATGAATTAAATCTCAATTTTTGGTTGTTCCAAATTTACTTTACTGTAGGCGCTCTACTCCTATTACTGGCTATTGTGAAAATTTTTGCTAAGAATAAAGCAATAGAAATTGCGTGGAATGCTTTAATTCTGGTAACCTTAGTCAGCTTTCTAGCTTTTACAGGGAATATAATTTTGCGATGGTATGTGGCGCAACATGCTCCCTGGAGTAATGGATATGAAATGTTGGTTTTTGTAGCCTGGACACTTCTTTTATGCGGCTTGCTCACTTTTAGAAAATCTGACTTTGCCCTGCCGCTGGCCACCTTGTTTACAGGTACACTTTTATTTGTAAGTTACCTGGATTGGCTAAATCCTGAAATCACCAATTTAATGCCGGTACTCAAATCGTCATTTTGGTTAAAAGTACATGTAGCAACCATTGTAAGTAGTTATGCACCTTTAGCACTTTCGGCAATTTTAGGCCTAATGGCTTTACTTCTTATTATTTTTAGAACTCCAGGTTCACAAAAAAAGATCAACATAAAAATTAGGGAAATTACTTATATAAACGAGATCTCTATGACCATAGGTTTATTCGTACTGGCCGTAGGCACCTTCTTAGGAGGTATTTGGGCCAACGAATCCTGGGGTAGATACTGGGCATGGGACCCAAAAGAAACCTGGGCACTAATAAGTATTATAGTGTATACAGTGGTACTGCATCTTCGATTTATTCCTGCTTTACGAGGCAGGTATGTGCTAAATGCAGTGAGTGTTTTTGCCTTTGGCTCTATAATTATGACATCTTTTGGTGTAAATTATTACCTATCAGGTTTGCATAGCTACGCCGGGGGCGACCCACTACCGATACCTTCTTTCATTTATGTAGTTTTAGCTGCCTTAATATTTATAGCAATACTGGCATTTTTTAGGGACAAAAAATATAGAAAATCGAAAGTTTCGGCATGATACATATAATTATTGGTTTGTGAAATTATTAAATCAAAGCACATTAAAAACAAACAACACCGCAAAAAGGGAAAGAGATATTCAATGAAAAAAGTTTTAAAGCCATATTTAAGCAGTAAACAATCATCGATATTTATATAGCAAAGTATAATTCTACCGCTCATGACTAACAGATCTTCTTTTAAACTTGCATTATTCTTACTATTTTTAGTAAATGAAGTCGTAGCACAGACTTTTGAAGCAGAAGCCGACCTAAGAGCCCGTTTTGAATACCGGCACGGTTATAACGATCTTTTTTCAAATGATGCCGATCCCGGCGTATTTGTACAGCAACGAACCCGCCTGAACTTAGGCTATAGTGCTGAAAAACTACAATTATTTATTGCCGTACAGGATGTGAGCACCTGGGGGGATACCCGCCAAATTTTACCTGTAGATGGGAATGACTCCTTTTCCCTGTTTCAGGCCTATGCGCTACTAAACTTCAATGAAAATTGGTCTACTAAAGTAGGAAGGCAGGTAATAAGTTACGATAATCAGCGCATATTTGGCGGATTGGACTGGGCTATGCAGGGTCGTTTTCATGATGCCGCATTATTGAAATATCAGAAAAATGGCTTTAATTTGGATTTAGGAACTGCTTTTAGCCAGGAACAACCTAAAAACGAAGGAAACACATATAGGATTACCGGTTTTTTTACATATAAAACAATGCAATATGCTTATCTAAAGAAAGCCTGGGATAAAAGTTCTGCAAGTTTTTTATTTCTAAACAACGGGTTTCAAGGCTTTACTGGCCCCAATAACGCCACTCCAGACGATGTTTATTATCGTCAAACCATGGGTAGTTATTTCCAATTTCCAATACAAAAAGTAAAGATGGAGGGTTCGGCTTACTACCAGTTTGGAAAAGCCAACAATACCACCGATCTCTCAGCATACCAGCTATCCCTGGAAGCCACTTATAAACCCGGTAGTACTCTTTTTGGGTTAGGAATAGAAATGTTAAGCGGAACCGACCAGGAAGGAGCATCTAAAAATAAATCGTTTTTCCCTTTATATGGCACCAATCATAAATTTAATGGGTTTATGGACTATTTCTATGTGGGCAACCACGCCAACAGTGTAGGTTTAAACGATCTATATGCCAAGGCTAATTTCAGAACCGGTGAAAAATCAAATCTTTTGCTAAAAGCTCATTATTTTATGGCCAATGCAAAATTGCAAAATAACGCAGACAAGTATTTAGGTACAGAAATAGACCTTGTTTATTCTAATAAATTAATGAAATATGTAAATCTTAATGTTGGTTATTCACACATGTTTGCATCAGATAGTATGAGCCTGGTAAAAGGAGGAAAACCTAGCGACAATACTAATAATTGGGCCTGGGTTCAGCTTAATGTAAACCCTAAATTATTTTCTTTAGATTTTTAGAAACAATGTACTTAATACACCTAAAAAATTCAGAAAGTAAATTTCATCGCAACAATTCTGGCAAACATTTACTAGCGATTTCCGAATCAAGTAATTTTAATCAAGAATAATCTGGAGTCACCAATGAATCTTTTCCTTTTTTCTCCAGCTTTAAAGCTTTTGATTTTAATTATCTAAATCCTCAATTTTTTACTCCAAATGCATTAGTATGATTTCTCTTAGACAGCCGTTTAGCATAATCTTTAGAAATAGCAATTTGCTTTATTCAATTTATAACCAAAAAAACGGTAAAGATAAATTCAGTTTTTAAGATTCTCAAACCAGAAATTTAACTTAATATTGCCGGGATTTTCGGTTACAATGCTTTTAAGGTATTGTATTAAAAGGGAATCAGGTGTAAATCCTGAACAGTTCCCGCTGCTGTAAATCCCTTCCTTAATTTTTAGGAAAATCTTTTTATGGATACCACTGTCTTTTGGGACGGGAAGGTTTAAAAAGAGGGAGAAGTCAGAAAACCTGCCGGAAACATAAGGAACAAAGCTTTCGGGAGTTATTGCTTTGGGTAGGTCTTCTATTCTAACTATATCCCCTGCTGTTTTGTTTTGTAAAATAAGTTAATTCCAATTATTAACCTTTATACAAATCAAATGCAACAAAAATCATTTTTTAAATCATTAATCCTTATTGGAGGTATTTTACTTTTTTCATCTTGTAGCAAAGATGACGGCCCAGGCATAATTCCTATGGAGTTTGCGGATCTAAATTACCAGAAAGATTACGAATTAACCCTGGGAGATACTTTATCTATTAATCCTGAAATTCTAAATTTACCGGAAGGGACAGGTTTTAGCTGGAAACTAGGTGATGATAAAGTTTCTGAAGCTCAAAACCTTCATTACGCCCCCAAGCAATTTGGCACATTTGCACTACAATTTAAAGCATTGGCGAATAACGACTCTCTGCTGCGCTCTTATGAAGTTACCGTAAATGATCCTTATCAGCTTTATTTCCGCCCAAAAACAGAAAACAGCAGTAAATATATTTCTGAAATTATTGAATATAAACCTGCACCCGGCCAATATATTAATAAAACCTACGGTTCTTTGGAAAGCGCAGAAAAATTAGTGGGTGGAAAATCGGCCATTCTATCTTTAGGAGCATGGGGAGGCTACGTAACGTTCACTTTTGATCATACCATTGAAAATAGAGAAGATGCTAAAGACTTTGTAGTTTATGGTAATGCAATGGGCGGACTTTCTGAACCCGGTATTGTAAAGGTTTCTTTTGATGAGAATGGTAATGGCTTACCAGATGACACCTGGTATGAACTAGCAGGAAGTGCACATCAAAAAGAAGAAACTATATTGAATTATCAATTAACCTACACCAATCCAAAAGAGTACGCCAATGTACCCTGGGAAGATAACCAGGAAAACCAGGACAGTGTAATGGTTAATCCCTACCACTCCCAAAATTACTATCCACTCTTTATTGAAGAAAAGGATAAAATGAGTTTTAACGGAACCCGGGTTTACCCTAAGGTGAGCCTGGAAGGATTTGCCTCTATAGATGCACTTGAATGGGGGTATGTAGACAATTTTGATGCTGATTATAATACTTATGCCGGAAACGCCATGGATTTGGATTGGGCAGTAGATGATAATATGAACCCCGTAGCATTAAGAGGTGTAGATTTTATAAGCGTCTACACAGGGGCGCAGGGAAATGTTGGTTGGCTTGGTGAGATATCAACGGAAATCAAAGGAGCTTCAGATCTATCTATGACCGAGTAAAGCCTCTAATAATATCCTTTATTTATCCTTATATAAGAACTTCACTATTTTTCCAGCTCCAAATAGTATTGTTTTTATATAAGGATAAACCTATAAGCTTAAGCTCATTTGTAAACTTCCCGCGTCCATCTGCCAAACTAAAAATACTTCTAAAAATCAAAAACCGGTAGACTAGGATGCCTTAAACCTTAAATTGATTTCTGCTAAAAGCAAAAACAAGATTAATACTATACTTTTGCAAACGTATTGGCTTAGAAAAGTAATTACCTTGTAACAAGCCATAGATTTTTTAAATCTAGATTATCGAGTAAAATAACATTTTTTATCCTTTAAGAATGTAATACTTTTGTCGCACTAAACAGCGCCAATCTAGCAGAATCCCACAGCATTACCCCCCAATTAAACTTCATGCATTATTTTACAAAATTTACAATAGTACTCTTTTTCAACCTGCTTTTTACTTTTAGTTATGGAATACAACAAAACCCCAAGGACTTTAAAAGTATTGACTCCCTAATTCAGAATAGAGCCCTGGAAAAAGCTAAAGAAGAAAGCTTTCAAATTATCAGGAAACAACCTAAGAATTTTCAAACTGTTGGCAGAGCACACATCTATTTGGGGAAAATAAACCTATTGCAGGGCGAACTGGATATTGCGCTGTCTAATTATATGGATGCCAAAAAGCACCTGGAACTGTTATCTGAAATAGATCGCGTAGAACTATTCTCAGGTATTGGAATAGTGTACTCAAGATCCAAAAACTTTAACAGCGCCGAAGAAAGCTTCAAAAAAGCATTATTGGGCTATAAAAACAATGATTTTTGGTGCCTTAAAACTTTGGTTAACCTCGGCGGGGTTTATATGGAAAAGAATGACCCCAAAGTAATAAAGGTCTACAAAGAGGCTTTGCAGTTGGCTAAAGAAATTGAGCAACCTAAAGTTGAAGCCGTTATTTTAACGAATCTTAGTAATCAATACATCAAAGAATCACAATGGCAATTGGCCATTAACACTGCTAATAAAAGTTTAAGGATAAGGGATAGTTTACAAATGCCTCTATCTGTTATTACTTATAACAATCTAGGCTATGCATTAGTAAATTCGGGCAAAGTACCGGAGGGAATCAATTATTATGAGAAAGCCCTGGCAAAGGCTTCTTCCCAAGAACTACAACAATTATTCTATAACTTACAAAATGCCTATATCAATATAAAAGATTATGAAAAAGGTATAGATTATTATAACCGGTATGATAGCATTAAAGATCAAATAGCAGAAAAAAGGTATGAAGAAAAAATAGCTGCCATTAAAACATTTTATGATACTGCTGAAAAAGAAAGAAAAATTGCCAATCTAGAGGCCGAAAAAAAAGCTCATAACAAAAAAATTACCTGGCTAATTTTTGGGGGCGGTATCTTCTTTCTTCTAATATTGATAATCATTTTCTTTAGAATAAACCATCTTAAAACAAAACAAGCCTTACAGCAGTCGCAACTTCGTAGTAAATTCCTTAGACTTCAATTAAATCCGCATTTTCTTTTTAATGCGCTCCAACAGGTTCAGTATTACATCTATAAAAATGAACCTAATACTTCTATGCAGTATTTAGATAATTTCAGCAAATTAATAAGGCTTATTTTAGAACATTCAGACGAAGAATATATAAATTTAACAGACGAACTGGAAATTTTATCCAACTACCTTGAACTTCAAAAAACCCCTGAAAATCAAGGAATTTCATATCGCATTATTTATAAGGATGTTCATGACCCGGAAACTATTAAAATACCGGTAATGCTACTGCAACCTTTTGTTGAAAATGCCGTAATTCACGGTGCGAGACAGAATAGCGAAAATGGTAAGGTAAAACTTCTGTTCAGGCAAGATGTTAAGAAAAAAGTCCTCTACATAGAAATTGTAGATAATGGAAAAGGCATTCAGACAGACAGGTCTCAAGACCATAAAAAACTTCATCGCTCTATGGGAAGGGAAATTTTAAAAAATAGAGTAGAAGAATTTAATAAAATGAACAAGTCACATATTGTACTAAATGTAGAAAGGGCATGCAATGACAAAGCTTTTCCCGGTACCAAAGTGACCTTGACAGTACCCTATCTTGAATTCTAAATTTGCAGGTTATGAAAGAAATAAATAACGATGTAAAAATTTTAATCCTGGAAGATGATCATGCTTCTTTAGATATGATTAGCGGCTTAATTAGGGTTAACTTTAAGGATTGTTTGGTAGAAACTACGAAAACTATCAAAGAAGCCCAGGTAGCCTTTGAAAATTTCCTTCCCGATATTCTTATCCTGGATATCAACCTCCCAGACGGAAATTCTATGGATTTCTTGGAGAATTTATTCCAAAAAGGCTATAAAAACATTAAGGTTATTTTTACCACAGCTTATTCAAATTATGCGGTAAAAGCTTTTCGCCTAAGTGCCCTGGATTTTCTTCTAAAGCCAATTTCCCCTCAAGATCTTATTTCCGCCATTGAAAAGACTATAAAATCACTTAAAGACCATCGTTATAGTTTAAAACTAGAGACTCTCTTTAGCAACCAACAAATGAAAGCCGAGAAAAAAATAGTTTTAAAAACTCTTGAAGATATTCATATCATTCCTTTAAAAGATATTATTCAGGCACAAGCCGATAATAATTATACTATTTTTTTTCTATGTGACGGTCGCCAAATCTTAGTCTCTAAATCTTTGAAGAATTTTGAAGAAGAGCTACAAAAATTTAATTTCATGAGGGTACATCAGTCGCATCTCATAAACACTATGCATATCTTATCCTATCAAAAGAAAAGACACTGCGTTCAACTGGCAAATAATATTGCAGTACCAGTAGCGCAATCAAAAAGGCAATCACTACTGGAACTATTCAACGAATACTAATCCAGGGAGGTGGAATTCTAAACGAAGCTTATAGAATAATAATTCTTTATTTCAATTGGATTTGCTTATTGAGCTGATACTTACATTTGCTCATAAATTACTCTAAATAGACGTATCATGAAAGCTTCTAAATTTCTTATAATTTTAAGTTTATTTTTATTTGCCAAGCCTGTTCAGGCACAATTATTCGGAAAAATTAAGGATAAGCTTGAAAACAAAGCAGCCGAAATAGTTGAAGAGAAGCTAAATGGTAAAAAGGAAGATAACAAAGAAGGTAAAACTCAAAGCAAAAGTAAAATAACACTAGAAGAAGTTTATGACTTCAAACCAGGGGACTCTACAATTTTCGCTTCCAATTTCAACTCTATACCTAGTGGAGCTATGCCATTAGACTGGAAAACCACAAGTACCGGTGAAGTAGTTAGTATAAATGAAATAGGAGGCAAATGGCTTAAAATGGGGGAAAGAACAACCTATAAGCTCAACAAAAACATCTATTACCCTACCAACTTTACCCTGGAATTTGATATTCTGGTAGCCGCCGATAAAGTTAACGATTTATCTTCCTTATACTTTGGCTTCACTAAAGATAATAGTATTAGAGGTTGGATTTCTAACGAAAATATCTGGGCCGGAAAACTGGAGTATATGAATAACAACGACATAAACATTTCCAGTAGGGCAAATGACCTTTACCAGTCTTCTTCATTCGATCTGGAAACTTACGCCAACCAGGTAATGCATATAGCCATAGAGGTAAACCAAAATAGGGTTAAAATATATTTAGACAAGACAAAAATTGCCGATACCGAACTTTTTAATAATGAAAAAGCCAAACACTTTTACATTAGTAGCCCATTAAGACAAAATCATGGAGCCAGGGTTTTATTCAGCAATTTTGTTGTAAAAACCTATAAATAAAATGCTTCCCACCCGGTTTATGCAGGCAAATTACTCTTAGATAAACCGCGTAGTATTAAACCTCAATTATTACTAAAATTACTATTAGTTCGGCTCGGGGCTTAAACTAAAATAAGCCGGCTTTAATTATTATTCTATATTCACGGCTCTAGCGGCACACTAAGAGCCATTAGAAGGGAGTGTAAAAAATTTCGGCTACCCCTATATCAATCATGTTTATTACCAAAAAATTAATAATAAATCTTTAATTTGGCTGCATAATTTTTACAATCAACAATTTTTAGCCCTTAAAATGCGTATAGCTCAACAACTATTTATCCTACTGGCAATTATAACTTTGCTTTCTTCCTGCGAAAAAGAGAATGATACTCCAAAAACTGATTATTCTATCCAGTCTAATTCAAACTTTGAGCTAACCAGTAAGCACGAAAATGGATGGATAAAGCAAGGGCAATATGAACGTTCTGGGGAACCTTCGGCTGAATTTGAGTATTACGCAAACGGCTATATAAAAACTGCTAAAGTATATGCGAGTTATCCAAAGCAGCATCTTTATATGGAGGTGGGCCGAAGTGAAACCAATAAACCACTTTGGTCTAAATATTATACGCCGGAAGGAAATCTATGGTTTGAAACCAAATATGAAAACGGATTTCCTTTGGTTAAAAAGATTTATAGCGATAAAGGTACTGCCATACATTCCTATACCAATGCTGAGTTAACCTCTGTTGAATTTACCTCAGCAGACAATAGTAACACCACCAAAACAACCTATAACAAAGCAGCCGGAACACGTAATGTCTCTATTAGTCTTAGCGGACAGGATATATTGAACAAAACCTACCCTTATCAAGAACAAGTTGGTTCGGGAATTTACACAGGGAACCATGTCCCGGTGGCCAATCCATTTGGTACAACTGAAGCTTCATATTACACCCTAAATCAATCCTTTTCTCAAAGCCCAACCTGGCAAACCACTGCCAACCCTATAGAATTTATGTATCCGTTTAGGTTATTTGATGAGTTCTACAATCCCGGAGATTACTTTGCCACCAAATTTGCTGTTAGCACCGAATTATACCAATCGGTTATTGAGCAATACCCAATAACTGAAAAAGGCGTTTTAATTGGCGGCGGATCATACCAGGATGGCTACCAGCATTTTCAAAATAATTGGCAGGTAAGAGATTCACTTAGGAAGATCTATAATGAAAACCCGGAACTTTATAAGCTTAAATACGGAAATGAGTATGTAGCCAAGCTGGGGTATGGAAAAATGTTTTTTATCATTGGGGCTATTCGCAACTTACCTACACAAAACGAAGCTGCTAATGAGATTAAAAAAGTTGCCCAAAAGCATATGAATAATTTGATTAGTGGTGATCAAGAACTTACTACAACAGAGCAGGGTTTATTAAATAAAGTTTGGTTTGAAGTAAAATTTTTCTCTACGCTAAAGAAACATCAAAACGGGGTGGTGATCAACTCTTCCCAGAGCTATAAAAACGCCATAATGGAAGTAAATGATGCAGAACCTTCGCTTGTCCAAATGAAATACGAGAGCCTGGAAAACTTATAAAAGCACCATACTAACCTGCCTTCCTTTCCAGGGCCAAATAATGGGTTGTGTTTTGAGTTTTTAAAGGAATAACATTAATCTCGCATTTATAAGTGCTTTTATCCTTCTTATAATTAACCAAAACCTCAGTAAAAGGTTCATCCTTAGCCAATTTATATCTTATTCTCTCTAAAGCAGCCGGATCGGTTTCTTCTCCCTGTAAAAAATGTGGAGTTCTATTAATTGCATATGTACTGCTATATCCCGTCATTTCAGTAAATCCTTCACTCACCCATTCAATCTTAGCCTTTTTATTGGTTACCACTAAGGCATCAAAAGATTTTCCCTTAAAAATAGCATCTAAATCGTTCGTCCATTCAAACTTCTCCGCCAATTCTTTAAAAGTATTAATACTATTCTGTTGCCTTATAATTACTAACTGCCTCGAGTAATAATCATTATAAATATCCCAACTTCTTAGCGGCATCAGTTTAATTTCAGAAGCCCTAATCTCATTTTCTATTGCCCTGGATTCCTCCAAACTAAGAGAGGAAAGGTAAATATCCAGAGACTGCATATTCATAAAGTTTTTCTTCATTATCTTTTCTTTTAACAACAAATACGCTCTTGCTACAGTTTTTTAAAATGGTTAAAAAATAGTTTACAATAATTTTATTAGACAAATAAACTATCTCGGAGTTATACCCTCTGGCGGTGCCAATAAACACACGACAAGCCTGCATATTCTTAGGTGGAAACACCTGGACGTAAAAGCAAGGCCTGGAGCACTAAAACCCGATAACTGAGTAAATTTCAAAATCAATATAACAGGCAATATTAACCAAAAATCCACTAAACATTCTTTAAACCAACGTTAATGTTTGATTTTTTAGCTGAAATATTAGACATAATATAAAAGGAGACCGATTACCAGATAATTTAAAGAAGTACAGAAAATAGAGTAAACTACCTCGGGATATTACACCATTTGGCGGTGTCAATAAAGGAGCAAATACTTTTAAAATCTAGTATTTACGGCAAGCTTTTGAAGGTAAAAAGAAAGCTAGAAATGGCTTTAATTAGGCCTTTCTAAAGCTTTTGCGAATTTCTGAATAAGTTGTACTTTCGGGTCTTTCTAAATAATTAGATATGTCTCAATTTTGGCTGTATTTTAGATTGGGTTTAGAACACGTTCTAGACTGGCAGGCTTACGATCATATTCTGTTTTTAATTGTTTTGGTTACAGCTTACACCTTTAGCAGTTGGAAACGAATTCTTTGGTTGGTAACCCTGTTCACGCTGGGTCATACTCTTGCATTATTTTTATCGGTTTACGGTATTGTTAAAGTAGACGCTGCCTGGGTAGAACTCCTAATTCCGGTGACTATAATTCTGACAGCTTTATACAATTTAGTAACTGCCAGCAAAAAAGATCGTAACAAAAACCATAATCCTCTATATTTTACTACCATTTTCTTTGGCTTAATCCATGGTCTTGGTTTTTCCAGCTATTTCAAAATGGCTTCTGCCAATATTGAAAATAAATTTTTACCACTTCTAGAGTTTGCCCTCGGAATAGAAACAGCCCAGGTTATAGTTGTAATTGCTGTTATGATTCTTGGTTTTATTGCCCAAAACATCTTTTCGGTATCTAAAAGAGACTGGGTATTAATAAGTTCGGCAATAGTTATCGGTATTATTTTGCCTATACTTCAAAAGAATTTTCAGGCTATTTTTTAAATTAGAACGCTCTAACAAAAGCGAAATGGCACCTTAAAAAGCCGGAAAATATTAATAATGAATAAAAGAAAACAATTAAAATACGATAAGGCCTACTTGAGAATTGCTCGCGAATGGAGTAAATTATCGCAATGTAAAAGAAAACAGGTTGGCGCAGTTATTGTAAAAGATAGAATGATAATTTCTGACGGTTTTAACGGCACCCCTACCGGTTTTGAAAATTATTGCGAAGATGATGAAGGCTACACCAAATGGTATGTACTCCACGCTGAGGCCAATGCTATTTTAAAAGTTGCAAGCTCTACTCAATCTTGTAATGGTGCTACATTATATATTACCATGTCACCCTGCAAAGAATGCAGTAAATTAATCCATCAAGCGGGTATTACCAGATTGGTTTACCATGTAGACTATAAAGATAACTCAGGCCTGGAATTTCTAAGAAAAGCCGGGGTAAGCCTTGAACAAATAAATGATTTAGAAGATTGAATACCAGGCAAAAAATATTGATTCCTATTTTTCTTGCTTCAGCCTGCGCCCTGGGCGTATTGCTAGGCGCCAAACTGGATTTCTCTTCTTCTGACGCACTTTTCTCTTCCAACCCAAAAAAGCAAAAGCTCAACCGACTTATAGACTACATAGACTATGAATATGTAGATGATGTGAATACCGACAGTATAGTTGATCTCACAGTGAATAGAATTCTTGAAAATCTAGATCCACATTCGGTATACATACCTAAAGAAGAATATGCAGGGGTCATAGAAAATATGCAAGGGGATTTTGTAGGAATTGGTGTTAGCTTTTATAATGTAAACGATACGGTTGTGGTAATTCAGGCCCTGGAAGGCGGACCTAGCGAAAAAATAGGTATACGTGGTGGAGATCGCATCCTTTATGCCAACGGCACACCACTCTTCAATAAAAACATTAGTAACGATTCACTAACTAAACACTTAAAAGGTGAAGAAAATTCTCAGGTAACCCTTAAAATTAAAAGAAAAGGAATTAAAGATCTACTAACCTTTAAAGTTAAAAGAGGAAGGGTTCCATTAAAAAGTGTAGACGCGGCCTATATGTTACCGCCTGAGCTGGGCTATATTAAAATAAATAGATTTTCTGAAACTACTTATAAAGAGTTTAAAGATGCACTAAGGGACCTTAAGAAAAAAGGAGCTAATAAAATTGCCTTAGACCTTAGAGACAACCCCGGAGGTTATCTTTCTGAAGCTATTAAAATTGTAGATGAATTCCTGGAAGACGAAAAGCTTATACTCTATACAAAAAACAAAAATGGTGCAATTGAAGAAACTTTTTCAAGACAAAAAGGACTTCTGGAGAATGGAGATTTGTATGTACTTATTAATGAAAGTTCAGCCTCTGCCAGTGAGGTTGTAGCCGGCGCCTTACAAGACAACGATCGTGGCACCATTGTAGGTCGTAGGTCTTATGGGAAAGGCCTTGTACAACGTGAAATGGAATTAGGAGACGGTAGCGCAGTTAGGTTAACCATTGCACGTTACTATACTCCAACAGGCCGCTCTATCCAAAAACCTTACAATAACGGAAACGAAAGTTACTTTAAGGATTATATGCGCCGTTACAAGAATGGCGAACTCAACAGCGCCGATAGTATAAATGTAGACGATTCCCTTAGGTATGAAACCCCTAAAGGCAAAGTAGTGTATGGAGGGGGTGGAATTATTCCAGATATTTTTATTCCGCTAGATAGCGATAACGAAAAGAATAACATTAAGCTTCTTCTGCAAGGTGGGTATATGAGTAGGTTTATCTTTAATGTACTGGAGAAAAATAGAAGTTTTTATAACAATGTGCAACGAAAGAATTTTGAGAGTGAAGTAATTATCTCAGATAAAATGGTACAGGATTTCATTGATTTTGTAAACAATGCAAATATTAGACTTGATGTACAGAATCAAAAAAGCCTGGTAAAACAATATTTAAAAGCTGTAATTGCCCAGCAATTATACGGCACCAATGCTTTTGAAAAATTAATCAACAAAAATGACCCAGGAATAAAAAAAGTGCTTGAATTATCGAAAAAAAATCAATAGATTGCAGTTGTGATTGCAATTAATGAGAATCTTATAATTTTCTTTACAATTTCGCCGCTATTTTTCTTCATTATAGCGGTAAGCTTTAGGTTATTGGATAACAGCGCTTGGCTATTTTTACAGAAAGAAATTCTCGTTAACTCCTCTAATGTTTCAATAAGTTGTATAAAAAGTCAAATACAAATTACAGACGATAAAGAATTTAGAAATAAATTAAAACTGGCCCTGCTCTACAGAAGAGTACACCACACGTGTCTAATTTTAATGCTTTTTTCTATACCACTTATGTTTACAGGATATTATATGTTATAGTATTTTATCGTGTACCTTAGTTTGCTCTCCCGTCCATAAACTTAAAATATCTGTTGCTACACTTGCGCCACTTCCACAGGCTATAGCAAATTGACTTCTCCAACCGGCAAGGCTACCTGCTACATAAATACCCGGTTTTACCAAATGATCTTTATTTTTAAGCTGAATACGATTTTTGGACACCTTTGCTTTTTGATGCGGTATCACTTCACTTTCCAATCCTTGAATTCTAAACGGGCTGGTATAACCGGTGGCTACAACTACAATTTCAGTTTGATAATTATTTTTATTGGTAACTACCCTAAAACCCTTGTCTAAAGTAACAATTTCCTTAACTTTTTCTCCCTCTATTTGTTCAATATCGGGATATTGCTCCTTTAAATGAACAACACCTTCTTCCATAATTTGCTTCCCTGTAGTTCCCGGAACCACACCCAAAGCATTATTCAGCATAGCCGAGTTTAGATGAGAGGCTTTTTGATGCATAACTATTCCCACTTGCCTACCCGGAACTACACCTTTTTGGATAGCTGAACCCAAAATTAGCGCGCAAGACATTCCTGCAGCACCACCGCCTATAATAATAGTGTCAAATTTCATCTTACGAATTATGCTTTTCAGCAATACTCCTTGAGGTCAACAAAATGCCCATAAGCACAATAAGACAAAGGCTTCCTACTATTACAAGTACAGCTGTTCCACTATCTCCCTTTAAGAGATCGTCAAAATCTAACGCGGTTGTACTGTAGCCCATAATAACTACAGCTAAAAAAATTACGGTATAAATAAATAACTTCATGTAAATAAACTCTGAATGTTAGTGGCAAATAATTTTACAGCAATAGCCAGTAAAATTACACCAAATACTTTTCTTATAACACTAATCCCCTGGCTTCCTAAAACCCGCTCTATTCTATTAGAGGATTTTAGCACCATATATACAAAGATAATATTGATTAGGATAGCGACAATAATATTTATCGCTTCATATTCTGCTTGTAGCGATACCAAGGTAGTAAGCGTACCCGCACCCGCAATTAGTGGGAATGCCAACGGAACAATAGAAGCTGTTTCCGGCTCATCGTCCTTATAAAGCGTTATTCCCAAAATCATTTCAAGGGCTAGAAAAAATAGAATAAATGCGCCGGCCACGGCAAACGAATTTACATCTATCCCAATAAGGTTTAAAATCTCTTTCCCTACAAATAAGAACACAATCATGATAATACCTGCAACAACCGAAGCCTTTTCACTTTGAATATGCCCAACTTTTTTACGCAGGTCTATAATAATTGGGATATTTCCAATAATATCAATTACCGCAAAAAGAATCATTCCGGCTGTAAAAATCTGTTTTACATCTAGTAATTCCCACATAACTACCATTTTAAAAAATATTGCGCAAAAGTAATTTTTAAAAACACAGTATCAAGGAATTAGCAGGTAAAAATTTTATTAAAATTAAGCCTGTTTTTTTTCAGTAAAAATACCGATAGAGCTATATTTGCCAAATGTTTCAAATAGGAAAAACCATAGTTTCGGAAGAAATCTTGACCAAAGATTTTGTTTGTAACCTTTCAGCCTGTAAAGGAGCCTGTTGTGTAGATGGCGATGCTGGGGCTCCGGTAACCCCTCAAGAGCGGGAAATTCTCGATGAAATATACCCAAAAGTAAAACCATACTTACGCCAAAAGGGAATAGATGCCATAGAGGAACAGGGCACCTATATAACCACAGATCTTGATGAAATTGAAACACCTTTAATAAATGGTGCCGATTGCGCCTATGTAACTTTTGATGAGAAAGGTACAGCGCTTTGTGCTATTGAAGAAGCTTACAACCAGGGTGAAATAGACTTTAAAAAACCTATTTCCTGCCATCTATATCCAATAAGAATTCAGGAATATTCAGAGTTTTCAGCAGTGAATTACCACAAATGGCAAATTTGCGATGATGCCTGCAGCCTTGGAGCCGAACTTCAGGTACCTGTTTATAAATTTACCAAAGACGCGCTTATAAGGAAATTTGGTGAAGATTGGTATAACCAATTAGAAGAAGCTGCAAAAGATTTATAATTCACCCCAACCAAATTCAAGCAACTGACTTTCAGAATTATATTTTTTAATATTCTAAATTAATTTGTATATTTAACCTTCAATTTTCATACCCTATAATACTGATTTAACCCTTACATCGGTATTTAAACAATCCCCTACATTTTTAATTAATTCTGCCCCATAGTTTAATTTTTAGGCTTACAGCTTATTTGATAATCTTAAAACTCAAACATTATGAAAAAACCAATCTTAATGGGGTTTGCACTCCTATTCTGTATTTCCACGATGGAGGCTCAATTTCTCAAAAAATTAAAAGAAAAAGTCGAAAAAAAAGTGGAACATGCGGTAACCGAAAACATATCGAACAAAGCTGCGCGCGAAGCTAATAAGTCTCTAGATAAAATGTGGGACACACAACTTAAAAACAGCCCAATTCCCATGGGGGCCAATAGAGTGGATATTAGCGAAGTGCCGGAAGCTTATAATTTTAATTGGGAATACCAATTATATTTGGAGACCAAAGAAGGGAACATGGACATGACGTACTTTTTAAAAGAAGATGCTCCATATTTTGGTATACGAATGCCCCAGGTAGAAAACATGTTTATGGTGATGGATATGACCAAACAACTTAGTATTATGTATTTTTCTTCCGGTGAAAATAACTTTATTACCGCCACCAAAATAAGCGACCTTAACAATACCCAGGAAGATTCCAACCCTTATAAGGATACAGAGCTTAAAAAAATTGGAACTAAAAATATCATGGGATATGAATGCCAGGGCTATGAAGCCGAAACCGAAGAACATAAATTTACATTCTATATTACACGTGAGGCACCTATAACTTTCGCCAATATGTATAGTGATGAAAAAAGTAATATTCCGAAAGGCTGGAATGCAGATTGGCTGGAAGAAGGCGATGCTTTGATGATGGAGATGCAAATGATAGATAAAAATAATTCTAATCGCAATGCCAATATGCGTTGTACCGGTTTGGAGAAAAAATCCTTTTCAATAAATAAAAAAGATTATGCCGCATTAGGCTCACCTAACTAATAAATATCATGGAAAATTCAAACACGCACACCAACGAATCTAAAAGTACATTCGATCCTAAAACCATAGCTATCATTGCTTATTTAACCGTAATTGGCCTGGTAGTAGCTTTTGTTTTAAACAACGAGAAAAAAGATGAATTTGCAGCTTTTCATATAAAACAATCTCTGGGATTGATATTAATTAGCCTCGGACTTTTTATTATAGGTATGATTCCAATTTTAGGATGGATATTAAGCTTTCTGGGTTCTATTTTCCTATTGTATTTATGGATAATGGGGCTTATTAATGCAATTAACCATAAAACCAAAGCCGTACCAATTTTTGGCCAGCAATTCGAGAAGTGGTTTGCCAATATATAATCAATATATCCTCACTTCCCTTCCAGAGCTAATATTTAATTTAAATAATTTATTGAAATAAAATTAAGGAATTAGAAAGGGGAAAAGTCCCATAGATATTGTTTTACGAAAATTTTAAACACTTTTTAAAAAGCGAGGATAAAGACTAAGAGAGTTTTTAATATAGAAAAAGAGCCCTACATACAACAGATTACATCTTTATCTACTCCGGGAGCTATCTGGACATGCTTTGAACAGAAATTAAATGACTTTTCAATTGGTAGCCATCTTAGAGCATTAAATCCAGACCTTTCAGCAAACTACCTCGAGGTAAGCTTCGGGGTAATATACCCTTTCACGGTACCGGGAAATTTTATTAGTATATAAAAAGGAATGTTTTCTTCATAAGTTTCAAAAATATCGATAAAATGCAAAAAATATAGACGTAACACCCTAATTATAAACTTTTTATGTTGAAAACTTTGTGGAAACATTAAACAATAAACCAATAAAATATTGTTAATAATTATCGATATTTATTAAATAATTATCATTTATACATTAACAATATCGTTTTTATGGATAAACAGAACCCCAGGCTTCGAGACAATAAAGACAGGTTTATAATATTTCCTGTAAAACATAACGATATTTGGGATGCTTACAAGGCAATTGAGGCTAATTTCTGGACCGCAGATAAGATAGATATCAATCAGGATTTGGAGGATTGGAAAAACCTAAGTGAAGAAAAGCGTTCACTCCTCCATAAGGTAATTGGGCTAATTCTTCATTCAGAACATAAACTAAATGGAAAAATTATAGCTAGTCTTAATAAAAATATAGAGTTACCGGAAGTAAAGTCTTTCCTGGACCTTCAAACAGTAATGGAAAATACACATACTGAATCTTACGGTATCTTTTTAAACACATTTTTAAGCGCAGCAGAACAAGACCTGGTTTTTAAAGAAATTGAAGCATTTCCAGCTACTCTGGCAAGAGAAAAATGGATTAAAAAATGGACCAACAGCTCGTCTTTTGCCGAAAAACTGGTTGCACTGGCTACCGTGAAAAGTATTTTTAACTATAGTTGCTTTGCAGCCCTTTTTTGGATTAAAAACTGTGGATCAATGCCTGGTTTAGGTTACACCTATGAGGTGATTTATCGCGATAAAGCTATTCACCGCGATTTTGCAACGCTCCTATTTAAAGATCATCTATTAGAAGATATTTCAGATGAAAAAGTTCACCAAATAATTGAGGAAGCTGTGGCTATAGAAAAAGAAGTTATTTATAATTTTCTTCCGTTAAATTTAATTGGCCTTACCACAAAAGCTTTAGACGAATACCTGGATTATGAAAGCAATAGGCTTTTTACAGATTTAATGGTGAATAAAAGTTTAAACGAAAAGGCATTTAGCAACGAAAAACTTTTGAAAAAAAGAGCACAAGACCTTTCAAAAAACTTAGAAAAAAACAAAGATTATAATAATCTTAGAAAGAAAACAGATTAAGAAAATTATCCATAACTAACGAAAACGGTATTATATATTTTAGTTTTGGTTAAAACAGAAACTTTTAAATCTCGAGGATCGAGTAAAACTGAAACCAGTACCATATTCCCCAATGTGGTACTGGTTCAGCTTTTTTAAGTAAAGCTGCTGCCGAAACTACTACTCTCTAAACCGCATGCGTCTTTCTTTAAAATTTACTTTCAGCAATTCATTAGGAACTAGCTTGTAATCTTAAGGCTTTTTCTATTTTTGGGACTAAATTCAAACTCAGCTTTTAACTAAGGATAAAATTATGATGAACTGGGAGCAACTCCTCTCGCTAAAACGTTTTGGAGACACGAATAAAAGGCTAAGGAAAGAGCAAAACGAAACCCGACTGGGCTTTGAAGTAGATTACGATCGTATTATTTTCTCTTCGGCTTTTAGAAGTCTACAGGACAAAACCCAGGTAATACCTCTTTCTAAAACCGATTTTGTACATACCCGGCTAACACATAGTTTAGAAGTATCGGTAGTAGGACGTTCTTTAGGTAGGCTGGCAGGCCAGAAAATCCTGGAAAAACATCCACACCTGGCTAACATACACGCTTATAAAATGAACGATTTTGGTGCCATTGTAGCTGCGGCTGCTCTTGCTCACGATATTGGAAACCCGCCTTTTGGACATTCGGGAGAAAAAGCAATTGGAGAGTATTTTAGCCACGGAAACGGAAAACGCTTTAAAACTAAACTCTCTAACAAAGAATATCAGGACCTGGTTAAGTTTGAAGGGAATGCCAATGGCTTTAAAATACTAACCCAAAACAAACCCGGAATCTATGGTGGCCTTCGGCTATCTTATGCCACTTTAGGTGCTTTTATCAAATACCCAAAAGAATCTCTGCCACACAAACCCACATCGAATATAGCCGACAAAAAATTTGGCTTTTTTCAAACCGAAAAGGAAATCTTTGAAGAAGTAGCCGTAGAGCTTGGCCTTTTAAAAACAGGAAAAGATAACGATATAAGTTATTATAGACATCCCCTTGCGTTTTTAGTGGAAGCAGCAGATGATATATGTTATACTATTATCGATTTTGAAGACGGCATTAACCTTGGCCTTATAGATGAAGATTATGCCCTTGAATATCTTATAAAACTAGTTAAAGACAATATAAACACCAACAAATACAATAGCCTTACCAATACTGCCGATAGGCTTAGCTATTTAAGGGCACTAGCCATTAATAGACTTATTACAGAGGCAGTAGAAATTTTCCTGGAAAACGAAGATGCCATTCTTGCCGGAAATTTTCATCAGAGCTTACTGGACAAGAGCAAATATGAAGCCCAAATAGACGATATTATTAAAATTAGTGTTGAAAAAATTTACCAAAGCGAAGAAGTAATCAATAAAGAGATTGCAGGCTATAAAATGCTATCACACCTGTTAGACACCTATACCGAGGCCTTGCTTCCAGAAGAAGATCAGCATAATTCCAATTTTAATAAACTGGTTTTAAAATCTGTACCAAACTTATATGGCTTACAGGAAAACTCGTCTGTTTATAAACGTTTGCTGGAAATTTGTTCTCATACCGCTTCATTAACCGATGGCTTTACCGTGGCTTCTTTTGAAAAATATAAAGGCATAAAACTATAGGACCTTAAAAAAAGTTAAACAATTATGCTTACCGGCTACCATCTTTAACAAAAATGCCGGCTTAGACAGCCGGCATTTTTAAAATTCATAGACGAGCCCTACACCTAACATTTGCTTAAATTGCACCCTGGGACCGGTAGTTTCCAGTTTACCATCCCCGTTTGTATCTTCTTTAAACTTCACATCATCATCATATCGCAAGTGGGAGCCCACATTGGCTTTTATAAAATCGTTTACTTTTAAATCTACCCTTAGTTGCCATTCCACATCAATATTTCCGAATTTATTCAGGTAATCTGAATACAAGCTCAACTGACTATCTAACTCAACATTCTCAAAGATTTGTTTTGAAAAATCACTGGTAACAAGAAACCCTATTTCTGTTCGTACTTTCTCTCCTTCTTCCACAATATTACCAAGTGTATCGCGAACTGCGCCGGTAACACCAAACATACCTTCGTTTGCCAATCTTTGGTCTAAAACAAAAGTTGATTTTTGTGTAAGTGGTGAAATATATACTTTAAAATCTTCTATAGGATCAGAATATTCGGTACCAATACCTAAAAAGAAATAACCGGGTGCCATAAACTTCGAGATAGGGCTATTAGTATCGGGGTACTTATATCCATTGGTAAATTGTGTATTAAAATTGAGTTTTGCTGAATAAAACCAGTTGGAGGTAGAATCCCTTCTATATCCAAAAGAGGAAGTTAAACGCAGTTCATCCTCGGTTTTCCTAAGCTTCTGGCCTTCCTGAGAGTTAATACCGTAACGTGTCACAATCTTATTGCGCCAATAAAGATCATCTTTTTTATAATTTCTCTCCAGGTTACCATAAACAAGGGCCGAGACTGAATTATTTCCACCGGCATTCCAATTTACAAAGGCCACTTCGCTAAGGTTAACCCCAACTTCATTTTTCTGTGTCCAAAATGTAACAACCACAGAGTCCACCTTTTTCTCGGGCGGCTCTACTTTAATAGAATCTGAAGGTTTTACCGTATCCTTATAATAATGAGGGTAATTATAGGAATTTAGATTTTTTGCGGTTGAATTTAGATGTATTAAGCAAGCCAGGAGACATAAGACTTTGATTTTCATTAGTTAATTTAGATTTTTTCGGAATTGCAAAATTAAAGATTTTGAAGAAGAGAGACTATCACTTCCTCAATATATTCAACGTTAATTTTTGCTATTTCTTGTAACTCCTTTATTTTTCCTTGTTGGATAAACTCATCTGGCACACCTAAACTTCTAATTTTAGCTTTATAATCGTGTTTTGCGGCAAATTCTGTCACTGCAGAACCAAAGCCACCCGTCACTACCCCATCTTCTATCGTAACAACATATTTATACTTTTTAAATATAGTATGCAGTACTTCTTCGTCTAAAGGTTTTACAAAACGCATATCGTAATGACCAATGCTTTTGTTTTCTATCTTTTCTATCGCCTTATTGGCATTATAAACCATATTCCCAATACTCAAAACAACAAGATCATCACCTTCCTGCAAACAATTTGCTTTCCCAATTGCTACCTCTTCAAAAGGAGTCTCCCAAACTTTTTGAATCCCTCTTCCACGAGGATATCTTATGGCTAAAGGTAACTCTATACCAAGTTGAGCGGTATAAAGCAAATTTCTAAGTTCTGTTTCATTGCTAGGGGTAGCAATAATAAGATTTGGTATACATCTTAAATAAGCAATATCAAAAACACCGTGGTGGGTAGCACCATCTTCTCCAACCAGTCCTGCCCTATCCAGGCAAAAAATAACAGGCAATTTTTGCAATGCTACATCGTGAATTACCTGATCGTAGGCGCGTTGCAGGAAAGTTGAATAAATAGCACAAAAAACCACGAAGTCCTGGGTAGCCATTCCTGCAGAAAGTGTAACTGCATGCTGTTCGGCTATACCAACATCGAAAGCCCTTTCGGGAAAAGCCTGCATCATAAATTTAAGGGAGCTTCCCGTGGGCATTGCAGGGGTAATTCCTATAATTTTCTCATTTTTTTTGGCTAATTCCACTAGAGTAAGACCAAAAACATCCTGGTATTTTAGCGGCAGTCCGGCCGTATCGTAAGTTAAAAGCTCTCCGGTCTCGGGCTTAAATTTTCCCGGGGCGTGATACTTTACCTGGTCTTCTTCTGCTCTCTTTAAACCTTTACCTTTAGTGGTAATTACATGAAGAAACTTTGGCCCTCTAATTTGCTTCATTTGTTCAAAAACTTCTAATAATCCACCAATGTCATGCCCATCTACGGGTCCGAAGTATTTAAAATTTAAAGCTTCTATAATATTGCTTTGCTTTGGCTTATAGCCTACCCTTGCTTTGGTTAAATATTGCTTTAAAGCTCCCACACTGGGATCTATACCAATAGCATTATCATTAAGAATAACCAATAAATTGGCTTTGGTCACTCCGGCATGGTTCAATCCTTCAAAAGCCATCCCACTTGCAATAGAAGCATCTCCCACTACCGCTATATGGTGTTTATCTAAGTCTCCTTTTAAATTGGAAGCAATTGCCATCCCAAGCGCTGCAGAAATTGCGGTTGAGGAATGCCCTACCCCAAAAGTATCGTACTCACTTTCTTCCCGCTTTGGAAATCCACTAATGCCATTAAGCCTTCTGTTTGTATGAAATTGCAGTCGTCTACCCGTTAAAATTTTATGACCATAAGCCTGGTGACCTACATCCCAAACTAAAAGATCTTTAGGGGTATTAAAGGCATAATGTAGCGCAATAGTTAATTCTACCACCCCAAGGCTGGCGCCAAGATGCCCTTCTTTTGTGGCTACAATGTCTATAATAAACTTGCGAAGCGCAGCTGAAACTTCCTGCAGTCTTTCTGCCGGAAGTTGCCTTAAGTCTTCGGGAGTAAATATATCTTCTAAAATATTGGTATTCATAGTAAGCAAAGTTAAGCTTTGAAAATATATTTCTCATAAGGTTTTCTTCAGAAGCTAATTTTATAATTTTATCTTTCCAAAGAAATATAAAAGTAAGATGTTACAACCCTACAACGACGAATATTTTATGCGAAAAGCCCTGGAGGAAGCTGAAAAAGCTTTTGAAAAAGGCGAGATTCCTGTGGGCGTTGTTGTAGTTATCAACAATAAAATTATTGCACGCGGTCACAATCTAACCGAAACCCTTAACGATGTTACTGCCCATGCCGAAATGCAAGCCATAACAGCTGCCGCTAGTTTTCTTGGTGGAAAATATCTAAAAGATTGCAGTATGTATGTTAGTTTGGAACCCTGCCAAATGTGTGCGGGTGCTTTGTATTGGAGTCAGATTTCAAAACTTATTTTCGCTGCAGAAGACAAGCAACGCGGTTATCGCAAAAACGGCGTAAAACTTCATCCTAAAACCCAGGTAAAATCGGGAATCCTAGCAACAGAAGCTTCTACTTTATTAAAACGCTTCTTTATTGAGAAAAGAAATTTAAATTAAGTGGACAACATTTACGTTAAAGACTTGCTAACACCAAGTGTTATAATGCGTTAAAAACTATTGTTAAGTTGCATTTTTTCTAAAAATTTGTGATTCTATAACAATAATTTTCGTTTTACGCATTTATGGGGAATTACAATACAATTTTTAAATTATTACTATTTTTTTCGTTTTTAGGAATAACAGCAAATGCTCAGGTTACTCCCAATAAAGAAGAACCTAAATCTTTAGAGCATACTTTTTATGTTACAGCAAACCTGGGCAATAATCTTACCGATGAGGCCCAAAAAATACTCAAAGCAATTATAAGAGCTTCAAAAAAAGACAAAGAAGCAACACTTTTAGTTCCCGGGAATTTTCTTCCGCCCAAAGGATTTCAAAAAAACGATGCTAAACGTAAAGCTCAAAAGCAATTTCTAAAGCAACAGTTATTAAATAGGGTTCAAGAATTTAATGGCACCGTGGTTTTTACTCCCGGGCAAAATGAATGGACCAAACAAGGCCAGGATGCCATAGACGATTTAGAGTCTTTTCTTCAGGATAACCAATCTAATGTAGAAGTTTGGCCAGATGACGGCTGCCCTATTGAAAGTGAAAAAATTGCACCCAAAGTAGTTCTTGTAACAGTAGATACACAATGGTACCTGGAAAACTGGAACGAACATCCTAATATGAACACAAAATGTGATATTAAAACCAGAGAACGCTTTTTTGCCGAGTTTAAAGATGATATTAAAGATGCTCATGGAAAAACAATTATAGTTTCTATGCAGCATCCTGTAATGAGTAATTCAAAAAAATCTTTTGCCGAAAAAATTGGTGGTTTTACGCCACAAGATTATCAAAACGATGCGCATAGTTATTTACGGGGAAGATTAGAAACCCTTGCTAGCCAGTTTGATAATGTGATTTTTGTTTCCGGGAAAGATGAAAACCTTCAATATCTAGAAGATGATGGTATTCCACAAATTATAAGTGGAAGCATTGGAAAACCTAAAAAGCTTAGTATTAGAAAGGAAAATGAACACTTCGGAACAACTAAGCCCGGATATGCAAAATTAAAACTCTATAAAAACAACGAAACCCTAGTTGAATTCTTTTCCATAGAAGATACAGAAAACCCTATTTTCAGCAAAATTATTAAAAGCGACGAACCCAACTGGAATGAAATTAACTTTAAGACCAAAGAGGAAATTGGGGATAGCATAAGTGCTTCTATTTACACCAGGGAAGAAACCGATAAATCTGGGCTTTACAAATCTCTTTTTGGGGATTTTTACCGGGAAGTTTACAGCAAGAAAATTAAGGCTCCCGTACTGTTTCTTGACACCCTGGATGGAAATCTTGAGCCTTCAAAAGAGGGCGGCGGCATGCAGTCTAGATCTCTGCGTTTTATAGCCGATGATAAAAACGAATTTACCATTCGCGCGCTTAAAAAAAGTGCTACCCGCTTTTTGCAATCGGCTGCTATAAAAGATCACTATATTAAAGATTATATAGATAATACGGTGGCGCAGCGCTATGCGCAAGATCTTTTTACCACAGCACACCCTTATGCACGATACTCTTTAAAGCATATTAATGATTTACTTGAAATAAATGCCGGAAAACCTCAAATATTCTATATCCCAAAGCAAAAAGCACTGGGGCTAAATAACGACGATTATGGAGACGAATTGTATATGTTTGAAGCCCACGTGGGCGATGAAAACAAAGGCTTTAAAAAATTTGGCTCTCCTGAAGATATTATTAGTACCCGAGATCTTCTGGCAGAGTTAAAAGAGTCTAAAAATATGCAGGCAGATGAAGATGCATTTATAAAAAATAGGTTGGTAGATATGTTAATTGGTGACTGGGATAGACATTACGACCAATGGCGATGGGGCCTGTATACACAACCCAATGGCATTAAGCTTTATAAACCAATTCCCAGAGATAGGGACTTTGCATTTCCTAATTACGATGGTTTTATTCCAGACCTGGTAAAATTGGGTCTGCCAATAGTACGCAAAATGGAAACCTACGATGAGAATGTAGATAATGTAAAATGGTTTAACCTTTCTGGATATCCTTTAGACCAGCGACTATTGAAAACTTTAGATTGGGAAGATTGGCAGGAGCAGGTGAACTTTATTCAATCCCGGCTTACCAACGAAGAAATAGAAACTGCTTTTGAAGCTTTACCCGAAGCAGTTCAGGATGAAACGATTAAAGACATTAAAGCACAGCTTAAGGCCAGGAGAGATAATTTAGGCGATATTGCTAAGCGGTATTACAACTACCTCCAGGAATTCCAGGTATTAACAGGAACCGAGGAAGATGACATATTTCATATTGAAAGAAAAGAAAACGGTATTACTGCGATAGAGATGATTAATGAAGACGGAAAAAAAGTCTTCAGTAAATCTTATAATTCTGAAGCTACCGATGAGATTTGGATCTACGGCCTTGATGGAGAAGATACTTTTAAAGTTACCGGTGATGAAGAAAACCCAATTAGAATCAATGTTATTGGTGGGGAAGAAAATGACATTTACGATTTTAAGAACACCAAAAAAGTTAAACTCTACGATCATAAAAGCAAGGAAAACACCATAAAAAATCCAAAATCTAAAAAATGGCTGGTAGATGATTACGAGATCAACACATACAATCCCGACAAGCGGTTAAAGACTGAAAATAAAATTTTGCCGCAAATAGACTATAATGGTGATGAGGGACTTTCTTTAGGCTTAAAAAACACCTACACCACCTATGGGCTAACCAATAATCCCTTTAATACAGAACATAGTTTTGATGCTTCCTATTATTTTGCAACCAGGGGTTTTGAAATAGGCTATAAAGGAGAGTTTGCACATATTTTTTACAACTGGAACCTGGGAATAGAGGCACGCTATACCAGTCCTAATTTCGCATTAAACTATTTTGGAAAAGGTATAGAATCGCAAAATATGCGAGACCGCTTTGGACGCGATTATAACAGGGTGAGAATTGAACAATGGGAATTTGCCCCATCGCTTATATGGCGTGGAAAATTTGGTGGAAGCTTTTATTTTAAACCAATGCTGCAATCTAAAGAAGTGTCTTATGACGAAGAACGTTTTATTGCCGACGCTTTTTCTAAAGAAAACGATCTTTTTAATCAGCAACTTTATGCCGGTGCTGAATTAAACTATCGTTATGAAAACAGGGATAACCCGGCATATCCTTCCCGCGGATTTGAAGCTGATCTTACTACAGGTTATAAAACCAATATTGATGAACATAATAACGAATTTGCTTATATAAGTCCGTCTTTAGCTATTGATTACCCCCTGCACGAAAGCGGTATTGCCGTATTGGCCACCAAAATTGGCGGAAAAGTAATTATTGGAAATGATTACGAATATTATGATGCTGCAATTTTGGGCGGAAACAATAATCTTAGAGCCTATCGCTGGGAACGTTTTAACGGAAAACAATCTTTCTACCACTCTACCGATCTTAGAGTTGGTGTAAGCCGATTTAAGACTAATTTTATTCCATTGCAAATTGGTGTAAGCGCAGGTTTTGATTACGGTAGGGTTTGGACCGAAAGTTCAAATTCAGATAAATGGCGAAACAACTATGGAGGCTCTATCTGGATTAATGGCTTTAACGCATTTACCGCGAATACCGGTTATTATTATGGTGATGATGGAGGAAGGTTAACCTTTACTTTTGGGTTCAAATTCTAAAAACATATTCCTTATTTCCACAAACCTGTGGAAATAAAAATGTAGAAAACAACAGGTTCTAAAATTAGAACAATAGCACATCTAAATATAATTAAGCACAAACACCTAAAATTCAGTTAATTATTAACACAAAGCTTAAAGCTATCTTAATTTGAGTATTTAGGTAAGAATATTGGTTTCAAGAAGATAAACAGTTTTATCATGGCCCCAGAAACCAATTTGATACTTAACCTACTTCAAGCATTAATGCTAATCCCATTTTTGCATCTTTTAAATCAGGAAATTTTTAAAAAGCTAAACAGAAAGCACGAGTTTTTCTCTACAGGATTAATGAACAAGCTTTTCTTTTATCACTTAGTCTTTGCCGGAATTTACTATAGTTATGCCTTTTTTAATCCTTCAGATTCTAAAAGGTATTTTCGTGTGCCCGGCACAGAAGGCAAAACCTGGGGCGGCTTTCTGGATACCGGAACATCTTTTATAGATTTTCTATCCTATCCTTTTATAAATTTCTTCGGATTTAGCTATGAGATGATGATGCTACTATTTAGCTGGATTGGTTTTCTGGGCTTTGTTTACGCATACCTGTTTTTTAAAGAAAATATTACTTTAAATATAAAATTGTTTAAAAGAATAGATTTTCTCACGCTTATTCTGTTTCTGCCCAACATGCATTTCTGGACAGCTTCTTTAGGTAAGGGAGCACCTATTTTTCTGGGTTTAATGTTATTTGCTTATGCACTTAAAGAACCAAAAACAAGATTTTTTAGTCTAAGTTTGGGGTCGCTATTGGTCTTTGCTATTAGGCCACATATGTTCCTATTATTAGCCGGAGCAGGAATGTTAAGTATTTTTTTAAATAAAAATCAAATCAGCTTAAAACAAAAAGCCATTTTTGTAGGAGCAATTACCGGTGTTTTACTGCTATTCCACAAACAAATTCTTGGGGTAATGAACCTTGGAAATTCTCAAAACTTAATCGCCGATTTTCTTTCTTTTACCGAAAATAGGGCAAAAGATTTAGACAATGCCACTTCGGGCGTACCCATGACCGAATACTCAATAGTAGAAAAATTCTTTACCTTCTGGTTTAGGCCCCTATTTTTTGATGCGCCGGGAATTCTTGGCATAATTGTATCAATAGAGAATTTAATCTATTTGATATTGTTTGGTAAACTATTTAAAAAGAGTTTCTTTGGGTTTCTAAAAACCGCTCCGGCAAACGTAAAATTGAGCTTAATCCTGTTTTTCACCAGCTCATTCGCCATGACCTTTGTAATGTCTAATTTAGGAATCATCCTAAGGCAAAAATCAATGATTATGTATTTCTTGTTCTTTGTAATCTATTATTTTATGGCTTACGAAAAAGATACTGTTTTTAGATTAAAGCAAGAAGTGACCGGGAGAAAAACCATAACCAAAGCAGCTTAGTGCTTCTATGGATTTGAAGGGAATTTAAGAACCTAAGATTATTAATTATTCTTTAAGTTCATTTTTTATAGCTAAAATAGCTGTTCTTGTGATGCTGAATATACTGAAGTTGTTCTTTATTATTGCCAAACGACTCGAAGCTTTTATTGTTTAGGCACAGTATCATTTAAAGAAATAAATAGATTAGCAGGCTTACCGCTGATAACAACAAAATTGGTAATCATCAACGATTTTCACAAGCTTTAAAAAGTTCATTGAATTTCAAGGAGTTAAATTTCCTTGAAACTCTACTGAAAAATTAAAAATCCTGAGATTAAGAAGCCAACATTCTAAAAAGCTCCTCGTCTATTTTTGCATTTATATTTCTATGGTATTTATTGAGTAAGTTGGCTATTAATTCTCCTATGGCATCCTGACGGTCTTCAGATTTGCTCATAAACTGAATCTTTCCCCATCCGCGAATATCGCAAACCATCATTCCCTTGGCATCCCAAATAGTTTGATTTCTATGGTCATAATTAACCGGAAATTTCAAGGTATCTAACGCTAAATTGTTTTTTTCACTTAAATTCATGAGTATTTTTTTTACTATTATTTTAAGCAAAATTAATCGCAAACAAACTGGTATAGGTTAATTAAAAATTAAACCTTAGCACCTGATTTTTAAGTGAGTGTTAAGTTGAATTTCAAGCAAATTACCCCAGGACAAAACTCTGAGCTTACCTGGTAAAAATATGGTGTTGTGTGGCGGTAAAATAATCGCAAAACACCTGATTTAAAGGCTCGTTATTCCTACTTGCTTTAACTCCCAAATAGGGATATATTTCAATTATACTTTTTGACAGGTTTTTTACCGAATCTGACGCCGAAATATGTACTTCTTCCCTATATTTTTGATGAATCTCCACCTCACATCTAATATTAGACTCTATTGTTTTTGCAAACCCGGCAACTTTTGAATTAGATACAGAGAGTATATTGGCCAAAGACTCCAGGCTTTTATTCATTTTAATTTTATGTGCTTCAGCCAGGAAATGTTCTGCCATACCAATATAATTCACCCAAAGTGTTAGGTCGGCAAATACCGAAAAAGGAATTTTAAAAATATCCTGCGGCTGGTGAAACTCATTATAGATAAAACTGAACCGCTTAGAGACCAAAACATCCTCAACGATAAAGGAGTGAGTGCTTGAAGCTTTTAAACCCATACTATTCCAATCTTTCACTATGCTAACTTTTTCCCGGGGAATCACAAAAGACAGAACTTTTGGTGAACCATCCTCATTCTTTACAGCTTTACCATGTTCGTGAATTTCGGCATTTAAAGTAAAATGGCTTAGGTACTCTGCACCGGTAGCATAACGCCAGGTACCAGATACTTTATACATATCCCCAATTTTTACAGCTTTGCCAAAAACACCTCCGCTACCTCCTAAAACAGGAGCTTTAGAACCTTGAAATATTTCGCCTGCCGCTTGCGGTTTTAGGTTTCCAATAAAATAATTGGCACCACTACAAAGTGTAAGTGTCCAACCCAGGCTACCATCAATTCTTGCCAGTTCCTGAAGCCTGGAAAGTCCTTCAGAAAGCAAAAGTTCAAGTCCTCCGTAATTTTTGGGTACCCAAATGTTCCAAAGATTCTCTTTGGCCAGCCAGTTTAAAACTTTTTCCGGAAAAATGTCTTTCCCTAAACACAATTTGGTAAGCTCTTGGTGCGGTTGTATCATGAAACAAAAATTTAGAAAATTAAATTCATATTCTTTAAAATGGATTGCAAATTATAGGGTTGTTTATTATGCTGCTAATTGCGCCTGCTTGGTTTTAACAATTTTTCGCCATTTAAAATAGCCCGAAGTTCCTACAATAAACAAGAAAACTGTTAATGCTGCATACACATATAAATCTTTATAAATAAGCAATGGGATAGAAATAATATTGCTAATATTCAGGAAAATCCAGTTCTCCATTTTTCTTTTGGCCATGAGCCACATGCCTGCCCAGGCAAATGCACTCACCCAGGCGTCCCAAAAAGGAACATCAGAATTGGTATAAAAACGCAGCCAATAACTCATTAAGCTAAAACAGCCTATAACAATTCCTATGGCTTTTACATATTCTAATTTACTGGCGTAAGAAATTGGGGTTTCCTCCTTTTGGCGACCAAATTTCCAAAAAAACCAGCCATAGATACTCATCACCAAATAATAAAGGCTTAAAAGAATATCGGCATATAATTTTGACTGGTAAAGAACATAGAGGCCTATTAGGATAGAGGCAATTCCGAATAAATAATTATGGATATTGTTTTTTCTTGCCAACAGTACCTGCACCACTCCAAAAGTAGTCCCCAAAGCTTGCAACCAAACAATTTTTGTAAAGAAATCCTCTATCATGGTAATTTAATTTTACAATGAAATGAGGTGGTGAGATAACTAAAATTGCAGAAATACAATATCAGCATTGAAAAATCCCTTCGCTGGCATTATCCAGATCAGGTTCAGAGTATAATACATCTGGGACAAAGCCCAAAGAAACATTTTAGAAAATGAATCTTGATTCGAGAAAAAAATTAATCTCAAATGTCGAGTAAAACTCCCTGGGTATCATCTCAGCCTGCCTTAAAGCAAGCACCCCATTTCAGGCACAAAGCTATAGCTTATTTATGAAGATTTAGTAGTATTTGTGGTTTAAATAAATATAGAATTTCGTCAGAGTTTATACAGACAATAAATAGCTTATTAAATAGCCTTCCAAGCTTCTTAATTTATACACCCGGAAGGCTCGTTTCCTATTCGAGTATAATAAATTCCGATCGGCGGTTTTCCTGATGCTTTTCTTTACTACAGTTCACTCCGTTTTTACATTCATTTAAAAGCCTCTCTTCTCCATATCCTTTTGCCTTTAACCTATTTGCATCAATATTGTTTTCTATAAGATATTCCATGGTAGACTTCGCCCTTCTCTCAGACAGCTTTTTATTATAGGCATCAGAGCCCCTACTATCAGTATGCGATCTAATCTCAATTTTTAACTTTGGATACTTTTGCATAACGGCAAGAAGCTTCTCCAGTTCTACCCGGGCATCTTTTCTTATATCCCATTTATCAAAATCGAATAAAATATGCTTAATGTTTAGCACTTTGCTAATATCGGTTCCCGGGACTAAAGCTAAGCTGTTACGCTTCAACTGAAAATCGATTTTTTGTGCTTCTTTTTTTCTTTCACTTATATGATCCCTGGCATCAAAGTTTTCCTTTTCGGCACGAAGCCTATAAGAATTAAAATAATTAGCTACCACACTATAATTCCCTTCACTATCGGTTTCTACCAATTTATAGACACTATCATCATCTTTATATAGGGTGATGGTAGTATGGGGAATAGGCTTCATTGTTCCTTCTTCCTTTACCTGCCCTGTAATAGTAGCTTTATAGAAATTTACTATTTCTGAGTTTTCCTTAAGAAAATAGATATCAGCATAAGCAAAATCTCCATTATTTGTACGATTGGAACTAAAGAAACCGTTTTTGGTTTGGGTATCAACACCAAACGAAAAGTCATCGGCATAAGAATTAATTGGTTCCCCAACATTCAATAAATCTCCAAAGCCGGGGTTTTCTATCTTAATATAGAAAACGTCCAATCCTCCCAATCCGAAATGCCCGTCAGATGAAAAATATAACTCGTTGTTTTTAGACACAAAAGGAAAAGTCTCTTTACCTTCTGTATTAATTTTTGCACCTAAATTCTCGGGCTCTCCCAACTCACCTGTTTTTAGGATTGCAACCCTATATAAATCTGAATTGCCAAAACCTCCGGGACGATTAGATGAGAAATAAAGGTATTTTTCCTCACTATCCAGTGCCGGATGCGCCGTAGAAAAGGCATCACTATTTATAGCCAAATCTTCGGGCTCCTGCCATTTGCCATCCTTTTTTCTTGTTCTATAAATCTTTAAATATTTGCTCTCGGATTTATTTTTGGCATCTGCATTGTTTTTTGTGAAGTACATGGTTTCGCCATCTTTACTTATCACTGCAGAAGATTCATGGAATTTCCCGGAAATACCTCTTTTTAATTTTTTGGGCTTATTTAATACCGAATCTTTGTTAATCGCTACCGAGTAAAGATTAAGAAAGCTAAGTCCGTCCCAGGCACTTTTTCTCTTTACAAAAATCCCGGTATCCCTGGTAGAGGCATAGATTAAATCTCCATCCTGATAGAAATGCCCAAACTCAATTCCACCAGAATTAATTTTGTTTAATTTTTTGATACGATACCTATCAGAATTCTTATCTATTAATTCTAAATAATCTTCAGCACTAAGTTCGACGCTAGAAGACTGTGTCCCGCCATTTTTACTTTTAAACAAATTATAATAATGCTTCGCTTTCTCATCATTCCCGGTTGCTTTTAAAGCCTGGGCATACCGCCTTAGATAGGATGTTTCCTGATCTTCTTCAAAATCAAACAACCTTTCATACCAGCTAACGGCATCATCGTAGGCTGCATTGAAATAATAAGAGTCCCCCAGTCTTTGAAAAAGTTCTTCAGACTCAAACCCCTTTTCAGCAACCTCCAAATAAATGTCGCGGGCATTAATATATTCATATTCATTAAAAGCTTCATTAGCCTTATCCAGTTTCGCCTCCTGGGCCATTACCGTGGAAGTTGAACACAAAAAGAAAAATATATACAGGTATTGAAAATTCTTAATCATAAAGTGGGCTATTAACTAATTAAAAGAATCTTGGGTTAACACTATTACGCACGCGTGTTCCTAATTCAAATCTTAGAAAGATCTCATGAGAGCCGGAGTTATACCTTTGTAAAGGCGTAGTGTCATAATCGTAAGCATAACCAATCATAATATTATCTGAAACATTAAATCCGGCAAGAGCACCTATAGCAGCATCCCAGCGGTAGGAAGCTCCCAGGCTAAAACGATTATAAAGTTGGAAATTGGCTGAAACATCTACGGCCAAAGGCGCCCCTGAAACCGCTTTAACCAAAAAAGCAGGTTTTAATTTTAAATCCTTATTTAAGTTAAAAACATAGCCTCCAATGGCATAAAAATGTAATTTCTCTGTAGCTGTTGAAACAGCGATTTCATCATAATGCTCGGTTTCAAGCATATTTGGGGTTGAAACTCCAAAATACCACTTCTTTGAGTGTAGGTAAAAACCAATTCCTACTACCGGAGAAGTAAGGTTTCTATTTATAAGGTTCACGTCGTTTGGATTTTCGATATCCAATTTGTTAACATCAAGGCTAAACATATTGATACCTGCTTTTAAGCCGAAAGAAAGTTTTGTTTCCGGATTAAAAACGGGAATTGAATAAGAGAAATCGGCGGTTAGAATATCTTCCGAAGAAGGCCCAATACGATCACTAATAAAACTTAGCCCTACCCCTACTCGTTTAATTCCAATTGGGGAATTAACAGAAAAGTTAAGAGTTTCAGGAGCTCCTTCAAGCCCTACCCATTGGTTACGGTACATCCCAAATGTACTCAACATACCCCTGCTACCTGCATAACCCGGATTAATACTAACCGTATTATACATATACTGGCTATATTGAGAATCTTGCTGGGCATTTACCTCCTGGAGGCAAACAACAATACTACACAGTAAGAAAAAAAGTATTCTTTTAATATTTATTCCCATTCTATTTTTTTTACTCGATAATTGAGGTTTAATTGTTTCGAAGCCTGCCTCGAAACCACAAATAATTTCCTGGCCAATCTCCCGGAAACTTCTCCCGGGATATCCATTAATTAATTAGCATTTAGGTATAAATAACCTGCCTTTTTAAAGGTGTCTATTTCTTGGTTCCCTACTGAATAATCAAATTTGAGTATGTAGAAATAAGTACCTGAAGGCAATTGTTCATTTCCATTAACATTAAGTCTTCCGCGGGAGTAGCCATCAAACAAATCTCCCTGTTCCCCATAATTATCAGTTTCAAAAACCTTCACACCCCATCTGTTATAAACTTCTACTGTAATATTCTCTGTACATGTATTAGAAGCTCCAGAGGTTATAGAGAAATAATCGTTAACTCCATCGCCATTTGGAGTAACTGCATTATAAACTGCAATTTGACACGGAATTACACTTACTTCATTGATTCTTGCCAGGGTAAAAACGCCAAATTTATCTACCATGGTAGAAACAGTTTGATTGGCATTATTAACTATTCCTCCTTCATCTACCCATCTATTCTCCATTTCATCCCATCTTACAATATGAATTGCTTCTTCCCGGGGTGTGGCCAGAATCTCTGAAGGCGTGGTTTCATCGTTCCACGAAAGACTGATGAATGTTTCTTCTGAATCGCCAATATTCTCTATAGCCCAATACTCGTTCTTATTAATTATTTCCACGAATTCTGAACGTAAATCGTGTGGATATAAAGCATCGCTATTCTCCAGGTAGTATTTAGCTTCTACAATACTGTTGGTGTTTTCCATTTCGGCTGTACCTGCAAACCGGTAAAAGCCTCCATCCCCAATTGGAAACTTAAAATCTTCGGTTCCATAATGAATTACATGACCATCTACATGACTGGCATTAGAGGTATTGGTATGGCCTGCAGTTTCGCCAAAAGTGAAGCTTCCACCGTAATTATCATTATCTACAACCCCCTGAAAAAAATTGGACTCCCCGGCTATGTGTATATCGCCAGATAATTGGAAGGGAGCAGCCTCACTGTTATTCTCAAAAATGACATTGTAAAAGTAACTTGCTTCCCCTCCAGAAATTTGCTGCAGATTATTCCCGGTAAACCGGGTTGTACCGGTTTCACCATAAAAATCTACAACACCATCATTGTTAAAATGACTGTAGATAAATGATTCGCCATCGTTATAAAACTCAGCATATTCTAAGTTGTTAAAACGCTCTACTGTTGAAAACTCAGTACCCTCACTTACGTAGAGTGTTCCTTTGTTGCTTGTTTGAGCAATAACCGCCAAAGGAAAGACAAGTATTATAAGTATTAATAAGCGCATAATTTAAGGTAGATTAATATTAAAAATATGCCTGCCATTGATACCAGGCACATTAGATATTCAAATTCTTTATTTTTTGCTATTCTATTTTTCATTGTTTGAAAAAACATTCAGCATCCAAAAGCTCCGGTCCCCATTAGCTTCATTCTAAGTCCAGGCGGGTTGATCTCTACATTTATATTCATAATTTATAGAGAACAGGAGCAATAGATATATCTAGGTTGTTTTTTTATTACCACGGGCAGCATATTGCCTATGTATATAAAATCGGCTATTCCAGATATTAAAAATGTGGTATCTCTTACCTTACTTAAGAGAGAGATATTCTTCCGATATTCATAAAAACCCTTAGCCATACATATGTGCTTTAGAATATTCATTAGTTTCTTGCTTTTGAAGGCAACATAGGATTGGTGATTATTAAACAGGATGTCTTATTTTTCCCACTACCATAGCCCGTCATAGTAGTAGCTCCCACTACGTTTTGTGTTCCAGTAATCGTATTTGTACCTGTGGAGTTCCATGGAATATTATTAAATTCGTTATCATTGATTAAAACCAAAGGAAACAACGGCCCTCCCGAAACTTTACTTGCATAGAGGGCTACCGAGCCAGTAGGACCTATAACCACCCGTATAAGAGGGGCTGATGCACTTCCTGTCATTTGCCATATATCTCCTTCTGTGTCCGTTTCAAATTCATCACCATCGGCAAAACGAACGTTGATTCCGTTTGTGTTTTCCGATTGAAACTCAAGTTCGTTTACAGCCAATTTGGTATCGTTAATCTCCAGGTTAAATGAATTGTCTAGAGTATAAATATCAAACTGGAAACCATAATTAGTAGCTGGTTGATTAAAAGTTACCGATTCTCCATCCGATAAACTAAAACTTTCCCCTTCAACATCTTCCACGCACCATCCCGTATCACATCCCCCCATACTTTCGGGAAGAGAAGCATCTTTAACCAGGACCAATATTTCGGTTAATTCACTTTCACAACCCCCTTCGCTCTGACTTAAATAATAGGTATTGTAACCCGGTGTGGAGGTATCAGGAATTATTGGTGAACCTCCTTCGTTCAGATACCAGGTAAGGGTATATCCGGGATCAGCAATATTACTTGTTGGAATGGTTTCCCCCTGACAAACTTCAATATAACCGGCTTCCGGCACACTAGGAGCATTAGGCTGTGAGGCTATATTTATTGAAGAACTATTGTTCCCAAGGTTTTCTGGAGGCTCTATATTACTCCCTGAACCATTAAATTCTACTTGTGCTGTATTGGTATAACCGGAAGAAACCCCATCTATGGTAAACATAATTGGCGGTGCAGACCTTCCTGAGCCTAAAGTACCAGTACCATTTAAAGTAAATGTATGAATATTACCATTACTACTATGCGTCCAACCGGTACTGTTATTGGTAAGTGTTGCACCTGCCGGTATTTCATCAGTCACTACCACATCGTTGGTACTACTGTAGTTCAAATCTTCCGTTCCTAAGTTAGAAACCCTTATAATAAAATCATTACCATTGGTGGCATCCAAACACTGCTGATCGGTATCTTTTTTGATGGTTAAGTCCACACCCTCTGCTATAACAGGGGTGTTTACAGTAGAAGTATTATTACCCAAATCGGGATCGGTAACTTCATTATTACCAATATTGACCGTGTTTTGTAGTAAGTTCCCAGTGGGAATTTCGTTCAAAATGGCTTTTACCGTAATAGTTCCGGTGCTGTTTGCCGGCAAACCTACGGTTCCATTAAAATTCCCGGAAGTTATAGGTGCTCCAGGAGTAGGTGTAGGTAAATTAGCATTGGTGAAACCATTATGGCTAATGTCTGTAATATTAAGCATCCCGTTGGGAATAGGATTTCCTTCCCCATCAGTAAGTTGGTCTTCTATATCAATATTTGAAATTGCTGCTGGGGTATCATTGTTCACCTCTATTATATAGGTAATTTCATTCTCATTACCCGAACCGGCAACAGAACGCAACACATTCTTATCTGCCAATTTATTCACCCTCAAATTCCCTGGGGTTGTAACCAAAAGGTTTCGAATTTCGTGATAGTTGAACCCACCGCCAGTAGAAGCTGCGAAGCCCAATTTTAATAACTCTGGTGGAATATCTGAAGTAGTATAATTAATCAATTCTGTAAAAACATCTCCTTGAGTTGTTGCCCAGCGTACGGTAATGTTATAAGTACTATTTCCAGTAGGAGTTATTTCAACTTGAATTCGACGATAAAAGTTGGCATAGCTTGGTCGAGAGCCTACCGTAGTATTATAGTCAACTACATCATCTTGAGCATTTCCTTGCTCATTAAGAGCATCGACAATATTGCCATTACCTAAAATTGTTACTCCATCTAAATATTTATTAGTGTTAGGATCATCTGGATTCGCAGAAGTAGTTGGCCCTCTAAGTGCTACAGAATTGGGACTCAGCTGTGATGACCCTCCGTTTTTTCCTTCAGAATTTCTTACATAGTTTCCATAAGCATCAAAACCAATGCCCACATAACCTCCAGTAAGACCAGGAGTTCTAGGGTTGGTAGCAGTATTGTTTGCATATCCCAAAGAACTTCCATAGGCACCTAAAGCAAAATTTCCAGGGCCGTAATTGGCGTCGAATAAAAAGACACTAAACCCATCTGCTCCATTATAGGTATTATCATCCTGGTCTCGCCACATTGTAAATTCAAAATCCACCAACACACCCAAAGTTGACGGAAAGGATTTATTGACATAGGCATAACCTTTTTGGCTTTCCGAAGCTTCCGTTAAACGCAACCAACCAGCATTTACAGGGTCAGACACACCTGATGTTAGATAAGCTTCATCACCCAGGATGACATCGGGGGAACCACTGCCCTTAAAGTCATCTGTAATGGTAAACTGTGCTGAAACCTTAAAAGTGGCGAGCAAAAAAACAATACCAGTAATTAGTATATGTATTATGTTTTTCAAATTGTTAATTTTAAAATTTGACTTTAAATTTCTGGTTTCAAACAAACCTACAAGGCTTCCAAAAACCTTGTAGGCTCTATCTTGTACTACTATTTCACCACAAATACAATGTTCATAAAGGATGCTGCACTGTTTGTAGAGCTTATAATATCATAAGTTAGTACACCATTGCCATCTACACTTACATTTGCAAACACAGTAGTATCGTAATAAGTAATATGATATTCCAACTCGTTAGCCGGTAAAGTTGGGATTGCTGCTGAAGCACCTGCACTGCTAACCATTGGCGAGCCAAATTGATTCACATATTCCTGGTGTAGATTACGTGTAAAGCTTGTACCTTGAGTCGAAGTATCAAAAACTACACTTGGCATATAGAAAAACTTTGGCATTGCAGACTTCACTTGCCTTAAAGTACCATCAGCTTCTGCAACTACCAATTGATCGTTAGCAGTACCCGGTTGCAAGCCTGCTACTGCCAATGTGTTTGTTGCATCGGTCGTAATGCTTGTAGGCTCAATTAAAGCTCCTCCTAATTTAATATCTAAGGCAGATTTCGTCAATCCATTTTTGGCTTCCAGGATTTCACCCACTCCAGATTTATCTATCCAGGTTACATTTCCTGTAGCATCGGTAGCCATTATTTGATCATTACCTACGCCTTGTATTTTATTTGTAGTAACCGCTCCATCGGCTAGTTTAGCTGTAGAAATCCCAGCATCTGCTACTTGTATTCCGGCATCTGCCAACAATTTCGAAAGTCCGTCTGTCCCGCTTATAAACTCCAGACCTCCATCAAGACTTAAATCTCCTTCACTGGTATTTACTGTGGCCAACAACTCCTCAATTGCAGTCTGAACATTTGTTGCTGTCAATATATTGGTCGTATTATCGAAGGAAACTGCACTTGCATTGGTATCGATAGTTGTAATAGTATTCCCAGAAGCATCAGTAAAAGTATAAACTCCATCGGTTACACTTACTGAAGTAGTATTGGCATCAATAATCACCTCCGTACCGTCTACAGCGGTATGCGTATAGGTGCCGTTGCCATTATCAACTAAAACATCGGTAGTATTATCCAGGTTAGACTGAATTTCATCTAAAGCATCCTGTACATTAGTAGAGGTTAAACCTGAATTGGTATTGTCATAACCGGAAGCACTTGCATTGGTATCGATAGTCGTAATTACATCACCATTACCATTTGTAAAAGTATACACCCCATCGGTTACACTTACTGAAGT